>NZ_CP012850.1:686141-1372282 GCF_000802205.1 Candidatus Nitrosocosmicus oleophilus | reverse complement strand
GTTGATCTAGGTTCCAGTTAACCAATAAAACAGAGAAAATACCCAGGATAAAACTACCCACGATATTTACAATCAATACATTTGAACCTATTATTCCTAGTATTAATGGAAAGGACGTAATTTTGTATCTAATATAAGCACCTAGAATTGCTCCGGCTGCCAATAAAACAAACTCTATCCCTTTCACGATTGTTAATAGTTTTCATATCATACTTTACCTTTTCTCATCTCTGACATTCAAAAATTTAACAATGATTCCGAGAAATCAAAGTCATTATCAACCAGTCTTCTTAAGAAAATAGATAAATTCTCAAACTTTATAGAATAGGTGCAATCCAAGGTAGGGTTTAGTCTATTGTCTGAATTCACTCCAATTGAAATATTCGCTTTTTTAAATGCAGGGTTATCGTTTTCAGAATCACCCAGGTATATTATTTTGCCCTTGATATTTAATATTTCATATAGTTTGGAAACAACGGAGTCAAATGCACTGCCCTTGTTTAATTTGGTAACATAAACATCAATGAAAGGATGAGTAGAATATTCTTGGATAAAAAGATGTTGAGTAAGAGAACTTGATTTTTCTTTGGATCTATTGCCTTCCTCTTTTTGTTGAGTCCTATTTAATATATTATATACTGATTCTTTGACAATCTCTTTATATTTCTCTTTATTGACCATCCAATTAGAATTATGTCTCCAATCCACCGTAATTCCGCCTAGGAGATTTTCTTCACCCTTTAGAAACTTCTTTTCAACATTCATCGTGTGATAGTTATTTTCAAGATAGGCGGTAATTTCATTTAACATATGAGAATTGATTGATAGCATTTCATGGTCAAAAAGTGAAATCCTATCTTTAATAGCGATATCTTCCGTAGATACTTTATTATTTTCATTTAGAATATTTTCATTATAATTGGTTCGTTCTTTATCATTCAAAACAAAGGTTTCTAATCCTAAAATACAAGACAATATTTTTGCAAATTTTCTAGTTTTTGGATAAATGAAATCAAAGTCTTTACTTGTTATAATGCCTATTGGGATAGTTAAAGAAATCTCACAGAGTATTTCTTCAATTGAGCGTGGAATAAAATCGGAACTATTGTCATTGTATTTTATACCAGAGGTAGGACATAGAGTTCCATCAAAATCCGATAGTATTGCAGCCAGTCTATCCAATCTAATTTCTATGAATTATGATCTAATGAAATCATAAAAAGCCTTGTAATGCTCCAATATAGACCTAGACAATACTCGTAGGTGGGAGTTTTCAGATTTTTCAAACTCAACCTAGCGCAAGCCTTATCTAATTTATGATTTTCTAAATTAATACATGGAAGAATTAAGTCCACGAGATGAACGGATTCTAACGACTAGTATCCTAAATTCCCTAAATGGAATGGTGGACGGAGATGAAAAAGTTCTAGGATATCGTTGCTAACATTGGTATCTAGTTCGTTGGAAATCATGAGGATATCCATATGGGTTTATAGAATATTTCATTAATTTAGAAACATGAACATAAAAAAATAAATTGTGAGTCCTACAACAGAATTATAAACCGTTAATCCACGTTCAAATTAATGAAATAAAACTGATTTTAACCGTAACACGCGCAGAAGGTATTAGTCGTTTCGCATTGTATTACCAAATGTTTAGGTACTTTCGTATAAATCCAAGTCCTTAACCAAGAAATTGCCATGTTCTCGGATGTATAAGAGTGATTGGCAAAATCGTTTGTTTTTCTTTTTATAGTTTCAAGTACAAGCAATACATAATATTAGTCTGATAAAGATCAAGTGACCCTACACCTAAATTACCCAGGGTCAATAATTTGAAATGGCTATAAGAGTCATCGCTCAAGGAAAATCAACTCGACAAAACTCTACAATTGTATTTGAGGTATCAACCCTTTTGGCTTGCCTTATATTGTTTAAGTTCTTTCATAACTTCTTCCATATATTCCGATAATTCATTATCCGTTACTTTGAGCCCTACTTCTTCTTCTAACAATTTAGCTTGTTTTTCTACGACTTTCAAGGTTGTTTTTTGAATTTCTAGGTTTCTTTTAGCTGTCCCAATGCTATCCAACAATGAGAATTGTCCCTCAATGTGTTTTCTTATCTCCTCTCTCAATTGTGTATCGAAAGTTATAGAAATGGCCGAAAAATATATCCCAATGAAAACAAGATAACTTGTCAAACCGACAAATGAAATAGTAGCAATTCCAAAAGGCGGATATGGTGCCTGGATGATCGAAGTTTCTCCTATAACAAAAATAAAAGTCATACCGAAGGCTGAAATTATCAAATAATTTCTTATAGAATAAGACTTGGGAATAGTTTTTATGATTGTCCAGAACGCAATTCCAAATAAAATCCCTCCAATCAATTTACTAACCGTGAATATTTGAGTAAAAAGAATACTATAAAAAAAAGGATCAGATAAGATCATTGGCTTGATAAAATTGAAAGACAAAGTAAAAAATTGACTCAAGAAATAAATTAATGGTACGGTTATTAGTATTAAAAACTTAGTTCTGCCAATTCTATCCATAAAATGACGTAACATATAAAAAGTGCTTATCCAGATCGATACGAAAGACAATATCAATGAATAGGTGTAGAAATTATTCAGGTAGTAATTTATGGAGCCCGGAACGAACTGTTCAAAATTATTATACGACCTATTCCAAATTTCTGGAGGTCTTTCAAGCAATGCCTTATCTAAATAGATGACGGATGATATCGAATTTACACAAATTATGGAAATCGCTACTGCATAAAGTAATACAATGATGTTATTTCTATACTGATTATACCAAAGAAATAAACTAAAGGCAACAAATCCGAATATTGCAATGGCCATTGCATATCCAGTGGTAACAGTAATGATAATAAGTATTGTATTGTAGTGATTATAATATATTAACTGAAAAGTAAGGAAGATGAAAACAGTAGTCAAAAAAATCTGTACAATCGTTACCAGAGTATGAATTCTCTTGAATCGCAATACCTTTGTTTGTTCTAATGTTGAGATATTTTTTTTTACAAATTGCAGGATAAGATACTGCCCGGCTATGGCTAATATCGAAATAAAAAGAAAAAACATGATTCCCCAGCTAAAATAATACTGTTTTCCTACTAATTCAGAAATCCTCCCAAAAAAGAGATCCAGGATCATTGCTAAAACCATGACGACAAAAAGAACATAAATTTTCTCTTTAAGATAAGATAGCACTAGCATCATAGGTAAGTCTCTAACTCCTATATGATCCTCTAGATTTATTTCTGTTTGAAAATGGGTGATGACTCAAATCCAAATTCTGTCCTTTGCGTTTGGTTGGGCAAAACACAAAAATACTTTATGTTCATATTGTAATAAAGATATCGATTATGAAAATTATCTCTTCTCCAAAAATCAGTTTAATCCTCATAGGTTCTATAATAGTCTGTAGTTGCTACCCGATGGTATCCGCCCAGTTAGTTGAACAAATAGCAGCACCGGATACAAATCCGCAAGGATCATCTTATGGCGAATGGGCCTCTAAATGGTGGCAATGGGTGTATTCAATCCCGCAAGATGAAAACCCGTTGTATGATGAAACAGGGGCAAAATGTGCAGTGAAACAAGTCGGCTCTGTGTGGTTTTTGGTAGGTACATTTGGCGGGTCAATAACAAGAGAGTGTACGATTCCGTCAAATACGTCTTTATTCTTCCCTCTTTTAAACACTGAATGCTCTATCGCAGGTGGCGATGGAAAGACTGAAGAGGAGCTTAAAACCTGTGCGAAGGCAAATATCGATAGAGCAATCAGCACGGATCTTACAATTGATGGAAAAAAGATGGAAAATTTAGCAGACTACAGAGCTCAGTCTCAATTATACAACATTACGTTGCCTGCGAATAACATAATGGGAGTTAGTCCTCAAACGACTTCTTCCATTGCGGAAGGTTACTGGATTTTTATTAATCCATTGAGCGCCGGCAAACACGAGATAAAATTCGGAGGTCAAGCTGGAGATCTAACCGTTGCTAGTAACATGAACTTTGCAACTCAGTCAATTTATAACCTAATAGTAAAATAATGTTGGATTCCAATCACACTTTGCAATTCATCCAGTTTGACTAATATGTTGAATCAAATGACTGCCGATGGGTACGTTCAATATAAAATAACTCTTGTAAACCTCAAATCTCAAAGAATTTTAAGAAACTTATCTGGAAATTGGATCTATGATAACTGGTTGGAAGAGAAACTAAACTGAGTACATAGTATATCGTTACTATCATTAGTATCTGGTTCGGTGGTATGTGAAACAAATTTGACTCGATTTTATCACTATTTTAATAAAAAATAATATGACAATCTGTGAGTATTGCTTTAAGTAGACCTATTGATCATCAGAAAAACAATTACTATGCGACAAAGAATAGGTGACCATAGTATTATCTGTTCTGAAATACATAAGAATTTCAATACTCCCGAGAATATTTTTCGTCATCATATTATTGTCTATCGTTTTTTACTGCACTAAATATATCAAATTGGAGGGACTAGTTGAGTCCAACCGACTCAATCTTACAATTCACGAATTAATGACTATACAGATGTATGTATCAAAAATCCTTGCAACTAGAATAATAGAACAAATCGTTCCCAGTGCGATTGAATCGACCTATAAGTTAAATGAATTATTGCAACTTACTCTAACTAGACTCTATAACCAAAAAATACCTAAAAAGTTTGCAAACATAATAAAACTATTTTATTATTGGAAATATTTTATTTGGCTAACGTATAATGAAAAAGAGATAGCAAAAGATGTACTATATTATCACTTTATGAATCTAGATAATACCAATGACTTGTATGAATGTTGGGTATTCACCAAGATCCTTTATGAAATTTCAAAGAAAAAAAATGTCAAATTAAAACAGATTAGAGCATCAAAAGGCTTAGTGACATTTATCACATTGGATAACTCTAAGGATAACTTATCAGGCTACCTATGCGACGCCTTGGAAATACAAAGACAAATTTCTCGAAGATAATCCGGATATCGTAATAGAGAAAAATGATGGAACTTGTTTTGTCTTGGACGCAAAAAATAGTTATTATTCGCCAAAAAACCTAACACCCAATTTACACCAGATGAGAAGTTATCTTTCAACTACAAATAGTAATTATGGGATTTTTATTCATTCAAATTCTCAAGACCCAAAATTTTGGGAAGATATATTTACAGACAAAGGTCAAAAAATAATTTGGACCTCTCTAATTCCAGGCAGAATAGGCAATAGCCTCGAAAATATAATGAGTCTAATACTGGGATCTTAAATTATTTACGAATAAGGAATTATTTACTTTTATTTTTATGTCAGTTGGGATGTCCCTAGCATAATGTAGACAAATTAAGGTCATCTTTTCTTAATAATTTAGAAAATGTCATATGAATTTATCTATGATGAAATAATTTTATTGATAGAAAGAGAACGGTAGATGCTAGTGCTAGACACATAGAACCTGTAGATAAAAAATACAACAAATCAAGTTCCTAAAACTATTTGATCTTTTATTAGAAGCGTTTATTTTTTTTTAATTCCAGTTGGACTTGAAATTATCTTACTACTAAAACAGAACACTTTGCATTGGTCATCACGCCTTGGGCTACGCTACCGACCAACATTCTATCAAGCCTTGACTTACCAGTACTACCTAAAACAATCAAGTCAATATTTTCTGCATCGGCACTTCTAATAATTTCATTCACAATTGATGATGTAGTCTCTTTTACCAATGCCTTAAAATGAATATTCTTTTCATTGGCCTCTATCATAATATTCTTTAACCATATTTTCATCTGCTCATCATCATAAGCGCGTAGTTCTTCCCATCCACTTTGAGGCAACCGTCTTAAATAATATGGAATCAATGAAATATGAATTGCAATAACTTCTGCGCTGTATTTTTTTGCCATGTCTAAAACCTTTCTTACGGCTTTGATTGAAGCTTCAGACCCATCTATACCGACCATTATTTTAGAGATCTCTTCAGACACAGGGTAAGGATTTCTCCAAATGATAATAAATTCATTTGTTTGTTCTTTAATAGGTATTGATTGATAATCTTTACAGTTGAGTTTTACATAGCTGCATGATATTTATTCTGTATTAATAAAAAGTATTAAATTAGTCAATTATAACAAAATGTCAACAACCCATTCTAGATTCAGTGGGGTTCGAGTCCATGAGGTACATGGGAACTATTAATTAAATAAAATCTTATTTCAAGGAAACATATTGATCCTTTGCTAATAAGAGAAAAGATTACATGGGGCCCGGTAGGCTTCAGAACGATATCGGTCCTTAAAGGTGGATTCTAATGGCTGTCATTTACCCATGACGACGAATATGTCGATATACATTTGCCATTGTGTCTCAATACATGATAGAAATATGATTATATGTACACATTCTCTTTTACAAAAGTTTTTAAGATTTCTAAAGTCTGCTCCAGTGGTCGTTCAGAACTAAACATGATTAAAGTATGATTTCCGCTTTTGTTATCAGGCCAATATCCTTCCGGACAATAATCACATTTAGAATAAGTTATATTCGCTTAATATTTCAATTCCATTTTCATTAAACGCTTGTCTATAATATGCTAAAGAACCAGGATGAGAGTTACCATCATTGTCCTTTGTGTCTTTGACTTGATTTGTAGGAGTATAAAATCCTCCAACAATTAGTTTGTTGTTCCCACTGATATTACTATTTCCTTGATTGTTTTCAAGCACGTTAATTGTTCCTCCTTTTATTTCATAGTCCTTATCAGTTATTGAATAATTCCCAACAGGAAGTGTAAAAGGTTCTGAAGTATTTGTATAATCTAAGGTACCAGTTGAAAATGATGAAGCACCGCTATTTTCTCTATTATTAACATTGACTAATTCTAAATCATGTGGATGAGATGTATCCCAAGGTGCATCGGCATCCAAGAATATTAACTTTGTACCTTCGTAGATAACAAGATTTGTCGGAATAAAATATGCGTTCTTATCTGTAATTAATTTATGTTGTTCCTCTTTCCAACTTTCATGTGCCTCGTTTACAATTAGCATTACAAAGGTGTCTACGTTAGCAGGTAGTTTCAATATCTCAGTTGTATGGACAGATTCTGCCGAAGGAATATTAGAATAATTTGTAGTAACATTAGAAGTAACCTCTTGTGCATATATGGAAATCAAATTATCCTTAGTATTACTTCCAAAACTAAGAACGGATACCACCGAAATTGCTAAAAAAGCGCAGATACATATACTTTTTATATTAATAACAGATGTTAAAGTCATTATATAAAATACACATTAATGCCTTATACTACTTACCTTGCGATTATCATAAAATCAATGGAATCTTCCTTTTGAATAAAATAAAGTCAGATATATTTTGAAACCACCATCTCGGATCGCCTTATGATTAAGTCTGGATGGAGAGATGCGGATAAGTTTAGTAAGCATATTAAAGTAATAGGAAATTGCAAATCACAATAAATTAAAACTATAATTCAAACTATCATTCTTTTATTTCTACTACTCTTCACTCTCACGCTTTGATAGGATTCATCTAGCAGCAGTCAGAAATTAGGATATGAACAATCAGAGAATGTTGGTATGGGATAATTTATCAATTCGCCCACTATACGCTCCAAGATAATGGAGACCTTTCTATCGACAGCACTATAGTCTTATGTTGTATAATTTGTAACTTTTCTTATACTGAATCAACTATCTCTCTTCTACCGCTTGTGATTTATCATATCTTTCGTCTATATGTATTGATGAAATTATTCGTGATATTCCTATATCCATAAGAGATAGATGGGTATACTCTATTGCTTTTAAAATATCTTGAATTGATTTGGCTTTCATATGAATGCTCATGCCCGTTCCCAAAACATTGATTCCTTTAACTTTTTTAATAGCATAGGTAGCAATGGCTAGTTCGTCTCTCATGCTTGGAGGTAATTGATCACTTGAATAATGTTTTCCTAATTGGACTATATTAAATTCTGCAACTACCTCATGATCTTCACAAACCATTGATAATCCAAAGTATTATTGACAATTAAGTCTTGATTTTTACTAATATCTATACTCAAGAGGTAAATTACACCTTTTTACAAAGTTGTACAATACTATTATATCCAAATATGATGGTTTTTTATAATCTGAAAAATATATTTATTATATTAAAGAACGAACTCCCACCATCAAAATTCAATATACTTTACAGTATAAGAATAGCAAGTTGTGTGAATTACTGCTCTAAATACAGTAACAATTGTGCATTATTTTGACTATTTTAATTTGTATTCGAAATGTGTTTTTTCAGAGGATATGTAATTAAGTGCAATAGCGTCCTCATGGTATTTGGACTAAAATTTGTCTGGGCCCATATATAGAGCAACCATAAGCAATGTGAAAAACCTTATTAATTTTGCACATATATGTAAGTGGAAGTAAAGATGTCCAATTCACTCTCTGATGACGGCATGGGGTGGAGGGTTACCATATCTATTCTCACCTTTTTCGCTTCCATAATAGGAGTAATTATCTGGTTATTCTTTTATGCAGAAGATTACACTATTTATCAGAACGTTGCAATAGTAGTTGTGATCTTCTTAGGATTCATCGCTGTAATGGCGGCCACTTGGGCCTCTTGGGGTATCAAGCAGAGTAGAGCAGGAAAATGGCGAAATAGCAGTAGGAAAGATGATTTTGAATAAGATAGGTCTACTCTTTTTGTCCGTTTTCAGAATGCCGGAAGAAGTCAGGTGGCCAGGTAGTATGTGAAAGAATTATGACTCGATTCTATCACTCATCATAATCATCTAACGCTTTATTCACATAAGGTCCGGGCCCGTGTGGATACAATTCAAGATTGAATGTAGTCTACATACTAAAAGATGCCTTAAATCAAGTGTTAGTTTTCAGATATTCAAACGACAGTTTTACTTGTTTAATAAATTATTCAATTGGCAAAGTTATCCTATACTAACAATGTCAATCAATTTTCTAGAAAAGGGAATCAAAAAAGTCAATAAATGGATTTAATAATTTTTCATTTTCAGATGGGGCTACCGAATGAGGTATTGCCAAATCAAATGAACTTACAGTAAACGGGGTAGTATTCTTATATATCTGCAAAATTATTCTATGTTCGCCATCATCTGGAAAAATATAATCAACTGAAAAGTGACCCCCAGATATGGGAATTGATTTATTTTCGAACTTATACAATCTCCCATCATGATCTGTTAGAGTAACCTTTGTATTTAGATTATTAACTAGTGTAGAATCATTAAGGTTTCTTAACTCAAAGGTTAGTCTAGTAACTTGATCGATAATTGGCACTTGCGGTTCAAGTCTAAGACTTATGTTCAAATTATCTCGTTCACTTATCCAATAATTATTCTTGACAACTGACGTATTTGCAATTAAAGAAAAGGCTTGACAAGGATGATTAAATAAGACAATGATAAACAGTATAGATAAGATCTTTACGAAGCCAACCGGTATCCCCACTGGTGAAGGTAGATTCAAAAAATATACAGAAACATTATACTTATCTTACTAATAAAACATTATTTTGTTAATAGCCTAAATTGAATAATTCTCTAAATTAGTTCTATCCATCTGGCGAATATATTCTTTTATTTTCTGCAGTTATTTTCCAATTTTAGATTAAAGGATTTTATCGTTTCTTTTTAGAAAAAGAAGAAAATGGCCGTCATGGTATTTTAATATTGAAAAAGACTGGCATATCTGTTTGGTTATTGACACCATGTGCTATTTTAGAAAAGTCGTCTCCATATACTATCTCTACGTTAAAGTCTGCACCGTTTGGAATTTCAGTTTGATTAAAATCAAATGTTTTGATGACCGTTTGCCCAGAGGGGAAAATAATACCATTAGCGTTTTTAGAAACACCTGTGATATCGGAGATAACATGTATGGATCCTATCAATTCGGCATTCCCTGTGTTAGAAACCTGAACATTTACGTTTAGGGGTCCGGTATTATGGGTATTCAATCCTTGAGCCAAGACATCTTGGTTGATTGGAACATTTGATGCAATCAACCCTGAAAAGAAAGACATCAGCACTGACAAAGTGAAGATGGCATTAAGTTTGGTATTCATGGTCATAGTTCAAACAACTGTATTGCTAAAAACTTTTACTGTCCAATATTTGATTTCCAGAATGATAATCATTTATTCAGATACGAAACGTATTGATAAATTGTATTTGAACATATGAGTTAAGAATTACCGCATGTTCCTAAATAGAATCCAAGAATAACTCTAATCCAACTTTTTAAACATTATTTCGATAAAAACTAAATGGGGTTGGAAAATTATATGAAAGGTCTAAGAATATGGAATCCTATATTATTTATTGATGCACAGGCCATTGGGGACAGAAGTATCACATTTGTTACCTATAAACTCATTTTCGTTTATTTCTGTTGAAAGGCCATTTCCGTTATTCAAATCTACCCTTCTATTGTCAAATGCACTATTGCTATCAATTAGGTTACATTGCTATCAATTAGGTTACTATTGCTATGTCCATCCAAAAAAATGCCATTAACCGATCCTTTTACCTTATTCCCTGAAATCGTGGATTCGCTTGTACCTACTAAAGTTATACCTGCAAGATGATCGGAATCCAAGGTGTTATTGACTAATTCAATATTGAAGTCGGTATGTAGCGCAATTGACACATCATTGAATTTGAAGTATGAATCCTGAATAATGAAATTTCTTGACTCTGTCAGAAATACGCCCATTTCATTATTCTGAAGATTTATCGAAGAAATATTGATTTGATTATCAGAATTAGTCAATAAGCCATTTTGAAAATTCTTGATTATACCGTTTCCATTGATTTTTATATTTTCACTATCGTCAATTTTTATACCTGTCTTTTGACTCAAAAATAGTCATAGAATCGATTTTAATTCCAGTATAATCAAAAAATTTCTTTAATCTTGCAGGATATTGTCTCTTCGCTTCGGAAGATTTTAGAGCGTACAAGAAGGTAGATAGGGGCTTCTATTGGTATTTAGATGGGAATTTTGCTCAGACTCTAGACCAGAATGATTGGCTTCATAGACAGATTCCGTCATTTATTATACTAATATAATACGATGGGTGGAATAAAAAGACCAATATTGTTGCGGATTCGGTGGAAATCATGAGGATATCCACAGGGGTTTGATAACCGAGTTAATCCGTTTGAATCGCAATATGCATATTGGCATAGGATACTATATTCAAAGACGATAATGTAACATGAGAAAAGGTGGGTATACCGTTTTAATTGCTAAATTAGTATTCACCTGGTTTACAAAAACAGTAG
Organism: Candidatus Nitrosocosmicus oleophilus; assembly: GCF_000802205.1. Lineage (NCBI taxonomy): Archaea > Thermoproteati > Nitrososphaerota > Nitrososphaeria > Nitrososphaerales > Nitrososphaeraceae > Candidatus Nitrosocosmicus > Candidatus Nitrosocosmicus oleophilus. Next base: position 1,360,851 of record NZ_CP012850.1, on the reverse strand, counting down.
ACAAATCAAACTATCTTCTTAAACTTTAGGATGGTATCAGTCCCATATATGGATTCCAATTTTTTGGCTACCGTTTATAGATTATCTAATGCTGTGAAATTGCAAAGGATCTTTCATATAATAAGGATTAATATATAGATTTTATTTCAATTGATAAAGGAGAAATTACTAGTTGAGAATGAGGTTCGCTTATTGAGATTATTGACCATATGAAGTTCTGTATCAACGTATATGTTGAAGAAAGGAAAAATATCATTAAATAAATGAATAATCAACAAATTTTCAAAAATAGGATTAAAGAAAAATGAATCTTTTTTTATTGCGGTATTCCAACTATTGAGGAGCCTCATTATCGACCGCTCCGGTGTCCTTTGAATTTGAATTTGTAAATTCTTCAGAGTTCTCTGAAACATCACTTTCTTGCTGGGTATCTGTGTCACTTACATCATCAGAGTTTGATTGTGAATCTTCTGATAAGCCCCCGTCTACCTTGTTGCTATCATCGTTAGTTTCCATTTGTTGCAAAGGCTCTGTTACAATCATCCCTGAGCTGGATGTTGGAGAAGACGGTTCTAATGTAGTTGGATTCTCTGTTACTATATCATTATTTATGAGGGGATCCAACGGTTTAGTTTGCTCTGCAAGACGGTTTTGAAGTACTTTATCTCCACAATTATTTGAGTAGCTATCACATGTTTGACAATATGTGTTTCCTAATATTTTACCAGGCACCATTTCTCTCCAGCAACAAGTTTCTTTGTTCTTTTTTTCTTTCTTATCATATACCGTGCTACACTTCGCGTTTTCATCATTCCGAGGATCCTTTGGTGCAGCATATCCATTCGGTATTGATATTGATATGATTATTGAAAGAATCATTGCAGAAACGACCACTGCAGAGATTGATTTTGAGTAATTTTGCAAATTTTTAAAATTATTCAATGATAAGTAATATCTAAGGAAGAAGTATTTGAGCATTTATCTTAAATTGTAACATTCTTAAAACCTTATAATCTCAGAAATTGCAAGGTGTATTACAAGATTAATTTATACTGCTTCAAGCATCAAGTGCCCGAATTGGGAGATAAATTCTTTTAACAATCTCTGATTGGATACTCTATAATTCTTCTCTCCGACGCGGAGCTTTTTAAAAGGTCAAGTTTGACTTACTATTTGACTAAGAATAATAATAGTTTTAAGAATTACAACAAGGCTTGATTCTATATGCATACAAGTTGGTAGGATTTGGGATAAAATTATAAAGTTAAATAAATCAAAAGTAAGATAAATATTAATCCAGTTATCTAAAAGGAACGAGTGTAAATTTTATATCCATCCTAAAGAATCCAGGTCTTGTTTGTTGAATTTCGTCAACATTTTTGACTCGATTTTATCACTATTTTTATAATAAATAATATGACAATCCGTGAGTATTGCTTTAAGTAGGCCTATTGATCATCAAAAAAGAGCTTACTAAAACAGTAGTTTGATTGCTACTACTTGGTTAGACTATTACCACTTCCTATAGGTTGGTTAGCATTTGGATTAGGTGGATTATAAGGGCAACCTAAAGCTGAACAGGTGATAACTCCTGGTTTTTCGCTTCCATCAAGTGGTACACAAATAGGGTTAGGGCTATTGGGGTCGTATCCATACCCAAGCGTACAACCTATGGTTATTAATGTCGAATTGCTGTTGACTACAGGTAACTTATTTCCTATAGATGAATTGTCTGAGATACTCGAATTGTTTTGTACTTCACCTGTGGATTCTTCACCTGTGGATTCTTCACCTGTGGATTCTTCACCTGTGGATTCTTCACCTTGTTTAGGAATAGCAGAACCATAAACTGTATTTTCTAGATCCATCGAATAAGATAATAACGCAGCAGTGGCCATGGAAGTTATTAATGCAAATAGAGTGGCGATCAGGAAAATGGGTTTATTAGCCAATTTTATTCAGATAGTGATTCTCAGAATACTATAAATACGTTTAAGAGGAGATAATGGTAAGGTTTTCTTTGCAATCAGCCGATTTTTTTATAATGTTTTTTAATATGTCGACAGTTTAGAATTACTTTAACTAGATTATATGATAAATCGTTACTATATTAGGTAGCGGGTAGCGGGTTCGGGGGGATTAAGTTCCGTATGGTATAAGGGTTCGGTGGAACTCTTGAGGATATCCACATGGGTTTAAGGATTTTTTTATTTTGATATCATAATCAGTTTGTAATCTATTTGTAATAAGAAGTAATAAATTTTTAATACGGTCTCAATGGGACTAATAACAAATTTGACTATTTAAATGGCCCAATCCTAACGCAAAGTTAATATGGATACAAACAAAATATGCGTGATAGATCGATAACCGTAAGAAAGAATGTCCTAATTTCTATAAAAATTTTATATCTTCATAAAACACGACATTTCTGAAGTTTGGATTACAGGTGCATTTCTATATCCATAAATGATTCACAAATCTTTCTATCTTATGCACCAGTTAATATCTTAATATTCATCAGTGACTTTCGAATCTTCCAAGCATGGATAAGTTCTTGAATGGATATTTTAATATAAACTCAATGCAGAAATTGCTCCATGAATTAGCTAGTTTTAGCAGTTTAGACCCGTTATTGATAGTCATTTTCCGTTAATTCTTGATTTTGTCTATTAACACCAAATTTAAATATTAATCTACATATTTGAAAATATGATCGGGTCCGTAATAACAGTAGATAGCATAAGTGAATTACGTGCTATAAGTGGAAAAATAAATCAAGATTCATTTAAATTAAATGTGACAGCTATTGTAAAAGGTCATACCTCCATAGGAGATGGTGGTGGAGGTAATTTTGTGTGGAATCCTTCTTCTACAAAAGATAATAATGGAACGGTCATTGAACCCACGGATCGATCTGTTGTAATTGGTGGGATTCCTAAAGAACTTGAAGTGAATCAATTTAGTGTTAGTTCAATGAAAGCCGTGGGTATGTTCGTGACGAAACTGGAGTATCTATAAATGAAACCCTTTTGCTTAGGCTTAGTGCTGGCAGCGTTCATACTCGTTCCAACTACAGCAATGGGACAAGTTGTGAACATGTCTGCAGTAAACAATACGCTTGCGAATTCTACTATGGGTATCAATACAACGACGACCAACTCGAAGTGCTCGTCGAACCAGATCAACATCGGCGGCACGTGCACGAGCAAGGCCGAGGTGTCGAAGCAGATCATCTCGATCACCCAGGGCGTCATACAGAAGGAGGACGCCAAGGGGGTGCTCCTGCGCGTCGACGTCGACAACGGCACCGTCGTCAAGACTGGTCTCGGGGATTCCCAGGAGGGAGTGCCGGCGACGCCGGACATGAAGTTCCGTCCCGGCTCGATGGCGATCCCCATGCTCACGACTCTGGTGCTGCAGCTGCAGGAGCAGGGCAAGCTCAGCCTCGACGACACCCTGTCGAAGTGGTTCCCGCAGTACCCCAACGCCGACAAGGTGACGCTGCGGATGCTCTCGAGCGTCACCTCCGGCTACCCCGACTACATCCAGGAGAACCCGCCCTTCCAGGCGGCGCAGCTCGCGGAGCCGTTCCGCCACTGGACGGACGATGAGCTGCTGCAGTATGCGTTCGCGCAGCCAATCGTCTGCGACCCGGGCGCATGCTTCCACTACGCGCACTCCAACTTCATCATCCTCGGCAACGTTGTCGAGAAGATCACCGGGAAGTCGATCACCGAGCTCTTGCAGCAGAAGTTCCTCGGTCCGCTCGGGCTCACCGAAACGAATATCACGAAGCTCCCGGCCATCCCTTCACCCGCACTCCACGCGTACACGTCGGAGCGCGGTGTCTACGAGGAGTCGACGGGATGGAGCCCGTCGTGGGGCCTTGGCGACGGACTCATCATGACGTCGACGCTGCGCGACATGACCACGCTCATCAAGGCGGTCGGCACAGGGAAGCTGCTCTCGAAGGAGTCAGCGAGCGAGCAGGTCGAGGATCTGTCGAAGGGCCTGCCGGGTGCGCCTGGGCAGATCGGCTACGGACTTGGGGTCGCCGTCGGCAATGGGTGGGTGTTGCAGAACCCGGTCTTCAACGGATACGAGGGGATTGCCGCGTACCTGCCGTCGCAGCAGCTCTCGATCGTGATCGACAACACGCACGGCCCGAACGCCACGGAGGGCACGAGCATCGCCACCGACATCTTCAAGGCACTCGCTGCGTACCTGGCCCCAACTTTACCCTCAACAGTCAAGGATCGTTAATCATAGGATCTCAATTGTGAATATGAAAACAGAAAAAGATTTGTTTTATAAGATGAAGATTAGGAATTTCCCTACATCTTATACAGCCCCACATCGATACTATAAATAGTATCGGGTTCGGGGGGATTAAGTTCCGTATGGTATAAGGGTTCGGTTGAGATTTAAAATTAAAATCTTTCTCCAATATTATTGAAACCATTAATGATTTAGATAAATCCAAAATCTCTAGGTATTAGTTTAAGTCGAATAAGAATTTGTTTTAACATCAGGTAAAGTAGGATTTAGTTTTATTACAGAAGGAATACATAACAAAATTATTATTTGTTGATAAATACACATTATTTAGGTTAGAAATTGATTTACGCAGATTCTTTTTCCTTAGAAAAGATAAAAGACAGAGATGGTGGGTCTATAATATAATGAAGTGTTAAAAGATGTGGCGCTTGTATGTTAAGGCTCATGATGTTGGGGGGTTTTTATACGTGGGCTTTTCGTATATCCAAAAGTGTAAACCATTGTTAGGATGATATAATTCTAATGGGTTAGGTTTTGAATTCTCTACCAATATGTAGAATCTATTTCTATCAAACAATTTTTTGATTTGTTTCTTTTGAACCTTTGATATACTACCAGTGTAAAACTCTAACCCGTCGCCCTTATTCCAGTAAAAGTGTAAATTATATACGTTCTTTTCACCCCCAAGTATTTTAAAAATTTTTCTGGTTAGCTCTATTTGTTGGGTTTTAGTTATGGTCATTTGTCTAGTATCATGGCAATTTGTCTAGCTTGTAATTCAAGGTTCTCGGGTTGTTTGTTGGGGTCGCGGTCGCTCATGATGATGTATACTAATATAATGAACTGGGTGGAATAAAAAGACCAATATTGTTGCGGATTCGGTGGAAAGAGTTACAGATCTGTGAGTAATCTGTTCTAAACTTTGAATTGGATGGCGATTATTATTATAATACAGAAACTTACGCATATGAGTTTTTGTATTTATTTATCAATTAGTTACAATTAGTTACAATTAGTTACAATTAGTGAATGGCACTGTAGTTACAATGTATTTTTAAGGCAATATAGAGAGTATCATACCTTCGACATCTCCAAAGGCCTTTTAAAAGGTGTTTTGCATTTAAATCATGCCATATAACCCACATTTGAATTTATTTTGTAGTTTAATTATTCACAAATCAAATTTGTTGTTTCGTTATTTGAATATTCAACAAAATCGTCTATATTTGAACCCGTTGAAGTAATAGTTAATTTGATTAGTTCCTTTTGTTTTGTTTTCTTGTTTAGATGATATGGTTTAAGACCGTATGAATATAATAATTCAATCAAATCTCTAGGGTTTTTTCCATATTCTTTGATGCTATCCGGGTGAAATTCCATCATTAACTTTACCCCTTTGTTGTTTTGAAATATCTCCTCCATTCCTTCTAATGCTCCGAATTCAGAGCCTTCCAAATCCATCTTTATGAAATTAATTGGCTGTCTACCTGCAAAGTATGAATCTAGTCTCATAGTTTTCACCTTTTGATTACTTGTTTTAGAGCTGCTGTATTTAGATGGATAAATTCTATTCATTCCATTATTAGAATTGCATTCGTAGATTGAAACTGTAGAATTATGTTCCTTTGCAACTGCTCTATTTTCTATATGAATATTGTCATATTTCCTTGTATTCTCTTTCAATATATCAAAGTTATTAGGACTTGCTTCAACCGAGTAGACACTCCCCTTCGGACCTACTTTATAACTGAATTGGACTGAATAATATCCAATAAATGCGCCCAAGTCAAGGACCGTATCGCCTTCATCAATAGAGTTTAACATCGTTTGAGTTTCAAATGGTTCATAAATTCTATACCATGCCAAATTCAAGGCATCTGTTGGATCTAATTGTAATGAATGTTTTCCATCATAAATTCTAACTGTGTCTATTTTATGCGATGGATAAATGGCTTTAATTATTCGATAAGGTAAAACATGAGAATAAAATGTAGATGTATTAATATATTCTTTATTTAGGATTCTATTGACAGCATATTTAATTGTCAAATCGAATATAAAAAGAACCCATCTAATTATCTAGATTTTGTATAAAATTACTTGGGAAATCAGTAAGTAAATAGTTACTTAATTTAGTGGCAGTGTCAATTAACCCTCTATATTACATTTGGGGTCATTATCCGAATTGTATTTTCTTCATTAATTACATCATCTTTTCTACAATCAAATAATAGACTATCTATCATGACAGATACAAATTTGATATTTGAGGAAAGATTTTTGGTGATTTGTTCTCTACCAACAAAATGATTTTGGGGATTAAATTCCGTATACTATGCAGGTTCGGTGGAAATCATGAGGATATCCACATGAGTCTATGGTTTTGCTAAATGATAGAATTTGCTAAAATATTAGTTTGAAGTCTAAACTGTATTTTACCTCCGAATATTTCAAGTTTTCACATCCAAATGTGGACAAGTATGATGAACCAGTAATATCTTGAAGTATACTTCACAGACATTGTTATATAAAGAATTTGGAGTATCAAAATATGACTAAGGCGTATATGGAAGAAATTCTGCAGACTAAAACTACACAATTGGCGGTTTTCTCAGTTGTGTTTGTTCTCATGGTGATGGTATTTGTGATTCCAGCATTATCTCAAGAAGCAAATGCCGTAATCATAGGTCAAGCTTTTGCTCCACCAGGGACATTCTTCACTCAAGTAACTTGGAATATGGCCTCTGGAAAGTTTACTCAATTGCCAACTGAAATTTTGAATGGAGCTGCAGTGCTTTGGAGAACAGATAGCACAGGTTTATTTGGTGGTCTGGAACAAGGTACCGTTTTTGCAAAGGTTGCAAGATTAAATGGACAGGATGTTGGACCGGTATCTTTTAGTTTTAGTAATCCCATCAGTGGGAAAAATACTTGCAGCGGTGCACCAAATCAGGGACCATTAAAGGTTACGTGTCATATACCCTCTTCAGGTAGCACCGTCACTGCTACATATGAAGTTTCTTTCAGGGACCAGAATGATAATAATAGCTATTGCGATATACTGACCAAATTCGGTGGCTTGGATCAACCAAAGATTATTAGGGAGAAACTGCACTGTTGACACGTCAATGAATTAAATCTTTCATTTTTAGTTATTGTCAATCCTTTGATCTTTAAAAGATAAGATTTAGTCAATGGCAAAGTGTGTGATTTGTCAAAGGCTTAAACTCTAATTACATCAGAGTTGGCGCTAAAGAATCTTTCAAGGAAGTGGGTCTATATGGTATCGATTATGATTTTTATTATTCATTAGACTTTTAAAAAAGGTATACTAATTTAACATCAACTATGCATCAGATTTAAGGATGTGATTTCGACTTACCCCTTTCACATTCCGGATATTGATGTGTAATTCCAGGACAAACTACTGAGCAGGATTGTGGCGTAATATCCAGAGATTTTTATTTGAATGGGACTAATGACCAAGTCAATAATCACTTATCATTTTGATTATCAATATCCGAAATATGATAACTATCTGTATGTCAAAACCTGCATAAAATATCTAATATCGTTACTAGAAAGGGTAGCTGGTTCGGTGGGACGAGTGTGAAATTTCACACTAGTTTGTAATCTGAAATCACATATATCCATAAAATTATATTATCAAAAATGACTGTAAAATTGAAGATAATTATTTTATATTTTCAAGTTCTTTATAGCACTCTTCACAAATTATCTCATTTTCCTTTGAGTGAAATAATCTCCCACAAGACGAACACTTTATTCTATGATCTTCATACATTTCTTTTGACACATATAACAAATTATTAAAACAATATATCCAGACTAGTCATATGTTTGTAGTAATTATTATTTTCATCGGGTTCGATGGAAAGTCACAGATCTGTGAATATTCCGATCTTGAGCCCAAACTGATGATGTTTAGTCAAACAGGGCGGACGTCGATTTCATTGATAACATGTGCCAATAGAAATTAACTCTAATATTTGTGGCTTACATGTTGATATACTATAGTTACTGAGTTGTGCGTGCCATTAATTTGGATACCAATAAATAGTTTCAAAAATATATATTTTATCCAACAAAAAATTAATTTGCCGTTATCATATGATTGACAGTTTAATATGAATCAATAGAACAAAAACTAGTTTCTGACTCAATATAATAAATGAAATTCCTAAAATGTAAATTATTTATCATTTTCCCATTAGTTATCGTCAATAGTATTTACAGAGGCAAAAATGGATGGAAACCTTTGCCTATCCTATCTTGGGTCGTAGGAATTAAATACAAGAATATCTGTCCAAAAGTCAAGATAAGGAAAATCCCCCCACCGCCACACTGTGAACTCTACATAACCATCATGAGGACAAATATTACCCACTACCATCGGCTTGGCATCTCCAATAAACTTGTCTGGAACTATACTACTTACAGCGGCCTCTGCTATGTTAATAATCACATAAGAATCATGTTTGATAATATCCCATTTGACATTATAGATACCAAGGCGTGGTCCAACGCCGCCACCTTTATCGGACGGCGTGAAATATCATCTAGCCTGACTTAATAAGATAATGACATGGCAGCAGGCCCCGGTAAGGCGGCGCATGAAAGTCATCCAGTTGGCACAACGAGTAGTGAACCCTTTTTACTGCTGGAAGGAATGTAACATAAGAGAATGTTACTTCCTTAATCTTTCAATTTCTAAATTCTGTTTTGTCAATAACCCTATCAACGTTGAAAGCATTAGTTCGGTGTCACTTTCCGAGTTCATTAAGATGGATCTATGATATTTATAATAAACTTCATTAATCATTTTTAACAATAATTCCTTGTCCTCAGATGATAAATATTCTGTAAAATTACGCAACTTCTTCAGTAATCTATTATAGTCATTGTCCTTTTGCAAAAAAGAGTCATCAGGAGCGTCAAGGTATCTAAACATGTGATGTAATGTTAGGGGCATGCATTTAAGGAATTAGAGACGGAGCGTCAAAAACTAACCTTTCTGACCCAAACGTTATCACCTATACACACGAACTACTTCTATTACTCCAATCATGAGGTAATATGCGTAATTGTAATGACTTTGGTCTAATCAACAAAATCCTTATTGCTAGGAGCGAACTATAATATTACATGGTAGAGATTGTGGCAAAGGTGCATTCAATAGACGGATTGGACCATCCGATACCAACTGTAGGTATGGTGTCATATCTTATTGAAGAGGGTCCAAGAGACTATACCCTTATAGACACATGTTTTACTTGTAGTATTCCAACGTTTGAGTCCTATTTGTCGAATGCAGGTATTGATATCAAAGACATAAATCGCATTGTTCTAACACATTTGCATCCGGACCATATTGAGGCCGCCAATGAAGTAAAGAGAAAGACGGGTGCCAAAATTTATTCACATTGGATAGAGTCCACATACTTGTCACATGAACTGCAATATAATGGTCCACCTGATAAGGATGCCTTTGAACATGTTTTGAAGTTGATGGGAACTAGTATTGATAAAGTAACAAAAAAATTTGGAAACATAAACATCGGCCCAATTGTCACTAATGAACTTTTGAAAGATGGCGACATGATAGCAAACACCCTGCAAGTTATCCATACACCTGGACATACTCCAGGTCATATATCCCTGTATGACCGAGAACGTCGAATTCTCATTGGTGGAGATGTTCTTTTTAATTCTATTTTAAATACTGACGGACTATTTGTTCCTCCATCTGCAGTAACAAAGGATTGGGAAACTTCCATTGTATCTGCAAGGAGACTTTTGAATCTCAAGGTTGAAAAATTGTTGTTAGCGCACCAGTCAACACCTATACTTGAGAATGCTCAACGGATGATAGAAAAAGCTGTGTCTGTTGCCATTACAGATAAGAATGCGATAGCAAAATAAAACATTAATTCAGTCTCCTGTTACTGATGGGCACTAGTCCGTACCTCCGTTATGACAACAAGAAGCATGTTGTCATAGTAGCCACTCACAATGATAATTAGAAGATAGTCCTCAAAGAGAATCTAATATTCGATTAAAGAATGTCAAATCATTCTTACCATCTTCAAAAGAAGCCTTGAAAAAAGAACAACCCGAATTGTATAGTTTGTTAGTTAAACATGGCATAATCCAACAGCTATAATTTGTTTTTATATGAATAGTAACGCCGCCTTGAGGGCGGCGTAACATAAAAAGTTGAAACTATTTTGATATATTACCGTTAAAATTTAACTCGTTATGTGAATCCGATAAAATATACAATAATTCATTTTAGTAAATTCCATTCTACACTTAGATGGAGCGTAATGACTAGCGATTCAAAGCATTTACACCTAATTAATTAGTTATATTTTATAAACAATACAATTTAATTTATAATGCATCATTTAGGCTTGATGTTTACATCTGGAAGAGTTGAAAAATACTTCTCTAGATGTAATATAATATTGTCAATCTAGGCTTGGTAAGGAAATTGATAGAATAATTGATTAAAGATAACAAATCTGTATTTAAGATACTTTGCACCCAAAATATGATGTATCTTATTATTTAATATCTTGGAGTAAATTTTTGTCCTTGTTACCTTTCTTGGTATGCAGATAAAACTTTTCAGTAAGATAGCTTAAATCGGTTTTTAATTCAACTTAGATGTCATCAATAAAATAAAAAATAGTTTGTTATCAACTATATGGCAAATCAGATGAGAGCCCGCTTAAGAATGAAAGTGTTTGGATTAAATCTTTGCCACCTGTAGTCCATACAATTAATGTTTGTATATCTCCTGTTCCTTCTTGCCCACCTCTCAGGTCTTTAAAGTCATAGGTATTATCGACTGTAATTCCTGCACTAGTTATTTGTTGAATATAATCATCAATATTTTGTGTTGGAACCATTAAAATTCCTACGGTATCAATACCACTTGAATTTGAATTTGAGGTAGATGCGCTAGACGGTGTTACTGATGATTGAATATTTCCAACTGTTACGGAACCTGTCATTGTTACACCTGGGTCACCTTCTGCTTCATAGTTATACACACCTGGATTACTAAAAGTAAATGGAGTAGATGCTTGACTATCAACGATTTCTCCGGTATTAAATACACTATTACCAGTATCATCTTTAACATCTATAGTGCGTTCATGACCTGCATCGCCGTTAAACCATTGAACGGTAGTACCTGTGTTAACTACTGCATTTTCGGCTACAAAATGTTGGTCCAAAAACCTTGCTTCACTATCTTCGCCAGCAGCATGATGACCTTCATTAGGAATAAGGATAACAAGGTTTTTTATATTATTACCCAAAGTCATTGTCTTTGTGTTGAAAATGCTTTCTGCACTAATATTTGGCTGGAGATTGCCGCCATCATCACTACTGGATATATTTAGTTGAGCATTAACCTCATTATTCAATGAGTAAGATGCGGGAATTAACAATCCCAGTGTACCAACTATTGCTAAAAATAGATGAATACTTGAATTTTTATTTATACTATTCATTTGAATATTGGAGATTTTAGGGTAATTAAAAGCTCGGGTTCCTTACACTGATAGGCTGTCCCCTAGGAGCGGCTGATACCTAAGATGATCTGAATTTGAGATGCCAAAGTGGCCAATTTCTATGTCAATAGTATAACGCCGCCCTTGAGGACGGCGTGTGACTATAAATTAACTTAAAACCACACACATATCAAATCATAAATCTTTCAATATGTTTACTCTTAAAATAATAATGATTATGTAACGAATGAATAAAGTGGCTCAGTGAAAACGCTTCAATACGATATATGCGGTTTAACTAAGGTATTCAGATGCATTGAACAATTTCAACAACGATTGTAATTCAATTTTTGGTTTATATGAACATGTTAAAACCAATCGTACATAACTATGAATATGACAAGAGTAAAGATCTATCATAACCAGCAGCTGTCAGACCTTGAAAAAAATATCAATGAATTTCTAAAAAAGGAAGAAGTAAGAAGGTTGATTGATGTTAAGTTTATCGCCAATAGTCAAAATGATGTTGAGAATTATGCGGCTTTGATTCTTTATGAAGAAAATATGAACCCAGATAAAGAAGATCCTCAAATATATGAATAAATTTGGTAGGTGAAATGACATTGGGCCGCTCAGAAAGCGGGGCAGAATAGTATTGACTAATCAAAAAAATATGTTAAACTGGCAACCCTGTTCAACTCCTGAATATGGTTCACATACTTAACATCACAATAATATTGTTGCCAAGATTACTACTACCTGTAAATCATTCTATGTTTAGGACGACAGCAAATCTACTAATTCAGTCGTCTTTTGCGAACCAAAGTCTTCACATTTCATGCAGATAAAAGATAGTAATTGACCTGCAGTCCAGACAGGTATTGGATATTATAACGCCGCGCTCAGCGCGGCTCGGGGCTAGTAGATATGTATTAAAATTACAAAAAATTAAACGCATAGGTTAAAATTAATTATTAAATACCATTTTCCTTATACTACATAAGGTAATTGTTTATATTTTGCAATCTATAACAAATCTAATGAAAAATAGCTGTGCTACATACTCTGTCGTAGTAATGACATTATCTTTGATTCTGGTATTAACTATTAGTTTAGGATATCAAAATCCTTTCGCCATGGGTCAAGATACTATTAACGATACATCGATAATATCTAAACAATGGCCAAACATAATGTCTAATGTAAATACATTTGTCGTTGAAAATGTTACATCCCCCAGAATAGATGATACGGCATACATACATCCATTTGCAATAATAATCGGCGATTGTTCAATTGGAAAGAAGGTATTAGTAGCCCCCACTGCTGTTTGTAGAGCGGATGAAGGCATTCCGATTCACATTGGTGATTATTCAAACATTCAGGATGGAGTAATTCTACATGCTCTTGATGCTGTTAGAGACGGTACCAATGTTGATAACAAAAGGTTTTCACAAGAAGGAGATAGACTACTAGGCAATGACACACGATTTGATGAGGGATATGCAATATACCTCAGTGGAAATGTGAGCTTGGCACATGACTCGCTTATCCATGGGCCAGTGTGGATTGGAAACAATACGTTAATCGGAGTCAAGAGTGCTGTGCTTGATTCAAAGATAGGTAACAACGTGGTCATCAGGGTCGGCAGTATCATAACAGGAGTTGAAATCCCCGACAACACATTGGTTCCTCCAGGCAGTGTTCTAACTAATCAATCACAAATTGCTACATTGCCATCTGTGGTTGGAAGTCCAAGTCAAAATCTAAATCAAGGGGATCTGCGAAATAGTCAGGCCCTTGCAACCGCCTATGATAATACCAATATTGAAAGGTAGAAAGTCAATTACTCCTACAAGTTACCTACAAGAAAATGAACAATCTATGGCTTTTGTGTACCCCATTCAATATTTTATTTTTAATACTTAGTGTGGTTTCTAATTTTACTGGCATCCACTAAACCTCAAGTTAATACGAAAATCATCAAGATTCATATCCTTATGACGAATATATTAACGAATAACCCGTATATAGACCCGTATACTATGCGGGTTCGGTGGTATGTGAAACAAATTTGAATTTATTCAACCATTCTGTTATCCTATTATTAACAATAGCCAATGATGTGGAAAAGCATTACAAGATAACTGGAAATTGACTAGTACCCTGATAGATTCCTTTGTGAAAATTATTCCTCATTAGAGATTCTTCTTATAACATATTAGATAAAGGGTAACTGGATCTTCAGACATTTCCTTTATCCAAAGTAATTGAAAATGTCCTCCGAGTAAATCCTGAATATCCTTTTCCGTAAAGAAACGAATTTCAAAACCGTTTATATCATAAATACCTTTTTCAATTTCCATCCCCTTCCTGTAAAAATTGTCATGATTATTTCTGACTGAAAAAAAGTTAAACCCTCCATCTTTTAATACTCTTCTTATTTCTGAAATAATAAAATTGAGTTCATCCTGTGAGAACTTCATATTAAGGAACATATGAGAGTATACTGCATCAAAATAATTATTTGGAAATGGAAGTGCATTCCTTATATCAAACGTTTTTGAATTAACTTGCAATCCTTTTTTTTCTTTTTTTGTCTTATTGAGTATTATTTCAATCCCAGCGTTTGAATAATCTAATGCCGCGACCTGAATCCCATTTGAGGCGAAAAATATTGAATCTCTACCTTGACCTGCACCTAATTCTAACAATTTTTTTACATTATTTGTTTTCATTTCTCTTAAACAAAGGGTTGCAAAATGGCTAGGTTCATCACCAAAAAATGCGCTATCGGATTCATATATTTTATCCCAAACTTTACTCATTCTATGTCTTAATCCATTCTTTGGGATATTCACTGTATGATTCTTTTGTCTTTATTCAATACATTGTGATTTAGAAAAAACCTTGTAATATACTAATTTTGAATGATTATTAATTATTTTAGAGCACTGTTGTAAGTAATTTCGTTACTACATTAGGTAGCGGGTTCGGTGGAAATCGTGTGAAATTCCACATGGGTTTGATAAGTTCATTCAGATAGTAATTGCCATCAGCCATGACTTAGACTAAAAATCCCACTAGAGATAGATGGGAACCTACATTGTAGTTACTCGATCAAAAAGGAATATCGGATATTTTTTGCTGTTACTTACAGTACCTTGTTCATATTCAAATATCGATTGGAGAGATTACAGGAATGTTTATTCCGATAAAATAGGTTCATCAGAAAAATCCTTTAAAGGAGAATAATTCAATTAAATCATATTCCTTTGTTATCCTTATTTTTAAATCAATCAGATTTTAATCCTATTACAGTTTACTTGAAACTTTGTTATAATATGCAGGCCGTAACTAATCATTTCATGGTTAAGATATAAATTTAGTTTTCTGAAGAGTCAAGTAATTACTATGATCAAAATGCCTGCAATACAGTCGCTGGAAAATTGAAAAAGGTATCTAATTTTAGTTATATTATGGACATTTTTGTATATTTATATACTTTTATTTGTATTTAGTCTTAATGAATCAGAATAATTCATTATTTGTAGCGCCATTCGCTGCGCTGTTTAGTTTACTTTTACTTTTTTCCACAATAGCAGGCGTCTATGCACAAACTTCAAGTAATACGACAAATGGTCAGACATCTCACAACCCTATTGGGATGCCAATGAATGACGATATGTCTATGGGATCCTATGAGGCTAAACAACAGGATAACAACTTAACGAGCTCTATATCTATTTTTCAGCCAATAATTAATGCATTCAAATCCATGATTAAGGTAGATATCAATGATGCGATCACAACCGCTCGAGGAGCAGTTGGCGATAACGCTACTACAATAGCTGCATTCTTACATCCAGAAAAACATTACATAGTTTATACAGTGATTGTACTTGACTCTAGTGGAACACCACACAAGGTCTTAGTCGATCCAGGTAACGGCAATTTGTTGAAGGACGAGAAAACATCATTTATGAAATTGATGATGTTAGTCCACGGCGGTAAAGGTGGCATGATGGGTCAAGGTAATATGATGGGTCCAGAGATGGGCATGATGGGTCAAGGTAATATGATGGGTCCAGAGATGGGCATGATGGGTCAAGGTAATATGATGGGTCCAGAGATGGGCATGATGGGTCAAGGTAATATGATGGGTCATGGTGATGCCGAAAATTCATGGGATTAGAGACCTAGGCTGACTAGGTCGACCTTACAATATTCTTTTATAACATCGTATAGCAGTTATTAAGAAAAATTGGATAAAAATAAATAGAATTATTCCTTACTAAATCCTTCTTTGTGTCTCCAGTAGGAAGAAACTTTATCTGCACCTATCCAATACTTTTCAGAACCTGTATCAATAATAATCTCCTGCGAAGGATCATCAAACTTGAAAATTGTACTTATGTAGTTCAATACATTCACTATTATGAAATATGGTCAAATATTGTATCAAAGTTCCAACACGCGAATCCAATTTCAAAGTATACGAAAATCCACAACGTGACTTTGATCTTATCAATTATGTTAACCGAAGAAAACAAGTAGTTTTTCTAAGCCAACATCAGCAGCAATAGTAACAAAACCTAAGTGCATCTTCATATACCTATACAAATTAACAGCGACAAGTCAAATGATCCAAGAATTGTTTTGAACTACCAACTAGCCGATTATGTATAATCCTCATTTCTTAAGAATCGATCTAATGTATTGTTATCGTTATAGTTACTATAAATGGTAGCGGGTTCGGTGGGATTCGGACCCACGACATTTTAACCTCTTTCGATCTGGTTAAGAGCCAGACGCTCTACCTGGCTGAGCTACGAACCCTACGTTTAAATGAAATTAACTGAACACTATTTAAACTAAGCTAAGGAAATTATCTGTTTTATTATATAATGGATTCAAAAATTATGGTATTGGTTTGGCGGCTGTAGCTTGTTGTTGATTTTGATTGATTATATCAACAATTGCCTCAGAAACTGAGCATTTCAGCCTCTCTTTCTCCTTTAATACCTTTCTATAGGCTTCTAGAGTGATATAGACCGGAATAGAACCTGTGCCCTCCAACAATGCTTTAACTCTGTACAAGCCATTTTCCATACCCCTTTCAGCTATTTTCTTTAGTTTAACCTTATCAATTAGGCCTCCAAGAGGTCCCATGGGCATATCATACTCTACTGTCAATGTTGTCTTTGTTTTTTTCTCTCCTAATTCATCAAAATCAACAGTAATCTGCCAGTGTTTAAATGGCCCCTCAATCATTTTTGCGACTATTTTTTTATGTGGAATGTAATCAATTGTTTCACAATCCCATTCCAATTTTTTGCCATCAAAATCACCGCTAATTCTAAAAATTGTACCTACTCCAAACCCGTTTTTAACTTCTAATGGAATTACGTTTAGACCCATATTTTCTGGAAATTGATCTGCCATATGTTCAGGCCTTGCAAAATAAGTGAAAACTTCGCTCAATGGAGCAGCAATATCCATACTCTTACTAATGGTAGTCATAAGATAACTTGATAAATAATTAATATGAATTTATAGTTTTTCCTAGCAAAAACAAAAAAATAGAGTTTTTAAGCAAGTGGATTACTATTTACAATCTCATCTAGACATTTTATAATGTCCTGTTTTGTAACTTCTTTCGGATTGTTATCTAAATGCCCCCTATCAGGCATGATAACATCCGCTGCGGCATCCAGAGGTTGATTAAGCTTTAAGGGCTCAAATTTTAGTTTTTGACATATTTTCTTGAATCTATCAGAATAGATAGAATTGTTAAACTTGTGTGCTACGGTTGTGCATGAAGATAAAGAATATCCGTGTGGCACTCCCTCATTGGAAAAAACGTAAGATAAGGCGTGCCCAAGGGTAGTTGATGAGTTGCCGAAACCTATTCCTGAAAGCATTGCCCCATAAGGCAATAAGTCGGGCTTGTCGTTGATTATAGCGTCTTCCAGAATATCAAATGCCTCCTTACAAAATAGTTTTGTTAGAGGATTTGCCAACTTGCTATCATATCCCTCAGAAGCCTGTGCTGCAGCATCACATGCAGAATTACGCATGATATTAAATGGAGTCCCAGGCAAAAAGTATGGATCGATAATAGCGGCGTCGGCCAAGAAAGCCTCATCCTGCAATAGTTTCTTTTTGTGATCAAAACTGATTACAGCGTAAGTAGTCATTTCGGCACCAGTTCCAAATGTAGTAGGTATTAGAATTTTTGGGACACCAGTCATTTTGCTCAAGTATTTACACACATCAAGCGAGCTACCACCGCCTAACCCTATGTAACAAGATACATTTTTTCCATCAAACTCATTTTTTATGGTTTCAATTGTTTCAACAGCTGGATCAGGAGTAACTTTATCATAAATGTGATAATTTTTTATTCCCATATACTCTATCCATTTTTCATAAATCTTGGGCTCTGTTGTTGTTATTATTAATGCATTTTCAGGGTAATCAAATTCCTTTGCGGCATTTTCGCCATATGCGATTTTTTTTGGAATTAAAATCTTCCACACATTACCCTGAAATGTTTTTTTCAATTTAAATATTTTCTTCTGATATCTGGATACTCACATTATAAATTTGCAGAAATCACATTATTCTTTTTACAGTTATCAAGACTGATTAGCAACACCCTCACTTATCCCTTCTCTGGGGTCAAAATCGATATTACAACCCCTGATCAGTCATAAAGAGTAAATTTTTGAAAATCATAGATCTTATTCCAATTGTCATTTCAGATTAATGCAAGTTCATTATTAACAATTGAATCTGTAATCCAAGCATCACAAAACTAGACTTGGCTAGAAGCTCATCCTCCAAACATACGTGCCGCTCGATATCTTTCAGTATTCTTTACAACCCTAACGAATTCAGCTTTCTCCTCTTCAATATTTTTTTTGATTTGAACTATATCAAGTATTAACGAATATAGTTCGGCCTGCTTATCAATGATATATTCTTCGATATCATAAATGGAAAGATCAAGATTCCTAACCATATCAGAAACTGACTCGAGTTGCATCAGAAAATTCTTGATGTCTCCAACATCGTTCCTGTAAAAGAATACATTTAAATGTTCCAAAAAATTTTCAATTTGCTCTTCTGTCATTCCCAGGTTGTCTAGTAACTTATTTAATCTCATAGCACGAGCGAACTGCTTTAATTCCAAATCCTCCCTCTTTAATGCTGAAGCTATTTCCCTAAGCAAATCAATGTCTGGAATAACGTTTTCTTTTATCTCTAAAAGTATGTTGGATACAGTCCCGAAGGCAATGTCGTTATTTTTGGCAATTTGGTCCCGGGAGACCCCTTCTAGCCATTGTTTTAGTACCTCGACCCTGATTGATCGAGGAATTCTTTTGACCATGTTTATACAAATATATTATATACAAAAAGTTTATATATAAAGAAATCAACCTGCAAATCCCTCATAAAATAAGAGTTGACCTAAATGACGGGTAAGTGACGGCAGAATGATGGGTAAGTGACGGCAGAATGATGGGTAAGTGACGGCAGAATGACGGCCACTCAGATAGGCCAGGACCAGAGACGAGGATTTGATGCGCCTGGGACAAGCATGTTTTGCAAACCCGCCTTGGTTTATCCTATTAATTCATTAAGGCATCGGTATCAAACCTCGAATACAGAGGCAATTTCATTCTGAATAATAGGCTGAATTTTCATTTCCCAGAGCTTTGAAATGACGAATGGAAGTACATATTTGTCGCTTTTGTATTTTTCGACATATTCTGGAGTGTTTTGACAGCATTTTCAAATTTTCTTGTTAGTTAATAAAATAAAAGTCAGGATGTGCAATAATAAACATGGAAAAAGAAAACGATAAGTTTCATTTTCCGGTTTTAATTTATGATAATTATTGCTCGTCTTGCTCCAAATTTGCCAATGTCATTTACCAGCTATCGAAAAAAAAGATAGAAATTTTGGGACACTTTGATATTGAAAGATCTACCGAACTAAAAGAATTGGTATTTAGTAATTATCCCAACGATCCAACCAGGATGTTTTGGTATGTGAAAAGAGATAGAGCATACGCATCAAGGAAAGGTCTGGTACAAGTAATCATGGACCTGATAGGAATTAACTTAGGCCTCATAAGATACGAGAATGTGCAATTAGTGGATCAGAAATTCTCCAAAGCCTGTTACATTGGAAACAATTTTTATTCTCGTTATGGTTGTGGGGATGATACAAAAAGTGTTATTAAACGAATTTCCTACCTTATTCGAAATACAGATTCAATTCGATGGAATGCATAGGTCTTGCTTGCTTTCTTACTCCACCATTTCCACCATGGTCATCCTCTTTCGATGTTCTTTTAAGATGGCATTCTCTGCGCATAATGAAAGGACAAAAACACTGTGGATTGGATCGACCCAACTCATCAACACCTTTCCCTACAGTTAATTGAATAATTAGACTTAAAAGCGAGAAAAAAATTACCATTTCTTATTGAAATGTTTGGTTTTGAAAGTACCTCTGATTTAATGATAGTTGCAATTTTTGTTCAAACAATTGTTATTTCACTAATAATATTGACTATTTACCTTAAAATAAGAAAAATTCAGTATAAAAATATTGATTTAAATGAAAAAATAGATGAAAAATTGGATAGAGTAGAATCAAAATTATCCTATCTATACAACCAAGTTTTGGTAATTTCCGCTAATGAGGATAAATTCAAATACCCGAGGTCTTCTCTTGATCCTTCGACTTTTCGTCGAACCGGGGTTACCACTCATGAGGAATCTGTTTCTCAAAGTCTGTTAAAAGATACCATTCTATATGGCCAAAATTCAAGGGACGCTAGAATATCAGAAACAGGACAGACTGCAAATACATATGCGATCAAATCAAAAGATTCGGAAACTAATCCTATACCAACAATAGAAACTTCGTCTATTTCCCAGCCAGAATCAGTACCTCCGATTATGACCACAGGGTCAAACCCTCTTTCTAATAATAATTCATTTTCAGAAATATCGACAAACAACAAACGTAGTGATACTGCAGCTAAGGACACAATAGCGGACTTTGTGGATGACAGCAAGGTATCCATAGATTCCAAAAACATTGATCATACTGATTCCCCCTATGAAAAAAATACAAACCCAGAAATAGATAAAATTGAGAGAGAAATTCTAACAGCCCTCAAAAGACTAGGTGGTAGTAATGATAATTATGGTTATGGCTATGGCGATAGCAATAGAGAAGATGTCATATACCAAACTGCAAAAAAGTCCGACAGAAAGGGGAAAAATATTGACTAAAGTCAGGCAGAAGTTGATTTTTTGATACAACCAAAAAATTCTAGACTCAATTTTTGGGTTGATAGATACGATATTGGCAAAAATTATAAATGATAATCTACTATAGATTTTTAACCATGATTTGATATCATTGTAGGTGAAAAGAGAATTTCGCAATCAGATGAGAACAATTTAGAAAAGGATCAAACAATAAGGAAAATTGCCAAATATGAGCAACACCAAACGATTGTAAATCTCTTCGAATCAGGAATTCCTCCAGAAATAATCGCATTGCAGTTAGATGTAGATTTAGAAGAAGTTGATAATGTCATCAAGAACTTAATTGAAAAAAAAGATCATGAAAATAGCAGGCTGATAGGCAACAATTTGGTGGATAATGCCTCTGTTTTTTACGTAGATGCTCTCATAGATATCCAAAAAATTATTTCCTCTTCCCAATCAAGTATGTGGAAGGCTTTACGCTCAGATCCCATTTTTACAGCTCCTTTTGAAGAAACACAGAAAGTTCTCAGCAGTTATTATAATGAAAAAATCAAACTGATAATTCTAAATATCGATATAGTAGGGTCTACGAAAATGTCAATGAACCTCCCAATAGAAAGGGTGTCTAAAATAATCCAAACTTTTAGTCAGGAGATGACCAAGATTATCCGCCTATATGGAGGATATGTTCTAAAGTACATTGGCGATGGAATAATTGGTTTTTTTAATGTTAGCTCTGACCATTTGTATACCCTTTGTATTAATGCAATAAATTGCGCCCGTACCATGATTAAGGTTATCAATCAAGGATTCAATCCGGTATTTAGTCAATATGATTATCCAGAGATCGGCGTTAGAATTGGTATTGATTACGGTGAAAATGTAATTGTAAAATACTATCCATATGTAGATAATGTAAACGACTTAACACAGTATGAATATAAAACTATTCAAAAAACTAGCGAATTGATATCAAATAAGGAACCGTCTTACGATATTCTAGGGTACACCATAAGTATTGCAACCAAAATGACCACTTTTGCCAAGGTTAACCATATAGTAGTAGGCCAGTTGATTTATGATGTACTATCAAAAGAGGAACAAGAATATTTCTCTGTTGTAGATATCAATCCTGAAAACTGGAACTATATCAGTGACGAGACAGGATCCATATACAAACTTTTCTTGAACCGCGCATAAGTAACTACGTGGTTCACGTCTAGAATATATACATCGATAAAAGAGGAAAATTTCAATTTTAGATAAGGATTTATTTTTGATCTCCATAGAGTACACATATGACGAAAGTATGTTCGTTTTGTAATATTGCCACAATTAACGAATCTGAGAGTGTTTGCAATGCATGCATGAAGAAATATGGCATAGGTACCTTTGATAATAGCAGAGATGGTTGCGGATGCGATTGCTGATAAGAAGGTAAAGAAAAAGGTCTAGGTCATTATTAAGTTGGAGAAAAGTACAAACCTAGAGAAAATAAAAAAACAAAAAGCAAATTCAGGGTCAGTAAATGGTAAAATCAAATCATCTCTTTTATTGTATTTTCATACAGCCACCGTATCATCATACCCTGGATTATTGAACTCAATGTTAAAGACTTTATTAAATATTAACTTGGCCCGTCTTCTAGAATCCTCGTTCACATGTACTATTACCATACCGTGATATGGTTGTGGTTGTCCATAACAAATAACCCAATTGTCTGGCGAAAACATTAGAAACGGAAGTGCAACCAAATCTTCCTCGCCTTCAATAATGAATTTTATTTTGTCTTTTAATTTGCTTTGAGTTAATTGTTGTATTTGTGTAATTATATGTTCATCAAGTTCTCCTGGTTTATTCTCAAAATGTAAAATTTCGTCAGCGGAATATTCAAATATCCTATCTTTTTTTATCCTTTTTTCTTTTCCATCCACAACCGAGATGTCGGGGACATAACCTAGACGCACTAATTTTTCAGTAGTAGTATCTCCTACTGTTATTATCTTGTGTGCGCTTTCAATTTCTCGGTCTAAAGATTCTTTATTAATGTTCTCATCCTTAATTAGCACGCCAAAGGGCTCCTTCAAAAGATTCAATTGGGATGGATCGATTTTCAAATTCTTGTTTCCCTTTTAAAATTCTTAAAGTTTTTTTATCTTTATAGATTTGGCTCAAAGAATTATTAAAAGAACCAGAACTCTATGATTTTTGTTGCTCTTTTTCTTGTTCTTTTTGTTGCTCTTTTTCTTGTTCTTTTTCTTGGTCCATTAATTCAGAGGCAATAACGCTTATTCTTCCAGCGGTTATTTTTGAGATTTTATTAAAAGCCTGCGCATATTCAGACGTAGGTTCAGAAATTATAACAGATACTCCACTATCACTTCCTTTCATAATTTGGGTTGTCAAAGGTATTTCGCCTATAAAAGGAACTTTGAACTGTTCGCTAATCTTGATTCCTCCTCCTTCTCCAAAAATATGTATTTTGTCATCACAATTAGGACACTTTAGATAGCTCATATTTTCTATCACGCCTATTATTGGTATGTTTAGTTTGTTGAACATACCAATTGATTTAACCGCTACATTCATTGCAACCTCTTGAGGGGTTGTCACAATAAGGATTCCAGTAATTGGTATCGTTTGTGCCATTGTAAGGGGAGCATCACCAGTACCAGGTGGTAAATCTATAATAAGATAATCAAGCTCACCCCAGTTTACGTCTGTTATGAACTGTTTTACTATGCCTGCAATAATAGGTCCACGGTATATCCCTGCTTGCTGAGACTGTTCATAAAAGAATCCCATAGACATTACTTTAACATTTTCAGTAATGGGAGGTTGAATTTTACCTTCTAAAACCTCTGGGACTTCTTTTAGTCCCAACATTAAAGGTACACTGGGCCCATAAACATCTGCATCCAATATACCAACTCTAGCACCCGACTTTGCAAGGGCTAGTGCCAAATTCACCGAAACAGTGGTTTTTCCTACTCCCCCTTTCCCACTCGCTACTGCTATTATGTTTTTTACTCCAGGCAAAATCTGATCCATAGTTATTGTCCTGCCCTCCATGACTCTAGCCGTGACTTTAAGTTCCAAATCTTTGATTCCCAAATTTGATATGGTATTTCGCACATCTTGTTCAATTTCGCTATTAAATGGACAGGCAGGTGTTGTTAATTCCAATGTAAAAGCAAGTTTATCTTCATTAATGGTAATATCTTTTATCATACCCATAGAAACTATATCTTTGTGTAATTCAGGATCTTTAACAGTTTTTAAGGCACTAATGACTTTATCTACAGTAACCATGACGATATAAAAATCGAGTCATTATTCTATTTAAATCATTCATTCTCAAAAGCAAGAATGAAAATAGACAAAACAGTAAGTAAGGATAGGTCGTCTCACATAATTAATCAAAATTAAACATAAAGTTCATAAACTGATAGTTCTGGATATCTTTTATCTTTATTATGTTTGCTATAGCACATATGTCCGATGTAGTAAGAATTCCACCTAGTAAGCTAACTAACTCTCTAAAATTAACTGCAATTGGTATCCTAAAGGAAAAGTATGAAAGTATGGTCAGTTCAGATTTAGGTTATGTTATTTTGATTATAGATGCAGAAACTAACGCTGTAGGCAAGGTTATTGCTGGGGATGGGGCTACATATCACAAAGTAAATTTTACAGCATTAACGTTTTATCCCAAACTTCACGAGGTCGTAGAGGGCGAGGTAGTAGAAATCACCGATTTTGGTGCATTTGTTAGAATAGGTCCAACTGACGCTCTTTTACACTTATCTCAGATCACAGATGATTATTTAAAAAGTGATGTTAAACAAGGTTTGATATTATCAAATCAATCTGAAAAAACTTTACGAATAAGCTCTAAAATACGTGCGAGAATCACAGCAATTAGCTTAGGAAAGAGTGCATCAATGGGTAAGATAGGAATCACATGTAGACAACCATTTCTAGGTGCATTAGAATGGGTTGAAAAAGAGATACGACGTGCCCAAGGGGGGACTAGTGGTGAAAATCCCAACAGCAAAGATAAGAACGCAGAAAGTCCACAAGCAAGAGCTGCAAAAAAAGACAAGAGATAAAAATTATACCGAGTAGTGATAGTGTTGGCAAGAGAATACGCCTGTAAGAAATGTAAGGCACTAACCACCGGGAAAATGTGTCCGGTTTGTAAGTCTACTGAATTATCCAAAGACTGGTTTGGAATAATGTTGATACTTCATCCAGAAAAATCAAAGGTCGCAGCTACATTGGAAATAACTGTTCCTCATAAATATGCTTTAAAAGTTACATAAATTTTTTGAATTGAAAAATTATAACAATTTTTATAATTCAAACTCAACTCATTTAAATCGAAGGAATGGACAAGGGCCAGAGGAGAAGCACGATGAGGATCATGAGGAATTTAGTTATCCATTCCAGTCAGAGGTAGAAAAAAGAGCCACACTGGCCGGTTTTTTAAATGAGGATATTGGCACTGGAGACATTACAAGTAATTTACTGATTCCAGAGGATGCCACCTCCAAAGGAACTATAGTTTGTAAGAATACCGGAAATAACATAATAGTTAGCGGACTTTCAGAAGCAAAAATTATTTTTGATATTTGCGGCTGCGAAGCAACCCTGTTAGTTGAAGACGGATCAAAAATTGCAAAAGGGATGGATGTCCTAGCAGTAGAAGGATCATCCAGATCGATTTTAAAAGGAGAAAGGACTGCACTCAATCTTTTGATGCGCATGAGCGGAATATCTACCCATACCAACCATTTTATTGAAAAATTAGGGGAATTGTCGAAAACTGTAAGAATTTCTTCAACAAGAAAAACTGTTCCTGGATTAAGGTATTTTGATAAAAAGGCCGTAGTCATCGGGGGTGGGATCTCCCACAGAGTAAGACTTGATCAACTGATATTAATAAAGGATAATCATATCGCAGTTGTTGGATCTGTGAAAAAAGCGATTGAGAAGGCAAAGTCTGTGTATGGAGATAAAAGAAAAATAGAATGCGAGGTAAATGATTTTGGCGGCATAGTTGAAGCGATAAAATCAGGGGCCGACATAGTAATGCTAGACAATTTTAAACCAGAAGATGTCAAAGACTCATTAGATAAAATCAGGAAACTAGGTTTACGCGATAAAATCATTATTGAAGTTTCTGGGGGCATAAATTTGGATAATATTTATGATTATGCCATTGCTAAACCAGATGTTATCTCTATTGGATCATTAACTCATTCAGTTCAAGCCATAGATTTCAGTCTAGAAATTCCCGTGTAATACTATGTGTACTTTTGAAGTTGTATAAACTTGCGTATAGGATCCCCAAAGCTTGCAAGGTCTATACAAAGAACAGAAAATTCATAAATAGGTATAATAAAATTTATCAATCTGTATACATTATATCTTGAAAGACAAAAAAAGTTGACGAACAGAAATACAATTTCTAGATATCATTTTGGCTATCTCTTTGTTTTGGTGATCTCAATTATTACTTTGACTCCTGCTCTTTTGAATACCGAGGAGGTATGGGCGCAATTTACAGTGATTCCTATCAATGTAGGAGAGCACCCACAGAATGTAGAATACAACCCGAGTAATGGTAACATGTATGTTTCTAATTTTTATACAGGTGATATATCCGTAATAGATAACAACACCAACAAGGTCATTCACACAATACAAGTAAACGGCAGTCCTAATGTTTTAGAATATAATCCGAGTAATGGTAACATGTACGCTAGTAACTTGGATCAGATTTTAGTAATAGATAGCAATACCAACAAGGTCATTCACACTATTGATGCTGGAGATAGCCCTCAATTTCTAAAATATAATCCAAGCAATGGTAACATGTATATAGGCAACTTAGGAGAGGTATTAGTAGTAGATAGCAATACCAACAAGGTCATTCACACTTTGCGCATACCTCATGGCCCAACTTTTCTAGAATATAATCCTAACAATGGTAACATGTATGCGGTATCTGATCCGAACTCAGATACAGATACAGATGTAAATAGTAAGGTCCTAGTAATAGACAATGCTACAAATAAGCTGATCCATACTATAGGTGTAGGAAAAAGTCCAAGTTTTGTTGAATACAACCCGAGCAATGGTAACATGTATGTGTCCAATAGTGGATCCGGCGACATATCCGTAATAGACAGCAACACCAACAAGGTCATTCATATAATACAAGTAGGTAGCGGTTCCGATACCAGTCCTGATGCTTTAAAATACAACCCGAGCAATGGTGATATGTATGGTACCTCTGTTTCTGACTCTGATGGAAGTGGTAACGTCTTTGTAATAGACAACAGCACCAACAAGGTCATACGGACTATTGATGGAGGAGATAATATTCACAACCTAGTATATAATCCGAGCAATGGTAACATGTATGGTACCTCAATTTCTAACTCCGATGGAACTGGCAAAGTCATAGTAATAGACAGCGACACTGACAAGGTGCTTCAAACCGTTGATGTAGGAGACAATCCAGTCGACATAAAGTACAACCCAAGCAATGGCGATATCTATGTTGTTAACGAAAATTCAGACAGTGTTTCGTTAATAACCACAACCACAACCACAACCACAACCAAGACCAACTCCACAAGCTGAAAAAATATTGCAATAAGCAGACATGCTGATGGAAGTTGCAATTACTTTTTTACTCTTTTATCCTAGTATTTAGCTATTTTTTTTACAAATACTACGAGTAATTTATGAGAACCCTTTTACCACTCTGAACTTTGTTCTCACTATAAACCATACAATCTAAACAAAGATGACCTAGTGGAATTTTTTCATGGAGAATATCTTTATTGATTACTTGACTAAACCTTTCAAAATATCCAAAGATTATTTATATCTTGGACATGTATTGTTTTTTTTTTTGCACTGGATTAAATCCAGGATTGATTCATATCCCCCTAGAACCAGGTCAAGAGATTGCCAGCATTCTTTCTATCGGTATTATGGCTCTTTTTGCTATTTTTTCAGGAACTTTAACCTCATGAACATCATTAAGAAGTGAATTGTATACTTTTTCTACGGTTATTTTTTTCATATATTTACATATTGCATCTTTTTTTACAGGGATAAATTCTTTAAATGGATTTTCTACCTGCATCCTATGAAGTATTCCTACTTCTGTGGCTATTAGGAATTGATCGTTTTTTGACGAGCTAGCCTCTTTCATCATCCCTTCTGTAGATAATATTTTACAATCTCTATTTATATCCCCTTTAGATACGTGGTATAGTGTTGAGGAAGTACAGCTACATTCAGGGTGGACTAAAAATTCTGCTTTTGAATATTTTTTTAACATCAGGTTGATATCTTTATCAGTAATACCAGCATGTACATGGCATTCACCTGGCCATATCTGGATATTATCCCTTTTGGTCACTTCTGCAACATAAGCTCCCAAAAACATGTCGGGCAAGAACAGGATTGGAGTATGTTTTGGAATACTCTGTACTACCTTTACTGCATTTGAGGAGGTGCAACAATAATCCGACAAAGCTTTTATCTCTGCAGATGTATTCACATAGCTTACAACCATAGCATCCGGGTTTTCACCTTTCCATTTTAAGAGTTCTTGTGGATTAATAGAAGAAGCAAGTGAACATCCAGCTTCTAAATCAGGTATCAAGACTTTCTTGTTTGGACTTATTATTGAAGCTGTTTCAGCCATGAAATGGACACCACAAAATACAATAATTGAAGCATCTGTTTCCCCAGCTAATCTAGATAATTTAAGAGAATCTCCAATAAAGTCAGATATATCTTGAACTTCAGAAATTTGGTAGTTATGAGCCAAAATTATTGCGTTCTTTTCTTTCTTTAGTCTTTGGATTTCTTCCGCGTATTCGAGTTTCAATACTGACATTACTTGCAAATCAAATTATGAGATTCTTCAATTTAAATAATAGTGATTTAGTATTTGATTGCCATGAATTTTTCTATGCGGGTAATTGTTGCCTATAATATTCTAATTTCAAAATGCATATAATAAATATGAGTTTCAATATTAATAGCTCATGCCGACTCACGGATCATTAACTAAAGCTGGAAAGGTTAGAGGTCAAACTCCCAAAATACAAGCACGTGAAAGAACTAGCCCTTCATCTAAAGTTAGGAATAAGAATAATTTTGTAAAAAGATTTGAAAAAAGGATTCAACCAGGACAGAAAAAACCAGAAAGAATGCACAGACGTTAAGCAGCGCTCTCTGCCTCTGCTAGTCTGTTTTTTGTTCTAATTTTTCCAATATTATTTGAGTTTTTTATTTAACCAAGATCGTTTTTCTCAATTGTTTTTTACCCAAATAAAATATTAATGGGTAAAAACAAAGCAAAAACATGTACAGCCATATTGCGGAAACATGGAAGACAATGTTGAAAACTAGATCTCCAGAAATAAAGAATAAAGCGTATGTATGGAGAAGAGAACCTACAATACACAAGATAGAACACCCAAGTCGTATAGATAGAGCTAGAGCACTGGGTTACAAGGCTAAACAAGGCATAATTGTGGTAAGAATTCGTGTTGGCAGAGGCGGAATGAGAAAACAACGTCCTGTTTCAGGCAGGAGACCAAAACACATTGGTGTAGTGCATATCAAACAAAGTATTAGCATGAAAAGAGTAGCCGAAAGACGTGTCAATGAAAAATACCTCAATTTAAGGGTCATGGGATCATATTTACTTTATCAAGACGGAATGTATTCTTGGTTTGAAGTAATACTGGTAGATACAAATCATCCGGCTATTATAAAAGATAAAGAAATGAGAAGTAGAATAAATTTTAACTAATTAGATTAGTAAAGACTTATCTTTTTTCTTTTTAACCATCTATTTCAATTATTTTGTTTATGATATCATTGGCTTCGTCTAGCGAAACGTCCTTGTCTACAGTTACATAATAGAGAACGCCGTCATTGGTTTTGGACGGAACCAATACCAAAGTAACAAATTCATTTTTTGTAATAGAGAAAACAGTTTTTCCAATCGATGACTCAAAGGAATTTCGAAGCTGTTGTCTCATAGATTCGATAAAGCGTTCATCTCTAGCCTTTTCGGGAGATAACAATGGCTTCACATTCTTTCGCAGCTTGCCTGATAATGTTCTGCCAAATCTGTTTATTATTCCAACATAGCGAATCTTTTCAGAAATATTCAAAAATGCGACACACCTGTCATGATAAACAGATTTACTTGGATGATTAGTATATTTATTTTCCATCGTTAATACAGTTGTAATTATATAGCTTTAAAAAGCATTATTATTTCTTGTTTTTTTTCTAATACTGAGAAAAAAATTAAGACTTTATTCGACATGAAGCATCATGAACAAGAGTTGTTCAATGGGTCCTGAGGCTAATCTGCCACAAAACTGTTAATCCCATAATCTTGTCTCGACCACTACTTGGAGTCAAGCAGATACTAGACTTTATTCTTAATATCTACTTTATTTGAGCTAATTGTATTTGTACTATGACATTCACATTCGCATCTTTCCATTTTCATGTCAAAGGAGCAATCTTCGGCAGGACCGCAAGTCTCATCCATGGGCCAATTACCAGGACATTCCTTATGCTTGTCTCTTTTACAAAAAAAGGTTAAGAACATGATATGTATGTAAACCTACAAATCTATATTAAATAATTGAGGTGCATAGATAGACCCTTCTCTGACTCTCTTTACTTTTGCCACAGACAAATAGTGTGGCCAGAGAGTTATCATAATTGCACCTTCAGGAACATTTTCAGGAGATTCAATTACTATTAAATCATTTAGATTAACTCCATGTTCATTTAATTTTTCTTTACTTTTATCTATCAATTCTGCAGGCATCCCGCTGCTATATAAATAGACTTTATCGGTATATTCTATTCTATTAGACACTGAATACCTAAAAATTTTGCAATAAAAAAACATTCCCGTGACATAACCTTAGGTATTCGGTCAACAAACTGTTCTATTTCTAATTACAGCTCATCAATTTTATACTTTGTAGTACAACCTATGCATTCGTAGATCTCGCTGCCAACTTGGCCAGAAACATTGAATCTTACTATGGTCTTACATTTTGGACATCGTCCTTCAGTAGACTTTGTTTTTCGTACTGGTCTTGCAGTTTTTCTCTTTCTACTACCCATTTATAATTAATAATAAAGTCAACCTTTTAATAAATTAAATTGATCTTTTGTAAAAGTATACAGACATTTGCTTAGATAATTTCAAATAAATTTTTTAGATTTAGGAATATCTTTGAACTAGAGATAGAGAGTAGACCAAGGGATCAATTGGTTAACGTAATATCAATTGGTTTATGGTAAAATTAATGATATAATCCGATAACCCTCTAGAATAAAAGAAAAAAGATTAAAACTATTACATCAAATAATGAAAAGAAAAAAATTGAAGGAAGAGGTTAGTCTTGACCTAGTGCATTATTTCCGCTGTTGACTTGTTCTTGGAAGCTCAATTGGTTACAAGATACGATCGCCTCTTCACCAGAAACACATTGTGCATTTTGTTTGTTATCTTGATCTTGATCAATGCCTTGATCTCCATCATTTCCTTTACCTTTCTTGTTATCTCCGCCATTTTGTTGTCCTGCTGCGTTATTTCCATCGTTGTCCTGGTCTTGAACGCTCAAATTATTACAAGATGCGGCAATACTACCACCTGCTACACACTGACTATTTTGTTTGCTTTCTTGATCTTGTCCGATGTCTTGATCTGAATCATTTCCTTTACCTTTTCCATTTTGTTGTCCTGCTGCGTTATTTCCATCGTTGTCCTGGTCTTGAACGCTCAAATTATTACAAGATGCTATCACATCTTCACCAGAGACACATTGTGCATTTTGTCGTGAAGATTGACCTTGATCGATGTCTTGATCTGAATCATTTCCTTTATTTTTCTTGTCTTTAGCCATAACGTCATTCACAGCTAAAGTGGGACTTAAAAATAGAGCAAAAGTCACCACTGCAACCACAGCTAAAATATGTGGTTTTTTATTGTTTAATGTAAACATCATAAGTTTAGGTAATGTGTATAATATGTATAGTTCTTAAAATAAATATACTACTATCTTATATCAAATTTTTACTAAATAAAAAACTGTTATATTTATTGTCAAAGCGAATCCTGAATCTATCGACTGATTCGATAATGGATAAGCAAACCGCTGATGTGTTATGATATGCGTGGATTCTTCCGCACACATTCTCCACTTTATTTTGATCATTTGAGTTTTGAGGTGCAAGTAAACAAGTAAACAAGTAAACAAGTAAACAAGTAAACAAGTAAACAAGTAAACAAGTAAACAAGTAAACAAGTAAACAAGTAAACAAGTAAACAAGGAAAAATATAGTCAAGACGGACAGGAAAGCATAAAATTTGAACAGTCTGTTTTATTTGTAATAGGAACCTTTATCCTTACATATATGTATGTGCGTAGGTGCATCATATTTATCTCTGATAATCAATATCCATCATCATAAATGGGAGATACCGGTACAAATATTACAGATTCAAAAAATGCTAAAACATATGTTGAAGTTACTATAGTAGGTAAAGACAAAGAAGGAATAGTTGCAGATATAACAAATTACATATTCAGAAACGGTGGAAACATTGAAAAGATAAACCAGAATGTAGTAAAAGGACTCTTTGGGATGCATCTTGAGGCGTCATTTCCACCAATTGATAAATCAAAAATGCAAAAGGAATTGGATGAGTTGGGCAGCAAACTCGCCATGGAAGTAAAAGTACACTTCCATGAAGAAAACAAAATCAAGAACGTGGCAATCCTAGTAAGCAGGGAAGACCATTGCTTGTTGAAAATTCTAAATTCTCGTGCCTCTGGAGAAATAAATTGCAATATCTCTTTGATAATCGGCTCCGATGAAAAGCTAAAATCAATTGCAGATTCCTTTTCGATACCATTTCATTTTGTAAACCATTTGGAACAAAGTGTTGCTGAAAGTGAAATTTTACAACTTGTTGAAAATTTCGATATTGACCTTATCGTCTTAGCAAGGTATATGAGGATATTAACACCCAATTTTGTATGGCGTTATCCAAACAGAATCATCAACATTCATCCATCTTTGTTGCCTGCTTTTCCTGGAGCTTTTGCTTATGTACAAGCTTATGAAAGAGGCGCCAAAATAATTGGATGTACCGCACACTTTGTGACAGAAGATCTTGATCAAGGTCCTATAATTATTCAAGAATCATTTAAGGTCTTAACAGAAGACACATTGGAATCTATCAAGATAAAAGGTCAAATTGCTGAAGCTCTTGCACTGCTTGAAGCAGTAAAGCTGTTTTTGGAGGATAAATTGGAGGTCTACTGGGGCAAAGTCAGCTATAAATAATCAAATATGTTTTATAGCTCAGCGCGACGATCCTAATTAAATTAATAATGGAAATCAAGAACATAAGTCAAAACAAATTTTCCAGCTTGATAAAAGATTTCAATTTTGAGTCGGCCATTTTGCCTCTTGGTTCCATAGAACAACACGGAGATCATTTACCATTTTCGACAGATACCCTTATTGTAGAACATATTTCGAATATTGTGTCAACTAAATCTGAAGCATTCTTGCTTCCTTCTCTTTTCTATGGCGTATCTTATGAGCATGAACCCCTCTTTAATATCTCAATAGACTATAACATATTAGTAGATCTTATTTCCTGTATTTGCCAGTCCCTATCAGTACACGGTATCAAACGCATGTATGTTATCAATGGGCATCACGGAAATATTGGCCTTTTGCAATATGTCGGGCAGAATTTATCATCAAAATATGCTATAAATTCAGACTTTTTCTACTTTATTAACTACTGGCAAATGCTTGAAACTGGATTTGATCATGCAGGAGAAGTAGAAACTTCGATCATGATGGCCATTCATCCAAATCTTGTTAATATGGATCTTGCGAAGGCGGGATTGGATGCAAAAGGTCAAGAGGTCGGATCATTATACAAATTAGGTACAAACATGTCGATTAACAATCCGGCAGGGTTTATGAAATTTACTAAAAATGGTATATGGGGAGATCCCTTTAAGGCCAATGCCACAGAAGGAAAGAAAATGCTTTCGCAGGTAATAGAAAAAATTTTGGCCTTGATAACTGACTACAACTATAGGTGATTATTTAATTTCGCGCAAAAAAGTAAAAAACTAAATTTAATATAGGACATCCATTTGATAGAAAATAGGTTAGATAAAGTTGTCAGTAGATATGGCAGTTAAAGTCCTCGATGAAAGCCTCGGTAGGGATGTTTTGATAAAATTGAAGGGTGGCAAGGTTATTAGAGGAAACTTACAAGGTTTTGATCAACATATGAATTTATTATTAGAAAGTTCTGTGGAAATATTAGAAGAAGGGAAGACAGATGAAATTGGAAATATCGTTGTGAGAGGAGATAATGTGGTTATAATTTCTCCTCCTCAGTTCAAATAACTACAAATAGTTTTGAGGTAAAAGGAATTGACAAAAGGAACAACATCTATGGGTAAATTTACCCGCAAGAAGACACACATTAGATGTAGAAGATGTGGACATAATTCATTTCACAAGCGTGGCAAAACATGTTCAAAATGTGGATACCCTGATCCAAAGCTCAGAAAATATAAATGGATAAAAAGACGGGTAAAATAGCCTTTTAATTTTTACTTATTTAGCATTATTTTATTTTTATAAACCAATATGTCATTATAGTAGCATATAAGCATGATAGAGATACT
Organism: Candidatus Nitrosocosmicus oleophilus; assembly: GCF_000802205.1. Taxonomy (NCBI): domain Archaea; kingdom Thermoproteati; phylum Nitrososphaerota; class Nitrososphaeria; order Nitrososphaerales; family Nitrososphaeraceae; genus Candidatus Nitrosocosmicus; species Candidatus Nitrosocosmicus oleophilus. The sequence goes on along the minus strand of NZ_CP012850.1, from coordinate 1,325,922 downwards.
CATAGTTGCCAGTTCAGCCATGTTAGGTGTAATTTGTGCCCTTTTTATTTTCCAAATTATTAGAATACGAAGAGAGAGTAGGTTAAAAATTCTCGGCAATGTCAAGTATGAGTTAAGCAGTCTTTACGTTGAAAAATCAGTTGCTCTAGAGGCTTTAAACAAGATAAATCAGCATTTTGATGAAAGAAAAATAGATGAATTTGAAAGGGACAGGCTATCACATAAATATATCAATCTTGTAGAAGAGTACGATAAACGTGCCTTTCAGCTTAACCCTATACTAGAGGTCCAAGAAATATGCGAGTACAGAGATCAATTAAATTCAATATTATCAGACTACGTTAGGAAAATAGATACAAAGCTATCAAGTTTGGGGATAGATAATAGTGAATCAAATTCTACGGATAAGGATAAGGATAAGGATAAGGATAAAAAACATTTAGATACATACGTTAAACAAACTGTCTGGACACTAGATAAGATTAGAAAAATAAAACCAAGGCACAAACAAAACAAGGAAATATTTTCACAGATTGAAAGTGGTAGTGATGGTAGTGATGGTAGTGATGGTAGTGATGGTAGTGATGGTAGTGATGGTAGTGACAACAAACCAGAATTAGATTCTAGCATAAGAGAAGGATTGAAAAAAACAGGAGGATCATTTAATGATACGAACACAGTATATTCTCAAATGAGTGAGAAAGATTCAGGAACATCATCTATTCCACAAGATTTGAAGCAATCCATGAATAGAAACATTGACTTAAATGAGATTGACAAAATACAAAACGACATTCTTAAAACATTAAAAAGATTGGGGGATTCATAAATAAAACCACAACATGATTATTTGAATTACAATTACAATAAGGTCATGATTACAGCAGTTGTGAGTGCTGTGCCTGCTTCAATCGATTTAAATATACTTTCATTATCTCCATTATAAAGAATTATGTCTTCACCCAGTTCCGGTTCTAAAAATAATGGATCCTTAGATAAAAGCTTTGAAAACATAGCCCAACACATCATTGAAAATCATATATCCATTAAACCGCTTATTATCGGATTAGGTAGTGGACGAGCCATAGCTAAAATTGTGAATCTGTTACCACTTTCCATCATAGAAAATTGTAAATTTATTTGCACCTCGTTACAAATAAAAATTGAAGCCGAGAGGAAAAAGTTAAACATAGTGGATGAATCATTAATCCCCTTTTTAGATATTGTAATAGACGGAGCAGATCAAATTGATAGCAAGTTCTTTATGATAAAGGGCGGCGGCGGAGCCTTATTCCGTGAAAAGATCTTGTACTACTCGTCTAAAAAAACAATAATTGTTGGGGACGTCTCAAAATTTGTGTCGCTTTTTTCAAGATCTGTACCACTAGAAATTCTCCCGTTTGGGAGAACTGCAACGATACCTTTTTTGGATAAATTAAATGGCGTCCCAATACTTAGAACTTTGGATAGGGGTTATCCCTATATAACAGAAAATGGAAATCTTATTCTAGACGTCATGTTTAGCGATTATTCTAATGTTCTTCAATTAGATACAGAACTAAAGAAAATACCAGGTATTATTGAGACCGGATTCTTTATACGACCTGCAAGTGTTTGTTATTGTGCGCTTGAGAATAACCAATATAAAGTCTATGAAAATCCGCCAAATCTTACCGAATAACTTGGCTATCCGTAATTCTTTTCACTCATCAGGTGATGATAATGAGTAACGATTATGATCGTCCTATTAATAGTAATAGCTGTGACTTAATAATAAAGAATGCAAATGTTGTTATACCTAAAGTAGGTGTTCTTAGAACAAATATACTCATAGAAAATGGAAAAATCAAAGAGCTAACGAATTCATCAGCTAGTGTAAATTATTCAAAATCAATAAATGCAAATGATAAATATGTGTTACCAGGACTAATCGATCCTCACGTCCATTATGGAGTATTTTCACCTATTGAAATGGCTGCAGCAACCGAATCCAAATCTGCTGCTGTTGGTGGGGTTACCACCATTATGCGGATGCTTAGAGTATACGAATCCTACAAGGAAGAAATATCCAAGCATCTAGAAGCTAGTGCAAGGAATCATTTCATAGATTATGGCATACATGCATCAATTCTAAATTCTGATCAAGTCAAGGATATTACTTATTTGTATCAAAGTGGAATACATTCATTCAAAATCTACATGAATCTAGGTTCGACAGATAATAGAATATTGATGGATATGTCCCCGTATAGAAATTTGCGTCTACCGAAAAATGTGTTCGTTTCAGACGAACTCTGCAACAGTGTCGTCGGCAAATCTTCAACATTTAAGAACTCGGTTGTCCTCGTGCACGCAGAAGATCATAATACGTGTGCGAATCTCATTGAGGAAAAGAAGTTTGAAAAGTCAAAAACAAAAAACGATGCTTCAGACAAGAGTCCAGAAAATGTAAAGGGTAAACAAACAAACCTTAACAAAGATAACCCGCTAGACTTGTGGTCTAAATGTAGACCTCCCGAGAGCGAAGTAATCGCGATAAAAAAGATAATGAATATGGCCAGACAATTTGGATCTAATATTTACTTTGTTCATATAGGATCAAATGGTGCGTTGGATGCTATACTATATGAACGACAGATTGGAGGCTGTAATGCCTATATTGAAACTTGTCCACATTATTTGACTCACTCGGTTGATTTTGGTGATCTAAGGGGCAAGGTTGTACCACCCTTACGTTCCAAGAATGATGTAGCTAGTTTATGGAATGCAATAAAAAACGGAGTAATCGATACCATAGGAACCGATCATGTTGCAAATACCATGAGTTTAAAGTCTGGGGAAAATAATGATATTTGGACCGCCCTAGCAGGGTTTCCTGGAGTAGCCACCATGTTACCCGTCTTGCTACATTATGGAGTAAATCTAAGACAGCTGCCAATACAGCGCATGGTTGAATTAACCAGTTTCAATACCTCAAAGATATTTGGAATGTTTCCTAAAAAAGGTACTATACAAAAAGGTTCAGATGCAGATCTCGTCATTATAGATCTAGATTTGGTACAAAAAGTAACCCCCGACCTCTTGCAATCTTCCTCAGACTACACAATATATGACGGAATTAAATTGCAAGGCTGGCCCATCACAACTATATCGAGGGGAAAAATAATTATGGAAAACGGCACAGTATTTCCTGAAAATTTGGGACATGGCGAATTCATAGGAATAAACAATCACATAACAAAAGATTAAGACACATTAAGACACAGAATCGTCTAATAAAATAAAACAGATATTTTTGAAATCATGGGAAAGGGATTACACTAGAATAATCCTTCTCATCATCGGATTCATCGGCCATATTTGAATTAAATGGTAAAGCCATAGGCACATCGCCTTTGCTGCTGCTACTGCTGGTGGTAGTAGTAGTAGTGCTGCTACTGCTGCTGCTCTTGTCATTATTGTTGTCATCGTTATTGTTATTGTTATTATTGTTGTTATTGCTGCTCTTGTCATTATTGTTGTCATCGTTATTGTTATTGTTATTATTGTTGTCATTGTTATTGCTGCTCTTGTCATTATTGTTGTCATCGTTGTCATTTGGATCGGATTTTAAACCAGGTACTTGATTAGATTGAGCGGGATTATTACCTAGATCAATACCAGTAGTTGCATGACCCACTCCAGATTGACTAACAGAAAAAACTAGAGTAGCTATTGTCACAAGTATAATAGCATAAAAATTCAATCCACGATTCATATGTCTAATTGAATTATTAGATTTACATATTAATGGATTTTGATAAATATTTCTATATTATTAATTTAGAAATTTATTGGGTACCTTAAACTATCTATTTCTTATGGAATATTATTAACATAGGTGACATTAATCCTATTTAAATCTGATGACCCCAGATCCTTAATCATCTGATATGGAGGAATAAGCAACGGTATTATGTTTCTATCAACATTCTCTTGGGCATAGGACAAGATGTCTCTATTTTCAAAATTTAATAACATTCCCCCTATAATAAAAGTGGATAAAATTATTAAATGAATTTTTTTCATAAGAATATTATATTATATTTTACTATACAATATTTAAATTTTGACTATCGCTTTGAAATAGTAATCAAACCTGAACAGCCATCCGCAGAACCACTCTTGTATTGATTCAAGAAATGAAAAGATAAACACACTAACTTAACCCCTAAACAACGGGTAGAAAACACCAATTTGGATTATGGTAAGATCCATACAAATTTTATATATGTATATATCAATCCAATAATCCATTCATCTATTATCATTGATAAAATATAAGATCAGGTCGGTCAGACCATGTCGTGTCGAGGCTATAGCAATGAATTGTTTGATTTGTTCAATTAATCGGACTTTTATGATTTTTCCCTCGCTCAAATAGAAATGTACCACATTTGGGTTCACACATGAAAACCAAAACATTTGTAATGGGAATAATCTGGTAGAAACACCCTTTGATAAATCCAATACTGTTTTCAATTTTTATATAGCTAGATGCGTAATAATATGGAATTGAAATCTTAAATGGCGTCTTCATCTCCTTCTTCTGATCCAATCCTCAAAGTCGATCGAATTTACAAAAGTTATGCTTCATCAGCTGGAGAAACGCCGATACTAAAAAATATTGATTTCGATGTTAAAAAGGGAGAATTTGTGGCTATTGTAGGACCATCTGGTAGTGGTAAATCTACTCTTTTAAATATTTTAGGGACTTTGGATCGACCGACAAGTGGAGATATCTATATCAACGGTGTAGATGTATTTTCTTTAAATGATCATGATCTGGCTTATTTAAGAAACAATGCAATTGGATTCATTTTTCAGTCGTATAATTTGATAAACAGGGCGTCTGTGTTAAAGAACATTGAAATTCCATGCATAATATCAGGATTAAATAAAAAGGAGCGGTTGGAAAGGGCTTTTAAAATCATGGGATTGCTAGGAATTGAAGACAAAGGCAGTTTCAAACCATTCAATTTGAGTGGTGGTCAACAACAGCGGGTTGCAATCGCTAGAGCACTAATGAATAATCCCTCCATAATTTTGGCTGATGAACCCACTGGTAACCTAGATACTAAAACTGGTAATGAAGTATTTAATTTGCTAAAGATGTTGTCCAATAAGTATGATAGAACCATAATAATGGTCACGCATAATCCTGAATTGGCAATTAAAACCGATAGAATAATACATCTCAAGGATGGGGAAATAGAACGGGAAGAAAATATAGTTACCTGAAATATTTTTCAAGCGAATTAAGTCATGTAGCCAACAAGCAGATCTATATTTTATCCCAATATCTTAGATAACTTTAAGTCTTTTTTGTTATATATAATAGCAATTATTGTGATGATTACGGTAACACGGATAAAAGCCATAGTAATACAAAATATGAAGACAAAAAAGAATCATCAAATTTATAAATACACCTTAGGTGTAGATAGGATCTGTCTATTGCGTCAGTTTAATTTCAGTTTAATACTAAACACCACTTTTATCTGGACGACATACTTTATGAAAATTTTGCAATACTGTCCATGCAATTCACTACTACCATCACCACCACCATCAACATCAACATCAACATCAACATCAACATCAACATCAACATCACCGCCAAAACCAAGGTTTGGATCTAATTATGAAAGGATAGGAAGTAGGGATAGGATCCATGGACATTAAGGAAATATTTGTTTTATCATTTCAGGCATTGAGAGAGAGAAAAATCAGGTCTCTTCTAACCATTCTAATGGTTATGGCTGGAACTAGTCTACTAGTAGCAGTAAATGGTGTAGGGGCAGGGTTCACTGAATTCTTTAATAAACAGTTTAGCAATTTAGCTCCTAATATTTTATTTGTTACAAGTGGTCAAGAACAAGGCTCAGGCACCGTCGGCTCGGGAGGAGGCGGAGGCGGAGGCGGAGGAGGCTCTGCTGGTTCAAAGATCACCTTAAATGCCGCAGTCATAAACAGAATTGATTCATTGCCCTTTGTCGAAGAAGTTATACCATCTTATCAATCACAGGTATTGATCAAATCTAAGGGCGAAGAAAAATCACACGCAGCACTATCCATAGATCCAAATAAATTATTTGTGATTGCACCGACCCTTGGTTTACAGGAGGGCTCTCAAATAAAACAAAATGATCCATCTGCAATTGTAATAGCAGAAAATATTGCCAAACCTCCTGGAGAAGACAACCCATTTGTAACATTGGGTGAGACAGTAGAACTAGAATATTCATTTATTGATGACACAACAGGAAAACAAGATACGGTATCGAAGAATTTTTTGGTTACTGCAATAATGGAATCGACAGGCAATCCAACAATAGACAACGCAGCAGTCATTAACTTGGACGCTGGCGATTCCCTTTTTCAAAAATCAGGCAAATATGACTCTTTATTTATAGTTGCATCATCCAATGAATTAGTTGATGTTGTTGAAAGCGAAATCAAGAAATTATATGGAAATGATATAGGAGTAACAACAGTAAAGGCCATACTCAAGACCATTGAGCAATTTACAGGCGGGATTACATCTTTCTTGTTGAGCATTGCTATCATCTCATTAATTGTTGGTGCAGTAGGTATAATTACCACATTGTATACTTCCGTGATTGAAAGGATTAGAGAAATAGGCACACTAAAAGCAATAGGTGCACAAAGTTCTAACATTTTAACAATGTTTGTTTTTGAAGCTTTGATAATAGGTATGCTGGGTGCAACTCTGGGTTTAATTGGAGGTATAGGTGGTGGTTATGCACTATCTCAAGCTACCCCCAGAAATGAAGGCGACCCCCCACTCATCCCCCTATTTTTTATGAGCGATATGGTTACAGTGTGGATAATCTCGGTTGTCCTAAGTGTAATAGCAGGACTATTGCCAGCTTGGAAGGCATCAAAGATAAGCCCCATAGAAGCGTTAAGACCAAAAACCTAGATGAAATAATTTGGTTCAAAATCACCAAAATATAGATTTCCGAACAAGGCTCTGTAAGATTTTGAATCAAAAATAATACTAATTTATAACAAATGTTCTAAATATTATCCCAATGGCTTTTAAACTTAGGTCTTTATGCTTTACTGGCCTATTGACCGTATGGACCTGCTTGTTGATTTTATTGATTACTCAGTCCAAGTCACTTGATATTGTGTTGACTAGTGCTCAAACCCTCAAAGATCCAAACCTCAGTTTGCAACCAATTTACAATGATTTTACATCACCTACGGGGATGGCATTTCTTGATGATTCTGGAAAGAATATCATAGTGATTGAAAAAAAAGGTAACGTAAAATTAATTTCAGGTGGCATACTACAGGATACACCGTTAAAGCAATTTGACGTCAATTTTGAAAGTGAACGCGGTTTATTAGGAGTGCAAGTAATGAAAGAAAATAACACTACACTAGTTTTCTTTTATGTTACCGAAAATGACGCCGATCAAACTGTGACAAACCCCAATGAGAACTTGCGTAATAGAATATACAGTTTTGAATGGGATGGTAACGACCTTATTAATCAAAAGTTGATCTTAGATTTACCTGCCATACCTGGGCCAAATCACAATGGTGGAAAGATAACTCTAGGCAAAGACAACAATCTTTACGTTATAATAGGGGATTTGAACCACAGAACTAAATTACAGAATTTTGAGAATGGAGGAGACCCTGACTTTACTGGTTCTATTTATAGAATTGATCCACATTCGGGTTCTGCACCTGGCGATAATCCCTTTGTAGAAAGCGATGTTCCAAATATTGATAAAACATTTGCATATGGTATTAGAAATTCATTTGGTCTTACTGTAGATCCAATTACTGGCAATATTTGGGATACAGAGAATGGTCCCTCCTTTTCTGATGAGATAAATCTAGTTGAGCCTGGATTTAATAGCGGTTGGAGATCAATAATGGGTCCAGCTTCATCAGCTGACGAAATAAAAGCTCTGGTGTTCCTTTCACCCAATTCTAATTATTCAGATCCAGAGATTAGTTGGCTTGAGCCCACCGCAGTCACAGACATAGAATTCATCAATAGTACCAGCCTAGGACCCGACTACACAAACAATATTTTGGTGGGAGATAATAATAACGGTAACCTGTATTTTTTTAAATTAAATGACCAAAGAAACGGATTGGAAATTCAAGACGCGGTTATTGATTCAGAGGAAGAACTTAATAATTATATTTTAGGAACCGGGTTTGGCAGCATTACTGATATACAAACAGGTCCGGATGGAGATATTTATGTCGTTTCATTAGAAAGTGGAAGTATATATAAAATCTCTTAAATTTTTTGAATTAAATATTTATTATATCGATCAACACTAATTAGTATAAATGAAAAAAGAATTCATAGTTGCTAAAATTGAAGCATCCACGGATGGTTCTCCTTATATATACGTATCATTCAAGGATCCAAATGAATATTTAAAAGCTGGTGATAAGCAAATGAATCCTTTTGGTTCCAACGTAATGGCTTTTAATTCTCCAGAAGACCTTATGAAGAATCTGCCTAAAGCCATGTCAAATATCTCTAATATGTTTGGTGGAGGCGCAGTAGGTGATGCCCCTACCTTCAAAGTAACCATGAAAGAATATGACGACCTAAAGATCAAAGTTGGGGATAAAGTAGTTATAGATATTCAAAGATATGAACAAAATGATACTTAATTTTTCATAACAATCAAAAAAGTTAGGCCTAGGTCCTAAATATATCTATGAACAAAAATAATAAAGTAAACTTCATACCTTGTTTCCTTAGTTAATCACCACCATTCTCTAAATCATTTCTATTCTTTCTTTCAATTTCGATCAAGTCATGTTGTTTTTTGTCTTCCATTGTAGTCAACACCGCTCCGCAATCGAAGCAAAAATAGTTTGAAGTTAACCCTGTCTTTGGATCAACATTGGCGATATTTCCCTCATTAAGAATCGCTGTACCTTTAGCAGCAAGTGTCTCATCCAAAATTTCCTCATTTGCTTTTATATCATTACTGTTTTGATTTCCAATTTGAGTAGTTTGATCATTATTTACTTTTGCAGTATTTTCAATGCTACTGCTTTTATCTGAGCTTGTTTCGGTCATTCCACTTTTTCCCTCGGTCCATGTGATAACATAGTACATATCAATGATTTTATATATTATTTACCTTGAGTGATCAAGTTGTAGAAATAACAAGTATCAACAAATTCTTTTCATTTAGTTGTTGTTGTTGTTGCTTTTGTACTACGAATCGACTCTAGAGAATCGTTTGATCTTTTATATACGGATCAAATTGTAATATTCAAATCATTTTGCATAGTCATACTCAGTGTTTGTACTATTGATGTTTATAAATTCGGCCATTTTGCGTTTTTCATCATAGATGATTACACAAGGATCGTCTGCAGTTTTTTTAGAAAAGAAATTCCTATTCAAAGCTCCGGGGTTTAAAACAAGTGTTTTTCCCATTTTTTCAATTCTCTTGACATGGGTGTGACCGAGTATTAAAATATCGAATAATTGACTCTCCACCAAGGATTCTGACAACTCAGAGTTTGTTCCATGATATATGCCTATTTTTTTTGATGAAATTAAGAGTTTTCCAAATTCGTTTAGAAATAGAGCATTTTCAATTTCGGCGAATTGTCTTGTGATACCCAATAATTCCCCATCGTTGTTGCCACGAACCCCATAAAATTGTGTTTCTTTGTCTAATTTCTTGAATAGACTGATTATCCCGGGATAAACGTAATCGCCTGCGTGAAAAACATGATCTACTTTCATCAGGTTAAAAATATTTATTGCTTTTTCAGTATTTTCAATATCATCGTGGGTATCTGAGATTACGCCAATTTTCACTATCAATAGTTTTTTGATCATCATAAAAAATCTTGTGATTTTCTTGTGACATCTGGTCATCATACTACATTCATGAAACAACTCAGAACCTAACAATACCAAGTATCTGGATATTGAAATTAGTACGGGCCAAACAGGTAAGCAGGCAGACAGGCAGTTTTAATATTCTGCAGATAGTATTTTCATAATTTTGATTTCTCAATTTCATAATTTTGATTTTTTTATTTCTATAAAATTGTGTTTTTATGTTACATGTGACCAACGGAAGAGCTTTGGGGAACGAGTAAAGGAGGTGGATGGAAGGGAGATTTAGTGTGGGAGAGTGGGTGGGCGTGTAGGTGGAAAGAAGACGTACTTTATGACTGTTCTTTAACAAATATTGATGATTTCTTGTCCGATCTTTGAATAATATAAAAAGCATGGCAAGATATTATAAGAGCCGCAAGAGTCATTTTAGTTGCAAAAACTAGGTTCCAGGGTGTTTCGGGGTTAGGATAACTTAAATTAATTTCATCAAAATTCAAAGAGTTATTGATTGTATGTACAGTAATCAGAGCTCCCCACACCGTAAAATTGTAAGTAAATTCGTAAGCTGCAACGACTATCAAGATAATTGATAATACAGACAATACAGATCGAACTATTTTAGGCGTATTCTGTACTCTGCTATAACCGATTTTGGTAACACAAAACCATGTTATGACAGAGAAAATTGCGAGATAAGTAACCAATTTACCAGATCCATCAAAGATTAAATCGTTCTTCACTATTGTCTCGCCTATATTTAATGCACCGGTTTTATCATATTCCACCCAACTCCAATACATTCCAAACATTGTTATATACAGCATCATAAATGCTGAAAAATAGAAAAATACGATGTAAATAATACGCGAATCAATACTATGAAAAAAATTGGTCAACATATCATTCATGAGTAATACTTTTAGATAAATTGTAGTGAATATAAAATTAACTCTATAGATGTCAGGGTTCACAGATGCTTTTGATGTGCTTTAATAATCGCACAGCATCTCTCTCCTTCAAACTCTTTCTATTATTCAGGATATAATCTCTAAAACTTTCAATCTTAGAATTGATTTCAGGATATTTTGATTTACATTTGTCCAAAATGTCTCCGTAGGTCCTATAAGGAAAATATGTCTGTTTTGATACTTTAAGGATCGACCTTCCAGTGCTATTGTCTATGATATTGTATTTTTGGGCCAAAAATAAATTGTATCTAATATCAATTAGTGCTTCTGATTTGTAATTGGTATAATCCGTAAACGTCACAGCTACTTCATCATCAGACTCCAATATTCCATCCCTAAAAAGTCTAAAAATTTTTCCTATTCCTATCATTCCGTATTTACCAAGTTCGACTGCCCGAAGTGCACCCAAACTCGATGATCCAAAAACCTTCACATTCCTTTTTCTGACCAGGTTATATACTTCAATTGGCGTGGGCGGGTAATCCTGAAGAAAATATCCATCAACTAATCCAACAATATTAACCTCTTTTAGTATCAACTGAAGTAGGTCCCCTTTTTTTGCCGGTAGTCTGTAATCTGCGTCTAGAATTTTTCTTGCTTTTTCCCTTGATAGGGACGGTCCTAAAAATATTACAGGTTTGGATCTAACCATTTTTTAACACTTTCTTTGGCTCTTTGACCGATAACTGCTTTATTTATTTTGAATGTTTCCAATCCAGGGACAATGACCCTAATAACTGGTATATTTAATTTCGAATTAGTCAAGTTTACCACTATTGCTCTCTTTAGACCTCTTGCTTTCAAACTACTCAGTATAAGTTTAATGTCATCTAATATATCATCATAGATAAATGTGTGAATATCTGAAAACGATTTCTTTTCTTTTGACTTTATGAATTGCCATGATCTGTTTTCATCACTATTTTCAGGATCATATTTCATCTTTCGTAGATCATCCCTCGAACCTTGAATATTAGCTGCTCTTGATTGAGATACTTCTGTTACAGCCCTCATCATTGCAATGCGTGCATCTGGATGAGTTCCATGTCCTTCTACCAAATATCCATACTCATGATTAATCCACTCGGCACTACTTGCTATGAAAGTTGGGATTCCAAGGTCGGAAGTAATATCCTTTACTGTCAAAGGTATTTGAGAATGTCTAAACCTATTGATGACTCTCTTAATAGGTAGGTGTTCGATACTTTTCAGATCAATTTCTGGATAAATAGAATCATCATCGACAAAGTTCTTTGAATCAAATGGTTCTAGTTGGAAGCCCCCTTTTACAAGCGAATTTTCAACAGTTTTTAATACATGATACTGAAATGCACTAGAAGTGAACTCTGCCAAACTCACTGCATCTCTTTCTACAACTTCGCATAGGGCATGGCAAATTGCCTCTTCGATGACATTCCCAGAAGCCAATCCATTTGTATGGAAATAGGAGTATGGATTTATTGATGGCGGTGACGGAGTATATCTGAAAATTGTTAATGGCGCAGGCACCAATACTTGAGTGTTACTTAATAAATCATAACCGATACAGTAGTCCATTATCATTTCTTCATTTAAGTGGAATGAAACTGGTTCTACTACTTCATCATATTTTAGAACATCGTAACTTTGAGATAATTCTTTAAAAGTGCCCCTTTGAATTTTTCCTTCGAAATTTGCAGGTAATGATGAATACCTTTCAATGCTTTCCATAATAACACTAGCCTTTGCGTGGTTTTTCGTTGGTCCCTTCCCACTATATACCCAAATGTAATCTTCAGTTCCCGGTAATACGGCTGAAAAATTAGGTATTTTAAGCCTATCCATATTTGTAATATCTGCAATTCTTGTAATCCCAATTTCATGAACCAAGGAATTTACTTTTTCTAAAGTTTGCTCTACCGGCTGGATTCTAGAGGTACCCATCGCATTCCATTTTTTTTGAGATTTCAATGATAATTGAGATGTAGTTTTCAATAAGAATTTACATTCATCATTTCTACCAAATATTATTTTAATTATTGGATTGACTTGATAAAAATGCTTAATCAATCGGCAGTAGATAAATTAAATGTTCATAAAAAGCAGAAGGAAATTAAAAAAGTATATATATTACAGGTCCTCTTGAGGAACTACTTGAGTTCTATCAATATTGAAGCTGAAGTTATAAGCGAGATTTTACTTAAGGCAGCCAGTGAGCCCGAATTCAGGCGACGATTGATCAAGAGTCCCAAAAAAATACTTGATTGTTATGGTATTTCAAATGAAGCCAAGCAAGTAATTCAGCGGACCATTGTTGATCTAACTCAATAGATTCTATTAGTTTTAATTATCAATCATAGAATTTAATATTTAATTAGTCCAATGATCAAAGCATCAATCCATAACAACAAAAAGTCTCATTGCAGTTCATTTTTTTTGATGATGCCAAGGTTCGCTCTTATTGTACTATTAGTAATTTCTCTTATTTATATAGCACCAGATTTTTCACTTTCTGTTTTAGCCACAGTTAGCAAAAATAATACCAGTCAAGGGTCTCAGGACGTATCTTTTACTGGAACAGTATCCTCAAACCCCGATGTCTTTCACAATTCAGGGCTTGAACAATCATTTTTTATTTTCCCAGTTAAGAATGAAAGTACTACTTATTCAGGAGTATTGACTTTTACTTCGAGCAAACCCGTACAAATACAATCGTTGAATATATTGACTATAAACAATAGCTTGAAACTACCCATCCAATTTGGAACACTATATACATTCCCTGTTAACGATACTGCGGTAATTCCAACTAATCTGCTTGACGAACCCAAAAACACCGGTAGTGTCCAGTTCTCTGGGAATGGATTGCGTATTATAACAAATGAACCTTTTTTGGTCAGTTATTCTTTTAGTGGAAAAGTATTTCATTCGATCATGAACAATAACATAGAAAGCGCACTTGAGGTATATAGAGAATTAACTGGAACCTACTCGTGACAAATAAAAATTGAGATTTCACCCTGACTAGATAGTACCAGTTTTTTTGGCGAGATTAAAAATAAAATATTTTTGTCACTCATTACAGCTAATTCAAATTAATGTCAACAATCTATTTGAGAAACCAGCAAATAATCCCACAAAATAAATGAGTTAGAGTTTTCATCATTTTTTGATGAGCGGAGTCGGCAATATCTGATGGAATCGTTTTTTAATAAATGTGAAATAAAAGTATTATTTGAGAACAAGATGGTAGGAGAAACCATTCAAAATAATTACAATATCAGCCATCAATCAAATAAAATCGAAATGCTTGAGGCGATATCCTCTAATCTTGTGATCGAAAATTTCAAGGGAAAGAACTTTGAATTTGCGTGTGCTTTGGCTCATTCGATATGTGCTAGACACGGAAATATACAGCTGGTCCATGTAAAACGACTCAAAGAGCTGGATTTATTTGAGCTCGTAGTATACTACTCTAATTTTGATGTCATAGACACAGAAAGAAAGGAACAGATTATGTTTTATCATTCTCAAAATAAATTAGATTTTGAGTACTTAAATCCTGCAATCATTTTGCAATCATCGAATTCCTACCTTAGTAAAATACATACAGACTAACATCTTTGAATTTTATAAAAAATAAAAAGCATTCATCTTTTAATTGAATGCATCAGTATTTTTCAAGTGATTTTATAGTTAAAAAGTCCCCCGGCTTCTATTATATCAGAAATTATCTTACTAAAGGGTTTGATTGGATATGATTCTTTTTTAGTAACGTTTAGAATGATGTTTGTGTTTAAATTAATTTCTATTTCATCCTTATCATCTATTTTTTCTAAAATATTTTCTTCAATTTCAATTGGAAGTAAATAACCACCATCTATAGAATTTCTGTAAAATATTCTTGCAAAAGACGGAGACAAAATAGCCTTAATACCTGTTTTTGATAGAGCAATTGGAGCATGCTCTCGACTTGATCCACATCCAAAATTATGACCCACTAAGAGAAAATCACCTTTTGAAACTTTGTTGATAAAATTAGTATCCAATCCTTCCATTGCATGTTTTGCAAGTTCATCATGATCATGAATTTTTAGATATGGACCTGGAATGATAACATCCGTGTCTATATTCGGTTTATTGTATTTATGTACAGTACCTTTTAAGACCATCATAAATCCCTCGGATCCGTTAATTTTCCTGTAATCGCTGACGCAGCTACAACCATCGGGGAGGCTAGATACGTTTGGGATGTTACATTTCCCATTCTACCTGGAAAATTTCTATTAGTCGTGCTTGCACAAATTTCATCTTTACCTAAAACACCCATATGAGCACCACAACAAGCACCACAGGTAGGTGGGCCAATAACTGCTCCAGACTCCATAAAAATGGTAACCAATCCCTCTTTAATAGCCTTCATATAGATTGATTGAGCGGCAGGCAGTACCTCAGTTCGTACTTTGACTTTCTTTCCTTCCAAGATCTTGGCTGCAGATCTGAGGTCAGAAAGCTTTGCACCAGTACAAGATCCGATGTATGCTTTATCTATTTCTGTACCCTGAACATCTCTTACGGGGACAACATTCTCCGGCGAATATGGTTTTGCCACAGAAGGTTCCATTTCTTCGCAATCATATTCAAATACTTCACCAAATTCGGCATCTGGATCTCCTTTAACTAGGTTAAATTTTAATGCCCCAAGTCTTGTCCTCAAATAATCCACAGTAGTGCTATCTGGTTCAATTATTCCGTTTTTTGCACCTGCCTCGGTAGTCATATTAGTTAAAGTAAATCTTTCCTCCATTTCCATATCATCTATAACATTGCCACTAAATTGCATCGCTTTGTAATTTGCTCCATCAGTCCCTATATCAGAAATAATATTCAAGATAATATCTTTAGCCATAACATAATCTGGTTTTTTTCCTGTTACCTTAAACAGCATAGTCTCCGGTACCTTGAACCATATTTTACCATGTTTTAAAACATACGCAATATCTGTATGACCAAGCCCCGCACTAAAAGCACCAATCGCACCGGTAGTATTAGTATGTGAATCTCCACCAACATAAACCTCTCCAGGTAACACTAGCCCTTCTTCATGAGAAATCGTATGACAAATGCCATATTGTCCCATTCCATACTTGAAGTGTTTCTTAATGCCATATTTTTGAGCCCATTTTGTTAATTGTATCACATTATCAGCAGAAATCCTATCGGAGGCTGGAACGAAGTGATCTTCAGAAATCCATACTCTATCAGGGTCCCACAATTTTTCCAGTTTATAGCCCTTTTTTTCCAATTCCTTAAACACCTTGATAACTCCAGGACCTGAAACATCATGAATCATGGCTTTATCAACGTTGGAAAAGATAATGTCTCCAGGGGTAACCGTTTTAGAATCTGAGGAATGAGCTAGGATTTTTTCGGTTAATGTCATTCCCATAGTAATACGACTAGATATGACTGCTAAAGATTAATACTTTTTGAATTTAGTTTAAACAAAGTTTGAAGATAATAATAAAAAGATTACTTATGTATGTCGCTTTGAGAAATACCATAGTTTGGAAGTTATTCCCATCCACCTAGATAGAGAATCCTCAGAATTTGATATATATGATAAAATCAACAAGAATACGGAAAAAATAATCATCAATGATAACGATGTGCTTGTTATTTCAAGCAAATATCTTTCGATAAGTGAAGGTAGGATCAAGAAGCTAGCTGGGATAAAACCAAGTAGTCAGGCTATTCAATCATCTAAACTTTATCACATTGATCCAAAAATAATGGAACTAGTTCTCAGGGAGTCTGATGAAATTTTTGGAGGATTATACGGCTTTATCCTAACTTCTAGCCATAAAGTTTTGGCCCCCAATGCAGGCATTGACAAGTCAAACGTCCCCCATGGTAGTGTTGTTTTGTATCCAAAATACCCGTACCACTCCATAGAGATCCTCAAACAAAAATTTTTTATAGATTCCTGGAAAAGGGTTGGAATTGTATTGTCAGATAGTAGAATCTTACCCATGAGGAAAGGTACAGTAGGCATCGCACTAGCTTGCTGTGGTTTTGAACCCGTAATTGATCTAAAAGGGACTTTAGATCTTTTTGGAAATGTTCTAAAATATACATCTCAAAATCTTGCAGATTGTCTGGCTTCCATTGGGACCATGATAATGGGAGAATCGGACGCATCGACTCCAGTCATAATAATAAGGGGATTAAATATCAAGATGACTGACAAGCCTATCTCTAGTGATACCTTGAACATGGATAGTAAATTTGACATTTATGTACGAGGACTCTCAAAGAGAATAGATCCATCATATGTTTGAAAAGTTTTATTTTTTTAAATTATAAATAGTCAAACAATATTATAACAATTGTAATTGGAGAAAACTGTTAATGTCTGAATTTTCTACATTATATCCTAGAAGAATGAATCTTCTACAAGGGATTCAGAATCTTATTAAAAGAGAAGAGGTCGAGCTAGATCATTTATTTTTGATGGTTAAAATAAGAAAAGATGAAATTGTCAATACACTAGTTTCTGAAGGGTTTAAGATGGTAAAATTTGAACATAAAAAACCTACTCAGATAGGTAGTGGGTTTTCAAAAAAACTAAAGAAACCATGGGAAATGCATGTAAGACTCCTAGATTTTAATCAAGGAATGATTGGAATCCATGCGGAGGTCGAAATCTCTAGAAACTATTTACAACATATAAAATCAGTGAGAGTTCCTGTAGTATATGAAATTGAGACCATCTTAAAAAAACACCGTATTGAATATCAATTATGGCACTCGATTGTCAAGGATTATATCACGAATATCGTTGAAGATCATCAAATAAAAATAAAAACTCCCAAGATTCCCGCATTACCATGGTTGGGGATGCTAGGGTTTATCACATCTGTTTTGATTGTGTACGGTCTGAAATTTTTCATGGTATTGAAATAACACAGTGGATGGATATAATTGAGACGATATTAACAAAATTTTTATTGTTATTTTTATAAACTAATATTAAAACCAATGGGAATACCAGAGAAAATCCAGGCCATTCAGGATGAGATCCACAAGACTCAGATAAACAAAGCAACAGAATTCCATATAGGAATTCTAAAGGCCAAGATAGCAAAGTTAAAGAAAGAACAAGAAGAAAATACCCATGGAAAAACCGTTGCTACAGGAGGGGGCAGTGCGGGCTTTGACGTTAGAAAAGCCGGCGATGGTACTGTCGTTTTGATAGGATTTCCCAGTGTAGGTAAATCTACTTTATTAAATGCATTAACAAACGCAAAATCTAAAACAGCAGCGTACTCATTTACTACATTAACCGCTGTGCCAGGTATGTTAGACTACAATGGTGCACGGATCCAGATTTTGGATTTACCAGGTATAATTGAAGGTGCTGCTGCGGGCAAAGGTTTGGGAAAAAGAGTACTATCTGTTGCCAGAAATGCAGATTTAGTTTTAATAATCCTGGATGTATTCCAGATCAAACATCTTGAGGTAATAAAAAAGGAACTTTCGGAAATAGGAGTCAAGGTTGATGAAAAGCCTCCCGATATTATTGTGGAAAAGACTGTTACAGGAGGGATTTCGGTAAATATTCAGGTTCCGATACAAGCTGATGAAAACTTTATCAGAAATGTGATGCGAATAAACGGTATCCACAACGGTCGTATCACCATACGAGAAAGAGGGCTTACGATTGACCAACTAATAGACGCTTTATCAGGGAATCGGGTTTACGTCCCCTCGTTAGTAGTTATAAATAAAATCGATTTGGTTGATACAGAATATCTCAAGATGGCAACTTCTAAACTTAAAATTCCATATACAGCCGTATCGGCAGACGCAAACAAGAACATAGAACTTCTAAAACGGGAAATCTACAATAAATTAGACTTTGTTCGAATATACATGAAACCCAAGGGACAAGATGCTGATTTGGAAGAGCCTTTAATCATGCCTAGGAATAGTACTGTCCAGAATATTTGTAACAAGATTCACAGAAACATGGTCAGAGACTTTAAGTTCGCTCAGGTATGGGGCAAAAGCGTAAAATTCGGAGGTCAAAAGGTTGGGTTAGAACACAAAATTATTGATGAAGATGTCCTTACGATCGTGAAGAAAATAAACGCTCTTTAAATACCATGGTTTGGCGGCTCAGTCAAATGCCTTTTCTTCATATTGAATACGTGATAACTCTGATTCCTCATAGCCGCCTACGCATCTGTATATTATCTACCGATTATTTGATTTTTCGATTCTAAAGTGTACTGTGCATTAGAGACGTTTATACGTTCAAGTTACGACAAATACTAGTTTAATAACCTGCGACAAATTTCTGATTAATAATGGTCATTTCTTTGAGTTTGCACCAACATATTTATCAAGAGCTTTGTTTGCAAGATAATCTGCACGACTATTTTTGGTTCTAGGAATATGTTTGTAAGTAATCTTATCATAGTTTTTTTCCAGATTTGTAATTTCTCTGGAAATTATTTTTAGTTCCTGGCTTCGTATTCTGTACTTTAGGTTTCTTTGATTTATCAGTAGTTCGCTATCTGATGAAATGTTTACTTCACCATCCATGTCTATACAGATTTCAAGGGCTCGCCGTAATGCTTCATATTCTGCTTGATTATTGGTTCGGATGCCTATAAATTCACAGTGTTCTTTTATTATTTTGTCGTCATTTTTTATCGTGATGCCTATTGCAGATAATCCCGGGTTTCCTCTACTTGCACCATCAATATGTACGTCCAACAACTACATTATTAAAAAACTATTTTACATTTATTTTTTTTATTTTTTACCATTAAGATAAAAGTCAGTGTATCATGTAGGTATTTCTAAAGAATTTATATTGTTAGAGGAATACTGAATTTGTGCCCAAGAGAAAGATAAAAGAGGGGACCCCAAAAAAGAATTTTTTCCAAAAAATGGGTAAAAAGGATTTACTTTTGCCTCCGATAATCATAGGGGCAGCCGTATTGTTTGGACTTGTATTTACACAGCTCGTTCCACCTCCACAGATATTGAGTGTCTGCCTCAAAGCACATTCATTGGATAGTTACAATGTTTATCCAAGGGTCCAAGTGTTTGTAGATAATAAACAATATTTGTTTCCAGATAACGTGGGGAAGCAAATCGTAGAAGGGAAAGAATGTTTAAAACCAATTCATACTGATTCAATAGGTGATACTCTTCATGTCCAATATATTAGACCGGTTCATTTGTCCTTACCGGATTTGATGAAAATCTATTCATATGATAATAAAACTGTTAATTTGGTAGATAACTCTACTGGCAAATATGTAAATAACACTATAGAGCTTGAAGATTATGACATTCAGTATTCATATTATTCAGACAAAGGAGAGTTTACTAAAATTGTAAATAATAGCGAGTTTCCACCATTTTCCAATGCTTTTTTTGGGAGGATTGATTTTATCCCAAAGTAACTGAATAAATAAATATGAATATAATCAAACATTTTTTGAGTTCATTTGAGCAATAAAAAAGCTGCTATAATAAATGGTGACGGTACTGGTCCTGAATTAGTTAATGCGATGATTAAAGTTCTAAAATCATGTAATACTAACGTTGAATTGATAACATGTAACGCAGGTTCTGAATGGTGGGAAAAAAATGGAGGTAATTCTTATATCTCAAATGAGGTCTGGGATACTCTGAAATCTTCCGATGCTTGTTTTAAAGGTCCTACTACTACAGTCCCAAATCCAGATGCCCCAAGAAGTGTAGCCGTAAGCATTAGACAAAAATTTCAACTTTATGCAAACATCCGCCCGATCAAAACATACAAGATTTCGAAATTACAGCTAGATTTTATTTGCGTTAGAGAATCAACAGAAGGGCTGTATGCAGGTATTGAGTTTAAGACAAGTGATGACTCGGCCATAGCAATTAGAAAAACCACAGGAAAGGGTTGCAGGAGGGTAGTCAAAAAGGGCTTTGAACTAGCCAAAGAAAAAGGATTTAAGAAAATATTTGCCATAACTAAACGAAATATTTTAAAAGAAACTGATGGGATTTTTTGGAATGCTGTAGTGGAAGCAAACAAAACATATCCAGACATCGAAGTTGAAGAATATTATATTGACAACATGACTCAACAACTAGTCAAGAATCCAGAAAGATTCAACAATAGCTTACTACTTAGTACAAATTTATTTATGGACATAATCTCTGAATGCGCCTCAGGACATGTAGGGTCTATCGGCAATGTTTATTCTGGAAATTATGGTGATACATATGCGATGTTTGAGCCTGCTCATGGGAGCGCTCCAAAGCATGCTAGGCAAGACAAGGTAAATCCAGTGGCAACTATTTTATCAGGTGCTTGGATGGTTGAATATTTAGGAGAGAAGCATATCTCAGAAGCAATTTTCAAAGCCACTGAACAAACGATTGACGAGGGAAAGTTTTTGACATACGATCTGGGCGGATCGTCGTCATTATCAAAAATGGCAGAGGCAATTGCTCAAAGGTCAGCATCATTAATCAAAAAATAATGCCAATAATCTAAGACGAAAGTCAACTTATACCTTTTATTTTTTGAGTCTTTCTTTTTATCGTCCTAGTCCTTGATCACATATATTTTCTTTTTACTTTGTGTAATCAAATCATAGAACTATTTCTTACACCAGAGAGTTCCAATATTTCTAAAGATTCAAAAAAGAAATTTTTTTTTGCGAGTATCTTATTGTTCAAAAACAATTTATCAATGAAATCATCCATTTTATTAAGGTCAGATAAGGATGATCTCATTATCACAATTTTCCCACATTCGCTTAGTTGCAATCGAATTGATCTCAATAATCGGATAGTCAATTCTATTCCTTTTTTTCCTCCATAAACAGCAGTATCATCAAGATTGCCAAATTCCGTTGGTAAATACGGAGGATTGCTAATGATCAAATCAAATTTACATTTTAATGGTAAACTTAAATCAGAGCAAACCAACAGTTTGTTTTTAATATTTGCCAGTGTATTATTTTTAGCATACATGACGGAATTAACATCAATATCAGTTCCGACAACAAACTCAAAATTTGTACATAATAATCTAGTCAAGTATCCGGATCCAATACCCACCTCAAGGGCAATTTTACCTCTATAATTTGCTAGAATATCCTCCATGAAATAAGTATCCTCAGAAGGGCTGTACATTTAGTAATCGCTTAGCAAGTAAAAAGATAAAAGGTTATTTAATAATATTTTATCAGAAATTCTCATTATCCTGAGTTTAACAAAATATCGAAAATTCGCTTTAAAATATATATTTGTGATTTCATGTTACATCATATTTTTTGATCATTTTATAACAATTTCTCCCTTCATTTCGGGATGAAAAGAACAATAGTATGTGTAGTTACCTGTTTTATTACTTGCAATTCCTGTAACGAAATCTTGCTCTGTTGTCAAGTAGGCAGTATTAATGCCTAGTTCATCGGAAATGAAATCATGTTTCACAAAGTCTTTATTGAGAATTATTAATCGGGTAGGTTGACTTGCATTCACATATAATGTTGGATTGGTCTGGTTAAAGGCATTATTTTGAGCTATTAGTAAGATCGAATCATTTGACTTTTGAATATTTTTTTCCTGAGGAGCATTCAATAGACTACCAATGCCCCATAAACCGCCGACTACAATGAATGAAATGGCTATGATAGCAATGATATTATGCAACAAGTATGTTAATTATTATTATACTACCAATAAATATCTTGAATGAAAAAATTTTTCACATCAAACTAGTTACATACTTCTTAAAGTGCAATCACTACACTACAGAACACTAAATTAAAATCCATAGTACTAATAACCAAGTTCATCCCTGTTCTGAAAGATATTCAATAGATATTCTATCGATTTATTTTCAATCTTGTTTACTTCTTTTTGTTCCGAGTCCCTCATTTTGAAAGGAGAATTATCTAGATGATATTTTTTCAAAGCCAGCATCACATCATCGATAGTATCAATATCCACCTTCAAATTTTCGTGGTAAAATATTTTCAGCGAGACGCCATTATCAAGTGCTTTTCTGAAATGGTTGAAAAAACTGTTATCATCGAAGCTCGTATCTATTATCGAATGCGGCTTTCTCAATAATATGTTGGTCCCATCGAATCTTTTTGAAGGAACCATACTAATAATCTCTTTATAGTCCCGTGCGAAAGAAATGATCTCTTTTATTTCCTTTAGGGTTAACAGCGGTATATCTATTGGGATCACAATCGAACTATCAAATTTGTTTTTCTTTATATAACAATCTGCAATTTTAACAGCATCATTTACTCCGCTGCTGTGGCCTTCAAATAGCACTACAACCTTTTCCTTTGATTTCTCCGGTATTGGAATAATTTCATTTGTAACCAAAAACAAATTACTTTCTTCTAACTCGGACATTTTTTCAATTAAATCATTTACCATAAGATGACAAAGCCGGGCCCTTTGTTCTTGGCTGAGAAACCCACTCAACCGTGTCTTACTCTTGTCAAATCTTTTTATTGGAATAATTATTGCAGTTCTTGTGTTGTTCAAAAAATAACCCTATTCTATCCTAAAAATTAGAAATTATGTACCGCGCCAGTGATGTTTCTTTTCTTAAATTCGTCATAAGTATGTTAGAATAACAAAAGTTTATTTCAGGATAATCGTTTCTTAATTTTTTTTCAATCTCAGCTTCATCAAGTTTATCGAAGATCATGGTATTAGCAATTTCAGAATAAAAGTCAATTAACCCCCTCAAATTAGGAGAGATATTCTTCGCCTTCATATAAATTTCACATGGACCACTGACTGCTCTATTAGAGATAAGGGGGGAAACCATAACAATTTTATTTTTTAACTTCTTCAAAAGGTTTTTCATACCAGGTATGTTTATTATTGGTCCAATACTTGTGATCGGATTTCCTGGAGCAAATAAGATTAATCTTGATTCTTCAAGCGTTCTTTGAGCTTGTAAAGTTACCCTGGCTTTTTTGATGTTATTGTAAATAATATCATACACCGGCATTGAACCTTTGTATTTTATCCAATATTCTTGTAAATGAATTCGCTTATTGCCTTCAATTACCATGTTTGATTCATAATGAGTATCAGAAGCAGGAGCTACGAGTAGGGACAGACCATATTTGTCAGTAAAGAATTTTGTGATTTCAGTTAAACTCTTCCCTTCTTTTAATAGCTGCGTTCTTAAAACATGGGTTGTCAAATCTTTATCCCCGAGGTTAAACCATGTCTCGGGTCCAAGTGTATTCATATATTTTAAGAAATTAAAAGAATCTCTTTTGACTCCCCACCCCTTCTTTCTGTCCAAATTATTACTGAGTCCATAAATGATTGTATCGATATCGGGACAAATGTAGAGCCCATAATGCCAAAAGTTATCTGCTACGTTTGAAATAATTGTAATGTTTTCTGATTCCTTATACATTCCTCTAACTAATTTAATAGAACCTGTTCCCCCAGCTAAAATGGTAATCAATATTACATTTCTATATTTTCTTTTTTTTATTATTTGTTTTTTTTCTCTTTGTTATGTTATGATTTTTTTACTTTTAGGCTAGATAAAATATAATTTTTTATTCTAAACATGCAGTATTCAATTTGAATTCACCCCAAGTAAAGATATATCAATAAGCTTATAAACAGGCTAAATGGAATTCAAAAATATTGAAATTAAGATCTCTAGATTATGTAATAGTATTATTGGCTATTGTTTTTTTTAGCGGGATTATTAATCAAAGCTATGCCATACAAATGGAAGCAGGAGTCTCACCTGTAATAAATACGGCGGATGCTTCCTTTACAGGTGATAGAATTATTACTTTAAAGTATCCCGCTAATAGCACTATGTCACAAATCTTAGATGGAAATAAAACAACAATCTCATTTTCATTGAATTCTTCAGATAGTGGTAATGGTGTATCTGAGATATTAGATAAAATAAACAATGAATTACTTTCTCAAAAACAAAGTTTAGTAAAATTTGAAAACGCCACACTAGATTATAAAGCAACTCTCAATGGTGGACCTACAACTGGAACTGTTTCCTACCAGGTGAAATTGCATCCAATTATTACTAACCTTGTAACTGGATCAAACGGCTCTACTACATCTATTTTGGATGTAGATTGGAGAAGTATTGCATTGGAAGAGCCATTGATAGTAAATACTGAAGAATATGGTCAGATTGACATTAATCATCCTATCAGTGGTTTGGAAAAATTAGCTCCAGAGGTAGCTAATAAAATTCAAAATACAACTTTAGCACCTGCATTTGAAGCCCCTATTATGGATTTTGCAGAATTTGGAACATCGATGAACAACTGGCACTTTTTGTTTGACGCAACTGGTGCTCAAGCAGGTGCAGCGAGCTTTGGGTTTTCTGTCACAGAAGGTGGATCAAAGATAGTTTCGATATACTCTTTGGGCGAGAGCAGTTTCAGAGAAGGAACTCATACAGCAAAAGAAACCTCTGCTTCCGGTGATATAGACGGGGTAACTGTTACTGCTAATACTTTAACAGCACCTCCAAGTGGACAAATGCAGATAGGGGGATTCTCTCAAGTTCAACAAACAGGAGGTAAAGAATATCTCTCGGTGTCATCCGTAGCACCTCAGGGTGTGGCTACTTCTTCAGGCAGCTTTCCCATACAAGTATTTTTGATATTTGGAGCCATGATGGCAGGTGTGGCGGTCTTAGTATTAGTAAAAGCAAGAAAATAGCCTATAGAATTTAATTTTTTTGTTGTTCGTATTTATAGTGAATGGTCTTTATTTTTATCAATAGATTTAGATAGCCTATTTTCACTTTTTAGATAGTATGTACCAATATCTTGAGTGGTATCTATCGTTATCACATTAGGTTGAATAATCAATCTCCCCGAGTATCTAGATTTGCCTAATCCAATAACCTCCTTGTTATGGTTTAATATTATGGCTTGTTGATTTTCTTTTATATCTTTGAAATATGACAGAATTGAACTTCCCATAATGTCCCTCCCAAAAACTATTAGACTTTCAGCCTTTGTATTAATGATAACGTGAGGATAATCCATATTTTTATTGTGTTTGACTACGAATTCGGCAAAATTTAAGCCGGGAGAAAATCGCTTATTCTTAATAGTTCCAATTTTCAAACCGACAATAACGGGATGTATTTTATTAAAAAGCGTATCGTCATATTTGATGTTGGAATGAACGAAAACTTCTTTTGTTCTCTTTATGGTTTTTTCTGGCTCGGTGAATTCAGTACCGTTTGAGTATCCTAACGTTAATGTATGCTTTGGATCGCTAATAACGGCGTCTAAAAATAGGGTTCGGATAAGTATTCTTAGTGTTTTAAAAATTTCAAAAATTCCCCAATTATTAAAGGACCTTTTCAAAATCGTCTCTTCAGCATTAGTCAAATTTCTAAAAGTCATTTTAGTTTGATATCTTCCTTATTTTTGCTATAAAAAATCCGTTGGTGGAATGGATATGAGGATAGAATCTTTTGGTAAATACCATACTCTCGTCGAATTGGTACTTTGAAAATCTTGTCAAACCATTCATTCCATAATTTAATGGCTCGAGTTTTGCATCTTTGCGATTGTTTAAGAGGTATTGTATTATCATCTCATTTTCTTCTGGCGCAAAGGAACAAGTGCAATATATCAAGAGTCCGTTTGGTTTCAAAACATCAAAACCAGACATAATCAGTTTTTTCTGTCTGTTACTACAGGTTCCCAAATCCACTAAATTACGACTTTTCTTTCTAGAAGTATCTTTCATAATAATCCCTTCACAGGTACATGGTGCATCAAGCAGTACTCTATCAAAATGTAATCCAAGTTTGTCTATCTCCTCTGCCTTAATATTCAACACAATTGTATTCTGTACAAAACAACGTGACAAGTTAAAAAGTAGAGATGCAAGTCTGTTGGAGTTTAATTCACATGCAAAAATTGCTCCCATATTATTTAGTTTTTGAGCGATATGCGTTGTCTTGCCCCCAGGTGCAGCAGCCATATCTAATACAACCAAATCGGATCCATCATCAATTTCTAATTCCTCTACTGCAATACAAGAGCTCAAATCCTGGATGTAATAGTATCCTTTCAAATATTCAATAGTTGAACCGATACTAGGCTGTTTGGATCCAGGGTCATTATCTTTGCTAGATTGCAAATCGTTATCTCTTTGCGCGGTAACAGCAACCTTATTGTCATTGTTATCAGCATTATTTTGATTATCATTTCTAACCCCGTCGACCTTATTTTGAATACCCATGAATCCAGGGTTCTTTATTTCAAATACTTCTTTTAGAATTGTCTCGTTTAAGTGATATCCCTTCTCATCTAATCGCCTCTTTAGTTCCTGTGGATTAGTTTTTAGGGTATTTACTCTTATATAATAATGCAAATTTTTGCTATTATGGATATACTCTAGCATTTTTTCAGGACAAGGGATAAAATTTAGAAATCTAGATATCATCCACTCTTTATATCCATATCTTTTTGATAGGAACCGCGAATGTTCGTTACCCGTTAGAAGCACCGGACAGTCTAAAATATCATCCATTCTATATTATATTTTATCAGTAGTGGCAATTAGAATTAATAGATTTTCGAAATCTATTTGAAGATAAATAGCATGGGATTCAAAATGGAAAATCTTCTATTTTGAATCCCATATCGTGTGTCCTAGTAGTAACCCTCCTTTTGTTTTAAGCAAGATTTAGCTAAGCAGCCTACCTGAGTGTATGTACGGGTTCCTAACTCTGTTTGGCCTTTCTCCACCTAGGTCGACAGTTTCACTCCAAAATTGAAATCGCTCAGATTACTAATCATCATTGCTTTTGATCTCAACTGGATCCTTTTCTATTTCGTTGCCAGAAGTCTCCTTCTAATTATCGCTAATTCAGGTGCCCGTAGTGAGGGAGGAGTTTCCTCTTCGTTATATTACCTGAAGTAACTTGCTCGCTAGCTCACAAGTAAAAATGAAGCTCTAAAGTTATTAACTTTCTTATCTACTAGTCGTCTTTTGGATATTTTTTCTGATTGAACATGATATTACAATACTTTTTTCCAAGTCCAATAATCGTGGTATTGAAACATTTTTGAATCGCTCACTTAACTTGTATTAATGAAATTATCCGCCGTGTAATTTGGTTTTTTAATACAGTCTTTTTGTAGAATTTGTTATCAGGAGTTGAAAATGTGTGGAAAGTAATCCTTTTCAATCGTTATTATCTCATCTTGTCCTAGTGCATGAGAATAATCTTCCAAGATTTCGGAATTTAAATCCATAAATGTATGCCCCCACTTAAATTTATTCAAGATTTCTCTAGCCATTTCCTTGTAATTCAAAATATACAATGCTGCAGATATGGCTTCAACCGTTGAAAGCATTCCTAATTTGGCATAATTGGTAGGATTTCCGGCCAATAAGGCAGGAAGCTTTCTATTATTAAAGAATTTTTTTGACGTGTTAATTACCTGTGTTGCTAATTTCCAGGAGCAATCAATAGCGCAAATGCCTCTAAATTTTTTCATATCATTAGGGGTAACCATTTTTTCAGCGAAAGGATTTAGTACCAAAAATGTAATAGGAACCCTCCTTACTTCCTTAGCCATCTTAAATTTTACAAGTCGCGATGCTGTACACTTGTTTGGATCATCCTGCCTATACATAAGTACAGCCAATTCTAAAGGTATCGCACTGGATTCACTCATCTTTTAATTTTTCTTTCTCCTCTTCCTGTTTATCCTTTTTACCTCCACGAATGAATGAGTATATCAATAATCCAGCTATTACAGCCATTATAATATAGTTTACAGGGGGTTTTAATACCTGAGGTATGATACCCACTTGTGGGATTGTATAGATGACCTTCCCTACATAGTTCTCTTCTGTTATCGGAAAATCTATTCCAGGAATAGAACATTCATTTGCATCTCCCTTTGTCAGAATTGTTTTTTCCTGTATGACTTCATTTATGGCAATAGGAGCACAAAGGATCACGTTTCCGGTCAAATTATTTCCCTTCTCAATGATAGCTGATACCCGATGCACAATAGTCTTATTTTCTTCCGCTGGATCCGGGGCTTTAAAAACGATGATATCCCCTATATTCGCATTAGCAAAGGTGCTATTGTCTTTCTCCCAAACTATTATCAGATCGTTTATGTTGAGTACAGGGATCATGCTACCACTTGCCACTACATAAAAAGGATTAGAATCGGCCAATAGAGTCCTAATAGAAATAAAGGCTATAGCAAATACTACAACAATGATTATGATTATCTTGATATCTTTCCTCTTGTTATCCTTGTTCTTCTTTGACAACTTGTAATAAATAATTTGGATTTTAAACCTTACATAAACATTCTGTTTAAATTTTAATTATCCCTTATTTCATCCCCGTTGAATAATTCGAAGCAGAGTATTGCATCAATATGCTTTTGCAAAGATAACTATCTTATTTGCCTTTTTTCTGCAATAAATACAATCCCTAATTACGTCATTTGTCGTATTGGGTCCGGTTGGGAGGTCTTTTGAATCGAAAGGGATTACCCTAATGTCTGCTCCAGTATCCTCCTTAACCCTAACTTCGCAGTCTTCATTACCACACCACCCAGTCACAATAAAACCGGAATGACCATCCAAAATCCCCTTGAAATCGTCAAAATTTGTTATGATCTTTGTTTTCTCTTTAAGAAAGGTTTCTGCCTTGCAATATAAATCGGATTGCAAACTTTGAAAAATTTTCTCGATTTCTTTACTCAAATTGTCCATAGGGACAATGCTTTTTTGTCTATTATCTCTTCTCACTACCTCCACATTATTGCTTTCAATATCTCTTTGTCCAATATTTATTCGGACAGGGACCCCCTTCATTTCCCATTCATTATATTTCCATCCAGCGGTAAACTCATCTCGTTCATCTACAAAAACCCTGTAGCCTAAAGATACTAAACTATCTCTAAGTCTATTAGCATGGTCTTTGACTAAATGTTCGTTCACATCTTTGTAAATTGGAATAATAATAATTTGGATCGGAGCAACGATTGGGGGTAATATCAAACCTTTGTCATCCCCATGGACCATTATTAAGGCTCCAATCAATCTCCACGATATACCCCAAGAAGTTTGCCAAACAAAATCCTCATTATTATTCTTGTTCAAAAATTTTATTTCAAACGGTTGTGAAAAATTTAAACCCAGGTTATGAGAGGTTCCAAGTTGTAGTGCTTTTCCATCAGGCATCATTCCCTCCAATGCAGTAGTATAATCTGCACCAACAAATTTCTCTTTATTGCTTTTATATCCAGATATTGTAGGAATTGAAAGGACTTTTTCAATAAAATGTTTATAAAGATACAAAATTGTCATGACTTCTACCTCTGCCTCTTTTTTGTCAGCGTGAGCCGTATGACCTTCTTGCCACAAAAATTCTGAATTTCGTATGAAGGGTTTTGTGGACTTTATCTCAGCTCTCAATGCAGTGTTCCAAAAATTCATTTTAAGTGGAAGATCTCGATAACTAGATATCCATTTGGGAAATATTGAATAAAGTAGAGCCTCAGAGGTGGGTCGTAACGCTAATTTTTCATTCAACAGAGAATCACCAGACGATGTTACCCAAAAGACTTCGGGATTGAATCCTTTGAAATGCTTTTCCTCTTTGTTCAACAGACTTTCAGGTATTAAGCAAGGTAAGAATCCATTAAGGTGTCCTGTCTCTTTGAATTTTTGATCTAAATAGATCCTAATGAGGTCCCAGATAGCAAAACCATATGGTCTGAGGACAATGAAACCTTTTGCAGAGATGTAATCCGCTAACCCTGCCTTTTCAACTATTTGTGAATACCATTCGCTAAAGTTTTCATCTTTTTTCACACTAATACCAAATTCCTTACTGATTTTCTGAGACAATTAATCAAAAGATAGCTATGGATTTCTATTTATGAAGCTTATGCTGTTATTACAAGGGCAATAGAAAAAATAACTAGACTATTCCAATGGGTCACCCTTGCAATAAACTACACCACTAATTCTACTATGAAAATTGCTACAAACGTAGCATTGTACAAAGCCAAGTTCCTGTTTGAATACAGGACAATCTATCGATTCTAGCTTCATTCTTTTTAACATTTTTGGACTAACACCCTTTAGTTTTAGTTTACCCTTATCATCCATCATGCCTGAGCTCTTTAGCTCAGCTTTTGCTCTATCACTTATTTTCAAGGTTTTTTCCACCTGCTTTATTGGAACCTCATATTTCGTAACGGGTGATTCACTCATCTCAATTAGACTTAATGTACGGTCTAATTATTTATAAAAATTTTTTTTCCAATTTGAGGACTAAGGTTAAGTATCTAAAAAAAGGGACATGTAGACTACAAGATATCTACTCCTAGATTCGTTAAATATGTCAAAATATGATTATGATGCAATAAGTGATAAACAATACCCAATAATCACTAATAGATGAGATCTCTTTTGTGTAATTAGTACAAACACCTTTTGAAAAGATGTGTGAATATATCGCAGGTCTCTAATTTATTTTAAAGATAGTACAAGAAGAAAAATTAAACGATATTTGTCTTACAAATGAGGTTGAATATGTTGACTGACCTTGTGATTTGCATATAAGTCGAATCGTATATAGATATTTTAAGGGAAATTAATTAAACGAATGTGTCTCAAGTGACACAGGTTAATCTGTCTCATAAATGCAAAATTAATTTCTACTATTGATAAAAAGACTCAATCCAACGACCACCACCAGATTGTGACTATATACTATTGTAGTATGTTAATCAAGTTATAAAAGATAAAAAGATCTCTTTTGTGTAATTAGTCGAAAACAGCTTTATTTCTGTACATCTTATGTAAAGATGTCGTTTCCATTTGTTATCCCACCGTAGGTTATCCAGGAAATCAACACTTTTTAAGTCATTCACCGGTCTTTCAGTCAAGCAGCTTGATGAAATTCATAAAGTGATATCGAATATCCTATCCAAAACACGAGATAAAGAGCTTATCTCACAATAAGAGAAATAGAGAGAAAGAGCTATTTGGTGCTGGTGCTGGTAGACGACGTTTCAAACTGGATGTTAAAGATAGGGGTTATCATCATGGTCTTGGTATACTATCGTCTAAGTACCTCACCTATGTCTTGACAGGTTTTATGTTTGACCTTGGCTTTCTAGGAGTGGAAAAAACTTTCCTCAACAAAAATCATCATTACCTATCAAGAAGGAAAAAGGTTGCGAGCTAGTTGCAGAACAGAAAAAGAGTACAACAAGAACCATTCTGCAAAAAGAATAGTGGTAGAACATGTCATGTCATGCCATGTCATCTGCAGGGATAAAAAAGCACAGGATAATGTATGATGTGCTTAGGAATAGGTTAAGAAAGTATGAGGGAGTTTCAGATATAGTGTCAGCAATGGTAAACTAAAGGATAATGAATACCTGTTAGTTATTAGATGGATGATAATGGCTAGAAGATATGATTAATCCCTGTTGATTACGCAAGAGATCTATTATCAATAGTTATACAACTTTATTATCTATGACGATTTCAATAAGCTGTTTGAAGACGTATGTGATATCCAAGAAAGATACGGAGAAAATACTCAAAACAATAGGGATCGGCTGGGAGGATAAGATATCTATTCCCAAAACTAAGAATATAAAAGTTTTTGAAATTGAAGAAAATAAGAGTATCTTGGTTATCGATTCCCTTGTTGCAGTTTTCATTTCTGAGGAAATTATACTGCCTTTTTTGGGGAGAACCGAAGTCCTGGAAAAATTCCCTTCAGTAATTGTAGACTCGGGTTCTATAAAGTTCATATGTAATGGAGCAAAGGTTTTGCGTCCAGGTATAGTAGAGTTTGGTGAATTCAAGAAAAATGACATAGTAGTAGTAAAGGAAGAAAAATATGGAAAATATTTATCTGTTGGTATAGCACTGGAGGACAGCATTAACGCCAAAGAATTACAAAAGGGACAGATCATAAACAATCTCCACTATGTCGGTGACAAATTCTGGAATGCCTTTAAGGAAATTTCCTTTCGGCTATGAAATTCTTTAATACTACGAATAAAGACTTTATCTTTATATATCCTAACCATTTTTAAAATGACATGCTTACGGGAAAGATGACAGCTACTTGGCTAATCCTTTTAACTATAGCAGGATGTGCTGCAGTTCCAGTTTTGTTAATTTATTATACAACGGTACATCCATTCATCGAAACTCATCCGCCTAAAATAACCCTAGGTTTAGTAGACTTAATTCCAAAGGCCATAATTCTTGGCTTTACTCACACTGTTTCAACTTAGAATCGCAGCTCATAAGCTTGTCAAAAAAATTTAGGAATTTAGTCAACTAATTTTTAATATTTATTTAAATAATCTTCTACTAAAAACTAAAATATATTGACTATGGAATTAAAAGTTCATCCATCATTTTTTAGAGAGTTTGCCACGAAAACGTGGATATCTCCCTATGAAATAGTGAGAGAACTTATTGAAAACGCCTTTGACGAGGATGCAACGAATGTTCTTGTAACAGTGCTAAACAACGGTAACGTGGTAATTGAAGATAACGCAGGGATGAACTCCAATTCAATGGACAAGTTTTTGATATTAGGCTCGCCTCATAAGGCTGAAGAGATCCTTTCACCAAAATTGAAAAGATTAAGAACGGGAAGATATGGTACTGGGCGATTGTCCTTTTTGACTTCGTTTGATCAAATGAAAATCAAAACTAGGTTAGACGATTTTAACAAAACTATCACTATTGATGGGAATACATTGGAAGAGCTGATTACTGGAAAAGCAAAATTACGTGAGATAAGAGAGCCAAAACTCGGTAGAAATGGTACCGAGATCTTGTTGATAGGATCTAAAATTAGCATTGACATAAACAAACTTTCAAAAGAGATTAAGAAACTCTCCATTTTAAAATATCCACTATTTGAAGTGTATATCAAATCTGCTAACAATATTAAAGAATGGGATATGTCCGATTCCCAAATAATACGCTCGCCAGATATTCAAGGTTACAAGCTAGATGTAAATTTAGATAATCCAAGAACCACCGGTGAAATAATTATTGCGAGAAGGCCTCTGGGACAAGACGAGAAAGGAATAGCAATAATGGTAGGTAATCACGTGGTTCTGAGGAGCACATTTGGATTTGACAACAAGCTTAGCCGAGTTACAGGATATGTAAAATGCGACGAACTTACATCCAGATTTGCAGATAAATCGGCTTTAATTGAAAATGATACCTATAACGCTTTTAATCAAAATGTAAAAACCTTCATAATTGATCAGGTACTTCCAAGCCTAACAGAATATGAAGATGTCCTTATCACAAGGGAAGAATCAAAAATTTATAAGGAAATTGATAAAGTTATGGGTCAAGCTGTTTTGGAAACCCTTGAACCTGTGGAAGAGATTCAAGGATTTGAATCGGTTGAGGTTTCATCCCCAGCTGGTGAGAACGGAACAGATGACTCGAGTCACACAAATGATAATCTCACATCCAATCCGTATTCAATTCATGGACATGATAATGATAGAACCGATAATGTATCTTTTACCTTGACACAAGTAGATGGGAATAATGATGTAGAGAACGAGGATGACAACAGCAAACGAAAATTCGATTCAGATCTTGATGATTTGAATGGAAAGAAAACTACAAAGACCTATTCATCAGACAATTATATAGACAATAGGGGTAAGATTTTAAGCAGTACTGAAATCTCGAATTCAGCAAATGAATTTGCCCTCAACGATCCTGCCAATAAAGATAAGGCATATTCACAAGTTTCAAGTAATGATTACAGAGGCAACCTCTCTAATAGCAATGACGGGATGATTCGAAAAACTATTAGAAAGCCTATTCTCAAAAAAACGTTCACGCTAAAAAAAATAGGATACAAGGTAATCCCCTACGAGGATGAAACTGATCCGAGATACAGTTTTACGAATGAAAAC
Organism: Candidatus Nitrosocosmicus oleophilus; assembly: GCF_000802205.1. Taxonomy (NCBI): domain Archaea; kingdom Thermoproteati; phylum Nitrososphaerota; class Nitrososphaeria; order Nitrososphaerales; family Nitrososphaeraceae; genus Candidatus Nitrosocosmicus; species Candidatus Nitrosocosmicus oleophilus. Next base: position 1,291,003 of record NZ_CP012850.1, on the reverse strand, counting down.
ATTGTCTTTGTAAACAAGGCTCATTCCACATACAAAGTAGAAGCTCAAAGAGGCGATGAATTCCTATTCAGACACATAACAAATATTGTTGCAGAAGTGGTGGTCGGATCAAAATATCCAGAAGCAAAGGACATCTTAGAAATTCAAAATAAGCTGATATCGGAGGCAATCAAGATTCATGACTATTCAATGTTGAAAAAGTAGACACCCATATAGAAACGACTAAATCTAACTCTTTTTTTTTAATTATTAAATGGCTTTTCAATTTATGCCCGGAGCAACAGCGGTTGGTATTACTTACAATGATGGAGTACTTTTGGCTGCTGAAAAGAGAGTTTCATACGGCAATTTCGTAGTTAATAAAAATACTAAAAAAACATTTAATGTTACTGATCATGTGGGTGCCGCTTGTGCAGGCATGGTTGCTGACATGCAGGTTCTAGTACGCCAGGTAAGCGCTCTATCAAAAATCAGGAAATTGGAAACCCGACGTAATGTCGAACCAAATTCGGTTGCAAAATTGATGTCCGTTATAATGTTTGAAAGGAGATACTTCCCCTTATTGACTCAGGTTGTAGTTGGAGGTGTTACAACTGGCAAGCCAGAAATTTATACTCTCGATCCACTTGGTTCAGTTTTACCAGATAGATATGCCGCAGTAGGAACTGGAGCTGAAATGGCACTGGGAGTAATGGATGCAGAGTTCAATGAAAACCTTGATGAGGAGAAGGCGACTAATCTAGCATTAAAATCCATTCGATCATCCATTCAAAGGGATTCTGCGAGTGGTGATGGGATAGACATTTTGATCATCAATAAAAATGGGAAAAGCGAAAATTCATATCCTGTATGAATCTGAAACAAATATTTTTTCTTATTTATAGTTAATGGTAAAGAGCGATATTTTGCCTTCCAGGTCAAATTAACCAATTAGTTTTTTTATCTTTTATTCATTTGAGCAAAGATTTTAGATATGAAAAGGTAAGATATCTAGAATAAAGTTTTGGTTGTGTAGGATCTAAATCTCGTTCCACCAAAATCGTAACGCTATATTTACTTTTCTTGTAAAAACCATATTTTAAAGTAAATCAAAACGGGCCCGGAGGGATTTGAACCCTCGGCCTGACGCTTAGGAGGCGTCCGCGCTATCCATTATGCACCTTTGATTAGACAAAGTCTGCGCTACGAGCCCACATGAAACTCAGATTATCATATTTTTTGAGATTAACATAATATTAATGCTGAGAAGAATTTACGAGGTTAGATGTAACCATTAGCTTACCTAAAGTAGTGATATTAATTACTGTTTTACCTCTGTCACCCTTATCTACTTCTACCAATCCCAAGTCTGCCAATCCTTTATTTTCCTTACCACCCTGAACATGATAACTTAAAAGAGGTTTCCCATAACCTGAAATTTGTTCTAGTTCTTCCAAGCTGGATACCATTCCGCCTATACTATCAATACTTTTTAGTATTTTTATTTTAGTATCTGATATGATTTCACTGTAACTAAACTTTAGTACTGGTAATAACAGAGGTACTGTATGAGCATGGTCCATTGCAAAAGCCTTTATTCCATTAATAAATGCTGATGAGAGTGCTGCACAACTGATCAATTTATCCCCAGAACTTACATTCATTAGGATCTGATGATATTCCATACTTTTCTTTAATAATACTTCATTAACTCTTTCAATTGTATCCTTTACGACGTTTTCCTTCTCAACAAGAATTATTTCTGAACCGATACCTATTATTGTTTCAATCTTCTTTGAATAATCGATGGCTTTGGATTCATCGCTTGAGTAGCATATTAATATGAGTTGGTGAATTGGAAAATTTCGAATCCCCAGTGCAATTCCATCTTGATCATCGTCACCAAAGGTAGCAATTTGAAGGGTTTTCATTCTATAGTATATTGTAGGATGAACTTTATTAAAAATATTTGCAATTTTTTCATCTTTTTTGAATTTAACGAATAATAAGAATCGAATATTGGAAAATCATGATAACATTAGAAACAAAATGCTATAAGCAGAATTATTATAGATTTCTTAATCAGAGATTGAACATAAAGAAAATTTTTGTATAAAACTAATCAAAGTTTAATAAATGCGCGTTATTTTCAAATCCTAATTGGAATATTGGCCCTAATAGTAATTAACAAACGACTAACCAAATCCCAAATTTCTATTTCTCTAGATAATCAGGTTATTTCGCAATATCTTTTACCAAAATATAGAAAAGAGAGAGACAATGTTGAGATGTCATGTATTGTCCTTGTAAAACACTTGTATCTTGCATGTTTTCTGAAGATTTATCTTAGTTTTTCTTTAAAGACTAGATCTTGCCCCAATATGACAGCATTTGATTACAATTATCTTATTACCGTAAAGAAAATCATTCAGGTTGGCCGGATTTTAACAGATCATCTCGTTTTATGGTTAACATATTGACTTCGTGTTGAACCTTATCCCTAACTCTTATCACGGTCTTAACATCATTCATGCAATAAATCAAATTATCGACATCAGACTCAAATTCATTACTTTTCATTTTCTCTGCTACTTTGGATAGAAAAGGCAAGAAGTAACCATGATCTTTAGTAATTTTTACGAAATTATCCATTTCGTAAATAGACAAATACTCATAATAATATTGCTTTACCTCTTCACTACCTAGGCCAAGATGAATCGCAACTGAAATGATCGGTTTACCTGCTAGAAACATACTATAGGCTTTGGTTTGGTTACTCACAACTTTGGAGTCTTTTTCCCCATCATATTTACGAATTATTCTCCCAAGTTCTCGAAAAGAAATATGCTCTTCTTGGCAAATTTCGCGACTGGATTTCCCTTGTTCGTACAGTTTTATTATGGATTTTTCTTTATGTATTCTTAATTTACCCATCATAAGGTCCCTGGGAAAAAAATGCTTATAAGATTTAATCATTAGGCTACCCCTAAGATTACATTTGCTATCTCTGCTTCCCCTGCTACCCCAAGGCATAGATAAAAAATGCTTATTCTCAAATATTCCAAGAAATAGACAAGACTCTTTTCGCTAATTGATTTGAGTAAGTAGATGATTTATTAAGATAATAGTTCCCGTTAGATTAGCTCATACACTTCATTTGAAACCAAAAATTGCTAAAACAGAAAATCAAAGACAAGATCTAAACCGAGAGATAATATGGAGATTCACATAATCCAAATTTAACGATTCATAAGGGTTATCAAGTTTGTCGTAATCTTGGTTTATCATAGTGATGGTCCTGTACTTACCCGTTTAACTATGTGTTTGAATAACAACCATCGTAAAATTCTCTCAATTTAGAGTACAAAAAATCTCGTTTTAATATTAGGATAATCAAATAATCATAGTACGAGAAAATGTCAGATGTAGATCTTAATATGCGTTCTAGAATCGTTAAAGTCTTAACCGAGCTGGAAAAACAATCAGTTTTAGAAAGATCAGGTTTAGCAGAAGTATCTCATGAAGATTCTATGCTTGCGATTACCAGTGACACTGGAAAATTTTTCAGCATCTTACTATCAGCTATGAATACCAAAAAGATATTAGAAGTAGGAACATCTGTTGGATACTCGACCCTGTGGTTTGCATATTCGTTTTATCAGAATAAAGAAAACCATAGCATGTCAAAAATAAACATCACTACCATAGACAATAATCCACTTAAAATTAAGAAAGCAACTACAAATTTCAAGAATGCTGGAGTCAGTGGTTTAATAGAAATAATTGAAGGAAATGCCTTAAAAGTACTAAATCAATTGTCAAACCATGTTAAGGAAAATCCAGATGATCAATCCCAATATTTTGATTTCATTTTTTTGGATGCTGATAAGGAAAATTTACAAGAATATTTTGATTTGGCTATATCAATAGTCAAGAAGGGCGGAGTAATCGTTACGGATAATGTACTGTACCCTGAAGAATATAGACCAAGTATGTCTAAATATATCGAACATATAAGGAAAAAAGATTTTGTTCAATCAGTAACAGTCCCAATCGGACATGGGGAAGAGGTGAGTTTAAAAATAAGATAACTTTTGAGACTAACGACATGTCATGTAACCCCCTCTTATTTGAAAATTAGAACACAAATGAATTTGAAGAATACTACATCACAGCAGTAACATTTGAATATTTAAAAGAGAATAAAATAATTGTGCTATGAAGGTATATATTGAGACTATCTGAGATATGAATTTATTTGGATCAATCAACACTAAACTTAAACCATTTCGGTTAGTTTTAATGTCGAAAATTGTTACAACCCAAGCGAGTCCGGGTTTGTCTATGAACAAAGATATTAATTTGAACATCTAAATATGAACATGACAAAAATTGTTAAGACGAACCATCCCAATGAAATAATCACACTTGAATTATCAAAGTCTGAACTAGAAGATATTTTGAACTCCGTTGAATGTATGACAGAAAAGGAACAAAGAAAATTATTAGAGAACATACCGTCTACAGAGGAAGGACGAACAAGATTGGACAAATACAAAGCTCTCAAGGAAGATCTCAAGAAAATATCTGAATCCGTTTCGTGAAACTAATTACTATCTGAATGAAATTATATGTTGTAATTCCAAATAAAAGAACTGCAAAATTGATTATTCTATATGTTGCATGAGCCGAAATAATTCATCAAAAATGAAACAAATATTCTAAATAAATCGAAAATATAAAAAATTTGGGTATAGGATTGCAGGTATAGAATTTTTTCATTCGCACCTGCTTTACCTAATCATTGTCTATCCTATTATGCTATTGGAGCTACTGGTTTACCTGTTTCTGTTGTTGTAGTCTCACTTTGAGGAGCTACTGGTTTACCTGTTTCTGTTGTTGTAGTCTCACTTTGAGGAGCAATCATACGAGAGCTGTCAGAGCTTGTCTTTTCATCGTCATCAGAGCTTGTTGTCTTTTCATCGTCAGCAGAGCTTGATTTTGCGTTGTCTTCATCAGAGCCTGATTTTGCGTTGTCTTCATCAGAGCTTGTTGTCTTTTCATCGTCAGCAGAGCTTGATTTTGCGTTGTCTTCATCAGAGCCTGATTTTGCGTTGTCTTCATCAGAGCTTGTTGTCTTTTCATCGTCAGCAGAGCTTGATTTTGCGTTGTCTTCATCAGAGCCTGATTTTGCGTTGTCTTCATCAGAGCTTGTTGTCTTTTCATCGTCAGCAGAGCTTGTTGTCTTTTCATCGTCAGCAGAGCTTGTTGTCTTTTCATCGTCAGCAGAGCTTGTTGTCTTTTCATCGTCAGCAGAGCTTGTTGTCTTTTCATCGTCAGCAGAGCTTGTTGTCTTTTCATCGTCAGCAGAGCTTGTTGTCTTTTCATCGTCAGCAGAGCTTGTTGTCTTTTCATCGTCAGCAGAGCTTGTTGTCTTTTCATCGTCAGCAGAGCTTGTTGTCTTTTCATCGTCAGCAGAGCTTGTTGCCTTATCATCGTCAGCAGAGCTTGTTGCCTTATCATCGTCAGCAGAGCTTGTTGCCTTATCATCGTCAGCAGAGCTTGTTGCCTTATCATCGTCAGCAGAGCTTGTTGCCTTATCATCGTCAGAAGCTGATTCTTTCTGAGGAGTTAGAGATTTACTATCGTCGTCTGGACTAGCGGAGCTTGAATCTTCAGATGGTGTATCAGATTGTGCTTTTGGAGATTGAATATCATTGAATGGAAATACAAGATCGATTCCACCCAATGGATCAGTAGCTGCAGATTCATCCTGAGAGCCAGAAGTGGAGTCATCATCGCTAGATGATGATTCATCCTGAGAACCAGAAGTGCTAGAATCACCAAATGGGAACAATTCATCGAAGCTGAAACCTTCTTTGCTACTTCCGAATAGACTATCAAAATTTAATCCACGGGAACCGTCTTCACCTGAGTTTTGTGCTAATACGTTTTGATTAAAGATTGCTTGTGTACCTGTACCTGTTACTACCACTACTAAGAATATTAATAGTAGATTAAATGGCATAATCTTTAGCATTATTCAAGATCCTTGTTAATCCCATAAAGCAGTTTGATAACTGATTACTTCATCAATAGTACAACATCATGTTCGATAAAAATAAAAGAAACAAAATTAACCTATTTAGTTACATAATAGAACTCTACTATAACGCATCGCTAGTATTCGAACATATTCAGACTGGTTATAGAGAATAGATTTGAATATTAGTAAGTAGAGAGAAATTTGGTTCACAGTGTATAAATTTGAAAAATATATGTCAGTTTCCCTTTATATACTCAAATATTGTTTTGATAATTCCACATAATTATTTGATAACTCTTTTATCCATTCTCGTTCCATGTCATTTATGTCACGGATTTCCTTTGCGGGCAATCCTCCCCAAAGTTTGCCTGAGGGAATCTTGGTGTTTGGCTTAACCACGGATCCTGCAGCAATTATAGACCATTCTCCAAGCTCGCACTCATCCATTACAACAGAACCAATTCCAACCAAAGAGTTGTCTTTTATTGAACAACCATGAAGCGTAACCGAATGACCAATAGTAACATTGTTACCAATGATGGTTGGATATTTATTAGTGGTAACATGAACAACACTATTATCTTGTATATTGGTATTATCTCCAACTTTAATGTAAAAGACATCGCCTCTGAGAACAGTACCAAACCAAATCGATGCACGAGAGCCTATTTCTACGTCACCGATAATTACAGAATTAGGTGCTATAAAACAGTCTGAATTTATTCTTGGAACTTTATTTTTAAAAGGTAATAATGACACAGTCGTCATAATGATGTAATAGGTTATAAATTATTACAGAATAACCGATAAGAGTGAGAACTGCTCGGATCGGATAAGTATGCCGACTTTCTGCCTTTGATTGATACTAGTTTAAATTTGACAATATCGTTTTTATCGTTACGGCCCAAATATTCTTATTATATTCTTCAGGGATCCCCAGGAGACTTCCTGCAGTAATACCGTCAAACAAAGACACCATTCCTGAGGCAACATAAGTCAAGTTAATATCGCCTTTAATGAATCCTTTGTCACTTTGGATCTGCAAATAGTTTTCAACAACTTTATAGATTTTGAGTCTATGTTTGAACAAGATTATTTTTAATTTTGGGTTGCGTGTTGATTCTGATAATGCCTCAAAAAAGACTTTTGCACTACCTTCCTTTTGTATTTTTTGAAAGTTTTCATAAAATAATTCTGCATTAGATATTAGATCATCCCTACTTTTGGTAAATAATTGATCAAGTTGAATCTTTAGTAGGTCAAGACTATCCTCACAAATTGCGTTAAATAAATCTTCTTTATTGTCAAAATAATTATATAATGTTCCCTTACTTAAATCAGCCAAAAGAGATATCTCATCCATTCGAGTTCGATCGAATCCATTCTTAGAAAAGCATTCAATTGCTGATTGGATAATCCTACCTCGTACTTCTTGCTTATGTTGAGATGTTACCTTTGGACACATCAATATTCACCCATTTCAAGATTTCTGTAATAAGACTTGTATATGCTAAGGTTTACTATTTCATTATTAGACATATCTGATTTTCCACCTTTTTTTGACAAAAAATTTATGGCGTACAGTACCATGGGTATTGTGTAATTATTAATTACTTCTAGATTTCTAGTATAATTTTTTATACCATTAAGCAAAGGGGTAATTTTCATTCTTAACTGTAAAAAAGACTTTGAAGCAAGTTCTTTGGAATTAAAAATAAGTCTGTACACGAACAAGTTAATTTAGGTCTGGCTACTAATAAACATGTCTGACCAGTCAGTTTAATTTATTAAGGAGTATTTGTAAGGTAAAGTCATGATTCCATTAAGAAGGGAAAATGACCAGTCTTTAGACGATATGCGTTTGGAGACACAAGAACAATTTAGTTATTCAGATAGTGTCCTTAGCCCTACTAATCCACTTACATATGAAAAGTTAAATGTCCAAAATGTTAACATCCGTAAGAATGAGAAGGTTGTTATCATAGGACTTGGCCAGCTTGGTCTTCCAGTTGCAAAGTATGTTAAAGAACATGGTTTTGATACTTTTGGATATGATATAAATCAAAAAACCATGCAGTCAGCTGAAGCCAATTATGGAATAAAACAAGCAACCAACTTTGGTGATTTTGACGTACTAATTATTTGCGTATCTACACATAGACCAGACGATATGTTTACACCACAAGTAGATGGTTTGATGTCTGTTGTTGAAAAGATATCTAGAGAAGCTAAAGCAGGTGCATTAATATCAATTGAAAGTACTATACCAAAGGGTACATCAAAAAGAGTATTTGAAAAAGTAGACCATAGACTACATGTTGTACATGCACCACATAGATGGTATGCATTAGAAGAAGAAGTTCACGGTGTTAATCAATTACGTATTGTAGGTGGTGTAAGCAACTGCTGTTTGCAACATGGTCTTAACTTTTATGATGGACGTGAGGTAGTGCCTCAAACAACAGAAACAGCTACATCTACAGCTGGCATAAAAAGTCTATCAATTCCAATGCACCCAGTATCATCAGTTGAAGTAGCAGAACTAACAAAAATAGTAGAAAATGCTCATAGATATCTTCAAATAGCATTTGCAGAAGAGCTTTATCTTTATTGTAAGTCTAATAGCATTAGTTTTTCAGAATTACGTGAATCACTCAATACAAAATGGAATGTAGAAGTACTAGAACCAAGAGATGGAATAGGAGGTCACTGTCTTCCAAAAGATACAAAGATGTTTATCAATTCATCTAACACAATAAGAAGCAAGATACTTCAAGCAGCCATGGAGATTGATGAGGACTATAGAGAATATAGAAATAAATTAGAGAAGGAAGTTAAAATTCCAGCTGTATGATCGCCTAACTTTTTACCATTTCTTACTAAACTAGGACATCTCTCCATGAAAAACATAAAACCAGATGCCAGCGAAAAGATTCACGAATCCACGTGGATAACACTGGCAATATTGGGATCGACAATTTTGATCACGATGTATGGAGAAACCATGCTTTTACCAGCTATTAGTGATATAATTAGCGATTTTGATATTTCATATAGTACCTCGTCATGGATTCTGACGGCCTACTTAATTTCAGGAGCAGTCATGACGCCTATTGCAGGAAAATTATCAGACATATACGGCAGGAAGAAAATGGTGCTTGTGATTTTTATTATTTATATTATAGGGATCGCCATAGGAGGATTGTCAACAAATATTTACACTTTAGTTTTGGCAAGAATCATTCAAGGGATAGGCATTTCAATGTTTCCTATAGCATTTGGCATCATAAGAGACCAATTTCCGATGTCCAAGATTGCAATTGGGATAGGAATTTTCAGTTCGATGTTTGCTGCAGGATCAGTTGTTGGAATGGCCATAGGTGGGACAATAGTCCAAAATTTTGGATGGCAGGCTACGTTTTTCACGATAATACCAGTGGCAATCATACTTTGGATCATAATCAAGAAGCGAATAAAGGACGATGACACAGTAAGTATCAACGATGATGGTGAACAAAATTTAGAGTTCAACCGACCCAAAAAGGAAAATGTACAGTTAGATCAAAGTAATCTTAGTGGTAAGAAAATCAAACATCATATCGATATTAAGGGAGCAATGTCGCTAGCATTATCAATTTCAGCTTTCTTATTAACTTTAACATATTTTGCTAACATAAATAGCGAATCCAATAACTTTACATCGTTTGATGGTATCGTTCTGGGGTCACTTGTTACACTGACGATTTGCTCAATGATAGCGTTTGTAATCGTTGAAAGAAAGGCAAAGGATCCGTTAATACCACTCAAATTAATATCAGACAGGATTTTGCTTCCCTCAAATATTATCCTCTTAGTCTTTGGAATCACAATGTTTATGATTTATCAAACCATACCAATTTTGGTTACTAGCCCAATACCGTTTGGATTTGGCGGGGAAGCAATGGATAGTGCAATGGTTCAATTGCCATTCATGATAATTTTCCTAATATTTGCTCCTTCCTCTGGGTTTATAGTATCAAAAATAGGAAATTTCAAGCCAATTGTTGTAGGTAGTGTTTTGACTACAATTGGTTTTGCCAGTTTATTTGTATTTCATACAAGTGAATTTTTAATTTCACTAAATTTGATAATAATCTCCGCAGGATTATCATTGACACAAGTAGGAGCTTTTAATATCACATTACAACATACACCCCATCAATATAGTGGAGTCTCGATCGGGATATCAGTAGTACTAGTCTTAATGGGAAGTTCCATAGGTCCAGTAATTGCCTCAACTTATATGCAAGCTTTTCAAGAGTCAGTAGTCGGCATTGGGGGAGAATCATTTCCTTCTCCATTATCGTATGATCTCATCTTTATTACCGCAACCATAATTTCTATGATATCCTTCCCCTGCATGATACTATTGAAAAGAAGAACCAGTCAAATTATCCCGAATAGAGCATGAACCATAGATTCCCCAATTGCCACGGTTTCCCATTAGTACAGCTGGGTATCATGTAAGAAAAATTATGAGTTGAAATGAAATTCCCCATATTCAGTAAGGTGAGTCCCCACACTAAATATTCTACAAAGAATCAAGAATTAAGGATCATGTTTCATTATTCCGACCCATGTATATAACAAAAAATCCTCATATCAAAACAGTTCAACGAATATATTTATCGGAATTCCATTAGCTCGCATACCAATTCTGATTTTACCAGTCTCATACGATATATCACCTATACTATCCTTTAATCCTCGCGATGCAAAATGCAAATGATTGCTCCGCAGGTTTATTTTATAGGTCCCGTCATTTTCATTTTGAAGTCCTGACAAAAACTTCAGGTTCCCGTTAATTATCAATTCATCAAGTTCTCTACACATAGGCTTGATAATATTCCAAGCTTCAGTTTCTGCTATTTCTTTGGTCAATCCTTGTCAATAATCAAGGCCGATTATTATTGGTTGAGATCGATCCGTGTTAGATCCCATGACAAATATTAAATGTTTATCACCACGATCCCGATGCTAATCAACTAAACTTCAAATAATACCGTAAATAGGTACTGCTCAAATCGGATTTAATGTTTTAGAGTAATCAACATAAGAAGGAAGATTGTTAGTTGATATCAAGATGCCCGAAAAAGACATTAAGATTTTTTGGAAACGCAAATCCTTTTTCAAAAAATCGTTTAGTGCTAGAATTAGATCATTTGGAAACTAGAACTTCATTCCCTTTTACCTCAGTCCCTAATTCATAGGCATTAGTCACATCTTTTACAAAGAGAACGCCGTATGGTTCGTCTTGTTTATCAAAACTATTCATTATTTCCTCAATGATTTGGTTAACAATCGAGTCCGAAACTATGGATATCACAAGCACACGTCCTATAAATTTAGGTACTGTGGTCCTACCGGTTTGATATGAATGAATAATTTCGGAGGTAGATCGTGGAGTTCTACCAGTTCCCTGGATATCAAAAAAGGTAATACCCAACTTATGCTTTTGTAGAATATCAGTCACTTTCGAAAGATCGTTCGGTCGAATATAAACATTGATTTCTTTCATGAAAATAGATACATAATCCCTAAATTAAACTTTACTAATTCTATTTACACACATTAATAATCATGGTTCAATAGATGCTACTTTTATCATCCCCTATGCACTTTAGTTAGTAACAAATTGAACAGAGCATATGATCAAAATTCAATAAACAAATCAGTAACTAAAAAGAAGTATTATTTAGTTTTTATTTTAGTTTAACTTTAGAAAACAAGAATGGATCTAATTTTTTGGCTTTAGTTAGGCAAATCTGCGCATTTTCCAAATTTCCCTGCATCTCAAGGCATCTTCCTTTGTTATACCAGGCCTTGGAATAATTTTTATCAATAGAAATAGCCTTATCAAAACAATTAATGGCTTCATCCACTCTTTTCTTTTTGATTAGGGTTAAACCCATATTATGCCACGTTATCCGATTTTTTGGATTAATTTCCAATGCCTTAGAATACATTTTTAAAGATTCGTCCAATATTCCCATCTTGTCAAATACGAGGGCCTTATCACCATAAGCAGAATCAAACGTGGGATCTAGCCTTATCACCTTATCAAAAATATCTAGAGCCTTTTCAAAATTATTCCTACTGGCCTCTTTTTCCCCATACCTTACCAGTTCTCCAAGACTGATGGTTTGATCTGTAATCGAACTTTCGTTACCAACATCTTTGTATCTATTCTTAAAATAGTTTGCATTTATTTTAAACAACTACATACTCCCAATTTGTCTAAAATATAAAAACACAAACTGATATCCCTTTTCTCAACATGAGGAACTTTGAAATCCAATTCGTCTTGTAAATCTTGAATAAAATCATAAATTTCATTAACCGAAATACTATCGTTCCTATTCTTCTGTTCAATAGTAGAAATGTATAAAGATATAAAGTAAGATAAAAAAGTCGCTTTACTCAATTCATCATAATGATCAAGTTTTTCATCTGATTTGAGATGACTTTGCATCACTTACTATCAATTTTAATTAATATAAGGTTTGTTCATAATCCCGTAAATTACGAATATAGGCGTAAGATGGATGCGTATAATACGATTAGGAAAGAAATTGTCAAATTGAAGGCTTCAAACCATAATGAATAATAACGTAAAAGGCGCACAAGTATTAAGGATTGAAAATCAAGAATATACCGGTTGACCTGATCGATGTAGCAGATGAAAATGTCCGCAAGAATTTTTCATTTGGAAAAGATTCAAGCGATCAGTTAATGAAAGAACATCTAGCTAAATTTGAATTACTCCAACCGGTTGTGGTACGATTTGACAATTTTACTAAAAGATATAAGTTACTTATCGGAAGGAGAAGATTTTTAGCCCTCCACAATAAAGGAGAGAAGGAAATTCCAGCAGTTATTACAAAATTGAAGGGTGCAGAGGCAGAGGCAGCCTCTCTGTTTGAAAATCTAATAAGAAAAGATCTCTCCCCTTTAGAAAAGGCAAGAATGGTAAAAAAACTGGTAGAATCGACAAAGTCTGGAATCACAGGGGTATCTCGCTTATACGGGTTACCAAAAAGCACAATTAGTGAATGGCTAAGCATTCTTACCCTTCCAAATCAGATTCAGGAAAAAATAGAAAATTGTGAAATTACACTTTATGAAGGTATAAAAATAGCAAGACAGCCGACTGAGGTTCAGATAAACTTGGCAGATATCGAGCCCGCTGCATTAAAAGAAGAACTCATTCGGTTAGGGATAAAAAGGGGCGCTCCCAAAGGACTACTAACAGTAAGATTAGTTTTTAATCCTTCTAAAGAAAAGGATAGAATATTGTGGAACTCTTTAGAGGAAAAGGCAAAAGAGAAGGGTTATGAGGTAAATGATTTTGTAAAAGAAATAATCCTAAACTATCTAAAAAAAGGTAAATAATTATCGGATTACCAACACAGGGCATTTGGAATGACTGATTATTCCTGAGGCGATGCTTCCAACTAACATTTGTTTAAATTTTGATAATCCTCTCGAACCCATAATAACTAGATCAATGTTATCTTTTTGTATAAATTGAACAATTGTTTCTACTTTTGAATTTTTTTCATCATCTAAAATAGCAATGGTACTCTTAATACCCTCTGTTGTAGCCCTCTCTTGAATTGGTTTTATCCATTTTTCAGCGTCCTGTGTTCTTGCCCTTTTATATCCATCAATCAAATTAGTGTCACCGTATCGCGCTCTCAACCCTATGACCCCGCCTTGTTTAATATGATCAAGGACATGTAAGAATGTAAGTGGCGATCCTTCTAATTTACACAGGTAGATTGCATATTCTGCTGCCTTTGAGGAAGCTGTTGAGCCATCGAAAGCCAATAAAATATTCTTAAATAGCATCTACAAATCAGAGAGGAACCATTTTGTCAATGACCCTAGAATAACTTACCTGTCCATCTTTTTCATGAATGATGAGATCCACTGTATATTGAAGACCGTTTAACAAGAATGTAACCTGAATATCCCATCCATCTTTTGGTTGAGACGTCTCGTCCATTTGTTCGCTGTGGGCTACAATTTGATCCTCAGAATAAGGAAATACTTCCCGTATTCTAAAATTTTCAACATTCGGTCCAAAGAGGGCATTTATTGCATTCTTTGAAGCATTTTCAATTTCAACTTTAGATGTTACAGTTGGCATGAAGGAATTAATAATTAATAACTATAAAAAAGTATTGCTAAAAAGGGGAATTTACACATTTGTTCCAAAAAACGAATACGTAATCTACTTTTATATTTTCAGAGTGAATTACAAATTTTTGTAAAATACATTTTTGATGTTACCATATATAAACTCCAAGAATAATAACAAGATATGTCCCATACTAAACTAATCCCTAATGATACACAGCGAACAAGCGGCAAAGAAGTTAGGAGTTATAACATTCATGCCGCTCAACTGATAAAATCTCTAATTGAAAGTTGCTATGGTCCTCTAGGAAATGAAAAAATCTATATTGACATAATTGGTGAATCGACATGTACAAAAGATGGTGCCACATTTCTCCGTAAGATTGATGTTCAACACCCCGCGGCTAAGGTGTTAATTGATGCAACTAATACTGTAGATAATGAAGTGGGAGATGGGACACTAACAACTGCTATAATTGCCACTACACTTTTGGAAAAGGCACAAGAGATGTTAGCGATGGACATTTATCCATCTACTATTGTTAACGGATACGATAAAGGGCTTCAATGTTCCCTAGAGACTTTGCGCAATATTGCAAGAAAAGTAAGTAGCAAGGATATGGCAATCATCGAGAAACTCGCACGGACATGTCTAGGAACAAAAGTCAGGCTTTCATCTGATCCGCAATCCGAATTAAACAATATTTTAGAAATTACCGTTAATGCGATCAATACGGTATATTCAAATAATAACTACCTTTTAGAGGCTGATGACATAAAAATTGAGGAAAAAATTGGTAATTTAGGAGAGAGTATTTTGATTGATGGGGTACTGATTGATAAATCAATAGATAGTGATCTCATGCCTAGATTTGTCAAGAATGCACGAATCCTATTATTAGACGAAGACCTGCAGACAAGAACGACAAAAACAGAGTCCCAATTATCTATCAATAGTCCAGAACATATGTATCTATTTAGGAAGGAAGAAAATAACATCACGAGAGACAAAATACAAATAATAATTGATAGTGGTATAAATGTAGTAATAAACCGTAAAGGGATAGACTTGGTGGCACAAGATCTTTTGGCCAAGTTTGGAATAATATCAGTCAAAAGAGTAAAAGAGAATGATCTTCATTGGCTAGAGAAAGCTACTGGTGGAAACCTGATAAAGGAATTGGATGTCGGAAACATACAAAGTAATGTAGGATATGCCAAAAATGTATACGAGAAGAAAATAGGGACTGATAAGATGATATTTGTAGAGGGATGTAATAATCCTAAAACAGTCTCAATTTTAATTAGAGCAAATTCGAAAATGATGTTAGATGAATATCATCGCGCAATTCAAAGTACTATTACCAGTCTGAGTAGATTTGTCCAACATCCATCCATTGTCATAGGAGGTGGATCTTGCGAAGCGTTAATGGCACAACAAGTAAGAAAAAGAGCTAACACGATTGAAGGAATGGAGCAAATAGTTTTACTTAAATTCTCCGAAGCATTAGAAGAAATTCCACTAATTCTTGCAAAAAATTCAGGGTTGAATTTGATGGATGCTTTTATTCAACTTAGACTAAATCTATCTCAGAATTTTAATACTAATAAAGTCAAATGGTTTGGACTTGATTCAGACGAAAGAAAAATATCTCAACTAGATTGGGATATAATCGAACCTACGATTGTAAAAGAGCAAGTCCTCAATACAGCCGTAGAAGTAAGCCGGCTTTTGATAAATATAGATGATATTATTATCAAAAAACCACTAATGAACACTCATACTCATGAGGATGGGACAGAGCACTCACATGCTGGTGGAGACAAAAAACATGATCATTACTTTGATAGGTTAGGAAAACAACAAAGGCCTCAACACCACTATTATTAATTTTTTATTAATTAGAGAGATACAAAAATGTGGAACATGTTGAGGTCATAGACGAACGTATCAAAGGCAGATCTCTGAAATTTTTTTCAGTAATTAACAACAATTTTTAGAAAATAAACAGGATATGATGCATTGTTGTTTAATTTTTACTAGTCAATATAGGCTTTATCAATCTTATATGATGGGAAATAACATGATCCGTACCAATTCTTATTTCAATTTCAATTTTTTTCATAAACTCCACTACTCCTATCATGACCATTTCTTCACTTAGTATCCTAGATAAATTTGTCCTGATCTCATCTATATCTGTACCCAAAAATAACTGATGTAATATACATCCGCAATAAAACCACATCGATTCATTTAGATTAATTCTTAATTGTCTTTTAATTTTTGCTTCAATAATCCTGAATGTATTAAAAAATATAGTCTCATCTAATTCATCTCTCAAAAAAATATTTTGATGGATTATTTGATGTGAAGAAAAGCAACGTACTCTGATTAGGAGCATTACTTTCTTTTGGGTATCTTTGCTTTAGGACCATCTCCAAAATCGTATGTATTTCCTTTACCACGATAAAATTTGGGTCGTACAGGCTTTCCTTCGGATTCACCCTTTTTGGTCAAAGATAACCCTGCCATTAATTCAACTATCAAACGATTTGCGAGCCCAGATGTGATACCTCCATTATAGGAATTAACGTCACTAACATCATAGGTTGGTGAAACCTCAACAAGATCGAATGCAAATCTATCTGGATCAAAAGAAGTTGATAATAGTCTCATTAGCTTCATCCCCTCCCTTGAAGTGAGACCATTAGGCTCTGGTTCACCGGTTCCTGGTGCGTACGCAGGATCAAAAGTGTCAATATCCCAACTAACATACACAGCATCAACATCGTCGTTTGCCCTATCCGCAGCCTCTTTGGCAATCTGAGCAATACCTAGTTCCTCCACGTCAAGCATCGTAAACCACTGAAAATCCTGATCGGCCATCCATTTGTACAGATCGGGTCCTGGCCAATACCCTCTAGGGCCTATCAGAGTATAATTTTTTCCCTTAAGGCATCCCAATTCCATGATTCGTCTAATGTGAGCTCCATGATCATATTTGAATCCACAAAGTCCTTGCGGCGCACAGTCAGCATGACAATCAATATGGATCATTCCAATGTTCTTATATTTTTTAGAAAGCGCCCGAACGTTTGCAAAGGTCACTGAATGATCTCCGCCCAAAATTATCGGTATAGCATCTATATCGAGAACTTCCTTAACTTTATTAGTCATCCGTCTATGAGACTCAATGACATCCCCTGGAGAGATATTAACATCACCGTAGTCAACTGCTTTAAAGACTCCAAACGGGTCGACCCCAGTTTCAATGTTAAAGTGTTCATAAGGCGGAGAAGGAACAGTAGATGCAGCTCGTATTGCTCTAGGGCCGTAACGAGTACCTGGTCTAATTGTGGTTCCAAAATCGAAAGGTTCTCCTACTATTGCTATATCAGGCTTTATCTTTTTCAATTCTTCATTTTTTTTGACATAAGGTAGTTTTAGAAATGTAGGTATGCCAACAAAAATGGGTTCGTCATTTCCCTTGTAAGAATCTCCATAAAATTCCATTCCCATATGATATCTAATTATTATATCTATGAATAATTAATAAATATTGTTAAGTAAACTACGTCTAAGAAAAAGTTCGACAACCGAAAATATTATGCTTAATTTTCATGATAATTACGTTCGACGTAGGTTACGTCTTTTCTTCCCATAATATATCATGTGTTAATCAGAGTGAAACAACCATACTTAATGAATAACAAGCCAAATTAATAGGCCTAGGGTATATAGATCAGTAAATTTCATTTTTTTAATCAATGTTTCCGAAATTATTTATCAAAAAGGAATCAAATAAAATAGTAGTCGATAAATTAATAATATTTATATATTTACTAATTAAATACCAATAACATTGGTTTTCATTGATGCTTACGGTATAGCAGTTCTCTCGTTCATGGGACTGGTCCTGTCTGTGGGAGTATTAACTTCCATGATGGTAAAAAAAAGTAGCAAAAGATATATGGTTGCAGGAAAGAGCCTACCGTTAATATTTGTAGGAACAATGCTTTCAGCGCAATCAATTGATGGCAACTCTTCTTTGGGTAACGTGGCGCTTGTTTATCAATTTGGTTTTTGGGCGGGAGCCGCGATACCAATTGGGTTGGCTTCTTGTTTGATAATAACAGGTATTTTCTATGCGAAAAGGGTAAACAAAATGTCTATGCTTACCCTTCCAGATTTTTATTATAGAAGATATGGTGTTGGTGCAGAGGGGATGTCATCCGTACTTTTGTCTTTAAGTTTCATAATATTAGTTGCAGGAAATTTTGCAGCAGGTGGATTTATCCTATCAACAGTCTTGCATATTCCACTTTTCTGGGGTATGCTAATTGTTTCAATGGCGGTTTTGGTATATACGTTTGCGGGTGGGTTATTTTCTTCCGCGTACACAGATATTTTCCAAGTGTACTTAACTATCGGAGCATTCTGGGCTGCATTTCTGTATTTTGCCTTTGGATTTGGAGGAGTGGATTTAGGTACTATTTTGTCTGCCACGCCAGAGAGTTATTTGGATTTATCTGGGTTAACGGATCCTAAAAACGGTGCTTTGCTAAACTGGTCAGCAATAATAGCATTGGGTCTTGGGGATGTAGTAGCACTTGATTTTATGGAAAGGGTATTTTCAGCAAGAGATGGCAAGACAGCTAGAAGAGGTGCATTCATGGCTGGATTATTAACAATTTCAATTATTGTACCTACAAGCATGATGGGAATAATCGCGTTATACATGATGCCCGGCATAGAAGATCCCTACACGGTGTATCCTCTACTTGCTATCAATCTCCTTCCGTTTCCAATAGGAGCTGCTTTACTAATGGGAGTCGTAGGTGCGTCGATGTCAACTGCTAACGGCGGTCTTCTTGCGATCTCAAGTGTTATAGCGCGAAACCTGATACAAAGAGATATCATTAGATCATTGTTCAAAAAACCCGGAATAGAGGATAAAAAGATGCTCATATTAACTCGATGTGTAACGATACCAGTAATGCTTTCAGGGCTTCTCCTCGGAGCTGCAATCCCTCGTCCAGGCATTTACTTAGTACTTGCATTTGATATAGTATTTGCGGGATTATGGGCTCCACTTACATTAGGTCTGTTTTGGAAGAAGGCAAACTGGCCTGCTGCAATCACATCAATTGTGGTAGGGTCCAGCCTAAGATTGATATTGTATTATATTACGCCACCAGAGTTAGCAGGAATAGATACTTTCATACCACCCATTGTATCGTTTGTTCTCTTCATAATCGTAGCATTGCTTACACAGAAGAAGGATCCAGGATACAAGAGATCCGGAGTTGTAGACTATGTACCCCCCGAGGAAGACGTTGTCAATGGTGAAGACCTGAAGAATTATGTACCCCCGACTAGCGAAAAATAAATCACCATTTATTTTATTACCCTTTTTTCAAAATAAGTTAATAAGCATACCAAAGTGAATAAAAATGATGCCTACGAAGGGTTATGCAACTATCGGGCTGAAACCATCTATACTAAACAAACTACAGAATTCCACAGATGAATATTACCCAGGAATGTTTCTTCCAAGTGCCCTAATAATCATGATGAATGAAATCAAACGTGGTCATTACTCGGTTGAAATGCATAATCTGAAAGTAGATTTTTCAGGAGTTTACACTTCGTTGACAATTAGGATGGATGTAAAAACATGGCTAAAAGAAAACTATGAAATTCATAAAGAGGACTACATGAGAAGGTATAAATTAAAAAATTTTACACAATTTGCAGGAATTTTTATGATAAATGTATTTGAATCCAAAGCTAAAACTAATAAATTCATTATAAGATTGAAAGAAGCAGATTTTCTGTGGCTTGAAGAAGAATATGAAAAACGCAAAGAAGATTACAAGAAGCAATTTGGAACAATTGATTTTGATAAGTTTGCCGATTTGTTCATTAAAGAATTATTTGAAAAACTAAATCAGGCCAAAAAAATTTTAACTATGGATTGATATTCAGTAATCCTGAATATGCTATTAAAATAAAATAATATTACTTCAACGGATTTTTTCTTATTTCTCGAGCATATTTTAAGGTCTTTTGCTCACGTTCTTGTATATCACGTTCAATTTCTGGTTGAAATTTATTCTTCACTAACCAAGTCACAAGTCCACAAATCCCTATGATTATCCCAATGGTCAAAGATTCGACTAACATAGTTAATTCTTTTTTAAGAAATCCAGCTAAATATATATATTTTGTAATAAACTTTCAATATTTCTTTGTCTATTTGTACATATTCTACATATATTCTAACAAGATTTATAAAACTTACAATTATTGTCACCTAGTGATACAATATTTTGATCAAATTGTATTGGAGTAAAAAATTTAGGACCGTCAAATGAATGAATGAATGAGGTTTGCTGGTTCTTATTGTTTCACCGACTTCTAAGAACACCCAATTACCAAAACAAAACGATGAGAAAATTAATGAATACCAGAGAATGAGTTATAATGTGAAACTTGCAAACGTTGAGATTTCTGATATACTTCGTAAGATTTCATTTCTCCTGGAGTTGGATAATGATATTGATAACAATAAGACTAATCTAAATTTCAAAAATAGAGCATATATTAAAGCAGCTGATCAAATTGATAACCTTCCGCTAAGTATTACATCCCTTTATGAGGAAAGAGGAATTAATGGATTATTACAAATTCCCTCCATTGGTAAAGCAATATCCTCAAAAATAGAAGAATATATTAAAACAGGCAAGATCGAATATTACGAAATATTAAAATCGAAATACCCCATAAAGGTAGACGATTTTGTAGGCTTAGAAGGAATTGGTCCCAAAACTTTGAGAGTAATAATCGACAAGTTACCCGTGAGAAGTCTCAGTGATTTAGAAAAAGCTGCTAGAGAAGGAAAGTTAAACGGGATCTCAGGAATTTCTAAAAAAAAAGAAGAAAGAATACTAAAGAGAATTGAATTACACAACATAGGCAAAAAAAGGCATCTACTTGGAGATATTTATCCATTGGTAAAGCAAATTGAAAAATACTTAACAAATTTGGAAAACGTTTCAATTGTAACAGCAGTAGGATCCTTTAGAAGAATGAGGGAAACCATAGGTGATATTGATTTTTTGGTAGTTTCAGACAATCCAGATAAAGTAATTAACTCTTTCGTAAATATGCCCGAAGTTAAAGAAATTTTAAGCAAAGGTGATACCAAAGCATTCATTAAACTTAATAATGGATTAGATTCCGATTTACTGGTCGTTCCTAAAGAAAGTTATGGAGCAGCATTACAATATTTTACTGGAAGTAAGGAACACGGAATAGCATTGCGAAGATTAGCACAGTCCAATGCACTTCGCTTAAATGAATGGGGATTATTTGATAATAAATCCAATCAAAAAATATCAGGTGAATCAGAAGAACAGTTGTACAATAAATTAGGGTTGGAATGGATCCCTCCAGAATTGAGGGAAAATAGAGGAGAAATAGAGATTGCAAAGAAAGGGTCAAAAGAATGGCAGGAAAAAATGAAAGGATTGCTAAAGTATGGCGATATAAAAGGAGACTTGCAAGTACATTCAAACAGTACGGACGGGAAAATGTCAATAGAAGAAATGGCTTATTTTGCAAGGACTAATTTTGATCTTGATTATATCGCCATCACTGATCACACAAAAAGCCTAAGAATTGCTAGAGGATTAGATGAGCAACAGTTACTCGACCAAGCACATAAGATTCAAGAATTTAATGATTCAATAAAGAGCGGTACTTTCTTTGTGGATCTAAATAAACATGATGAAGAAAAACAGGTGAATAGAAAAACAAGCAATAATGAAAAGAAGAGAATAAAAGGTGACAGGAATTTGGGTGACTTTAGAATACTTTCTTCAGCAGAAGTAAATATCCTTAGCGACGGTTCATTAGATATTCCCAACAACATTTTGGATAAATTAGACATAGTAGGTGCTGCAATTCACACTAATTTTTCTCAACCAATAGATGTACAAACAAATAGGTTAATTAAAGCGGCCCAAAATCCAAGTGTAGATATCGTCTTTCATCCAACAGGTAGAATAATTAATAAAAGAGATGGTTATCCCGTGGATATTCCGAAATTAATGACAATTGCAAAAGAAACTAACACAATTCTGGAAATTGATTCGCACTATAACAGGTTAGATTTACGTGATGAATACATAAGAATGGCAATACAGAATGATGTTAAATTAGTCGTTGATTCAGATGCTCATCACCCCCTGCATTATGCATTTTTGGAATTTGGAATAGGACAAGCAAGAAGAGGATGGGCAGGAAGAAATGATATCCTGAATACATTGCCTGTGTCAGAATTGCTCAAAAAATTGAAATAATAAATTACTCTCAAATTACATCAAGATAGACTTTTCGTAATTCTAAACAAATTTCCCGATCTATCAATTCTAGTTCCATCATTGTAGGATGTAAATTCAAATAAGATCATTAACAAATAGATTCAATCTGGAATGTATGGAAGGAACACCGAGGAGATAAAAAAACACATAACAGAAGGTTGGAAACAGATCTTAGGATCGAATTTTGATAACCTTTCAGAAAAAATCTCAGGTGAATCTCCACCCTCCGTATTCGTTAGTAGCTACTCATATCCAAAAGTAAAAGTAGGACCCCTATTTTCACCATTGCAAACCGATTCATCAATACTGGATCGTCCCGAAAAATGGGCAGGAAAGTCCATTGAAGAAATAGTAAGATACAAGCTATCTCTAATTAGGGGCACACATTCAATGCATGTAAAAACAAATTTGAATGCTGATCGTTATATGCAATCCCTTCAGGAATTAACTATGGCAACTAGATCTACTGAAATAGAAGTTGCATTTGAGAGAAAACCCAAATTGAATTTAGAAGAAATCTCATCAAGGGCGACATCGGATTCTGACACGGTCCAATTCGGGCTGGCATCAGAATTAGAGAGTATAAAGCTACCGTCAGATATTTCTAGTGACAAGAAAATTGAAAAGGCATTTTATGATTTTGATTTTAGAGCAAAGGAAGCAATCAACTATTTATACGAAGAAGGAATTGAGATAAGTAGAATTAGTAAAATCCTAAGTTTAGGAATGATTGGAATTAAAAAAAACAGAAAACTCGTACCGACCAAATGGAGCATCTCTGCAATTGATCAAACAATTTCATTAAACTTAATAAAAAAAACTGAAACCTTTCAGTCACTCGATCAGATTAGGATCTACAAGTACGTTCATTTTGGGAATTATTATTCCATAGTCCTGATTCCAGATGAATTATGGAGTTTTGAAATGCATGAAGCATGGATAGATAATAAAGGAGATGCGAAGATAGAAACAGATACCGAGGATCCAAGTGGTCTGAAGAACTATCCAAAAATAGGGGGATCTTATTTTGCTGCGAGGTTAGCTGTCATTGAATTCCTACATTATCAAAAAAGAAATGCATCAGTAATAGTCCTTAGAGAAATACATCCAGAATACAATCTCCCTGTCGGAGTCTGGCAGATAAGAGAGGGAATAAGAGAGGCTTTGAGAATGAACTACAACAAATTTGAAACACTGGACATGGCGCTATCTTTCGCTTGTAATAACTTAACCATATCAAAAAATGAATGGATTGGAAATAGCAGTATAATTAAAGCAAGAAAGAGTCATAGCAGAATATCCGATTATTTCGGTACATCCTAACATGAATATAGAACATGGAATAAGGCACTTTTATACCCATGAGATATTCGCCAGTCCTTTCGGCTTTATTTTACAACCAGAAGTACGGATAATAGAGATTAGAAATTATAGTTTGCAATGTAAAAATAAGACTTGCCTTGTATTGTGACCGCTGATAGCGCATCCGTAGGTATTTAATAAATATACTCAAGATCTGATAATATTCTAATATGGCTATAATATTACAATGTGAAAAATGTAGACAAATTAGTAAGAAGACTTATTGTGGAGAGTGTAAAAAGTCGATTGACTACTTTGAAGTTTTTGAATACAACGACGAGACAATCGTTACTGAGTCTAGAGAACCAATAGAAAGAATAAAGGCATATACATGGAATGATGTTTTGAATTTTGTCAGGAATAAATATTTTGAAGAAAATAGCGAGCTAAATATTAACTGTGAGAAGGATTTTGCTTATATAGAAAAAAAAGCGCTCCAAAATACTTCTAACATGAATTCTATGATCGATAAGTCAGGATATAGAATATTTCTAAACAAAGATATTCCAACAATTCTAGATAACTCATCAAGACCTGGAAAACTTATCACAGATATTACTTGAGGACTGGAAGATCCAAAATTGTTTAAAGCGTGATTTAAGGATAGAATGTTTCTAGATTTATAATTGATAATAGTCAATAAAAACTCTCACCTATTATCATAAAAAAATTCGAGTTTGAGAGAAACAACTCGAAACTCCAATGATCATGAATTTAGCTGCGGAGTTTTATGATGGGAATTATGAATACTAAAACCAATGTTCCGCCAAATAACCATGCCAAAGAATAACCAAATGATTTTACCACTATAGAGAATACAAAGGGAACCCAAAAAGCCCCAAGTAAAGATAACCCATTAACAAAACTAACAGCTAGAATTTCATATTTAGGTAAACCAAGTTTCTCCAAGGCTATTCTCCTTGCCAATGCATATGGAATTACAAATCCTCCTGATATAAAAATTCCAATTATTAATATCGAAGGTATCAAAAGATAAATATTAAGCAATGAAAGACAAATTATATTTGCTGAAATAACTATACCACATATGAGCAACAATAATATATCATTATTGAAATTATTTTTTCGAGTTAATTTATCATAAATTCTACCAATAAAAGGAGCAAAAATAACATTCACAATCATCGTTGACCCCCCAATCAGACCCGCAATTGAAGATGCAATATCAAGTTCGACTTTAAGAAACAGAATGATGAAAGTAGAGACTAAATTCCAAGCAATTTGAAATCCAAGCAATGATAATCCCACATAAATCATATGTTTATTCAACATGATAGATTTGAGGTCATCAAAATTAATCGTGAATTTAGCCTTTTGATCGCGGTTTTCTCTGTTCAGGTTAAAGAATCTAAAAAAAATGAAAACTTTTTCCTTAAAAGAATGGCTAGATAAATTACTGGTACGGTCATAATATTTTATCTGTAGAGCATATAGCAAGAACAATCCACTGAGTATTCCCAAAGTTCCACTTATTACTAGACTTGTTCTCCAACCAAGAGCCTCCGCAATGATGATCCAGCCGAATATTCCAATAATTCCACCCAACGAATGAGCGGAATTTAAAATCCCTACACCTAGCCCACTTGATCCTTTCCCCAAATATTTTGAAATCAGAATGACACTAGGACCAAAGAAAAATGCCATCCCTACTCCTACCAGAAATCTTAGAATTACTATTTGATATAGCTCTGAACTCAACCCTGAAAGAAGTGAAGATATAGACAACAACATTGTTCCAAAAAATATCATAAATTTTGCATCGTATTTTGCCGACAGTATTCCAGCTGGAATCTGAAAAAGGCCAATCCCTATTAGAAATCCAGAAGTTACCAATCCCAGCATTGAAACATCCTGTCTAAAATCATCTAAAATGAGATAAAAAATAGAAGAAATATTAAACCAATTTACGGCGTATATGGTCCTAGCAAGTATTATTGAGGCGACAGGAAGAGAAAATACTTGCTTTAGTGAAGACATACATTAGTAGACCATGGATTGACATATTATTACTGTTCGGATCAACAATTGATCAAAACCGGAAAATTTTCAATCCGAGATTCAAAAGTAAGACAAAATTTGGTAACTAAAATTGTTTTAAGAGAGAACACAGTCAATTTATCTTATTAATCATTTCTTACATTCTGAAATTCCAAGTATAGCGTATTCGTCAGGTTCACTAATTTTAGTCTCAAACCCTTGATCATCATCCACCCAGTCATGTCATATATATAAATTTTCTACAGAATGAAAGCGAATAACCAATTATGCGGATAACTTCTTGTATTCCTATTTATGCAGGAATATATCATTCAATTCTGATATTATAATAGGGTGTACAGACGAAGTTCAGAAGATAGGTTGTATTAGGGAAAAAAGCAAAGAATCCAGTTCGAAATATTTTTAATAGAATCACCATTTGATCAACTGTTAAGTTATTTCCTACGTATGTTAAAGTACATATAAGATCCAAATTAAAATATTAGTATGGAATGTCCCACATGCCAGAGCCAATTTCATTCTAACATGCGTAATACGCTGGTTGGAAAAAATAAAAGAAATGCTAGTATTTTTGTCTATTTTCAAATATGTCCGGAATGTGATGAACCTATTATCGGTATCAAAGAAGCCACTAGAGGAGAAGTATATATGAACCCCAACAATACTGAGGATTTATCCCTATTGAGAAAAGAACAGAGAAGGTGAACGCATCGACATTAAATACAAGAAGTACTAGAGTTTACCACTCACCCTAAGTAGAGATATAAATGAAATAGTGTTCAATTCCATGGATAGCAAAAATAGTAAAGATGAGAAAGAAATTGATTAAGAAATAATATTCTTAGACATCATAGTAAAACATGAATTGATTTATAACTGATTCATCGTTACCTATTTCCACAATTTCCTTAGTTTTAAGATCAGTATACGTACTGATTAAATCATGGTGAAAACAAAGGTTTAGATAATTTGAATCACTTTTCAACGAAGATAACGCTTCCTCCAAACTTCCAGGCAGAACACCTATTCCAAGATCCTTCCTCCTTGAGTCGGACATTTTGTAAATGTCTTCACTAATTGGGTTCCCTGGTTCAATTTTTCTATTTATTCCGTCCAATCCTGCTGCAACTATGGCAGAGAAAGCAAGATATGGATTTGCGGAAGGATCAGGGGCCCGGTACTCAATTCTTTTTGAGTTGGAACTCTTTTTCTCGTTGACTGGGAGTCTAACTACGGCAGATCTATTCCCCCTAGCCCATGCAATATAAACCGGTGCCTCAAATCCAGGTATAATTCTTTTATAAGAATTTACAGTCGGAGTCACTATTGCAGATAATGATCTCGCATGATCTAAAATACCGCCTATGAAGTATCGCCCAGTTTGGCTCAATTCGGCGTAATTATCAGACTCGTCATAGAATAAGTTCTCATTCTTACCTGTTGATTTTGACCATAAACTTATGCTTACGTGCATACCTGATCCATTATCACTATTTTCATTGTTCAGTGGATCAAAAATTGGTTTTGGCATAAAATTTGCGATCTTGTTGTATTTTTTTGCTACATTTCTTACTACATCTTTATAAATCTGAACGTTGTCGGCGGATTGAGTCAAGTAATCATGCATAAAATTGATTTCAATTTGGCCACTACTAGCTACTTCGTGATTCATATTTGTGACGTTGATATCATAATATTGTTTCAATATATTAGCAACCTCAAACCTAAACTCAATCAAAGAATCTTGAAAAGTAGGAACATCATACCCAGATTTTTTACGTATAGGATATTTCCCAATTCCATATTGTTCTGAAGATAGGATTGAAACATCTTTTGCACGATTCTGACCGTTTATATTATTACTTGCATGACTATTCTTTTCCATATCAAATATTATTTGATCAAATACAAAGCATTCAACTTCAGCACCTATTTGACATGCAATCTGACTCACTGCAAGGTGATCCTCTAAAGTTTGTGAAACGCTTCGTGGATCTTTTCGAGATCTACCCTGATCAAATCCATTATAAACATCAGCAATAACAGTCATTATTTCATAGCTTGACAAAGGTATTTTCCTTAATGTTTTCCTATCAGGAAACAGCATCATATCAGACTCATCTATAGTTGAAAAACCATTTACTGAAGAACCATCCAACCCTATCCCCTTTCTAAAAACATCCTGAATCAATTCTTTATCGATTTGAATGTATTTTGCGAGAAACTTGCCTATAAGATCAGTATATCTTATCTGCATAAAGTCTCGATCGGCAGATTCAGCGGTAATTCTCCCAGTCATAGTAGCATCATTCAAAAAACTTTTTCCTCAACAACCATAATACTTTATAGGATAAATAATTTTATGACGTCTATTCGCAGCAGAAATTAGAACAAATTAAGTCTCATTGATTATTGTTAGTAGAATATAATGGTGTTAATTAACTTGGAGGTCTACCAAAATCAAATTAAAGGAAACTTGCAAGAAAAACAACATTCCATGGGAGCTACGAAGACAAATTATCCGATGGATAACAAATACCAAATCAAATCACCACCAGTAGTTGCTCTTTGGTTTGAAATCAATTTTCTTGTATAAATTAGACTTGCTGAAACAGATTGTCATTTCTCCTTACAAAACCGCTGACAAAAGAATAGTCATTTCAATTATCTAGATGTTTATCTATTAGAATCTATGGAAAAATACGTTCTCCTGTATACTTATCAATGATAAAAATTGCTTTAGTAGGACAAGTTTTGGCTGCATCAAGTATAGTTTCGAAATCTTCGGCTGTTTCTGAAATTACTATTGCTTTTGGATTTATTCGTCTGTTCTTCTCAACTACAAAAACCTTGGGAGCGAGCGTTTCACAACTACCGAATGCTAAGCAGAGTGATGGCTCGACAATTATGCGATATCTACTTTCTAAGAAAGTATTATCTTTTTCTACCGATGCATCTTCATTTTCAGGATTTAATCTATTTTCAAAATTTGTGTCGACTTTATTATGGTAGCTTTCAGTCTCACTGTTCAAGTCATCTGAAACAGTATAGACTTCCCAATTATCTTGATTAGAAGATGAGTTACCTTCACGATTTTGGTCAGAACGGGCCAATTTTCTCTGAATCTCTCCAACAAGAGATTCATCATATTGTTGCCTTTTTCCTGGATCGGATAGAATTTCAAATGCGATATTAATATTCTTCATTATATCATCAGATACTGTTGAATTCCTGTCGGGATGGTATCTCCTTGCAAGTCGTCTAAACGCACTTTTTATCTCCCGCTGATTGGCATATCTTGATATCTCCAGGACCTCGTAATAATTAGCACCCTCCAACCAGTTTTTCTAAGTAATATATCTTTTCAATTTTATATATACATACTTGATTGTTTTTGCAGATTCTAGTCACTATTATCAACAGGTTAGATGAGAATTTGACATAGAAAGGAACATTGGGATAGAATCGATGTAGTCTTATTCATGAAGATAGCAAACAACTATCGATCGTGATATGTTCTTTCCTATAACATGGTAACAATAATTTATCTGATTTTTCTGATTACAATCAATTCATCATTATTGACCAGGAGCATTAAACTGCTATAACAGCCAACCACAGAAATTAAGATAGTGGGTTAGAATTTTTCATAGAATAAAAGTGAAGGAATTGTTTTAGGCTTAAATCCTATATGTGCGACCTTTGTTTTAGAATTTGCCATTTGATACCCATCGTATCTAATTTCTTTCGTAGGCAGACAAATTCAATTTTCTTGGTCCTGAGTATGTCATTGTAAGCAATGAGATATCGCAGTATTGGAAACAGATTTTGAAAAATATGAGATCTGCGCCAAGGAGCAGGCTACAATTGCCACGAACATGCTTAAACGCGCTTTGTGAAAGTCTATCTTCATATTTCTTTGCGAAGGACTATTTATTTCTCCATGTTATGAACGAATAATTCAGATTGGATATTCTACAATTTAGGTTGTAAATACAGGTGTCATTATCAAGATTGGATTACGAATAGATTAAGAGGCAATATTAAACAAGTTCATATAATATTCAATCTAATTCTTAATCTCCCTGAAACAAAAGATTATTCAATACCAATTACTCATATATACGTGAAATCGAAGTATGGCAAAATACGGAAACTCTGGCAGGCCCAGAAGGGGCGTATTATCACGCGTAGTAGGGCGTGTAATGATAGGTTTTGTCATCCCCTTTGTTTTGAAGAGGATTCAGCGTCGAGTTATAAAGGAACAAATGTCAAGATGTAACCGCTGCAATAGAAAAATGGATATGATTAAAAAGAATGAATACTATTGTAAATACTGTAAGATCATTAGGATCGATGATGGGGACTTATAACTAGTAGGTGCGGACATATTTTTGTGTATTATTTATTACAAGAGTATCATATTGAATCCTGAGTTAGGTGGATCTAGCTTTTTAAATCGCTTTAATCAGTTTTCGAAAAGATGAGACGACATTATCATATATGTAAGTAAAAGGATTGGATAATATAACAACGAAAAATAAGATATAAGAACAAGAGTCGTCTTTGTTTCTACGACACCGGTTTTGTTGTTCGAGATTTTAGATCATGATTTACGTTAAACATCGTTATTATATCGTGAAAGTTTTCATTTGGTGAAAATCTACAGAGTGTGATCCAGCTTCCACGAAGGCGCACTTTGATTTCGCATATGCCATCTAAAGGAGGTGAAACAGATTCCACATCAAACCGACGTCTTAATTTTTCTTCTAATTTGGTCCTTATCGGTTCATCAGCCATTATCAAAATTTTTTGCATGTTTATATCTCAGAAAACGTCAACGATAGAATAAATTACATATCGACATAAAAGAATCCTTGTCCGAATATTTTTGAAATGATGAAACGAAATGATGTTTGATTCTAAGTATGGAAGGCAATTATGCAATATGAATCAATTCTCTATAAATAATTTCCTAAGATGAACAAAGAAGTAGAGCGTATATTGTCAGTCAATTCTTAAAGAATCAATCATAGAGTTAATATCCATGATATTTTGCGACTTTTCAGTTTCCCCAACTGTATAGCCTACAACAAACGCATTGGAATCATTAACAAACAAAATTTGTGTTTGTAAGTACGGATCGCTTGTAGAAGTAACATTATATTTTAACCCGCTCATATTACCAAGTGAAATCGGAAGGTTATCTGACAATTTGATTGTAGAATCCGTGAGCAATGAATTTCTCGTTAAATCGGTATACTTTTCAATAGGTACAGGGAAAGGAAGTAATTCTGACAATATCAGGAATGAAGATCCATCTAGAGATTCTGGAAGTAGTAAAACTATAGGTTCAACAAGTTTAGGATCTTGATTCAACCCATTATCCATGCCACCGTCATTTCCAAGCATCGCATCAGCGTATTCTTTACTTGTTACTTTCCAATCTGATGGATACTGAAAAGTAATCCCTGTACTCGGATCTTGAAAGGTGGTTTTTGTCACATTTGTTTGTCCTAAGACTACCGGAAAAATGAAAAGAAAAGAGATAAAAAACAAGAATAAAGGAAGTATAACGATTTTTGTGAACAATACAAGTTACCTAAAGACAGCTATCACTTATTCTTTTCCATACCTAATGATGGAGCATCTCAATGAGGCATTTCACCTTTACTTTAAGATCGAAGTAAAAGAAACTAATTTTGTAAAAACACTAATTTGAGGTTCTCACCTTTTCGATCGTAAAGGCTTTAAAAATTCATGCTCATAATACAAACACGCAAATTTCTCGAATTCTGACATTAGGAGAGGTGGATTGTAAATATAACAACCAAAATCCGAAGGGCCATGGATTACCTTTTTCAACATGTACAAGTATTGCCATGATATATATTCAGATGAGATAAAAATTGCAATACTAATAGGTATAATATGTTAGAACGTCCCGCTAAACGAGGCAAAAGGATAGGGACAGTCAATTAAGATTACCTTTGGAGACTGCACAGACCCAAAACCCTCAAATAAAAAGGATATTAGAGCTAAGACAAAATTTACTTGTCAAATCTTTGGTTTTCTGTGAAGATGAGTAACCTTCGTAGGTAGAACAAGTGGCAATATGTCATCGTTTTCAATCCACACAATACAGGATATCCAAGATCCGATGACAAGATATCAACAATGTACTAAAATTACGTTTAAATCGCACTATGTTTTTACAAAACCATGGCTTCTAAAGCTGACGATATAAATAAGTCATCCAAGACCGCTACCCTAAAGGTAGCTGAAGCAGAACAACGAGATGTTGGACGAAAAATAGCCCGCGTAGATCCCGATATTGCCGAAGCATTAAATATTGTTAGCGGTGATGCGTTAGAATTATCATCAATTGGTAGGAAGACTACCGTTCTAAGTTGGCCAGCAAAAGAGAGTGACAGAGGCAAAGGTTTGATCCGTATGGACGGGTTTATCCGAAATAGGTTGGATGTCGGTATTAATGACTTAGTTGAAATCAAAGTTGTAGAATCAAAAATAGCAAAAGATATAACATTTGCTCCTACTGAACCCCTGCGAATAATGGGTGCAGAAGAATATCTCACTGAATATCTAAATGGAACTTTGATGACTAAAGGCGATACAGTCCCCATAAGTGTAATGGGTAGAAGAATAGATTTGGTTGTAATCTCTACCCACCCATCAGGTCCAGTCATAATTAATGATACGACTGAGATAGTGGTTTCGGAAGAGTCTTCAAAAGCAGTTCAGATTTCCCAAGAGGGTACGGCTGCATCAATTACATATGAGGATATAGGTGGATTGGGAGATGCAGTAGCGAGGGTTAGAGAAATGATAGAGCTCCCTCTAAGACATCCAGAATTGTTTAAGAGATTAGGTGTAGAAGCACCAAAGGGAGTGCTATTACACGGTCCACCTGGAACAGGGAAAACATTATTGGCAAAAGCCGTAGCAAACGAAACAAATTCCAATTTCTTTACAATTGGAGGACCAGAAATAATGAGCAAGTATCATGGTGAATCTGAAGAAAGACTTCGTAATGTATTTCAAGAGGCGGAAAAGAATGCACCTTCTATAATATTTATAGACGAAATTGACTCAATAGCGCCAAAACGGGAGGAAGTTACCGGTGAAGTTGAAAGAAGGATTGTGGCTCAACTGTTATCTTTAATGGATGGGATGAAATCAAGAGGGAAAGTAGTGGTAATAGCTGCTACAAATCGAGTAGATGCCATTGATCCTGCGTTAAGAAGACCAGGCCGTTTTGATAGGGAAATCGAAATTGGAGTTCCCAACAGGGATGGGCGGTTGGAGGTATTACAAATACACACAAGAGGAATGCCTCTAGATAAGGATGTTGATTTACAAAGGCTAGCTGATATTTCTCATGGTTTTGTGGGAGCTGATTTGCAGGCACTTGCTAGGGAGGCAGCCATCCGCGCCCTGCGTAGAGTTCTACCCGATATAAATCTCTCCAGCGAAAGCATACCCATTGATACTTTAAGAAAGATTATAGTTAGAATGCAGGATTTTATGGATGTAATTAAGGAAACAGAACCCTCAGCCATGAGAGAAGTGTTTGTAGAAGTACCGGACATAAAATGGGAGGACATAGGTGGACTATCCCCCATAAAACAAGAGCTTCAGGAAGCTGTTGAATGGCCACTAAAATATTTGGGAATTTTTACCTATGCTGATGCTACCCCTCCAAAAGGAATTTTGTTATACGGTCCACCAGGCACAGGTAAAACATTAATGGCAAAGGCAGCAGCAAATGAAAGTGAAGCAAATTTCATAAGTATTAAGGGGCCAGAATTGCTTAGCAAGTGGGTAGGAGAATCAGAAAAAGGAGTAAGAGAGATATTCAGGAAAGCTAGACAAGCTGCTCCATGTATAATTTTCTTTGATGAACTGGATGCTATAGCTCCAACTAGAGGCGGAGATCATGGAGATTCCCATGTAACTGAAAGGGTAATCAGTCAATTTCTGACCGAGATGGATGGCCTCGAAATACTAACGAACGTAGTAGTAATTGGAGCTACCAATAGACCTGACATAATAGACCCAGCATTATTGAGGCCAGGGAGATTTGATAGAATACTTTACGTACCACCACCTGATCGGGAATCAAGAATTCAAATTATCAAGATTCATACAAAAAAGAAGCCGTTAGGTGAAGATTTCAATATTGAAGATTTAGCTGATAAAACGGATGGATATACAGGCGCTGATATAGCCTCATTATCATCTGCAGCAGTCATGTTGGCATTAAGAGAACATATAACCAAATATCCAGATTCCAAGGAGGCGGAGAAACAAGCAAAGGATTTAAAAATAAATATGAAGCATTTCGATGATGCCATGAAAAAAATAAGACCATTATCAAAGCAGGAAGTAGACATGTATAAGAACGTGGCAAACAAATTTGGAAAAGTGGAGTTATAGTCCACAGGATTTTATAAAGGAACACTATCCTTATTTGTAGTACCGATATTGCCAGGCTGAATAAACTCTAATCTTAGTCGGAAAACAAAGGTAACAATGATTACTAATCGTTCCTTGATTACAGTCATTCTGAGTTCAATTCCCATGACTAACAACAGAGTCATATGAATTTATTAAGAACTAGTTCAAATTCGAGACCCTAATTGTTGTAATATGTACTTTTATGAGTATTAATATCGGCGCATGGATGACTCCATATCTAGCAATTTCTGAACTCTCTTTTCGATCGGTGGATGAGTTGAAAAGAGTTGCGTAAGAGTGTCACCTGAAATTGCAGGGATTATGAAAAATGCATTGTAGCCTTCTATGTGTTTTAACTCCTTTGATGGCACTTTATGCATAGTTCCACTAATTTTCAATAATGCATTAGCCAAGCTGGCAGGCTTTCGGGTCATTTGGGCAGCTCCCCTATCAGCAGAATATTCTCTGTATCGAGAGATGGCCCTGATTATCAGAAAACTTACTATCCAAGTTACTAATGAAACAACAATTATGATTACGATAGAGCTTCCATTATTTCGATCCCTTCCGGCACCATATATTCCTCCAAAAAATCCGAATTGCATCATTTGCCATGCTATGGTTGAAAACAAACTAGCGAGTGTTATTACCATTACATCCCGATTTTTTATGTGTGTTAATTCGTGCGCTAAAACTCCTTCTAATTCATCTTGATCTAATATTTCTAACAATCCAGTAGTAACAGCAACAACAGAACTGCGACGACCTTTGCCTGTAGCAAACGCATTTGGAATTCGGTTGTTCACCACAGCAATCTTGGGCTTGGACATATTATTATTTGATGTTATATTTTCCACAATAGAGTGCAAGCTTCCATATTGTTCCTTGGTAACTATTTTAGCTCCAGTACTCCATAAAACTATTCTATCTGCAAAAAACCACTGGCCCAAAATAAAAACTGCCGAAATTATCATTATTGGAAAAAAGCCCAGGCCAAAATACGCCAAAACTGTGATAAAAATAATGTACAAAAAGGCCAATATACTTAAGCAAATAATTATTCTTATCGTTATACCAGTATCCCTTTTCCTCCAAGAACTCTCCATTTTCTTATCCATATTTGGATGATTTGCTATTTAATCATGATATTTTTTATTCCGTTGTTCACCCCACTAGAAAATGAAAAAATACAGTGTTTGAAATTCTAGTACTTTGTAGTTAAATGAAAACCCTTCATATAACTCAAAATAACAAACTAGCTTGTGATTGTTGATAAACTGATCTTGATATGTGTAGTTCTTCTCTAGAAAACCTAGGATTCTCCTTGGCGATGTTAGGAAGTTGTTAATAACCCTTATCTCTCTAGATTACTCTGGATATGGAAATTCAAGGAAACGTGCAGTCTCTTTGCCAACCTGTGTCCCAAAAAAATGACTTACAAGGTATAAAGATAACCTTATGCCTGAAGCAACCCCTGCAGAAGTAAATATAGTTCCATCGATTGTAAAAATCACATCTGTTTGTATTTGTGCCTTTGGTGCAGAGTCACGTAGAAAATTAAATGTTCTCCAATGAGTAGTAGCTTTTTTTCCGTCCAAAAGTCCCGCTTTTCCAATTAGACTCGATCCCGTACATACTGATGCGGTCAATGTGGATATTGTAGATAGTTTTGATATCTTTTGGAGCAATACAAGGTTATTTACTTCTCTTCTTGTACCCCATCCACCCGGTATGACGAATAAATCTAATTTTGGACAATCATCAAAAGTAAAATCTGGAGTTAGTTTTAATCCTCCTATTGCTATGACAGGTGTTTTTGATTCCGATAACAGCACAACTCGAAATGGTGATGAGGTTTCATATCTTTTGTTTTCATCAAGACGCGTCATCGAAAAAACTTCAAATGGACCAGCAACATCTAAAACCTCTACGTCGTCAAATATCAAAATCCCTACAGTCTTTATGTCAGAAATTTTTTTTTCCGTTGTAGATAACATATCTAAATATATTATAATGTCACCTTTATTTTTCATTATAGAATTAAAGATTTCAATGAATTAACAGATTTTAGACACATGATTATTAAAAATAATCTAGGACATGAAGTTCTATTTAGCCTGGCATATACTATTATGCCAAGCAATTGCTAGAATTTTGTATTCTTAATGATATAGGATCGGTTTCAACCAGACAAATGATTATTTATTTATACAATACATACGGACTAGTACCATGAAAGTCCAAGCCTTTGCTGCAACTAGATCGGGATCAAAATTAAAGCCTTTTGAATATGAGCTAGGACCACTCAAACCTGATGAAGTCGATATAGATATTGAATATTGTGGGATCTGTCATAGCGATTTACACATGCTCAAGAATGAATGGGGGATCACAAAATATCCATTTGTCCCAGGACATGAAATCGTTGGAAAAATTTCAGCCGTTGGAAAAATGGTAACTCATCTAAAAAAAGGTCAACGAGTTGGAGTCGGATGGAGATCTCGTTCATGTCAGACATGTGAACAATGTTTGAGTGGTTATCATAACCGATGTTTAATTGGAGAAGATGTAATTGTGGGTAGACATGGCGGATTTGGAAACAAGGTTCGCTGTCAAGCCTTATGGGCTTTTCCACTCCCAGATAACCTAGATATCAAAACAGCAGGTCCACTCTTTTGTGGCGGTATCACAGTATTTAACCCCATAGTTCAAAATGGGATCAAGGCTACAGATCACGTTGCTGTGGTAGGAATAGGAGGGCTTGGTCATATGGCGCTCCTTTTTCTCAATGCATGGGGATGTGAAGTTACGGCTTTCTCTACTAATCCTAAAAAAGAGCAAGAAGCTAGGAATTTTGGGGCACATCATTTCATAAATTCAAATAATGTTGATAATTTAAATTCATTGGCAAATAAATTTAAGATGATTCTTGTAACTGCAAATGTTGAATTAAATTGGGACGCCTATATCAATACTCTTGCCCCAGGAGGAAAATTGCATATAGTTGGAGCCGTCCCCCAGGTAAAGGCTACGATGTCTCCATTGATTTCTCATGAAAGATCGATAGGAGCTTCTCCTACGGGGGGCCCTGCGGTTATCTTGAGTATGCTCGAATTTTGCACACGACATCAGATAGGGCCACTTGTTGAGGAATATCCATTGTCTAAAGTTAATGAAGCCCTTGAGCATCTAGATGCGGGAAAAGCAAGATATCGTATAGTTCTAAGGAATGATCTTGCCTAGTCAATGGGGGAACAAATCTCATTTTTATCTTCGGTATTGTTATTCTATTCCAATCAAAGTTTAACCCACTCTAATACATTATAGTCAATTTATTAAAATAATAATGTATGCGAAACAGGAAGTCCTACAATTTGTTATAATTCATCTGAGTCTTAGGCGAAATTTCCATGAATTGGCTTAAGCAAAATTCAATAGGAACAGATTATTTGCTTGTATGTTAACCATAATTTCTTGATAATAATGTAAATTATGAAGTTATTAATTGTCTGTTGATGGTAAAGTAAGCGTAAACTTTGATCCTTCAATCTTGTTATTTCCATCGTAACAATTTTCAGCCCATATCTTTCCCTCATGTGTCTCGATTATTTTTTTAGAAATGTACAAACCCAATCCGGTTCCTTTGCGTGATTTTGATACGAACTTGGTGAATAAATTAGGTAAAATTTCAGGATCTATCCCGCGCCCTGAATCACTAATGGTTAATAGAATCTCATGGGTCGACCTGTTCTCATTTAATCGCAGAGTAATTGTCCCCCTATCTGTAAATTCAACCGCATTTTCTAAGATGTTCGCAATAACCTGAATTATTCGTGTTCTATCCGCAAATACATGTCCAAAATTTCTCCTGTTTTCAGAATTAGTATGATTGCAATCAATGGGTCTGGGCTCGTACCGGATTTCTAATTGATTTTTATTTAAAAGATGTATATTATTATTGTATTCTCTTACAATTTCTTCTACAAGTTTCTCTAAACTAAAATATTCTTTATTTAGTATCAACAATTCATTTTCTAATTGGGTAACATTCAATACTTTATCAATTAACCTTGCAAGCCTCTTTGTACTCTGATTTATAGTTACTATAAACTTGCTATAGTTTTCGATATTTCCTGTGGTATTGATCAAGATATCAGAATATCCTAACAATGATTGCACCGGATTTCTAAGTTCATGTGCAGCAATATTAATAAATTCTTTTTGTAGTCTGTCCTGTAACTTTAATTTATCGTATAGTTCAGCTTGATTCCAGAGAGCTTCAAATATGGATGCATATGATTTAGAAATCCGGCGACTATTCGAATAGGATGAAAGTCCAATAGACTCGATCATATCAATCGAAGGAATGTTCTTTGATTCGATTATCAAAGATTTATTCTTATCAACAATTAAGAATCCTATCTCACTAAATAACTTGCTGTTTAGAATTTTCAATTTGAAATTTTCTATACCTTTGAATTTAAATTCCAGTGGGATCTCATCAGAGTTAGAACTACTAGGAATCTTCCCATTAAATTTGTCAAATATTGTCAAAATCTGGTGTTGTATTTCATTATCAGTTTCCTCTACGATAAGGATTCTGATATTTACATTCTTTTTTGATAGAGAGACATATTTCATAAACTCCATCATTCCCGATTCGACTTGTCTTAAAAATGAATTAAAATTAGGAAGTATAGCCAAAATTTCATATTTAGCGGATGATATCAAAGTACGAACTAATTTCACTGACTCCTCAGGATCATCGATGGTTTCTATAAACGATAATTCAGTCTCCTCTTCTAATGATTTTATGACTCTTTCTGGATCCTTGCCACTCTTCCACAGCTCTTCAAAAACATTTGCGAAATGATCTAAATATGATGGATCATTACTGTACAGTATACTGTCGCTAGGAGCGTTTTTTTCTGTTCTTTTAACGGCTATAATAAGATCCGAATTAGTGACAGTGTAGTCAATAGAAGATATATCCTTGATATGTCGAATTTGTATTCCTAAATCTAGTAATTCTTTAACTATCTCTAGATTATCCCTAGTTATCTCAACAAGGATTCTTATTCGTTTATGAGTATTTATCCGCTCATTTGTTAATGCATTCGTTATGGATTCTATAAGATGATTCTTGTTAATCCTTAAACCGTCAATAGATGTACAAACATCAATTTCAGAAGAATTCCGTACCACTCGCTCAAACTCAGTTTCTATCAAATAATCACTAGATTCGGTGATTAATCTTGTTTCATAGGATTTGATCCCTTCTTTTAATTCTTTGATCTTCTTTTGTGCAGGTGTAGCATTTTTCCATAAAGTATCAAAAATAAATTGCCCCTGAGCTACAACTTCGTCTACATTGCTGTAGATTACTTCGGTCAATGGCTGTGCTTCTTGAAGGACTGTAGTAGCCATATACTCAGTTTCATTAATAGCTATTCCCCCTTTAAGACCATCCAAATGTCTTAATTCAGTAACAGTTTTCACGAGTTTCTCGCAATATTGCAGATTTTCTTTTGTAATTACGGTGATACATCTAATTTTTCCTCCCCTTTTTAGAATATCATCGTAGCCATTATAGTATTGGGGGATTTCAATTACTATTGAAGGAGCTCTCTGATCAAATGTAATATCCATCTTATGTCTAACATTTTTCATAAATTCTACGCCTTTTCCTACCGCTTTTTCAGCTCCATATAATAACTGCGTATTCTTATGCAGATGAAGACCATGATGAGGTAATGATTTTTCATCATATTTACCTGAAGCCATGGTTATACGAAAAATTAGTAAGAACGCATATAAAACCTATTTGTACAGCTCATAAAAATCATACCAGTATTTTAGAAATTAAGCACTAAAGAAATATAACACGATTAGCCAAATATACATGATTTTTTATAAATGAATATGATAATTGATGCCAATTGGTTGGCTTCACATCTAGACGATGAAAATGTGATAATAATTGATTCCAGGGGAATTATGCCCTTTAGATTCAGCCATATTAAGAATGCTATGCCATTGGGTGTGGAAAAGGTGATATCAACAGATGAAAATGGGTCTTATTTGGTAATTGCACCCCAAGTGGCTGAACAAATATTTACTAGCATGGGTATTGATGACACCAAAGTAGTTATAGTATATGGTGAATACCCAGACCCTTCACTTGCAAGAATAGTTTGGACACTCATTTATTTTGGTCACAGCAATGTAAAGATCCTAGACATTGGTTTTGAAAACTGGTTACAAAGTGGATACCCCGTTACAAAAGATTTTGAAACTAAGAATGCAGCGACAAAACCAGACAGAGGATTTGTTGCGCATGTTAGAACAACTGAGAGAGCTGATGCACAATTCATTTATCAAGAGAAAGACAAGCCTGAAACTACAATTATAGATGCTCGCACCCCTCAAGAGCATCTACATGCAAGAATTCCTGGATCAATCCTACACAATTATGAAGAGGGCATAGGAGACATGGGAAAAATGATCAAGGATGTTGAAGTGTTAAAACAAGATTTTGAAAAATTAGGTATTACCCGGGACAAACAAATAGTCTGCTACTGTCACTCTGGAATTCGAGCCGCACATACCTATTTGCAACTAAAACAAGCAGGTTTTGTTAATGTAAGGCTGTATGATGGATCTATCATAGATTGGGCTAAGCGTAAATATCCTTTAGGATAAAAACTATCATTAGATTCGATACAGGTTCTTGATAATTACTGGGCTTTTTGAAACTCATAGAGGTAACCAAGTAAATAACGACTTGAAAAATATCATGACGGATTAATAAATAAGTGATTTAAGAATCTATTATTGACTCGAACTCATCATTTTTTTGTCTTCTTGTAGCTTTCAAAGATTTATGTGGATATGTATTTATTTTCGAGTTAAATCATCAACAGGTCAATAATTGATTTATATGTTCTTAACTATTAGAAGTGTCCCTATGCCTTGGTCTCGATAATCGATTTTGCCTTTTCAAATATTTGAATCCACATGGGCCACGTTAAGGTCCCAGTATTGGTATTTCTCCTGCTTGGATGATACGAAACGATCAAAGTCTTTGTAGAATCTAGTTGGTAAACACTATTGTGTTTAAAGAACAATCCCTTTACTTCACTCAATTTGCAAAAGGTATCAAAAGCCATTTTGCCTAAAGTTATGACTACGACCACACTACTTTTTAACAGATCTAACTCGCTTCTTAAAAATGATGAACAATTAGAAATTTCAGAATTAATGGGTTTATTCATTGGAGGCGCGCACTTGACTATAGAGGTAACGTATGCGTCAGACAGGAGCAGCCCGTCATCAATAGATACACTGTTTGGGCTATTAGCAAAACCAGTTTCATACATTGCTTTCATCAACCATTCCCCGGAGCTATCTCCTGTAAACATTCTTCCTGTTCTATTACCACCATGTGCTGCCGGTGCTAAACCAATTATCAATAATCTCGCTTTAGGATCACCGAAGGACGGTACAGGTCTTGCCCAATATGTTTGGTCGCTATATCTTTGCGGCCTATTGTCCCTAACCTTACGAATGTGTTGTAGGAGACGAGGACACTGGCTGCATGAAGTGATTTGTTCATTAACTTTATCTAACGACAAATAATATTCATCCGCCGCCTTTCCTTTTTTCATTTTAGTAAGATTTAATATTAAATATAGTTCTTTATTTATGATCTGAGCATAGTTTCTATTTCTAAAGTATCTACAATTATGATGCCAACGCATCTTATTAAAACCGGAACAATAAAATCAACCGACATTGACACAGATTATTTATTGACAAATTTGGTAATAGGATGAAAATTTCATAAAGGATTTTGTAATTTGGATCCGAATTTCAAATTGGATTTTTTTTATTTCCAATTGTAAATTAAATTAAGAATCAAAACATAAAACAGAAGTGTTAAATATCGAAATTTATTATACCTAGTATGCACCCACTAATTGAATTCCAATACTGGACAGTTACTGAATTTGTAAGACAGTTGATTGAAGGCAATGTAATTTCGACGATTGGAGATAAGGAAGTAGATGATTTAGATAAGAAAGTACTTCAATGGATAGAACGAAGCTATGAAAAAGACTTTAATGTACACGAGGATGAAAAGTTACAAGATCTTACTAAAGAAATATTCGATCAAGTTGTTTTGCTTAGACTTACAGGATTATTATCTGGGATTTTGTCTATACACAAGTTTGGCAAATCTTAATTACCAAAGATAATAAAATAGTATCTTTGAATCTAGACCATCTATCAAAAATCACACCTAGATTCAAAGTATAAGGTTCAATATCCTTTGAGAACGAAGGTGAGAATTGGAATAAGACGTACAGTATATCGGTTGTCGGATTCCAAAACTTTTTTTTAAGTTCTAGTAGTTAAAAAAAGTGTACGATGTTATAGGAACATATTCTGGATTAATAAAGTTTTTGTTTTGGATATCATTTTGGTTATCATTTTGGTTATCATCAAGAGTCTGGGCATAAACTACCATAGTCAAGATTTTGTTTTTTGTGTTTAAAGTATCTGGAAGTTGGAATTCCAAGTCAATATTATTCTTACTCAAGTCCCACTTTTTTGCTTCTATTATCTTGTAGGAATCATCTTTTTTTTCCTGAATATATTGCAAATCTGATGGTAAGGGCTTAGATATCATTAATTTAAGATCTCCAAAATCGTAACTATTCTTGTCTCTATTTTTTTCATAATTCAGTTTAGTCGGGAACTCATCTAAGAAAAACGAGACATGATTTATGACAAAATTAAACTTATTTTGATCATTGATTTTAGCTTCCAATATTATGTCTTCATTGTTTTTTAGGATTTTAAGATCGGAGCTTAGATAGTGATTTTCAAAATTCTGTACCATGACAAAATAATATTTATTAAATGCGATCCCAATGCTCACGTGGGTATGAAATTTGTTTAAAATATTGTTCTTGTGTCCGTTATTGCAACAAACCTCATCATTATTCATCATTGAGTATTCCAAATCATTAATTGCTTTGTATTGATCAATGACTGGACAGTAAAACCGCTTGAAATCATAACATAAATCAGATGCTTTGGAGTAATTTTGGCCTTCGTTTGAAATTACATAACTTATTTGACCTATGTTTTGCTGAACATAGCCAGTACCGTTATACAAAGAATATAGCATGTATGGCTTAAATCCATCCATGGTCAGGTGAGAAATAGTTTTTGTTTGTAATAATTCATTTGCGTGAATTTGAGCAGCTGTATTATTACTTTGTAATAATGGCGAAAGTCCATGCTTTACACGATCCTCATTTATCTTGGATAAAGCAAAATTCTTTAACTCTTGCATTGTATTGGAGGAATCCTTAGGATTAATCATAGAAATGGGATTTGATGCATGTGATAAAGACACATTAGCAATAAATAAAGAAAAAATCAAAAAGGAACCAACTAACAAGGGTTGGTATTTACGAGGCATATACAAAGAATTTTCATAGAAAATAATATTTTTATTTTTTGTATTATTCATACAGTAAAATCTTCCTAATTTTTTCACTATTTCGAACATATTCACTAGTTGTCTATTTACATATTCTAATTGGAAATAAGGCTACTCGCCAGCAGATTTTTTCGATAATATGTTCACAGTTTGAATTTTCCTAAATTCAAAAATTTTCTTTAAATTACTTTCTACATATCCTTCCATTAATTTTCCTAAAAAGAAAAAAGGTAATTCGAATTCAATCTTGTCTGTAACAACTGATTGATTTTTTCCAATATCTGAAAATAGGTGTATATGTTTCCATTTTTTGAATGGTCCGTGTAACATTTCATCTATATACATGTGTTTGGTTATATCAACCAAAGATATTGTTGAATTCCATTTGCTGTTATAAAGAACTAACCTCCCAGATATGGTCATTCTGAGCCCTTCTACAATTTGTTTATTGGAGGTTTCAATAATTTGTAATTTCAGATCAGGTGGCGTAATTATTTCTAAATGCTTAATATCAGTATAAAACTTCCAAACTTTATCTATACTGCAATTGACCTTGAATGATTGTTCAAAAAATTTCATTTTTCAATGTATTACCGGATAAGTCAATTTTTATGCTTTTCTAGAATTAGAAATTCATTTCCATCGACATCTTTAAACATCGCATGAATTCCTAGAATAGACTTTAAAGGATTGCGAGAAAAAGTAACACCTTTTGCTTTTAGATTGTTAAATGTACTATAGATATCATCAGTCCTAAAAAATATCACTGGCATTGGTTTAAGATCTTTTTTAGAAATTAGAGATTTTGGATACAGATTGATCGA
This sequence comes from Candidatus Nitrosocosmicus oleophilus, assembly GCF_000802205.1. NCBI lineage: Archaea > Thermoproteati > Nitrososphaerota > Nitrososphaeria > Nitrososphaerales > Nitrososphaeraceae > Candidatus Nitrosocosmicus > Candidatus Nitrosocosmicus oleophilus. Next base: position 1,246,209 of record NZ_CP012850.1, on the reverse strand, counting down.
GGAATTCGATGACCTTGGGGCAATTTCCACCCATCTAAAGTTTGATTCCAATTCGATATCACATATAACATCAAAGCCTATCTTTTCGACCCAAAAAGTCAAAGATTCCTGCTGATCTTTTACAAATATGGATGTTGAAGCAATTCCAGTTATCGCCATTTATCTAATTAATTCACATTCATCCCGCTTTCCTTTTAAGGTTTCATGGAGCACTTAATAGGAAGTTGGCTACAGAGATGTGTATGAGATTGATTGTTCTAATTTTATAGCCATTCATCTTTTACTATATGATATATCTTCTTTCTTATGTCATCTAGATTAGTCTTTTCAACTATTAGTCCTTGGTCTTTTAGTTCCTCCAACCCTGTTTGAACGGTTCTACGAGGTAAATTAGTAATATTAATTAATTCGCTCTGTTCCATAGAATTTCTAGTGCGAATGATATAATAAATAAACTTTGTAGCTGGACTACCTTTGGCTATTTTTTTCATGCTGGAAATTCCATAACTCGCTCTGGATAAGAATCCCTTTCTTTGCGATTCAATGGATATTACGTTCTCTAAATTTGTCTCACCAAGATTTACTCTTTGACCAAATTCAGCAATCATTGCTGACTGTTGAATTTCCAAAGGAGTTTCAAATATGATCTTATTTGGAGATATTTTCGAGGTCACCGCACCAACTATATTCCATTTAATATTTCCTCTTTCGTCGTATATGCCTACAGCATATCCCAGATTACCTTCAAGGAGAATTTTTTCTGAACCTACTTCTATTGCCTCATTAATTTTAGTAATTAATTGATCAAACGAAAGTTGCCTTCTTGGATCTTTCTTTCCTACTTTCCATAGTGCTACCAAGTCTTTAGACTTTAATTTGGCTGCAATCTGTTTCTTTTTTTCTAAGGATAATTCAATATTATTTTCACCTATTTCGATAATGTCAAACCCAAGCTTTGAGGCATCTTCAATGTATTTATCAAATGATTTTTCTAACAACGCATATTCTGTTAATGTACTTCCAACGGAAACCAATATGTCATGTTCATGGTAGAAATTTATCCGGTCCATAAGTTGATCGTTTGAAATCAAGAGGGGCAGTGGACCATAAATTTTTACAATGTCTATTAGCGGAGAAATTATCTTGAAATTTGCACTATCAAATCCTTGGAATTTATCTACGATATATGTAATTCCTTCCTTCCTCGGTTTCTGCCAATCAATCCTTTTGGTAGATAGATGGTCGAGCATTAGGATCAATAGGAAAAGAGGTATATTGAACTATACCTTTATGCTTTATGGCGGTATATTGCATAATCTTTAATTATACCGTACATAGTAATCGTATAGAAGATAATCCAATGGGAATAACTCTAAAAAAAGTTGTTGAAAATGTTAATACTTTATCAAACAAACAAAATTCTGAGATTATTATAAATTATCATCATTATCTAATTGAAAAAGGTAATTCAATAAATAGCCAGATAGCCTACTTGAAGGCTCTTTATTATTATGCAAAACATTTAGAGAATACGAATATCATGGATGTAAAGCAAACACAGGAAATCATAAATTATCTAAATACAAAGATTAAGAATTATGATCTAGAGAAAAAATATTTAACAACATGGAACGACTATTTATTGAAACTTAGAACTTTTTATAGGTGGTTCTATAACTGTGAGAAAGAAGGTAAAGGACAGGAATACTGGATTACACCAGATTTTATAAAGATAAAGAAAAAACAATCAAAAAGAACTAGTCCTTATACAGGTAATGACATTTGGGAGAGAGATGAATTACAAGCAGTAATTAAATATGAAATTTCTAGAAGAAATAAAGCAATTATAGCCTTATTATGGGATCTTGATGCCCGACCTCATGAAATCACTCTTTTAAAAATAAAACACGTGAGGTTAAAGGAAAAATACGGAGAGGGGGAGATACCTTTTACAGCAAAGACGGGAAGTGGTCCAATACTGCTTACATTTTCACTTCCCTATTTACGTGACTGGCTTAATGAACATCCAGACAGAAATAATAGTGACGCTAGGCTCGTATGCAATCTAAGGGACGGTTCACCAATACTTACAGGATATATATACGATATCATGATCCATTTAAGAGACAGAATAAAGAGATTAGTGGAAAGTGGTTCTATAACGGATGAAAGAGAAAAAGAAAGACTTGAATATTTTCTAAATACTAAAAAATGGAACCCTTACTGTATAAGACATTCAGCAATAACGGCCGACTCCGACTATTTACCTGAGTATGCATTGAAGAAAAAGGTCAGGTGGTCTATGAATTCACAACAAGGAAGAAGATATATTAAGAATAGAATGGGTGATGAACTTCGAAACAAAATACTAGAGCAAAACGGTATTATTATAGGCAACGAGTTGAAACCAAAACCAACAATTATGGTTTGTCCTCGCTGTGAAATCGTTAATCAGATAGAAAACAAATATTGTTCTAAATGCAGTTATCCTCTGAATCCGTCCGCATATGATGAAATCAAACAGCATGAAGAGAGCAAGATTAGTGAACTAGAAAAAAAATATGCCGAAAAAATATCAACTTTGACAAGCGAAATGGAATACAAATTTCAACAGTTACTCGATAAAATAGAACTACAAAAATTGAGCTAATGTATATAATAGAATAAGTATTGAATCAAAATTCAAATTTATTTTATTTTATCCGTTTATCATGGTTTATTTTACCCAAGTTTTCGATGCGCCATTACACATAGTAAAGTTCTTTACAGTTGGGATATTATATCATCGATGTTTCAAACCATTAAGATTATATTTTGTATATTTATCATAGGATACTTGATTGGCCCGTCATCTGACACCCGAACTAACCAGAAATGATATGTAAGATAAATTTTCAGCAATTAACTTCCAAGATAGGTATCAAATAAATTCAATAATATTTGAATATCTTTTGATAATTGTTACGATAGTATCACAAAATCTTTAGTCGAATTTTATTCCCTTGGATTTCATCTTTTCAATTTCTGATTTTCCATAATAAAGTAAGTAATCATATTCACGTGATTTTACAGTAAATTGTATACTTTCTTTAAACCCTCCTTCATGAGTCACTGTTAGTATGGCCTTGTCTTTTGCACTGTTCAGCTCCAAATGAATGTAAAACTTATTTTTATAATAAAACTCTTGAAAATCTCCATGGAAACTATTGCTAATAGAAGAATAATGGAGATCGATCTTCTCGGGTACAAGATCCATCACCGTCGCAAGGAAATTCTCTAGTTCTCCTTTCTCTCTTACCGCCAGTTCATTCCAACTAGCCAAATATCTGAGATCTTCCTTAGGAAACTCGGGTTTAATATTTTTCATTTTTTGCATGTAAACAATATCCTTGCAAATTGCTTTGGCTTTATCAAGCGGATCATTAATGGCATTCGCTATTTCTATTGTGTTGTGATGCTGTTTTAAGAATTCTATTTTGAAAAAGTCAAGAGATTTTTCTACAAGAAAAGCTGCAATACCCAATTTTATGGAGTCGTCACATTTTTCATGTTCTAGTAAAAGGTTGAGAACATCTCTAAAATTTTCTTGTGTATAAAGTTGATCCCTTTTTTCTTTTGGAAGTTTTTTATATAGTAAGACCATATCGGCTAGGTCTTCTTTCAAGCTATCTTTTATACGCCCCCAAGTTTGGGACGTGTTTGTGTCTTCTTCTGCAACTTCTAACCAACTATGTTTATATAATTTACTTCTAAACGGCTTTTTAAACATAATATGTTATTTTTATTATATTTAATCACATAAATAGTTATATCCACCCCATTATAAATATTTTATAAATGATTAAAAATATTTCCTTTACAATTCCAAGTGAATTGTTGAGAAAAATTGATAGTGATAGAGGAGATGTTCCAAGATCTCGTTTTATTATAAGATTGTTGGAGAAAGCATTCAAGGCGGAAACACATATTGAATAATGAAAATATGATGTCTGTTGATCAAAGTTTCGAGTCTAAGGATCAACAGACAATGACTATCAGGTGAGATATTCAAGATGAACGACATCCAAAATAGACCTGACGGTATGCCAATTAATGATAGTCAGGTACATAAAAAATGCTATGGCCTTCATTGTAATAAAATCGCAAAAAGACGCTTAAGAATCTTATACATAAACAAATCAGGATGGTTTTGTGACGATTGTAGTAATGATTTACTTAATCTAGATTTGGGTTTTGATGAATAAAATGATCATTAAGAATTTTATAAAACCATATAAACATGTTCAAAACAGTACCGAGTGTATCGGACCACACAACAAAAAGATTGATCTAAAGTCAAATTCAGAATCTTTATCCTATTGCTATTGCAAAAAAAATACAAATGAAATGCCTACTCGTAAGAAAGAAAAAGTAACAGATAAAAAATCGTGGAAATGGCAAAATATTCTCATATTTAGATTTCTTTTCAAGATACAAGAAGAAGTAAAGTTTTTACCAACAAATTGGATTAATCGAAACGAGAATTCGAAGATGAATATGATGAAGTGGAGTAATAGTTTATGAATTCCCATACTGTAAGGAAAAATTCTCAAACCGCTGAAGAAAGTTATGACACTCTATGTGATTTATATGATTACTTTTCTATTCATTGTATGAAATTAAATGACGAAGGCAAGTTAGTATTAAATCGTTCCCTAATAGAGATTAATGATAAAGAGATAGTTATAGACGTCATAATTTTTAAAGACAATTGGGATCTGCTTATGCGATTATTAAAATTTCCGATTTGTGGTAGAGTGAAGATTATACAAATTGTAATGGATGCAATAATGTGTCTCGATTTAACCGAAAAAGTCTATAGCGATTTATCAGACAAGGGAGTTTGCATAGTTACATGACCGTTATTATGTTACATTTTTGGGATGGCAATTTTTACTAATAAAACACTTGACACAGGGATGAAAAGTCTAAATTATCAATCAGGAAGACGCAAGAAGTTTCTATTCATTACCTATCCATTCGTTGATCTACGGGAGGCGAATAAAAGTAAAAAATGTTTCGATATAAAACATGACTTCACTAAAACAACTAATGAGGATAAGAGTTCATCCATTCATTTTCTTATCTTAACCAAAATTAAATGTGTCCCGATTAATTATCCGTTACAGATAGACCGTGAACAATTGTTGATTTGGATAAATAACAAAAATATAACAAACATTCCATCAGGTAGTCACGTATTCATTAGAATGGATAGAAAATATGAAGGAATGTGCTCGACTTCCAGCATAACATTTCCATCTATAGAATCGTTAGGCAACACATCATTCACGAGTAATGGGAAATCGTCCATCTCAAAGGTCATAGGGGTGGATTTTCTATAATTTGATAAATAAAAGATTATTGGCTTACCTGAAAGGCAAGTCATCACTAGATGATGAATCCCACTCAACCGAGGAAGCTAGAGCGTTGGTTGACGAATTGGAAACCATAAGTGGCAAGAAAATAACTGGGAATATTAGATTGGTGTTAGAGAAGATTGGAGAATTCAATCTGGCGAGAAAATATCCTACGATTAAGGATATCGTAATTCTTGGGCTTAGGTATGAAAATAAAAAGAAATTGATTATGAGGGCAAAGGGAAGGGATCTTGTTGTCACTCACCCGAGAAGAAAAGGTCACGCAATAAGATACGCTCTTTCTAACATGCAAGACTTTGAAACGGAAGACGAGGTGTCCTATGATGTGAAACCTTCAGTAGGAGCTATAAACGTCAATGAGATTTTAAAGGTAGCCACATTTTACATGGATGCAGTCGGCGAAATGCTAGACCATAAATTTATTGAATTCCACCATATAGTGATCGCCACAGAACTAAACTATAAGGATGATTATCAATATTTTGAATGGAGTATCCCATCTCAGAAAAATAAAGCCAAGGTATCAAATTATACCCTAACAAGATATAGAGGGGTTCTATTATCTCTGTACCCCAACGGAAGGATGATAATGACAATAAGATCGTCCAGACATCCGTTCAATTTGTTTACCCATGATGGCCTGATGGATTTTTATATTACATGTGGCCAGATTCTTGAACATTTTTGCAGAAACATTGGAGGTGAGAAATCACTATCGGCCGACCCTATGGAGTGGAAAGTCATGCAGATAGACGGTGCGTATGACATACCGATTAAGGATTTGGAAATAGCAGTAGCAGAAAAAATACCTGTCAAAAAAGGTGGCGGAATTTCCTTTAAATTTCCCGGAGGATATTTGAAAGTAAAACATCTAAACCAGCTTTATCAGATTTATCAAAAACGCTTGCCATACAAAGGAAAATGTTTGAGAATAGAAAACAGATTGTCTTTCAAACAACCGTATCCAAGTTTTAAAGACATTGAATATAATTATTCGGACAGAAATGGAAATGGTGAAGAATCGAGGAATAAAGTGCAAACAGAACAAGGTGTGACTGGAATTAATATGCAAAGCATTAGACGATAAGTTAATTATACTGAACGGCGACTCCACTAATTTAAGAAATAATTCCTAATTTGAAGACAGGACAACCACCTATAAGAAACTACTATCAACAGATAGACTTTCATTGACGAATTTAGAGCCGATAATAAAATATCCACCAAGTAGATTTTACTATTAGAATTTAGGATCAAGTGAAATCCTTCTTTCATGTATATATTAAGATCATTCTTGCTACTAGTAGGGTCAAACAAACCTTACTTATTTCTTGGAACATTCTTATATAACATTATTAAAATGGCTAGGAGTTTAGTTCTGAAGGACTTCAGAACTAAATTGAATATCCCTTTAATAATGTTCTATACGAATCAATAACAATATTGCAAATTGCCTATAAGATCGGAATCTGTTTTACTCGATCACAATTTTACGAACATTTGAAAATAGGCATAAACAAATGAAAATATAAAACAAAAGAGAAAAAGCTTTATGCCATTACGACTTGTATATAAACACGAATTCAGATTTTTCAAATAAAATTAATGCTCATATAAATGAAGAATATGGCTCTTTGTTTGAGGAGAATATAGTAATATCAAAGAGAGTTAAATCAATTAGATTTCTAAAAAACACTGAAAAAGAATGGACAAGGTTATGTTACAAGGAAGCCATATTGAGAGGAGTTACCTTGGTAAATCACATTCAATGCTATATTGCCTCAAAGACGAAGATCTGGATTGAAAGAACCGGAATAGAGTATCTAAAGAAATCCGAGGAATTAGAGGACAAGGCATGGTTTTACAAGATGGCAAAAAACCATCATATTTACATTGGGTTATACAGAAAAGTCATCGATGAACTGGAATTATCAAAAAAGGAACTCTGGAATGTCATAATGAACCCCAGCTCAGAAGATTCAGTAAAAATACAGCCCTTAAGAGAAATTCATTCAATGACAAAGACTATTACACTATTAATAAGAGATTTACCGTTTGTTACTAATTTGTCAGATTATTATGACCAAGACAAGGTTGATTCGATGTTTGTTATGTCAAAAGAATCAAATCGGCCCTCAAGGGCGCTTGAAAATATTGTAGAAGATAGGTCACAAAATGAACCCACCATCAAACCTAAAGATTCAATCAAAGTATCGGGTTTGGAAGGCCTTATAAATAAGGACAAAATCTCTAATGCCGAACGTATCAACCAATCAGAGGGTAAGTTGCAAGCCAACGTTGATGATTCAATAATGGAAGAAATGTCAAAGCAATTAAATGATTCCAGTAGTTATCTCGATACCAAAGGATATTATGAATCTATAAAAAAACTTAAGGCTATTTTTGAATATGATTTATCGGATAGTAATTAAAATTTGGTCACAACCGGGTCAAAATCAACTCAAATTAATTTTCCATGGATTTCATAAATATGTTTCATTTTGCAATTCCTGGATTCAACCTTGTTTGCAAAAAGCTATAACTAAGCAAAATGGATATAATTACTATTGGCAATGGAAAAACCATTATCTTATTTGCCCTTTGGAATCATAAAAGGGACTCGGAGTTCTTATCTCAAATTATATCTAAAAGATTGCTTAACAGGAATGAAGGATTTTATAAAAGACGATACAATAGACGTAGTTGTTACCTCGCCTCCTTATAACATCGGATTAAATTACAATTCCTATAAAGATACACTTCCCAGAAAAGAATACTTGGATTGGATAAAAATGGTCGGAACTGAAATAAAACGAGTTTTAAAAAATGATGGTTCGTTTTTCTTGAACATAGGTAATAGACCCAAAGATCAATGGTTGGCCTGGGATGTGGCTAATACCATTAGAGAAGATTTCACTTTACAAAATGTCATACATTGGGTAAAGTCAATAGCCATCAACAAACAGGATGTCGGAAATTATCAAAATGTAATAGATGATATTGCCGTTGGACATTTCAAACCCGTAGTAAGCAACCGCTTCTTAAACGACTGTCATGAGTATATTTTTCATTTTACGAAGGAAGGAAATACAGCATTAGATAAATTACCAGTTAGAATTCCTTATCAGGACAAGACGAATATCAGAAGATGGAAATCAACAAAAGGGGATAAAAGGGACAGAGGCAATACATGGTTTATACCATATAAAACCATTCAAAAGAGAGCTGAAAGACCTCATCCTTCAACTTTTCCAGTCAAACTACCAGAAATGTGTATACGATTACATGGTCTAAAACAAGATTTGGTAGCAATGGATCCGTTTCTAGGTATCGGTTCAACCGCAATTGCCTCAAATAAACTAGGAGTTTCATTCATTGGATTTGAAATTGATAAAGGATATATAGACGAAATCGTGATAAGATTAAATTCTGCAATCAATTAAGAGAACTTTGTCATATGTAAGCGGGCTTGGATGCTCGCTTCCAGCATTGACTAAACCGTACCTCAGAATCCGAGAATATGGTATTATATTGTTAAATTTATGTCAAAGATTTTAGTCCCGTGTTATCGGCCAATTTGAATTATTTTTTCTTTCTAGTCCATTAGAATTTCTTTATGGAATTTTGATATCAAAAGACGTTTACTCCCTACAGTGAGATGAATGCATTAGAGTTTTCAATATCATAATCATTAGCCAATTCTAATGGTGTGGTTAAACTTTTAGAATTAGACACACAATATCTGCATTAATAACCCACTAGCCTATCATATAATTTAGTAACTATTTATTGATAAATAATAGACGATTTCATATAGCCTATTTCAAGCCTTGTCTATTACTCACGCTATTTTGGTGATAGTATTATTGGATATAGATCAATGAGGCAAATATTGAGATCATACTAACCATATTGAATTGTCAAATAGGAGAGCCCACTTAATTCATCAATATTCTCATATAAGCAATTTTGGAAACATTTATGATCGTTTCTATCTATTATAGTTGCTGTACTTGTGTAATTGGCAATGAAGACAAATATTGTTGCATGCTAATGACTTAAAATGCAAATAATAAACCTCCAATAATAAATACCTGAAATTGCCAATGTGATATATGACATCTGGTAAGTATTTCAATAGAGGGGTAAAATCGCTTGATAATTCTGACTTGGGATTTGTTGTAAGAGAAACTCCGGATAAAATTATTGTCTTTGGTAAAGGAAATGAAAGATATGATATCCCTATTGAGGAAATACAACAGGTTGGAGGCAATGTGTTAATAGGATTAAATTTTTCTGATTTACAAAAGTATGCTAGATCTAGGGACAGCCCATTACCATCAGGAAGAAAAGACCCTTGGGAGTCAAACGACAGACAGATAGATTTAGGAACTTATGAAGGAAGATACCCAAATTCCCTTTTCAATAAAGGAGTTAGAGCAAAAAACGAAGATCATGTGGGACATGTAATGAAGGAAACTAATGAAAAGATTGTAGTCTTTGGAGAAAATAATAAGAGGTTTGATATACCAAAATCTGAGATATATCAAGTTGGTATGAATGTAATTTTAAGAATCGATCACCCTTATTTGTCAAAATATGAAGTTAGCAAAGACAGTCCTTTACCATCAGGAGAACCTATAGAATCAATTAATAAAGAAGCATATCCAGAGGATTATCATGGTCCGCGTGATTAAGAACTCAATATATCTATAAACAGTTTACAATTGAGGGTAACGCAAAAAGGGATATAATTAACTTTATATTTGATATTTATAAAATGTGATATATTTAATTAGAAATGTGGTCGCTGGGGTATAATGCTAACCAACTACCGCACTTCTAAGCAAGCATTTCAAGTATTGATACTTGCATACCCAGTTAATCATAATACTATTTAATATGATCTAATCAGGAACTTAATTGGGCTTAAGCAAAGGTATTGATAATTCTCTAGAGCATACAATGTTAATTGTCAACCTAAACAAACACATTAATTTTCAGTTTAGTGAAAATACAGGATTGTTCATTCTTTGAATATCGTCAACTTTAATTTAAAACAAATTTAGTTCTGATATCTTGACTATTTCTTGAGTCTTTCATTTAATATAAAAAATGGAAAACCTAGTTAATTCATATTGATTCATATTAATCCAAATTGTAGGACATTATTATTATGTAATAGCAATTCATAAATTGATGGATTACTAAAAGTGTTTATACAACAAAACCGTTTTTTATACTTAACTCTATTTTTCAGATTCATCTTAAAGAATATATCTATGATGTCATTATACTGATTATCAAGAGAAATCACATTTAGCCTAAATATTAATGACATCAATAAAAAATTCCTTCTATATCATAATAACCATATGAAAAAAAACATCTTTATATTTTTTCGACAATTCACAATTCACAATTCACAACTACCTCAAAATACAAGCGGAACTAATATAGTAGTCAATATTGTTACCATCACGATTGATATAAAGTCCAGTGGGATACCAGCTCTGGCCATTTTTGCCATAGATATGTATCCGGATGAATAGACAATTGCATTTGGCGGAGTTCCAACGGGCATAATGAAGCCATAACTAGTAGCTATTGCTACTGGTGCCATGAATAATACGGGATTTATCCCCATCGATGTTGCAAGTGAGGCCGATATAGGAAGTAACAATGCCGCAGTGGCAGTATTGCTTATCATCTCAGTAGGTAGTATCGCCAAAGTTACAAGCACAAGAATGATTATTATGTAATTTGCACCTCCAAGGAAACTCAACTGCCCTGCAATCCAGTCGCCAAGCCCTGTGGACGTAAATCCGTTAGCAAGAGCCAATCCTCCACCTATAAGAATAAGAACACCCCAAGGAATAGTAACAGCAGTATTCCAATCCAATAGTCTAGAAGATGTATTACTAATAGCATTATTTTTGTTATTTTTATGGTTGTCATTATCTTGATTCCCATTAGAGGACATTCTGTTCATGATATTTGATGGGTGTTCTAACTTTGATCCTTTGAGATTTTCTTTGCCTGATGATGATGATGATGAAGATGAAGTGGATGGAATTAAAAATAGCAAAATGGCTGAAGCAATTGCTATCATAGAATCATCCACCACTGGTAAGATGTCTTTCCAAATCAACCCTCTAGTAATCCATGCGGCAGCTGTTAAAATAAAGACAATTGCAACTAATTTTTCATCTCTGCTAATATGTCCAAGTTCTCCTAATTTCTTTCTAATTACATTCTTGTCCCCTATAACATCTGAATTTATATCTGTAATTTTGGAGCCAAACCTGATCATATAGAGCCATACTACAAAAAGGGATATTCCTCCAATTGGTAATCCAAGAAGAAGCCATTGACTAAACGTTACATCTACGCCAGCTATGGAGTTAGCTAAGGATGCAAATATTGCATTTGGTGGGGTTCCTATTAGTGTTGTCACCCCTCCAATACTTGCAGAGTATGCCACGGAAAGCAATAGACACACAACAAACTTGCTATGTCTTTCCACATTGTCTAACAATGAAATCACTGCTAACGCTATTGGAAGCATTAATATCGCTGTGGCCGTATTGCTCATCCATGCCCCTAAAAGCCATGTTACCAGCATGAACGCCGCGACAATATATTTTGGGTTGGTACCAAATAGATTTAGGATATTAAATGCAAACCGTTTATGTAAATTCGACTTTTCTACAGCTTTGGCCAGGAGAAATCCACCTAGAAATAAAAATATAATAGGATCTGCATAATTAAATGAGGTTTCTGTGAAACTAGTGACATGAAGTGAAGGAAAGATTATTAGAGGCAATAAAGCGGTTACGTAAATAGGAACTGTTTCGGTAATCCACCAGACGGCCATCCAGAGGGTTGCTGCCAAAACCACCCTAGCTTCAATTGATAACTCGTCTATTTGTGGTAATGGAAGAAAGATTACAATTATGAACAAAAATGGGCCCAAAAATAACCCGATTCTTGTGATAAGATTACGCGAAATCATGTTTACTGATACTTCAACTATATTGATTATAGTTGATATACCCATCTATGTGGCATAATTTGAAAATATTTTAGAGTGATAACAAACATCTGTTAAGATTTCTATAAAGGCTACAACTATTGATTTTTTATTTGATAATCCTTTATTTTGAATCATAGTATTACTCATATTGCATAAAAGTTATATAATAGTTAGAGATTCTACACAAAAAATGAGGTTTTTTGTTCAGATTTATATTTTAATATAATGATTCAAAAAATATCAAGAAATAAATATAGATCTTTATATAATTTTATGTTAAAACCTTTTTGTAATGTTTATCCATAAAGATTCAAAATTTAACTCAACGCGTTATATTGTGACAGTAACATTGTTTGGACTAATACTTTTATCAGTAGTTCCAGCAACGTTTAGTGGGTTTTCTATTAATACTACTATCACGGCCACCAATATTGTCCAAACAGTATTGGCACAAGGAGAAGATCCATTTCCTTTAACAAATAATGAAACCTTAACACCAGCACAACAACAAGCTCGTGAACAACTTTTGAATGAACAGGGTTTCTCAGTGAATGTGATAGCAAGAAATCTTAGCGCTCCTCTAAACCTTCTTTATGGTCCTGATGATACGCTCTGGATCACAGAACGAGTAGGAAAGGACATTTTACGAGTAGATCCCACTAATGGTACAAAGCTTAGCACGATGCCTATCCCTAACGCGAACCAATCTAAAGGCCAGGATGGAGTTCTAGGAATGGCATTTGACCCCAACTTCAATAGCACACACCATATTTACGTAGCCTATACATATGAAAAAACATCTGATGAAGGAGCAGCGCCTGAGCTCAAAACCAAAATTACTCGATTCACTTACGATCCAACTACGAACAATATTAGCGAGCCGCTAGACCTAATTAGTGGTTTATCAGGAAGCAGTGATCATAACTCTGGACGTATGACATTCGGACCTGATGGCAAACTATACTATACCATAGGTGATCAGGGCAAAAACCAGTTGGCTTTAGCATGTCTGAATAACATGGCGCAACACCTTCCAACAGTTGAAGAGGTGGCAGCCAAGAACTGGAGTACATATGAAGGTAAAGTACTTCGTATGAATCCAGATGGTTCAATTCCCGAAGATAATCCTGCTATTAATGGAATCCAAAGCCACATCTACACCTATGGTCATCGTAACGCTCAAGGTATAGCAATAGGTCCTACTGGCGATATCTACATTTCGGAGCATGGCGATAATTCTGATGATGAAGTGAACCGCCTTGTAGCAGGTGGAAACTATGGATGGCCTTATGTCTCAGGCTATATTGACGACAAAGCGTATCAGTATTACAACTGGTCTGCAGCAAAGAATTGTCCAGAATTAAAATTTAACGATGTAGCACCTGCCCCTGTTGGTGTGACTGTAAAAAGTGAAAGTGAATTCAATGCAACAAATTTCGTCCCTCCAATACAAACGTTTTACACAGTAGATAAAGGCTTTAACTTTACAGAGGCAGGCAAGTCATGCGGAGAGATGACCTCTACGTGTTATCCAACCGTTGCACCATCGAGTTTACGTCTTTATACATCCGACACTATTCCCGGATGGGAGAATAACTTGTTAATGACTACATTGAAGGGAGGAAAGATCATCAAAATGACACTGGACGACAACGGCACAGCAGTCAAAGGTAAACCTCAAGATCTTTTCCGCTCTGAGAACCGCTATCGAGATATTGCTTTTAGTCCAGACGGAAGTACCATTTACGTAATTACAGACCCGGCAGGCCCTGTGCAAGCCATGAAAGATGGTCCAATTACACCTACCACAACTTTGTGGAGCCCTGGTGCGCTTATAGCATTCAATTATGTGGGAGCAGGCAACTCGACTTTACAATAGGCACTATACCTTTAACCCCTTCCAACCCTTTTCCTATAACAAAACCATAAAACAGGACATCATAAAAAATAAACATTCTTTCGGTGAGCAGATAAATGTGGGATTAAACTTGTATCAAGAATTGGATAATGCCTCATAAATGGAAGATAGATGGTAATGAGGTGGTCTAATATGAGATAACTGGAAATACCGATTTTTTTGAATTAAGTTTTTTTAATCTGATTCTTCCATTTACCAGCTGAATGAATCTTTGATAGAATTAATAATGATTTAGAATATGGACTTGTGTAATTATGTGAAATCGAAATTTAGATAGGCAGGTTATTCTTTCATTCCCCTTTAGTTACATATTTTAGTCGTGATAATGTCTAGTTGTTATTGTCTCTTAAAGAAGATTTAATCGTAAAGATATTAGAAATCTCTAAAGAAGGCATTGCAAAATCAAAAATTTTTGAATCTTTAACTTATCTCTCTAAAAGTCAAATTAACAGAACATTAGCCTACATAGTGGATAATCGCATGTTACAATTTACAGAGATCAATTTACAATATGTAACAACTGATAAAGGACTTTCGTACCTTGAAGATAGATATAACCAAAAACTATAATCTTTTAGCATCCATATATTGCATTTTTCAAATTATCTTAGGCAACAGAAGATTCCATCCATACCCTATATACAAAATCTTCAGATGACCTATTCATTATTTTTCATTATCTAATTTAAGTATATAACAGATTATTTAGTTTGATATTTTAAATCACAAGTGATAGGTCTTTTTGTAAGAAATAGGTTATAAACATGAATATATAACTCAACTTTTATGATTGGATTAGATCATTACAAATTTATCCATAAACTATAATTGATGTCGCGGTTTAAATGCTATATGAATAACCAAAGACTAAAGATTGCCATTGTCATTGGCAGTACGAGGCCTGGACGTAACGGTGAAGCGGTAAGTCGATGGGTATATGAGATGGCAAACAGCCGAGGAGACGCCGAATATGAGATGGTGGATATTAAAGACTACAGCCTCCCATTACTGGATGAACCGATTCCACCTTCTATGGGTCAGTATTCTAAGGAGCATACTAAGATTTGGTCTGCAAAAATCGACTCTTTCGATGCATATGTGTTTGTGACACCAGAATATAACCATGGAATCCCCGGTGCATTAAAAAATGCTATTGATTTTCTCTTCAAAGAATGGAATAACAAAGTTGCTGGATTTGTTAGTTATGGTAGCGCTGGAGGTGTACGTGCAGTCGAACAATTGCGTTTGGTTATGGCAGAGGTTAAGGTTGCTACTGTTCGAGCTCAAGTGCAGTTATCTATATATACGGATTTTGAAAACTTTTCAATATTTAAACCTCATAATATTCATGAGAAATCGATTAACACTATGCTAGACGAGTTGGTTACTTGGGCGGGCGCTATGAAGTCCCTTCGCTCAAGTTAGTATAAGCATATTTAAAGTAATAGAGTAATTCAAAACTCAAATTCATATCGATATAGCAAGTCATCATTGAATTCCGCCGCCCACATAACGGTTTAATAATATTACGAGCTACTACTACCATGCAATGCCAGAATTGTAAAGAACACTTTCACCCTCAATTAAGGCACAATAACCCTGAATCTAATGATGATACAAAATTATGGCATAGGTTATATTATCAATATTGCCCCAATTGTAAAACTTTTCAGGTGTATCTTTATGAGTATACGAATAATGATAAAATGTACCCTATGGGAACAGATTTAGAAAATAGGTTAAAATATTTAGGAGGAAGTCATTCTAGTAACGACTCAAGAGTGTAAATTATAACTCTAAGAATGTTACATTTACCGAAAGTATGAGTCGCCTTTTCAAATAAAGGGATTACAGCAATTTCTTGGATAGCCAACGAGGTTCCATCTAAAGGATCTTTACAGTTTTTCCAAACTCTATCATCTCTTCAAGTCTTCCACGTGAAAGAGTGTTCTCCATATCATGAGGAGTTGAGATCTTAACTGTGACTAGATTAAAACGTATAACCCGTAAGGGACAAAGCCAATGAAGATGAATTCTCAATATGCATATTAGACTATACGTTAATTAAATGAACTGGTAGTATTAATTTAACTGGTTGCGAATTGCAATTGAACTTAAAATACGATTGCTGATCAATTGTTTATCAACCTATACCATTTTAACCAGTCGAAAAAAAATATTGACTGCTATTTATATATAAATATTCAGTATCCAGTATTCAATTTGGATATTTTTATTAGTTTTCATTTTATTTCGTTTCAGGCCCCATATTTCCTTTAGAGGGTATTTTAAGTGAAGGCAATGTCTTTTCGATGTAAATCCTTTTAGGTTCCAACCATTTTGGTAATACAAGTTTATTTCCCAATTCCGCAGATTCTTGGTCAACTAGAAAGCCAGGTGTATCGGTTGCTATTTCAAATAATACATCTCCTGGTTCTCGAAAATAAATAGAATTAAAGTAGACCCTATTAATAACAGGGGTAACATTCAATCCAAATTTAACTATTCGATTACGTATTTCAGCTTGATTTTCGTTTGTAGAAGTTCGCCATGCAACGTGATGAACGGTACCAGGACCACTTGTTCCTCGATGACTATATGGGTGACATATTATATCCACTATTGAAGGAGCAGAATTAACCGTAGTTTGAACTTTTTCTCCTCTAACAGTATCATCAATCTGAAAACGAACTCTATTATCCTCATTTACTATTTTAGAGAATCCCAGTATATCAGTTAAAAGAGAAACTGTTTTTTCATATCCTTCTAGAGTAAGAGTAATTGAATGTAAACCCCTAACAGCGTGCTCTATTGATATGGGACCCCCATTCCATGCATTTATTTTTCTATTTTCTGCTTCTTTACTTGCCACCAGCTCTAGTTTTACTCCATCGTGATCAACAAATGTTATGATTTGCTCGCTGTTAAATCGTTTTGTAGGTCCTCTATGAGATATTCCTTTATCTTTAAATCTGTTAATCCAATATTCTATTGCATTTTCGGGAATCGAAAATGATATCGTATCAACCTGTCCCGTACCTCTCCATCCTTGTTGTACATATTCCAACGGAAAAAATGAAATAATGCTTCCGGGCCTACCTAACTCATCACCATAATACAAGTGATAGTTTGTAGGATCATCAAAATTTACTGTTATCTTTACTAATCTTAATCCCAAAATACCTGTATAAAAGTCAATATTCTTCTGAGGATCACGGGCAATGGCCGTAACATGGTGTATTCCCAGTACGCCTTGATCAAACTTTTCTGAACCCATAATGCTCTCATACTTAATATCCATTCCATGAATATAAACAGGTCAAAGCTGTGATAATTTGTGTGATATTCAAGCTTAAATGGGTTTTAGCAATAATTCATAATTTTCTTTATGGTGTATTACTTTTCTATTTTATAAAGGGGTTGTACGAGGATACTGTTAAAGAAGGTTGTTGATTATCAACCATTGGTTGAATACCCATAAAAAAAGAAAATTATGGGAAAGACAATTTTTGTAAAAGAATACCAAATTGATGATGATAAAGATAATATTGAAAATATCATTTTAACTTTAGAAGTAAAATCTTCTTAATTGTTTGTGAGGCCATAATGAGGAGTGCATTGATGCGACAAGAATCTAGAGGTGCTCACTTTAGATCTGACTTTCCAAATGCAGATTATACCGGTCCTGCGGGTTTAATACCTCATATATTACCGAGTCCAAATCCTTTCAGAAAGTTATCGAGTTTATTAAATTTAATATTATCTTAATCTAGTCTGATTTTTAACATGTTTTGAATATCTCGATCTCTTAATTGCTTTGTCTGTCAATTAACTTATATCTTATCAACTTAATTTGTTTTATTACTACAATGTTTTAATTGATGATATTTCTCCTATCTTGTTTGCTGATCCATTTGAAAAAGGTATTAACTTGTTTTAATGAGGAATAATGATAAATAATTACTCTTTTGGAATAAACAAAGTGGCAGGTCAGTAAATAAATCTTGTTAATTGGGATATTTGCAAAAGATCAATTAATAAACGCAGGAAAATTTCGATTCTGTAAAGTGTAATAGATAGACAATTAGTTTCTTTCTTTTTGGTTACTATAACAATTTACTATATCTGCGTATAAAATGCATATATTTAGTAAGAAGAATGCTAAAATGTGTAATAATATTATAGAATACAAATTTTGGGATGTTGAAATAGGAACCCATATACAAATTGTTATGCATAATAAACCTGAACGAAAGTGAACGAAGGTTTCATTAGAGTTGCTGATACTAAAGACATACCGCCATCACAAATGAAAGAAGTTCAAGTTGACGGTGAAAGTGTATGTATTGCTAATGTTGACGGAAAATACTACGCGATTAATAATATTTGTACTCATGAAGGTGGGCCTCTAGCAGATGGCACTCTTGATGGATATGAAGTCGAATGTCCTTGGCATAATTCAAAATTTGATGTAAGAACAGGAGAGGTAACAAGCCCACCAGCAAATGAACCAGAACCAGCGTATGAAGTAAAAATAGAAGATAACAACATACTGGTTAAGATACGAGGTAAAACTAAATCATCGCCCCTACCTGAGCTAGAATTATTAGAAAAAATAAGAGTGGAGGGAACCGATGTAATGTCATTTAAGTTTAGTAAACAAGATAATCAAGTACAAAAGAGCCAGACAACATTACTATCAGACTATACTACAGGTCAATTTGCCTTTTTTGATATAGGTGGTGTCGATAATGATCCTAAAGGTCCAATCAGGCATTTTACCATTTCATCTTCACCAACAGAGGATTTTATAATGTTCACAACAAGGATGAGGGATTCTCCATATAAAAAAAGACTTTCAACGTTAGAGGTTGGGGCCAAAGTCAAGGTTAGGGGTCCTGAAGGACAATTTGTGTTGCATGATGATCATTCTAAACCGGCTGTGTTTCTTTCTGGAGGAATTGGTGTTACGCCATTTAGAAGTATGATAAAATACGCTACAGATAAGCAACTACCCCTGAAAATAGTATTGTTTGATTCAAATAGGGATCCGGTTAACATCCTTTTCAAAAAAGAGTTTGATGAATGGACAAAATTAAACAAAAATCTGAAGATCATCTATACTGTTAGTGAAGACAAACATGATGATAATCAATCAATTACAACAGCAAATGATTGGAAAGGCGAGTATGGGAGAATAAACAAAGCAATGATTTTAAAATACCTCGACAATAGTTTATTAAACAATTCAATATTCTACATTTGCGGTCCTCCAAGTATGTTAAAAGCTATGCAATCCTTATTACAGGAAGAATTAAAAATTTCAGAACAAAGAATAAAGGTGGAAGAGTTTACGGGTTATTGACGTAATAATAATGAGAAAAACTTTATGATCTGGTGGAATTAAGATATCCAAAGGAAGATAATTAAATAGTACCGACAGTAGTTAACTCGTTCCTAATTTTTTAACTCTGTATTATAATAGATTATCTTCAAAGACGAGATTGAGAGGAAAATAATTTATTTTTGGGGCTGGTAAGAAACATCATAGAATCACAACTTCAGAAGAATTTACTAATTCTGTTTCCACAGTGGATTTCAAATTAAATAAATTTACTTTTGTTTGTTTACAGTAGATGCGAGAAATATGATTATGTTAAAAAGATAAAGTAAATTAAACATTCATTGTCTTACAGCTTGTTTCATGCAGGGGCTTTTATTACTTATTTCTTATTTTTTATGATTTCGTTTGTTTTTTCTTCTCCTTCCTTTATAGCATTCTTGATTGTCTGCGGCGAAAAATCTGCATTTTCAGACATATGAGGGTATGGCTCCTCACGTTTTACATGATAAATTTCTTTGATTTCCGCTCCATGCTCTTGTTTGTATATTTTATATTTTTGACGGATTCTCTTGAGTTGTTTTTCATCAATCTGTAATTTATCAATATTATTTTCTACTATTTGATAAAGTTCTTTAATATAATCTAAATACCTTGATATCACCTTTGACATTTGTACATTGTGTTCTGTTTTATCTGAAAACATAATATCTCTAGCTCTGTGATAAACTTCGGGCATATTATTTGGCAGATTGTCTATGTTCTTTGGATAATTTTCTACGATGTATATTCTTTTATCTCTTTTTGGTGAAGCTGCTATAACTTCTCTTAATGGAGTATTACTAAGTAGACTACCATCCCATGCAAAGACTCCGTCTTTTACTTCTATCCAACGAAAATTATATAGTGGATAAGCAGAAGTTGCAAGGATATGTTTAGTAGTTATTTGCTCTTTATAACTATCAAATGTTAAAGGGCGTGAATTTAGAACATTTACAGCAGTTAAAATTAAGCGGATCTTAGAATTTGCTTCTGGTTTTAGTTTGTCATAATTGACGTACTTTTCTAGAGTTTTTATTATAGGCAAGTGGTCATATAAGAAAGTCCATTTTTGTGGTGTAAAATATTCTGGATCCTTCAAAGCATATTCTGATGCCCATCTAGGGTTAAACATTTTACTATTTCCAAAAACGGCAGAACTGTAAAAGGACTTCATTTGTCCTACTTTTATCTCCGTCTTAATTCTATCTGAAGAGTAGTTTTCTCTTATTCCTGCTATTGTTGCTGATAAAGCTGAAAAATAGTGATAATATCCATATTTAGAAAATATTTGCATTTGTTCCATATACTTGTTCCAAGCAAAAAATGGTGAAAGACCATCGATATCTACAAAGCCTTCAGATAGTTCTACCCAAAAATTCTCGAGGAGTTGATCAGTGTGTTCTTCACTTTTACTTCCTGCTATTATTGCAGCATTTATACCTCCAATGGAAGTACCCGCGATCAAATCCAAATTGATGTTATTTTTTACAAGAGCTTTATAGACACCACATCCGAATGCACCCAAAGAACCACCACCTTGAAGAATTAATACATTTTCGATAGCATTATCAGACATAGTCAAATGGTCCTACCTTATGCATGCAATTGATCACTATTACTTTACTCGACATCTTTCCGTCCTCACTCAACATGATGGTTATGAATTAATTGATCGTAGAACCTGACTGATTTTATATTTACAAATTCCAGCATACCATATCTTGACAGTTCCCTCCCAAAACCACTCTTTTTTACTCCGCCAAATGGAACTCTAGGATCCGAAGCTACGACATTATTAACAGATACAATACCTGACTCGATAGCACCTGAAAGTCTTTCTGCCTTGTCTAAATCCTGAGTCCATATACTTGCTCCAAGACCATATTCTGAATCATTAGCAATTCTTATGGCTTCCACATCATCACTAGCTATGATAATCGGAGCGACTGGGCCAAATACTTCTTCCTGAGCTATAGACATTTTTGGTTTAACATTCTTAAGAACTGTGGGTCTGTAAAAATATCCCTTTTTTCCTACTTGTTTCCCTCCTGTTAGCACTTCGGCACCTTCTTTAATGGAGGCTTTAACCTGAGAATCTATTTTCTTTAGGCCACTAGAGTTTACAAGAGGTCCTAAATCGGTATCATCTAATAGAGGATCATCTACTCTAAGTTTTTCAGTTTTTTGAACAAATTTTTCAATGAACTCGTTAGCTATATCTTTTACTACAATAAAACGCTTTGAAGCTATGCAGCTTTGACCACAATTTATAAAGCGCCCCTTTATAGCGCCGTCAGATGCTTTCTCAATATTCGCATCCCCACACACTATGAAAGGATCACTTCCTCCCAACTCTAAAACCGTTTTCTTTACTTGTGATGTGGCCCTTTGTGCGACTTTTGCACCTATAGGAACACTTCCTGTAAATGTTACAGCGTTAATATCCGAATCAATTAGTGACTCTGCGATACTTGAATTACCTATTAGGGTTTGAAATACCCCCTCTGGAAACCCGGTATTGTTGAAAGCATTTTCCATTTCAATTCCACACTGCATGGTGGCACTAGATGGTTTTAGTACAATTGTATTGCCAACCATTAGTGAAGGTGCCGCAAATCTTAATGCTTGCCAGTAAGGAAAGTTCCATGGCATTATGCTACCAATTACTCCAATAGGCTGAAATTTTATTACAGTTTTCCTTGCATCTGTATTTATAATTTCATCTGTTGAAAGGATCTGTCCGTTATCTGCATAATACTCCATTACCCAAGCACATTTTTCGACTTCGGATCTAGCTTCTTTTATTGCCTTTCCCATTTCATTTGTGGCCGTCCTAGCAAGTTTTTCTTTGTCCTTTCGTAATTTATTAGCAAAAGCATGGAGAAAATCAATTCTTTTGTTTGTATCTTTTTTCCATTCCTGAAATGCGATTTTGGATTTCTTTACTTTGTCGTTTATCTGATCCTTGGTCATAATTTGATATTGGCTGATAACATCTTCTGTTGCAGGATTTATTGTTTTAAATTCCATCGCTGAATCCGTTATAGAATCCTTCATGGATTTATTACACCTCTACCTTCTATTTTACCCTCTTTTAACATCGTCAATGCTTGTGTTGCCTGATCAAGTTTAAATCGGTTTGAAATTAGTGGTCTTATTACTCCTCTTTTAGCTAATGAAACTAATTCCACCAAATCATTTATCGTTCCAGTATACGATCCAATTAATCGATATGCTCTTGTTGGCATACTTACTAGACCCAATTTTAATTCGCCACCAAATAGTCCTACCAATACTACTCTTGCTCTTCTTCTAAGAAATTGCATATCAATCTCTACGGTTTTTGATGCATTGACAAAATCAATTACCGCATCAGCCCCCAGGCCGTTAGTTAATTTCATTATTGCCTTTAAAGGATCCTCTTTTTTAGAATTGATTATATCGTTAGCGCCACTATCCTTGGCAGTTTTTAATTTGTCGTCGTCTATATCCATTGCAATTATCCTGGCACCAGTAACTGCTCTTGCAAGCTGTATGGCCATCAAGCCCAATCCTCCTGTGCCAACAATCACAACATTGTCATTTGGTTTTAAATTAGCATTCTTTACTGCTCCATATGCTGTAAGTGCAGAACATGACAATGTCGCAGCGGCATCCATATCCAAATCATCACTTATTTTTATAAGATATTTGTAACTTGGTACTAATACATACTCTGAATAGCCTCCATCTAAATAAACGCCTAATGATCTTGGTTTATCACAAAGGTTTTCCTCGCCACTTCTACAAGCAGGACATAAGCCTTCACCTATCCACGGGTATACAATAACTTTTTCATTTTTGCTAAATCCTTCAGCTTGATCTCCTAGACTTTCTATAGTGCCTGCTATTTCATGACCTGGAGTCAACGGATATTTTACTCCTCTATCAGTAGTTTTAAGGATTTGTCCATCAAGGCCTTCATATCCTCCATCCCACAAATGAATATCACTATGACAGACTCCAGAAGAATGAACTCTAATGAGAACCTGAGTACCCGTAGGTTTGGGAATGTCAAGTTGTTGTACTTTCAGAGGTTCATGTGGTTTAACGATTCTTGCAGATTTCATATAAGTACAAGGAAGTTACTAAATATAAATAATGATAAAAAAATTGTAGGAATTAAAAGATGTAACTAGATTTATTTTTTGGATATTGACCATTTATTCTTGGTAATAGTTGTTCAATATTTTCATTCTTTAAGTTTCTGTTAAATAATTATACAGTTTATTTTATTACTATGTTATAAACGGATTCATTTGTGGCATACATCCCCTTAATTTCTCTCATAATCGTCGCTGGACTTTTTGTTGTGACGATAGTTAATTTTTCAATTGTGAGAAAAAATATGAAAATGCAAAGTGGACGGCAAATATGTCCTAGAATAATGGAAGCAAGGTTTAAACTCGAGAATATGGAGGTATTTACCAAGATGGCAAAGGAAAGTCCTATATTTGAAGAACGATTTTCTTTAGTTGATATCTCTGACGAATATTATGCAATAGTGGCTTTTCTGGACTTATTTGAATTCTTATTTCACTTAATAAAAGAAAAATGATTTCCTCTGACATTCGGTTTCGCTGGAAAGGTCTTGCTGAAACAATAATGACAAAACCAAAATTTAAGGGAATATGGGATAAAACCAAATCCTATTCATTCTGTTGAATTCAGAAGTTTCATGAATTCCCTATCAGTAATATGTTTTAGGATAATCTCCCGGCCAGGATGACAATGATAGTTCCCGAAAGTTGTTGATAAAAGTACGAGGTAGACCTAAGCACTATAGTATCCATATGGTAAACAGTATTGAAAATTCTCAAATAGTCTTTCGATGATAATTCTGTAAACAGAATTTAAAACATCACCTAGTTAATCAATTTCATTGGTGAATTACTACGTTTAGTATAATTCATATTTCACTAATCTGTATGTTAGCCCTTGTTGTATAAGTCAAGATAATTCGTGCCACTTTTAATATTATTTTGGAAACTCCATCTAATCAATCCGGGTGCAAAGGTTTTTCTTTCCATGATCTCAATATTGTTTAATATCTTTATTCATATGGCCGTTTACATTTTTCTAAATTTAATGACATTTTGTCGTCATTCCACTTCCTGTTTCCATGCAATAAATCCAGTTTCAATACTAAAGGCATTAAACCCTTGTCTATTAAGCTCATCTGTACCGATGTTCGCCCTGTTGTCCATTGCAAAGTAAAGTTATACTGGAACTTGTGTATGTCATCTAAATCTCCATTTCGGAGTCTTATTTAGTGTGCCAGTGGTATATTGAATGTTCCCCATATCTTGCTATCCCACCATCGAATTCTTGGACTTTCATCTCGGTTCCTTCTCTTACATCTATTATAATATATTTGCCCGGCTCTCGTTTATTTTTATAAGTCTCTCGGAGCTATTTCTTTTGTCATTATAATACAATACCATACACTAACTATATTTGATTTCCGTATGTACCAGACTACTACGATAGTAAAAAGACTCAAACTGCAAAAATGCATCACATACTATGGAAAGTTATTCACTTCAAAAGTGATTGTTGATCCAAGAAGATATTTTGGAGTGCAACTTATATGAAATTCTTTTTTCTAAAAATTAATTGATCACACAAACACAGTATACAATCCTTCAGTCAGGTCTTTGACATTCCTGCATTTCATCTCTAAATAATACTAAACTTTGAATTATTTAAGGTACACAGTTAGACTGGTAATTCATACTTTTTATTCTCCTATATAGGAATGTATATACAATAACGCTACTATATTCACTTTGATAGTTTAAATGAGCCTAGAAGAAGATGCAATAAGCCTCCATCGAACACTAAAGGGAAAAATCGAAATTCACAATACAATTGCCATAAATAAATCTTTTAAAGGCAAGAACGATGTACTTGACCTTATTTATACTCCTGGTGTGGCATATGTAGCCAGAGACATAAGTAAAGATAAAAAATTAGCATTTGATTATACGTCAAAATGGAACAATGTCGCCATTGTTTGTGACGGGACCCGAGTATTGGGATTAGGAAATGTTGGTCCAGAAGCGGCAATTCCAGTCATGGAAGGAAAATCAGTATTGTTCAAAGTTTTAGGTGGTGTGAATGCTTTTCCTTTGTGTATCGACACCAAAGATAAGGAGGAGATAATTAAATTAGTAAAATCCATTCAACCAATTTTTGGTGCTATAAATATAGAGGACATTGAATCACCCAAAGTACTGGAGATTGTAGAAAGACTACAGAAAGAACTTACGATACCGGTCTTCCATGACGATCAACATGGTACAGCAATAATCGCTTTAGCAGGATTATTAAATGCACTTAAACTAGTACAAAAGAAAATAGACAAAATAAGAGTGGTAATTGCAGGAGCAGGTTCAGCCGGATATGGAATATTCAGAATACTGACAGAAGCAGGATGCAAGGATATTGTCGTAACTGACAGCATTGGAGCATTATATGAAAATCGGATTGCGGGTATAGAAAATCCATATAAAAGAGAGATATCAAAGAAATCGAATCCTATGAAATTAAATGGGAGTCTTATCGAGGTTATAAAAGGGGCAGACGTATTCATAGGGGTGTCTGGAAAGGGTAAATTGATAAATAGAGATATGATACAAACAATGAATTCAGACCCAATTGTTTTTGGTTTAAGTAATCCTGATCCTGAAATTCTACCTCCTGATGCTTTAGAAGCAGGTGCTAAAGTTGTTGCTACTGGTAGATCAGATTTCGCAAATCAAATAAACAATGCAGTAGTTTTCCCATCAATACTGCGCGCTCTTTTGGATCTTAGAATCAATACTTTAAGTCAAGGTATGCTGGTAGCCGTTGCTACAGCCATAGCAAATATACTCGATAATAAACAGTTAAAATTGGATTATATAATACCGAAAGTTGACGATCCTCGGATTATTCATATCGTTACTGATACATTAAGAAATGCAATACAAAGTCATATAGAAAATAAGGCTAAAACTATAACATAATCAGTTTATGATCACACATACTTTGGGTAAAGAATTCCGATCACCTATCTGATTGTATAGTGAACTGGGGACAAAAAAACTATCCATCATCTTTCCAAACTTTCTAATTTGTCAATAAATCACAATTCTGGTGAGATGGTAACAAGGTTTAAAAAGGAAGACACTCTTATTAATAGATGGCAAATTATGAAAATATAAAAAATTGTTTAGATCAAAATGGAGAGGTAATGGTAAGGTTGGATAATAATGAAAGGATTGAACTGCATAAACATAACGTAAGATTTGATGATAAATCAAAAGAAATAATAATTGATGCTGGAACTGAAACCTTTTGGATTGGAGCTGATAAGGTTTCATACTATTGGATACACAAAGAAGGCTTTAGTAAAGAATAATATCTTTTCTTGCCATTTTCATTTGTATTGATAAATGATCAAAGCTACCTATATCAGATAGTTTAGAGCCAATAAATCAAAAGGACAACTCGAATTAATTCATCCAACTTTTATAAAAGTTATCTGATTTAGTTAATTGCTTAGTGCTTCCTAACTAATATTGGATTGCAAAGCGTTATAAGTATTACTAGGATCACGTAAATATGCCAATAGATCCAGAATTTCCAAAGAATCACCAAATTATAGGAAAACACAAAAACGCAGATGGGAGATATCATTTTGTTTGGGGCCCAGGAAGAACTGATGCTGAATCCTCTGAAAATGCAGATGTTCAAGAGGCTTATAAGCAAAGAAATGAAGAATATGTAGGTCTAGGAGTGCATGGAACTTTTGTAGCATTAGACTGGGATTCGTGTATCGCTGATGGAGCTTGTATAGAAGCATGTCCTGTTCAGGTATATCAATGGTATAGATCAGAACAAGATGTTCCTGCAATAGAGATGACCAATGCAACAAGTGAAGGAATAGGTGAGGATCGCAATAGAGATGGCAGAAAAGATTTTACAGATAAATCAGACCCAATAAGAGAACGCGACTGCATTTGGTGTATGGCATGTGTAACAGTATGTCCTACTCAATCAATAAAAGTTGATGAAGCAAATTTACAGGTTCATGACGAAATGTCAAAGTCTTTGGGTGAAACATGATAAATAAATGAGTGACACCATTTTATTATTGTAGAAATAATTGCATTCGAATGTATTACCATCAAATAAGCTTGATTTTTTCATTGTGTCCCTGCAACTGTAAAGTTCATCACTAAAGCACTTGCTGTAATAACAGTTGCTTTTAATACCCTATCCCGATCGACTTTTTGCATTTTTTGAATCATACTGGCAAATAAAGGTATAGTACCGATAGGGTTAATTACGGCAAAAAGGGATATAGTGGTCCTTAAAAGATCATCAAAAATACTCAGAAATGAAAATAAATTATGATGCAGTAGAATCTATATCAAATATCATCATCTATATTGTAATTATATTTGTTATTAAGATTCGCCCTATAGTATCGTTTTGTCAATGGGAAGATATCGGCACAATCTATAATTGATAACAAAGGGTGGTGTCAAAATTTCAATAATGTGATGCAATCATTCAAGATTATGAATGTGTACAGTATTGTGTTTATTACACATGGGTTTTGCATAGAGGACATTGAACAGTTGATGGTTCGTCACAAGCAATAGTGTCACACTGATATCCTTTAATTGACGTCTTCTCCTATATCTTTTGATTAAGCGGCATAACTGAAGTTTCTTATCATCCTATATTTTAATAAAGTGAAAAGATCGATCCTTTGATTATAAGTGTTGAAGTTAGTCGGATGGAGGGCTTTTGTCTGTAATCTACATTTCAATTTTAATTAGTATAAACGTGCATCAACTCAAATTCCATAATTTTCCTTGTTAAAAATGGTTCGAACCCGTGGGCATACAATTGATTGCTGAATAAAATAAAGCATTAAAAACAATATCTATCTATCACACGAATCAACTATGCAACTTTCGTAGGCTTTGTCACGTAAACGCAGCAGAATTTCTCTAGAAAAAAATTTTTAGATATCCATATTTTCACATTATTATAGATCGATCATCTAACTTCTAATTTGAAGTTTGGAATCTTATCTGCTTTTTTTATAGAACTGATCAATAACTCCGTGTTTCTAAAAGTAAAATATTAGCTTAGTCAATATGTCAAGTGATTTTGACTTCCCTGTTATTAGGAAAGAAGATTTGTTAAATTGTCAACATCCATTATTAAATCATCTTTGCCGTTAATATTAAAGCCCGTGGATCCTAAATAATCAAGAGTAAGGTTATTAAACAATCTGTCGATTTCACTAGAGGCATTCATGGAATAGACTTTATAGTCGTTTTCATTTACAAAATTGCCTTGATATATCATAAACATAGATATCATTATTACAATTCTTATCAAATTTATTGACATCAGCTGATCTATATCATATGGGCATCAGGAATAAAAGGCTGATCTTGTGTTATTTACATATAAATACAATAATTGTCTCTAAATACCAATAATAAAACAATAATCTGCAGGACCAAAGATGAGAACTCAAAAAATAAAAGTCTGGTCAGAATGTGCTTAAGTTAAAATCAGTGAAACTAGGAACGGTAAGATCATTTTCTTCCATGATTAATGGAAGAAAACTTCTAAACGCTTTATTATATCTGCCTTGTAATTCTATTTTATGGGTTTACCTTGCGGTGATCCCCGTTCAAATAAATTCGCTATGTCAATAGGCTTGATAACATCAAACGGTCCTCATGGTCATGATATTATGGCATGCGAATGAATATATCATCTATCTTATAGACCAGGGCCTATAGCGGTTTCTTTAGGACTCACAAAGGCCACTGTCAAAAACATCACAACGTCAAAAGAATTTGGAATTATCTTAAGTGCAACTGATCAGACAATACTTGCTAGTGTAGCTGGAGGAGATAGTAGAAGATACCATAACAAAATTCATACTTTGAAGGATTTGGGGTTTCAGTTCTAACAAGCAGATAGTATAGATGTGTTTATGGTGAAAGGGGCTTCATTAAGTTCTGAATGTAAGTTATTCAAAGAGGTCACTTTTTGGGATCATGTAATGCTAATTGGAGAGATAATATATGCAATATATAATTCTGAGAAAGAAGCGTTAATATACATTAATGGAAAATATTGGTCCCTACATTCCATAGAAAAGCCTAATGAGGATACACGTCAAAGTATAAAAGATATTTTAGAGAAACATAGTACACTCCTATCAATAATGATGAATTTTAGTAAAATCAATCATTTAAGATCTTAACTTTTGGAATTGGTATAAAATGATCATTATATTTAATAGACAATACGTTGAATTTACTAGATGGTTCAAGTTGAATTTTCAGCAACTGATGTGAAGAATTTAAAAGTACTTTTGCAATTCTCAAAAGATGCATGTCCATTAGAAAGTCTTGAAGGAAATATGGATAATGATTATGTTGATACTCTGATAGAAAAATTGGAAAATGCGACGAGTTAAAGGATGATACTAAATAAACTTAATCGAGCAAAGTCATTGTAATCATTTCTATCTCCATCATTGTTTATTGATGGTAGATGATTCAAAGCAGTAAGTTGTAAAACATGAAAAAAGATAAATTACAGACGAATATAGACCCGGGCTTTATTGAGGGCTATTCAGGTTTATTTGATTTGACATAATTTAACACATTACTCTTCCTCTGTAAAATAGACATGAAATTTAATATAATTAAATGCAAACAAATCCAACCATTATTTTAAAAGGTTTAATTCAGTTCTTGTACTTTAGGGAAAGTAATCGCAAACCTGCTATGTCTTATCACTGAGATATTGCGAGGTTACCCTGTAACCTTTTTTTCACATCGAGATTGGATGTAGTGATAAAGTCTCATGAATCTACAAGTTTGTATATGATTCCATGTTTTACTACGGGTGTTACAACTGATTGTTATTAAACTTGACGTAATCTCAAGCGAATCTCTTCTACAATCATAGTTATCTTTTTGGGTACAGACAGTGTTAGAACTGTAATATTACAAATTCATCTAAAAATTCGACCGCTTAGTTTAAGACTCCATTTACAATGAATATAAAACTCAAATTGATTATTGAAAGTATTTAGTCTAAAAGATAATTTTTTTACTATTTAGTGGAAGAGGATTTCTCTGAATTTTCACTATGCTTTACATTTTGACTAATTCTAACAATGAGTTCCTGAATTTGTTGATTTTGTTGATTTATGAACTCAGTTATTTTGGCTAAAACATCCTCAAGCTCCATACCTTTTCTACCCGGACCACTGCCATCTACTAGCCCTCCAAATATTGAATTATGCATATCATGCAATTCCTTATCACTATGACTATCTCCCAGGATATTAGATAAAATACCAATAATACTATGTTGTTGCCCCATTACAGTTAACATTTTGCCAACACTTACGGTAACAGGACCTGCCAACTGTTTATTAATAAATTGTTTATTGAATCGAGCCGCATTAGCAATTACATCTGACGGAGTTAAATTATTTTTATCTTGTTTATTATTTTGAGTTTGATTATTCATGTTCTAGAATAGAGAATAAAGTATATAATCATATTCATATCTTGTAGGGTATTTCATGAGATCGTCTTTGATAATTTAATTAATTTTACACTTTCAAGTATATTCTTTATATCTTCCAATGTAATAATTGATTATTTTGGATCTTTTACACTCCGTATACTAGTTATGTTTTTTTAAAAATATTCAAATGATCAGAATATGAATCCAGTTATCTACAATCATACAAACATTGTTTTTTACAACGATGTCTGCAAGAGGCTTTGTGACACATCACTTCTTAATTCAAATCAACAAGATGCAGCGGACCAGTTAATGTTTTTTTCTTTTCCTTAGAAAAAATCTGTTGACCAATCAACATATTCGGATTTACAAATTCTATCAGTTGCATAAATTTTACCCTGTATTCGGGTTGCAAAAATCCTATTGTCATTGTAATTGATTGTCTTATATGGAATACTATCTATTGTCAATCAAAAACATATTGATTCTATCATCGCAATAAGAGGGCATTTTTTTAAATATGCATCGTGTTGATATGGTGTAATGGATAAAGTTGACGCCTTCCAAAAGCAATTCTGACATCTTAAAAAATATCTTAAATTTCTAAAACGCAATCTATTGCTATAAATTCGCTCTTGTCGATTATCCTCTAATTTCTGCTTTTGTAAGAAAATAGACGACATCTGGTACAAGAGGCGCCCAGTGTATTTATAAGTTATCGATAGATTATAAATTGACGTTACTGACTTCAATAATTAATTTTTAATAAATGAAATGTAGTTTAGATAAATTTATAATATAACATTGATTATGCTTTTATAAAATATTTTGGTTTATTTAATAGTACGAAACCTGATCTATAGCTATCTAGTAAGTTGCAATACTGGTATCAATAACTATTTCCCTTGAATCGTCATCAAATCTTACGCTATGTTTATGCAGTTCAATCCTTTCATTATTATCCAACCTTACCATTACCTCTCCATTTTGATTTAAGTAGTATACTATCACTTAGCAATTCGACATGGGTTTGACGTCACTATTGGAGTAGAAATTTAAGTTCAAAGTATTAAACATCATTCTTCCCATTACAAATTAATCCCTATATGAAAGAAAAGTCCATCTAGTTATGGAACAATATAAAGTAAATTGATTCAAAAAATAGCCCTATGTTACAAATATTTGTACTTCCATTATTATTATGGAACTGGTTACTACAGCTAGTATATATCTATTTGGTTGAAGTAATCATCTCATAAACATGTATGTGAGTGGAACATGTTTTATCGCAAAGAATAAATGATTAATTTTATTAATTTTCTGCTTTTTTACATCTCTATAAGGCGTTATCCTTGTCTTTTGCAAACCGTTTTCTGTCTTTTTCAAACTGTTTTGATTGAGTGTTTTTTGTTTGTGAAACTTTTGAATCGTATTTATTATTTTTAAGTTGTTCTTTAATTGAGGTTACATTATTTTTACTATAGCCTGCATATGATTCAGCTATTGTATTTTGATTTCTTTTCTTTAGTTCTTGTGTAACATATTCTCTAATTTTACTAGAGTAAATGAAATTGTCAATAGGAGGATTCTCGGCCAATTTATGTACTAGCGATTTAGAAATATCTTTAGCAATCAAAAATGGTGTACCAGCTCTACTAATTCCTCTTACAAGCTTTTCCTCATCGAATTTTTCAATATTCCCACTCCGTTTTTCTACAGTTAATTCTGACAATGACTGATCTTTCGAATTTTCCGTCATTTCAACTATATTCTACAATGTTTTGATATAAAAGAATTAGACAAACTATCATAATTTCAACTCTAAAAAAATTCTAATTTTCCACCTTGTTCACATATTCTGTATACTTTTCTGAAGCCGCAAAAAATCACTTTTTATAAGTTACTGATATGATAATGACATCTAACGCCAAAAATTAAAAACTAAAACAAAAGTGTTTGCAATGACGTACATATACTTTTTGTTTAATCAGTTGTTATTTTTATTATTTATTTATTTAGTATTCTTTTTGAATTTATTATCATTCTTTGTGATATTGAGTAAACCGGATTTGCTGACTATACATTCAAGTTTTTTCTTATTTGATTTACTATTTTGGGACAATAAACGTGATAAAGAATGAGATTCTCCGATTTGTCTATTTATACAGACCATAGTAAGTAACCTTCACTATCTAGTATAGAGAATTCACTTTTTCGATAAACATTAAAGTAGTTTTGAATTACTTGTTCTACTGTAATATTTGAGTTTACATGTATAAAATCTGTAATCAAAACATCCTATAGTCTCCGATTAGATAATTTGTTTGATAACTCATGTAGTTGTAGATATGTTTTATCATTCCCAAAATAATTTAGACTTGAGTATCCAAACCCCACAATCCCACAAGAGATGAGCCTTTAAATATAGTTATAAAACCATACACTATCAATCCGAATGAAATCCTGTGCCTACCTTTAATACAAATTTGGTGGCTTCATCATACTCTTGTTCCATTTATCTAATAAAACATGCGATATATTTCCCCATCTAATGAAAACGCTGTTAACAAGTTAAATGCTCCAACCAGGGTATTCATTACCATAGAATAAATGAGACCACCTGAAAAAATATATTTACTAAATGTGGTGGCAAGATGCATAGGGCGTTTGATTTTATAAATTATAATCAGTCGTTTATAAAATATTGCTAGAATAATTAGTGAATATCTTCATGGTAAAGTTTTCTTTTGACATGTTTTTTACATCCTTCATGGTTTGGTCGACACTTTTTTTCTAATATTTCAGCCGGTGCAGTAATGAATGTACTATGAATACAAAGTTGCATTACGATTTGCTCTACATTTGATAAATCCATGTTACTTACTAACTAATAGTCTTTCGCTGTAAGGTATGCAATTACATCATTTGTAATAATCACTGAATCATTGAATCACTATTCCCAATTTAACCTTTCAAATCCTTATCAATTACGTTCTATACTCCATGAGAAGGATACTAATGATCTTCTCATTTCTGTTTGATTTTCACTTCTGCAAGTTCAGGTTTTCTTTTTATGTCACATTGTGATTATTGTTATTGCATTTGTTGGCGGGAAGATTTGATTTCAATTTAGTCTACTTCATATCTGCATATCTGCTTTTAACGTAAGAGGAAAAACGATTTGTTCTTCTTCAGAAAAGTGATTGCTCAGTTTTGTAGCAAATTCATTAATTTCATTCTGAACTTTTTGTCGATATTGCATATCCTGTTTACTTTGTTGGTAAAAATTATTTTCTATATCTGGTATTGTATGTTTTAGAAAATTTACAACCCAATTATGCTCCTGCATTATTTTAATAGAATCGGCGGATTCTTCTTTCGCGTTATGCATTATTACTCGCATTAACCTTGCTTCTTCTTCAACAGCGTGTTTGATTATCGATTCGCTCATCTCATGTATAGCTTCAATTGCTTTTGTAATGTTACTCTCTTTATTATATCTAGTTATATTGTTTAAAGATAATCCAAATTCTATATGTTCTTGTTTTAATCTACTAATCATATCGGGGATGGATTTATTAAAATTGATTTTATAAACCATTTATGTTTTTATTTAATATTATATATTAATAAGATACTTAATTTAATACTCATCTCTACGTTTATTATTGGTTTGTTTCAACTTCCTTAAATAACATAAAATAATATAAAATCTCAAAATAAAAAGGCTGTCAGGATAATCAGATGTTACTTGGGATTATAAAATCTGAATTTCTCTAGATTCTGCCTTGAAACCTATCCTTGCATGCGTACCATCACAATATGGTTTATTCTTAGAACCACCGCATCTGCATAACACTGTAAAGGTTTTACCATCTACCATTACCATAATGGGTCCATTTTCTGTACATTTGAGTTCGACTTTAGTCATATTCTATTACTATAGTATAGATATATAAAGAATATTGTTTCTCCTTTTTTGCCACAAAAAACATTCTCACTTATGAACCACATTTAACCTTGGTTGCCAAATATTATTGTACTTTGTTCCATTAATGGAGATTAATTATTTGCTAGATAAGTTCATTATTCTCATTTATCTACAATGGTGGGCTAATCATACCTAGATATTGGTCCAGTATCCTCAACTTCAAAGACAAAAAAAGAGGCTCGCCTAACTAATATTGAATGTTGTTATTGCTTACAGGATAAATTGATCGTACTCAATGAAGCGCTCCGAAAACGAGGTAAATGGTATCAAATCAGAGCCTCGTCTGTTTATTATGAATGAGTATGATAATTTTTTAGTACTTCATGCACCTTGTTTCTGAATAACGTTAATCCAATTCTTTTGGCATATGGTTGTCCCTTTGCGA
The DNA here is from genome assembly GCF_000802205.1 of Candidatus Nitrosocosmicus oleophilus. Classification (NCBI taxonomy): domain Archaea; kingdom Thermoproteati; phylum Nitrososphaerota; class Nitrososphaeria; order Nitrososphaerales; family Nitrososphaeraceae; genus Candidatus Nitrosocosmicus; species Candidatus Nitrosocosmicus oleophilus. The sequence goes on along the minus strand of NZ_CP012850.1, from coordinate 1,210,466 downwards.
ATGATTGGGCTAAATTATTTACATAATCCATTCCAACATTTGGAGGCATAGGAGGTTCGAAAGGATCAACATATGCTTCAATTAATGTTGGTTTATTCTCCTTCATAGCCTTGTGGATAATAGATGCTGCTTCAGATGCTTTTTTTATTGAATAGCCTTTACCTCCACATGCTTCAGCAAACTTTGCAAAATCAATTGGAGTAAACTCTACCCCATATTCGGGATTTCCAAGAAAACCCATCTGTTCCCACCTAATCATTCCTAGAGTATTATTTTTTATAACAATGACCTTTATTGGAAGATCATACTGAACAGCAGTGGCAAATTCACCCATTAACATAGTCAAGCCACCATCGCCAACAAATGCGACAGATTGTCTTCCTGGAAAAGCAATCTGTGCTGCAATTGCATAAGGTAAACCATTTCCCATACTAGATAAAGTCCCTGAGAGGGAAAATTTCATCCCTTTTCGTATGTCTATATAACGAGCGGCCCAGGATGTGTTGGTGCCACAGTCCACAGAAATAATTGCGTTTTCCTCTAATTCCTCAGAGACCATCATTGCAATAGCTTGTGGCTTAATAGGATTATCGGTTCTACTGCTTCGTTCTCTCAATAATCTATTCCAGTTTTTCATTGCTTGCTGCTTTGATTTTAGAAATTCTAGATTTTTCTTTTGAACCAACAATGGAAGCAATTCAGAAAGTATTGTCTTTGAATCACCTATCAAACCAATTTCAACTGGATATCGTAGACCAATCTTTTCGGCTTTTATATCTATTTGAATCCCCCTTGCTTGACCTGGTTTTGGTAAATAATCTGTATATGGAAATGACGTCCCGATCATAAAGAGAGTGTCCGCTTCACTCATTGCATCACTCGATGGTTCAGTGCCTAGTAAACCAATACCGCCCAAACTGTAGACGTTGTCGTCAGGAATTACCGCTTTACCTAAAAGAGCTTTGACAACTGGTGCACCTAATCTTTCTGCGACTGCAATAACTTCTTCTCCTGATTGAAGAGCTCCCTGTCCAGCTAATATAACAACCTTGCTCCCTGAATTAAGAATTTTAGATGCTTTTTCTATTAATGCATGGTTTGGGGATGTTTCTGTAATATGTACATCTGATGTATGATAAGCCACATTATGTCTAGAATATTTGCCACTTAGCTTTTTTTCTTGGACGTCGATAGGAATAGTTAGGTGGCTTACCCCTCTCTGTGCTAATGCAGTTCTACATGCAATATCTACAGTCATTTCTGCTTGCTCAGGAACAGTAATCATACTATTGTAAACTGTAACATCTGAAAATAATTGCAACAAATTAACATCTTGCTGATAATTAGAATTCATCAGATCCGAGTATGTAGTACCTGTAATTGCAAGAACAGGAGTATTATCCGCCTTGGCGTCATATAGTCCATTTAAAAGATGGATTGCTCCAGGCCCTGAAGTAGCCACGCAGACACCTAACCTGCCGGTATATTTGGCATAAGCACAAGCCATAAATGCTGCAGATTCTTCATGTCTTACGAGGATGAATCTGATTTTATTCTGTCTCAGTCTTAATGCCTCAATAAATCCATTTATTCCATCACCCGGTAACCCAAAAATGACATCTACATTCCAATCAAGTAATGCTTCGGCGATGATATCCGCTGTACGCATGTTCTCATATTCAGTCATATATTGCTATAATAACACATTATTATATAAGATCAATTTCTTTTCATAATTATTTTCTATCCATGATTATATAGCTAGTTAAACACATAATCCGTCATTTTTATGAAGTTTTTGGAACAAATAATACTAATGCTTATTCAAATTCACGATGGTGTTCTGGTTTGGAATGAGATTTGAGCAGATCTTTTAACGGTCCTTCGATTACCTTGACTTCACCTGTAGACAATATCATTTCTGACTCTCCATTTTTTTTACAATAAATGTTTTTCATCCATTTTTCATTATCTATATTTGGAAAGTCAGATCTATAATGAGCACCTCTAGATTCTTGTCGCATCAATGCACTCCTCATTATGGCCTCACAAACGATTAAAGAAGATTTTACTTCTAAAGTTAAAATGATATTTTCAATATTATCTTTATCATCATCAAATCGAATATCCCTTACAATATGGTCTTTAGAGTAAAATGCCTCTTTTAATTCCAACAGATTCTTTAATCCTTTTTGTAACTTTGCGCTATCTCTTATTATTCCAGCATACTGCTCCATTAAATCTTGTATTTTATTGCGAAAGACCAGTGGTTCTTTAACCATAAAGATTTCGTCTTTGAATTCCTTTGATGTATTTTCATTCAAGCTTAAAGGTGGTGATAAAGAATTAATCGTGAGCGAAATTTCATCTTTTGTCTCTTTTGCTAATCTAGATGCTTCTCTGCCTGCAATTTTACCAAAAACCATGGTATCCAGTAAACTATTTCCGCCTAATCGATTAGCCCCATGAATTTGACTTATTGCTTCTCCGGCTGCAAACAGACCCTTGACTTTTGTTCTACATTTGTCATCTACTACTATGCCACCCATCGAATAATGTGCAGTAGGGCCAACTTCCATTTTCTCTTTGGATATGTCTATTCCATTAATACTTTTGAACTGTTCATACATGGTAGGGAGTCGATCTAAAATTTTCTCCTTCGAAAGATGAGTCGCATCCAACCATACTCCTCCATGTTTTGTACCTCTACCCTCAAGAATTTCATTATAAATAGCACGGGCTACAACATCACGTGGTCCAAGTTCCATTCTTTGGGGATAGTAATTTTTCATGAACCTTTCATTTGACGAATTTAACAATATCCCTCCTTCACCTCGTATAGCCTCAGTGGCTAGAGTTCCTGAAGCTTTATCAGGCCAAACCATTCCAGTCGGATGAAACTGCACCATTTCCATATCTACTAGTTCTACACCTGATCGATAAGCTAAGGAAATGCCCTCACCATAGTTTTCAAAAATTCTAGAACTGCTTGTCGAATAAACTCTAGTGTATCCACCTGTAGCAAGAATAGCAGATTTGCATTCAAATAATATAATTTGCCTTTTGTTTAGATCAATTCCAATTGCTCCATTGATTTCCTTTGAAAGTGGATCGTCTTCTTTTTTGTCTGACTTTACTAGTAATTGTGTGATGTAAATATCATCCATGATTTTGATTCTCCTTTGATCAACTTGATTCATTAATACACGTACAATTTCATCGCCAGTCCAATCTTCATAAAAAACTGTTCTTCTGTATGTATGAGCACCAAAAAATCGTTGAGTTAATCTTCCATCTTCTTTCTCTCTATGGAATCTAGCACCCCAGTTGACTAGCTCATTAATAGCATCTGGAGCGCTCTTACAAAGAATTTCGACTCTTCTATAATCTGCAAGAAATTCGCCTTCTTTTAAAGTATCGGCAGCATGTATCATCCAATTATCTTCAGGGTCCATAGTTCCTAATGCAGCATTAATACCTCCCCTGGCCAATACTGTATGAGGATTTCCACTCTTACTCTTGCTAATTATAAGGACATTTGCACCGGCATCGTGGGCTTCAATAGCGGCCCTAAGACCTGCAGAACCGCCACCTATAACTAAGACATCTAGTGCGTGAGTGGAATCAAGATTATCATTTTTGGTCAATCTGAATACTATAATATATTAATACAATTGAATATTTCGGTAAAAACAACTCAAACCGATTATAATCTCTCGATTTAATTTTTATTGAATAGAAATACTCATCCTTTATTTAATGAAGTAAATGAAACGTCTAAATAACTTTTAAAGAAACGAGACGTAACTAATCTATGTATACTTTAAATTTTTCAAATAAAGATATTGAAACAATAGACACGATATGTAGAATATTGGAACTGAAAAATTCTAAATCTATTGACAATATATTTGATAAGCCAGGAGACTCGATTAATATATACAATGCTATTAAAGATCTACAAACCAGGTTACACAAACGAAAATCCCAATTCTCCACGACGAATGATATGCGTAATGAGACTGATAGTATGGGTAAAATAAGAGTAAATTCAGACAGGTATTGGGGTGCACAAACCCAACGGTCTGTAGAACATTTTTCCATTGGGAATGATCACATGCCTTTAGAAATAATACATTCTTTAGCCTTAATCAAAAAATGTGCTGCAATTGTTAATTCATCTCCACTATTACCTAAAAATAAGAGATTATCACAGGAAAAAGCCACACTTATTGTAAATGCAGCTACAGAAGTTATCTCTAGGAAACTAGATGATCATTTTCCTCTTTTTGTGTGGCAAACAGGTTCAGGAACTCAGTCAAATATGAATGTCAATGAGGTCATTTCCAATCGTGCTATCGAATTATCTAGTGGAATCGTCGGGTCAAAACAGCCGATACATCCAAATGATGATGTTAATATGTCTCAATCCTCTAATGATGTTTTTCCTACTGCAATGCACATTGCATCGGTATTGGAGATTATAGATACTCCCTTTATACAACATCTTCACAACAATAAGAATAGAATATCATTACTGCAAAGTATACTTAATTTACGGAACGCCTTACATAAAAAAGCCAGAGAATATGCAGATGTGGTCAAGGTCGGCAGGACCCACTTACAAGATGCAGTACCTATAATGTTTGGACAAGAAATTTCAGGCTGGGTTGCGCAACTTGATATGGATTACAAGTACATAGAACAAGCACTTGATGGATTATATGATCTTGCTATAGGTGGTACGGCAGTAGGTACTGGACTAGATTCCTGCAAAGGATTTGGCGAAGAAATGTCTAAACAAATTGCAAAAGAGACTCAATTACCATTTCGCTCCGCTTCCAATAAGTTTGCTGCTTTGGCCAGTCATGATCCTATTGTTGCGATGAGTGGCGCATTAAAAACGTTGTCTTGTTCTCTTATGAAGATTGCTAACGACATAAGATGGATGGCGTCTGGTCCGCGTTGTGGGATAGGTGAAATTCGTATACCGGAGAATGAACCCGGATCATCTATAATGCCAGGTAAAGTGAATCCTACTCAATGTGAGGCTATGACTATGGTATGTTGTCAGGTTATTGGTAATGACATGACAATTGGAATGGCAGGTTCACAAGGTAACTTTGAACTTAATGTATTCAAGCCAGTTATTGCATTCAATATATTGCAGTCAATTAGGCTTTTAGCGGATGTATGCAATACATTTCGCGAATTTTGTATACAAAAAAACGTTATACATGTTGATGAAAAACAAATAGAAGATCAAGGAATTGTGCCAAATAAAAAATATATGTACGATATGGTATCAGAATCTCTAATGTTAGTAACTGCATTAAAATCTGTCATAGGATACGATAAATCATCAGAGATTGCTAAAAAAGCACATAAAGATTGCATCTCTCTTCGAGAGGCTACACTTGCGTTGAGGTATTTGTCTGGAGAAGAATATGACCGACTTGTTAAGCCAGAGAATATGACATCTCATGAAAATTGTACTGACCCAAAAAATAATTAAATAGTATTTCAAATTCTTTATCTTCTGTTCTAATTATACAATAATATCATATATACCATAACAAGATCACATTTCAGTTAATTGTTTAATTGAGTTTGGAAGAAGATGCAATAAGCCTCCATCGAACACTAAAGGGAAAAATTGAGATTCATCATAAAATAACTATGGATAAAGTCATATAAATGGAATTAATCTAATTACTTTTCTAACATCATATCTCTAACAACTTCAAACCATGATGACTATGTGTTATACTTTTATATTTCAGTAAATCCTTTAGGAAAATTAACAAAATATTGACAAAAATGCAATAATAAAAAAGTATTCCTATTTATATTTATGATACTTGAATATAGAGAAGCCTTAGACGGTGGAAGGAAAGTTTATCTATTCACAAAGAAAACACAATAATGTTTATCTAGCTTTTATTTTTTTCCTTAATTTATCAGGTTCAAAATTTCTGTAATTATTTGGCTCTATTCACTTAAAATAAGGATGTAGAATAAAGATTCATTAGAATTGCCAAAAGTGGAATACCGTCAAACTATATTGGTTACAGTTTGCATTTATATTTTTCAGACTTTTTACAAGGAAATATTTGAAAGATTACCTTATTTTTTTAGATGAAACTATCTTGTACTTTGGAACTAGATTCAAGAACATCATACAAAAAAATAATCAAGAAAAAAAAATTTAAGAACTTGTCAATACATAGAGGTTTATATCAGATTTGGTCCGGATTCATGAAAAGCTCCCCCCCTTTTACGAATGGGAACACCTAATATCCACAAGCTTGTAGATTCCTGCAACTCGATCAATTACATACATCCCAATATCAAAACAACATTACTGCAGGAATATGCAGTATACCAACTATAGAACAGAAGGTCTTAAGGATTACTTTCCTTGCAAGTTGAAGAATTGTAAATTAGGCCACATAATGATCTACTGAATCAGTTTGATGATTGTCATGACAGTAAATTATAAATACTTAAGTGAACAGAGCGAATTATTAAAGTATCATTTCTCTGGAGTTATCTTTGATACTGCCTTCAATTTTGACATTAGTTAATACTATTTAACAACCATTACAGGACAATGAGCATATGTTACTATAGAAGAGGCGATACTTCCTAACAATAATTTCTTAAATCCTGTTCGTCCTCTAGTTCCAACCATAATTAAATCAATTTTTTGTCTTTCTGCATACTCTAATATTACATAGTCTACAGATCTAGCACTGTTAATTAATTCTGTTTTTAATTGAATATCATTTTCTTTTGCATTTTGAGTAAAGCTTTCAAACCACTTCCCTGCATCTTTTCTATCATTATTATCAATATTGTCTTCTATTAGTGATTTATTTATTACATCTTTTTGTGATAGATTTTCTGATGCAGGAATATATGTAACGGTAACGGCATATAGGTGTGCTCCAAAAGATTTAGCTAAATCAATGGCATATTCTGCAGCTTTGAATGAATGTTCGGAGCCATCTATCGCTACTAGAATATTTGAAATTTTTTGATTTGTTAAATTAAATGAAGCATAATTTGACAAGATATGTTTATACATATAGTATTAAGAATAAAAAGATTAAGCCTTTGTACATGGCTATTTAAATACAAATATAGATAATTTCTTTTAAATATTCGATGTTTTCTCAGTCTTATTATCAAGTGCTTATGCCAAATTCGATAGAATTATAGCTAGTTGATTTTTTTACAGTGGTACGACCAGTATCCTTAAGGAGAGTAATAATAAAGAACGTCTGTCATACTTAAGATTCCTGATGAATTATGGGATGAGATTAAAGTTGTTTTACCGAGAGAAACCATTCAAGATTATAGGTAAACCGATAGTACCATACAGAAAAGTACATGACGGTATCCTATACGTCCTGCGAACTGGCTGTCAGTGGAAGATACTCACCAAAGAAGACGGTTTGACCTTTACATGTCATAGGAGATTCAAGGAATGGAATAGACTAGATATCTTTAAAAGGATAGGGATCAGACTATTAAAAATATAGGATAATCAAGGTGGTATAAACTGGACAGGGCAATCATTAGATTGCACATCTATCAGATCGCTTTTAGGGGACGATGACCGGGAATAATACTACAGACAGGAGCAAACTGAGCACAAAAAGACATATTTTGACAAATAAGGACGGTATCCCTTTTTCTGTTTATCATATCATATGCCAGCACCCATGAGGTCAAACTGGGAACTGATGTTGTAGATATTACGGTTATCAGACGACTATCATCGTTTTCATCATCCAAACCTAAATTAGGAAGAAGAATGTGGCCGCAACATCTTTGTCTAGACAAAGCATACAATTTCAAATCTGAGGAGCAGGATCTAATCAAACGAGACTATCTCCTACACGTACCATGCAAGAGAAAGAAAGGACAAGGGATAAGAATAAAATAAAAGCGAAACCCAAAAGCAAAAAATATTCCCCTAAAAGAAGGTGAGTTGTCGAAAGAACCAATTCATTGCTCAACAGGTTTAGAAAATTATTTACAAGGTACAAGAAGAACGCCGAGAAATAGGGTTGGTACAGTTTCTCTTGTTGTATGATCATCTATAGAAAGATAATTTTGGGAAAGCATCTAAGTTAACAGGGTCAGCACAGGACATTGAACTTGTTATACCATGATCGATGTATTTCAGGTCTAAACATATCTCTTATACTTCTAAATCCCTGCACCTAAATCATAATACATATGATCTTCACGATGTCCTCCTTGCCCCATACCTATATTTTTATAATCGTCTACAAGTTCGATAGATTTTATCCATTTTACCATCTTGTATCCAAGTTGAGTTTCAACTCTCAATCGTAACGGTGCCCCATGAGGTATATCTAATAAATCCCCGTTCATCTCATACGCAAGTATGGTTTGTGGGTGTTTAGCAAGTTCTATTGGAATTGCCTCATAAAATTGGTCTCCGTCAGTAAATTGATAAGAGTAAAGCACTACATAATTTGCTTGAGGGAGAGGTTTGCATTTTGAAAGAAGATGATTCATACTAACTCCACCCCATTCTCCTATAGCGGTCCATCCTTGGATACAAGAATGTTCTGTAATTTGTATCTCTTTTTTTAATGCATACAAATCCACAAGTGAGAGTTCAAGTGGTTTTTCTACTAATCCCAGAACTTTTAATCTCCAGTCAGAAAAGCCATTTCTCATCAGGTTTTCATACTCTTTTGTATCAGGGGGATAACCATTAACTCTAAAAAAAGGTGTTACATCTGATTTTGAAAACTGTTGTCTTGATACAACTTTATTAAACAAAGTTTGTCTTATGGGATCTATTATAGCGCCAAGTTTGCGCTGTACAAGCCTTGGATTTTTAAGTGAAATGCCAGTAGCCCAGACATTAACTGCTACAACTACAAGAACAAAAAGTGCAAATATTCCAACTGCGATGCCAAAACTGGTAGCCTGACCTAAGAAAATGTTACCCATGTTTTCTGAAAAATTGGATAATATAACCATAGCTACATGTACTATAATAAACAAAACAAAGCCAATCATTCCGAGAAAGTGTAGAGATCGTGCGGCCTGTCTGCCTCCAAAGATCTTGGGATACCTTGGAAATCTAGCATCTATAGAAGGAGACATTGCAGCACCTGTTGCAATCATGAATGGACCAAGTAAGAAAACTACGCTAAAATACGTTAGTTGTTGTATTGAATCATAAGGATTACCTGGAAGATTAAATTGAAAGCTTGCGTACAACATCACATCATTAATAGCCTCTGGTAAAATCGACCATGAAGTAGGAATGAGCCGCTGCCATTCACCGCTTGTAAAAAGTAGGATGTAGTATGCTGCACCATTAGATATCCAGAAAATAATGGATAAAAAATGCCAGTGACGGCCTATTCCAAGGTTCTTGTGACCCGGTAACGCTATCCACGATGAAAAAGATTCTTCTTCCTCAAGGGAAATCCACGTCCTTTTCTTAAAATTAGGTGTGAACTTTTTTTTGGTAAATTTTATCCACTCTGTACCTGGTCTTGCATGATCATTCCAGTATAACTTTGGAAGAGCACTAAGTATTTCGACACCACTTCTGATCAATAAAATGATAAAGACTATATTTATAAAATGTGCAAACCGTAACCAAAATGGGAAATCATCGAATACCATTACATAATGCACTTGATCATTAACATGTTTTTGAGATCACAACACCATGAGTACGTTGATATCTTTTTCTCCTCATATAGAATCACTTTACAACATTCTTTTCCCTTTTAAGCTTAGATTCTGCATCCTTTTCACCCTCTTCAATAAGTCTTTTTATCCTATATTTAGAAAAGTCTGCATCTTCAAATAAATAATGCGAATCTCTTTCCTTTCTACCTATTCTTACCACATCCATTATGGCTGCGCCATGACTTTGGGTTAAGGAACGATAGTCAGAATCTAATTGATTTAGTTTATCTCTTGTACTTTGATCTATTTTCGCATCCTCTGAGTTAACAATATCGTGCATTTTCTTTAAGAGGTTTAGATATTTTTCACTAATCTTTAGCATTTCTATATTTGTGTCTGTTTTATCCATAAACATTATATCTCTGGCTCTATGCCAAACTTCAATCATATTACTGGGAATTTCTTCTTGCTGACGTGGAAAAACATCTACAATGTATAACTTCTTATTTTTTAGCGGGGACGCTCTCATAACCTCCATCATTGGGGTATTGGTTAACAAACTTCCATCCCATAGATATCTCCCATCTATTATGGTCCACTTTAATCCATAGAAAGGATAACCTGCACAAGCAGCTATCATATTTACATCGATGTCCATATGAGCATTATCAAAGATCACTGGTTCTCCTTTCTGTATGTCTGTAGAAGTTACAATTAGTCTTGCAGAGTTTGATTTGTTTTTGTCGAATTTATTATCATTTTTGTCAGTAGTAATTTTCTTGAGATTCTCAAATTCTATAAACCCTTTTAATGTCTTTCTGAGTGGAGTCAAATCATAGAGATACGTCCAATTGGATGGATCAAAATAAAAGGGAGAACCGGGACTAAACCATTTTGGTAAGAATGCCTTTGAATTACCAAAAAACGACGATTGCATTGAAGCCCATAGAGCCATTTTTTTATCAAAAGATAGGTATGGAATTTCAAAATTGAAACCTGATGGGTTGATATTTTCAGCAAGCGTGAGCCAAAAAGATTCAAGGATTTCAGAAGTATTTTTTTCTGAATTCTGTGCAGCAGTTATTATTGACGCGTTAATGGCACCAATGGATGAACCAGCGAGAATATCAAATTCGATGCCTCTTTTGTAAAGTGCTTTATACACTCCACATTCATAAGCACCAAGTGAACCCCCTCCTTGAAGTACGAGAATGGTTTCAATGTCCATTTTTATCCTCTTATCCCTTTTCTTCTTATTGTTATTTTTAAATATATCAAAATCTTCCTATCCTTTCTCTTTATTGAATTTGACTTATATCAGGTTTAAAGATGAAATCAAATGTCCAATCCCCAATGACCTTGATTTTCTTTTTTGTTGTGGGTAAGTTTATTAAATAATACATACGCCAAAGCCACCAAGCTAATATCCCATGCAATTTGATTTTACCAAAGAAAATTGCGACTCCAGTTCTTTTACCAATCTGTGCCATCATTCCTTTTGATTTGTAATCAAATAATTGTTTGTCTTTTTCAGGTTTCCCTTTGATAGAAGAAATAATGTTTTTTGATACAACATCACTTTGTTTTATTGCGTGCTGTGCTGTGGGAGGATATGGTTTTCCTGTATGAGGATCGATTATAGAAACACAATCTCCTAGAGAATAAACACTATTTTCGTACCCAGTTACTTCTAAATAATTGTTCGCGATAATTCTATGATTTTTATCATGTTTGCAGTTAAGATCTGTAATTAATTTATTAGGTGTTACTCCAGCAGTCCAAATAAGAGAATAACAAGGTATTACAATATCGTTATTTAATATTGTCGTATTTTTGGCTATATCTTTAACCAGAGTATCCATAATAAATTCCACTCCATTTTGCTTTAATTTTTCTAAAGCGTAATGCCCTAGATCCTCATCTATTTGTTCTAATAGATTATTAGTAGCGCTAACTAGGATGACTTTTACATCTGACATGTAAATATTCGGATAATATCGTTTGACAGATTCGCGTATGAAATCGTTAACTGCTCCTACCGTTTCAACACCGCTAAAACCTCCTCCGACAACTACAAAAGTCAATAAACTTTTTCTCAACTCTTTGTCATCTTGTTCTATGTTTGCTTGTTCTAGAACTTTGATTAAATGGTTTCTTAAAATAATTGCATCAGTAATAGTCTTTAACGTAAATGCATTTTCTTGGATATTAGAATTACCAAAGAAATTGTTTTCACTTCCCAATGCAATAACAAGATAATCATATCGAAGTTTATGATCGTGTCCTTCTTTTTCTTCAACATCAGAATCTTGCGTTTCTCTTCCAATAGTATGAGTTATAGTTATCTCTTTGTTGTCTAAATCTATTGATTTTACTTCCGCCTCATAAAACGTTGATTTATTGCAAAATGAACGAATAGGAGTTACTATATGTCTTGTTTCAATAGCTCCCGATACTATTTCAGGAAGCATGGGGGTAAAAAGAAGGAAATTATTTTTGCTTATTAAGGTGATTTCTATGTTTTTATTTTCCCGAAATTCATCTTGAAGATTTTTTAATACTCCAATGCCTCCAAATCCTCCACCCAATATTACAATTTGTTTGTTTTTATTTGCATTATTTTTCTTTAACATTTGATATGTCTCGGTTTTATTCCACGTGGTTATTATTCATATTGGTTCAAATGCAATAACTGTTTCTTGAGTTGGCATGGATTGTAATATATTGCTGTTTTCTATTGTTAAATTTGCTGCTAAAAATATTTGTAGAGTAACAATGTGTTGGTATATTTTGAATATGGTATTTTCTCATAGTATCATCAAGCTATTCTCTAAACTATAATAATGTATCTAATAAAGAGATTGCAATTTAAACGATTGCACTCGAATGTATTTTTGATATCTGATCATCAATTGTTTAATCAAATACATCTGATTGATGAGTGCACTTTCCCACTTTCGCGCATATATCAGATATATGGTTAATTTTGTATATAATCTACTATCTATTGCATTATCTTTTTTAGCAGGGGACGGGTATATGAGTAAAAGTATAAGTTAATGAGAATTTATTGAATGTATGATATCATTTTATACTGAAATAATAATTTCACATGTAAACTAAGTTTGTTATTTCCTTTGTATACTTTTAATTAGTAATAATACCAAGATTTGTTGCTTATATCTTATTACCTAGCAGTTTCAGAATATATAGTTTAATATAAAAGGAAATATAAGAAAATTAATGGGTCTAGAATCGATTGGTATTTCACAGATAGTTAATAAAAATGTTAAAGTAATTGATCAAGAACAAGATGTTTTTGGTGCTTCTAAGGTTATGATAGACAACAATATAGGTTCAGTTGTAATTATTGATAATAATGAGAGCAAAAATCCAGTAGGCATCATTACTGAGCGGGATGTAGTTAGAGTAGTAAGCACATTTTCATTATCAGACTTGGAAGTTCCTATTAGAAAACTCATGAGTTATCCATTAATTACACTCTCACAAAATGCATCGGTTTTAGACGCAATGAAATTAATGTATGAACGAAAGATAAGAAGAGTTATTATTCTGGAAGGAACTGCCCTTGTAGGTATTGTTACTGAACATGACATGTTTAAACTACTGATGAGTAATAAGGAATTAATTACTACAGTTATATCGGCTGATTTTCCTATACCTCAGAAAGAATTATACGACGATTTTTCACATTTTTGGTTTAGTAATTCTTTTTACAAGTAAGAATAATAGATGGTATGATGTGACCATCATGATCTTGATAAATTAATTATTAAAACAATGGAGAAGTGGAATTATCGTCATTTCTTTTGTCAATAGGATTTTTCAGATTACTACAAGTTAACATATGTTTTACATTTTCAACATAATTTTGGTAAAAAGAAATACATAAATATAATAGATTAAACGAATGGTTCGTCTCGAAATTTGGTCCAATAAGGTTCAGATTATTTTGCGGAATGTTATTTCTAACATATACCGGGATGTGAATTTCCTTTGTAGTAAGGAATCATGATCTTAAATCCTTACGATTACGAAAGGTTAGGGAAGATAGCATTAATTTACTTTGTGTCATTGGAAATTGCTGTTCATATAGATGTTAATATTGGATCAAAGAAGATTAAACCTTGGGGCGAATTATTAAAAAACAGTCTTGGATGATTATTATAATCTTTGTGCTATTTTATTATCTTTTGGGAATCTATTACTAATTGATATTCGCGCCTCTTCTAATACTGTTAGGAATTGTTGAGGTTTTTTATTTGCATACAATTTTGAAATATTTAAAGGAATATTTCACAAGAACTTTTGGTTTTTGATTTCATGCGGCATGTTTCCATTTTTGGTCGGATTTGCAACCCAAACAAATTCAATATCTCTGAAGTTGGCATTGTTTTCATTAATCCCATTTTTTCAAAGTTATTTGGAAATCAGGGCTTTAGAATAATATATCTATTATGTTTGTATCGCCCTTTTCTCCTTTTTTTTTCTACAATTACATGAGATACAAACGGTTTATGACTATTCACACACTAAATGCGAAATCATATTATTTTATAATGGCTTTAAAATAATTGTACTGGTATTTGAAATAACTAATGTTGAATCGATCATTTGGGATTATATTTGATACATAACTTTAATTATTTTTGAGAAATCCATCGAGTCAATATTACAAATGCATTTTTTATTTTTCTCCTTTATTACTAAGATTTGACAAATCTTTTATACATCCTAGATGAATTAAGTACAAAGTCGTTATAATATCATTGATAAAAATCGAAAGAATATATGATAATCCTAAGGGAAAGAGTGATGAAGATAACAGCGGTTTCCGAATTTTAATAGATAGGCTTTGGCCTCGTGGCCTAAGCAAAAATGAGGTAAATATCGATTTGTGGATAAAGGATGTTGCACCAAGTACCCCGTTAAGAAAATGGTTTGATCATGAAGAAAAAAAATGGGATGAATTTAAATCAAGATATTTTAAAGAACTTGAGAAATGTAATAAATCTATAAATACCATTTTAGATAAAGTAGACAAAGGTCCAGTAATTTTCTTATATGGAGCAAAAGACAAAAAATTCAACAATGCAGTTGCATTGAAGGAATATCTCGAGAATATTAAAAAGTAGGTATATGGATTAACGTATTTAGAATTGCTCAATCATTTGTCAAAGCATAGCAAAATAGACTATTTTCAGATCGATGATAGAAACCGTTTTAATAAAATATTTTCACGTTTTTGATTCTACTATAAGTGAATGTTTTTTTAAATTGACCTTTTGATTACTAACGATTGCAAATAATTCCAAGTTGTTATATAGGTAAATGATATTATCACTATATGCCAATAGATCCAGAATTTCCAAAGAATCACCAAATTATAGGAAAACACAAAAACGCAGATGGGAGATATCATTTTGTTTGGGGCCCAGGAAGAACTGATGCTGAATCCTCTGAAAATGCAGATGTTCAAGAGGCTTATAAGCAAAGAAATGAAGAATATGTAGGTCTAGGAGTGCATGGAACTTTTGTAGCATTAGACTGGGATTCGTGTATCGCTGATGGAGCTTGTATAGAAGCATGTCCTGTTCAGGTATATCAATGGTATAGATCAGAACAAGATGTTCCTGCAATAGAGATGACCAATGCAACAAGTGAAGGAATAGGTGAGGATCGCAATAGAGATGGCAGAAAAGATTTTACAGATAAATCAGACCCAATAAGAGAACGCGACTGCATTTGGTGTATGGCATGTGTAACAGTATGTCCTACTCAATCAATAAAAGTTGATGAAGCAAATTTACAGGTTCATGACGAAATGTCAAAGTCTTTGGGTGAAACAAATAGACAATAATCTCTAAAATTGCAACCTTATCATATACGATCACTTCAATGAATAGAGTAATATTTCAAAATTCTTTTTTTATCATCATTAATATTTGATCAAAATGTATCGAGTAATCAGCATTAAATTAATGGAAAATTGTAGCGAATTGGTTCCATACTGTAAGAGCAAACTAGCAAAAAGGAAGATTATCATAAATGATTCTTAAATTGTTTTAGTAAAGTAAATCGATCATACTGTTATCCATTGATATCTAAAAGGGCTATTCCAGATAGAAAAAAGGTATAGCTACAATATCGTCATATTATTTTATTATACATCGTTAGATTAGCTAATCTTTTATACATTATACATCTGAATTGAGCTCCCGTTGTTGTAATATCAATGTAAAAATTGAAAGAATACGTAAACAGTTATTGATGATATCATTATCGATATATTATGATGGCATGGATAAATGTGTGTAAAGTGGATATTTTAAATAATGATAAGATTGTGGCATTTGATTACGATGATAAAAAGATTCTTGTAACCATCATACAAGGTAAAATTTATGCAACTGATAGAATATGCACTCACGAATATGCTGATCTGTCGACAGGTTTCTTAAATGAAGAGGAAAAAACTATCACCTGTCCACTGCATTTTTCTAGGTTTGAACTAGAAACTGGTATATCACAAAATCCTCCTGCAAAGATTCCTTTAAAAATATATGATAGCAAGATTGAAGAGAATTGTATTTATATTTTTATCAATTAAAGAATAGACCTAAAGAGCATAGATGAATTCATATAACCTAAAATAACCAATAATAAATAAGACAAGATATGGAAAATTCTAAAATTAATTAAATTATTAATGAACAAATCATGGTTATAACAACAAAATCTAGGTATTATAACTATAACTTTGTTTTAAATTTTATGTCATCAATAATCAGACTCAAAATAATAAACAAGATAAAAATAATTTAACTCCGTCAGATGTAATTGCTAATGCGGCTCGTTTTAATAAGCAATTTCTTAATAAACAGTTAGCTGGTCTGGCTTCTGTAAGTATTGGCAGGATGTTAACTAATGGGACTGCAAGAAAATACTATCGGGATTTTATCTCATATTATAGGACAAAGTTATATTGACAAGCAGTCACATGATATGCATAATTCAATATTTGGAGGGCTAGTAGATGGCAGTGGTCCGGGTAGAAAAGGTATGGAGCTTGAGGATGTTTTAGCCAAAATAACTGAGTTCATAAATCAACAAAATCAACAGATAAAAGAAGTCGATAAAATTAGTCAAAATGTACAGCTTAATAATAACAATTTGCTGAAACCATCTTCAGCAAACTAGTGAAAAGAAAAGCATCTGTAAAGATATTTTATTCCAAATAAACATCAGGGTTTTAGATTTATGTTAGATAAACGATCTTAGATTAAAAAACCGTATTTTTAAATAAATTTCTAAGACTGCAATACCATCTATATAAGACAAACTTAGGATAAAACTAATTGATGAAGATGATTAATATCATAAAAAAATCTGTTTACTTCAAATCTGCTTTTAGTGCAAGTGGAAAAACAATCTGTTCTTCTTCTTCAAAGTGCTCCTTTAGATTTGTAACAAATTCATTAATTTCATTCCGAGTTTTCTGTTCAAATTGTTTATCCTGTTTGTTTTGTTGTCGGTAAATACTATTTTCTAAAGATGACACTCTATGTTTTAGAAAATCCACAACCCAATTATGCTCCTGCATTATTTTAATAGAATCGGCGGATTCTTCTTTCGCGTTATGCATTATTACTCGCATTAACCTTGCTTCTTCTTCAACAGCGTGTTTTATTATTGGTTGGCTCATATAGTTTATAGTTTCTATTGCCTTGTTGATGTTATTCTCTTCATTGTATTTGGTTATTTTGTTTAAAGTTATTTCAAATTGTACATGTTCCTGTTTTAGCCTTTCAATCATATCAGGAATGGATTCATCAAAATTTATTTTGTAGTTCATTTACACTTTTATTTTGTGATACGTATTAATAACACTAATAGAAAAATTTCATCTTACTATGCCTTCATTTATTCTCATCATGTCGCATGCTATATAATATAAAAAAATATCACAAAATATTAGACATCAAAAACACGGAATTAGATTTGCAGAATTGTCTATTTACAAAAGTCTATTTTCCACAAGATTAATACGACAAAATAATGGACTAGAATTATGCAGCTATATTCTCATAGTAAAAGTCAAAGAATATGGGAATGATAGTGCTAAAAATAGTACAATAAACATTAACTTACAAATGCATAATGGAGAAAATCATCAGTTAAATCTGGTTTGGACTAGAAGATTCATAACAGCTGCGATAGTTCAGGGAGCAATTATTGTTGGGTTAACAGTTTTCATAATATTTGGAGAAATTTCGATACTAGAACCGGGCGTGTCTAGAGTAATAGCAGGAGGAGGAGCAGGCACTTGGTTTACTTTAGGCTATGTTATGTACATCGTAGTTGGAGTAATTGGTGTTGCAGTTTCAGCCCTATTTTATTTATATATAGAGCGAGTCCTCAAAAAAAAGTACAAAGATCACAATGGTGCGAGAGTATTTGCTTGGATACATCTTATTCTTATGAATATAGGTACCACCGTTGCAATGGCTCTATTAATGTTAGCTGGATATACAGGTGGAGCAGCAATGCTTCCAACTTCAGTAGGTGGGTTGGGATTTAACGCAGGGCAAGCACATGAAGTTCTAGCACCCTTTGTTGAACCAATTGCTATTGCAATACTGGTATTAATCTTTGGAATAATCTGTGGTGGAATTGGATTTTTAGTGGTAAACAGAAAAAAAGGCATATGACTTGCATACACATCCTTATGTAATGCTATATCTATTTTATCGGCTTAAGTTGCAGTTCAGAGATGCATTGTATAAAAAACTGATGGAAGATTATTATTTTGTAAAGGTATTTAATACTTTCTTTAAGCGATTATCAGTTGTTATATCTAAAACCAGAATATTATTAATATCGAGTAAACATTTACCCATACCCCAAAGATACAAAAACCCTCTTTTACCATATTTGATGGATAAAGTTATCTTAATCTTTCAGTATACCTAATAATTGTCTTTTATAAATGTGAACTAGAGAAATTAGCTAAAGTGTGTTGATGACTTTCTACTCTGATACGATTGTAGGTGTTTATAAGTATCGTTGAATTTATTTTTATATGCCAGTAGATCCAGATTTTCCAAAGAATTATGAAGTAATTGGAAAACATAATCTTTCTGATAAAGAACACTTTCACTATGTTTAGGGTTCGGCAATAACTGACGCATAAACATCCATCAGCAATGAAGTCCAGGATGCATACAAAGCAAGAGAGGAAGAACATGTAGGATTAGGAGTTCCTGGAACTTCTGTAGCATTAGACTGGGATTCTGGTTTTGCTGATGGGGCTTGTATAGAAGCTTGTCCTGTTCAAGTATATCAATGGTATATATCAGAACAAGATGTTCCTGCATTAGAGATGATCAATGTGACAAATGAAGGAACTGGTAGCATAGAAAAGGAAGAAAGAAAAGATTATACCGACAAGTCCCATCCAATCAGAGAACATGATTATATTTGGTGCATGGCCTACGTATCTGTATGTCCTCCCCAAGCGATTAAGGTAGATCAATCTAATCTGGAATATCATGAAAAAACCGAAGGTACATAGAATGAATCTCTCAAAAGATAGCACACCATCGCCTCATGTACACTAAAAGTAACGATAATTACTGTAAAAGCAATTCCAGAATCTTGATTTATCTGATATGCTACGACATTAAAAACCAGACGACGATAAAACGGTGAAATAACAAAGACGTGATACTATCAATTCGAATACTAAGGATTACCAATCCTCTTTTTAATAAAAACATTGGCTAAAATATTTAGAAGGTCATGTAAGGTTAATAACTGTCTTAAAATTATTTTATTTAAATGATTATGCAAGATTTAGCTGTACGAATTCTAGATCATTCTCCCCACTCCTTGTTCTATCACGCGCACGGTTTTCGAACCCTATTCTGCCTGAAAAATAAACTGATCAAATCACAGATTTGGAAAACTTCTTATCGGGTAAAATAATTTTAGTTTATCTTATAATCTAGACGGATTCTCAAGTGTGGAGAAGGTTTAGTCTTATTTTTTTCTTCTCATTATGAATGGAGGTCACACTTCAAAAATGAATTCAACAATGTATGTTCTAATGAATTTTGGGATAAGCCCCGATTTGATATTCCATTTGTAACAAGATACGTTTCGAAACAAAATGATAGTGGATCTTCTTAGACATGATCAGTCAATTAGGAAAAACAACTAAATCATCTGATTGACGAAGAGCGAATGAAGTTACTTTATGAGGTTTGAAGCGTTTGCTGTTCCCAATAATATTGTAAACAGAAATACCTTCAATCATAATTAGATAGTCTGCTATTAATCTTCTATGACAGCGCCATGGCACTGCTTCTGAACACATAACAGCAAGAAAACCATCACAATTTGCTAAAAGTAAAAGTAATTCTTTTATGCCTTCTTTAAATGAACTTGTTACCACATAGTCTTTATAGAATTTAAAAGACTTGTTTTGCCACCCGCTATTATCATACACTGATGTTTTATCACTTTGTTTTCGTCTTCCACCAAGTTTCTCTATATGTCTATATTCAATGCTTTTTATCAGAAGTTCTCTAATCATATTTTCTTTGTTAAACTGCGGACAAACTCGAGAACCAGGATACCTACGTACATCAGCTATTGATGCTATCTTATTATCTTCTAAGAGACGCATAAACTCATCCCATTGACGATTCGAATGCCCTATAGTAAAATATCTGAGGTTCATCTAACATTGATTTGGTAAAGTTATAATTTTCTTCTTTTTAAATAAAAGAGTTCAAGGGTTATTGAGAAGGTAATAATTAGAGAAAAATATACTATAATTTATTGTAATTGCATTGTCCAAAGATAATGGAAAAACAACGGGATGCGTTTAATCCGTTTCTAATATTTTTCGCTCTGTCATCTTGTACTAACTTGTTTACATATTGAAAATTCTAATACTATATAGATGGTAGCATGTATAGGAAAAATATGTAATTGTCTTTATTGTTAATTTATTTAAATCAACAAAATATAAATATGATTTGAAAACCTAGGCTATTTTTGAGATGCATTAACAAATGACTGAGCAATTCTGAATACCTTAATCCACATATCCCATGTTAAGGTTCCCGTATTTGTATTTCTCTTACTAGGGTGATAGGAAGATATTAATTTTTTATCCCCTTCTAAAGGATATACTAAATTATGACCAAAGGTTAGCCCTTTTAAACCTGATATTTTACAATAACTATCAAAAGCGATATTTCCAAGAGTAATAATAACTTTAAGATGATCTTCTAATAACTTTAATTCTGTCTTCATATGTTGAGAACAATTCGTTATCTCCGTAGGAATCGGAATATTCTTCGGCGGGGCACATTTAACTATCGCTGTAACATAGGCATTCCTTAAATTATATCCATCATTCTTAGATATGCTAGTTGATTGATTTGCAAAACCTGTTTCAAATAATGCTTTTGCTAACCAATCGCCAGAGCTATCTCCAGTGAATATTCTGCCTGTTCTATTACCGCCGTGAGCTGCAGGTGCTAAACCAATAATTAAAAGGGTGGCCGCAGAATCACCGTAGCCTGGTAAAGGTTTTGCCCAATAGTTCTCATTAATAAACCTCTTTACTTTTGTTTGTCCTACATGGTTTATGTATTTAATCAAACGAGGACACTGTTTACATTCAATTACTTTAGTTTCAAAATTATCAAACAACTATAATATAACTAATTGATATTAGAAGATAAATTTTTAAGGCTTTCCCTACTATTTTTATTACAATCATATATTGCCAACATCTATAATTATGGTATTACCTGTGGCAAAAGAAAAGTTATCATCCGCAATACATGTAACAACTTTTGCCAGCTCTTCAGGTCTACCCCCCTCTTCATTGAAGGTTCTTGAGTAGCCAAATCTCTATCTACGGTAGTCATCGATTCATATGTTGCCGCCGTAGCGATATTTCCGAGGTAAACTATATGCTCGTATATTATTAGCCCCATATTTCTTTGAAATATATTTATTTAAGGTAATGTTAGCTGCTCTAACGATAGTATAAGGAGATCCTTTTGCATGATATAAAAAAATAGATGAACTAGGGATAATCACTTGTTTTTAATTCGACATATTGATAAGAGCAATTTGGATTCATAAATAGACATTTATTTTACAGTCAAACTGTATCAACTGGAACCTACAGTCATAGTAAATCTATTAAGATATGATATGTATGTTTTTACTTAAGATTGGACATAAAAGTCATTTTGGTGCCATATGATGGTTCTCACTTTTCCGAAAACGCATTGGAGTATGCAGTATATTTAGCAAAATCGATCTTTTTAGGTGATCCAAAAAAGCGAATCATTAAAATCTTAATGCTACATGTAGTAGAGGAAATACCCTTTACAAAAACTCTTTTAGGTAAAGTGAAAATTAATCGTGAAAATAAGAATACATCTTTGAATGAACATGCTAATAGTATATATCTAGAAACAAAAACTTTAATGCAAAAAGATATGAATGAAAAAAAGAAGGCATATAAATCCATAGACGGAGTTAAGCTAGAGTCAATATTTCTTTATGGCGATCCCACTAATCATATCATAGATTACTCTAACAATAATAGAGTTGATTTGATAGTTATGGGAAGCAATGGACTGCAGGGTTTAGCTAAAATTAGAGGGCTTGGAAGTGTATCCAGAAAAGTATCAGAAGCAGTTTCTTGCCCTATGACAATAATAAGGTGATAGAATTAGTAACAATATTTGATATCATATACTTGAGCAAACATATATTATTATGATGAAACTACGGGATATAAAATAGTTTATTGAACTTCGTGCCTTTAATTTAATATGTGTTAGTAGATATATGCAGTAGATAGATCCAAAAGTAGATTAACATTACTTTTTTATTATCCATTGCAACAAAATTCCTTTTGCTTCAAATTTTATTTTTTAATAAATAAATATAGAAGACGAAAAGAATACTACATAGTTCCAATCAAAAATAATTTTTTCAATGGCACCATTAAGCCATAATAAGCCAAATTATAAAATGCCGCCAAGGCAGCTACTTCCGTTCCGAAAAATTGAGATGCAAATACTACTACAAGTGTGTATTATTTATATAACTCATAATTACAAAGGCAGCAATTCTAGATGATTTGTCCCTTTTCCCTATGACATACGAAGTAAAATACCCTGTTAATCCATATACAAAGAATAAATCAAATGCTGCAATAAGCATTGTTATTACAAAAGAAGATTCAGAAATGAAATAGTCAGAGAATTTTGCATATATTCCCAGATTCATAAACGATATTAGAATGACTGAGGTAATGACAGAGCTATCTTCAATTTTTTTGCTATCTAATCAAGTAGATATTTGCTTATATTCTTCAAAACTTATTATGGTTTGATGCCTTTTAATCGTATACTAGTACCTTATGATACCTCCAAGTTGTCCATCAAGGCCTTGGAAAAAGCTATAGAATTATCTACGGTGGATAAAACTCAAATCTTTGTACTACATGTAATTAACGAAATTCCTTTACCGATTCATTTTTCAAAAATAGAATCAAAAAACAATGAAGTGATCATATCTCCGTTAGTTAATAAGATTCATAATGAGATAAAGAATGAAATGATTGTGATTATGAAGGATGTCAAAAACAAGTATACTGAAAACAATGTTTATATTACCACAGAAATTAAAATAGGTGATCCTGCTGAAAAAATTATAGACTTTACTAAACAGAATAACACCGATCTCATTGTAATGGGTAGCAGTGGACATAAAGGAATTTCAGGAATGTTTAGGAAATTGGGAAGTGTTGCAAGAAAGGTTGCGGAAGAAGTAGACTGTGCAGTATTAATAGTAAGATAACGCTTTGATCGGTTTGAAAATATAGTAGGAGCTTACTGTTGTAGTATGAGATATAGGCAAATCAATTGATGTTATATTCAATCTAATCCCTGTCCAAATCTAAAACCATACAACCAATGAAATTTTTTAGCCCTTTTGAACTTGTTGTATATAGGAGATAAAAGATAGACAAAGCGGTTTTTGAATATTTTTAGAAGTTAATTTAATTACTTGCTTATTTCATGTGAAATGATTAAGCTTCGGTCTTGTCAATAATTTTTATGCAAATATAAAGATGTAAGTGATCTTTTTGAGAAATCATTGATTATTAATACTTATGGTTTTATCCTATTTTACCTAAAGAACCATTTGGTCGTTTCGATCGTAATCTTGTTTCAGACATTTAGCAAATCCCACATGACCACAATCATCAGTGTTACAGGTCATACACCAAAGGCATACGTCCCTATAAGCAACAATAACATCGCTAAGAATACTTTTATCAAATAAAATTACATATTTATTATCAAAATAGTCTTTGACTACTATCCAAGTATCTCAAGAATTTGTATCTTTTGATATTAACCATTCATAAATTCCATTGTACCAAAATCAACGCTAGACAATGCAGAATTCTTCTGAGATATATTGGATTTTCCAGGCAATCTTTACTTATCTTTCCTTTCCAATTGATGTATAGGCAAAAAAGGTATGAAAGATATCTACACTAAATCGCTTAATCTCCGGTTTGAATTGTATAATGTTTAATTTTTAAAGGAAATGATATACATATCCAAACAATATTCAGCTTTTTTTTCACGGTTGAGGTAATAGTGAATACAAAGATATACTTCAGCTTCCAAACTAATGAGATCTTTGGATGGGGTTTCTTATACTCTTAAAGAATCCACCCTATAGTGTATGTCAGTAATTAACTAATTAACTAGAGAGTTATCTAAATTAAATCTAATAAAGAGGCTTTAAATTTCATCCAAAAGAATATTATTTTCTTATAATGGTAATAGGGGTTGTGATATATATTACATCGACATCCATCCTCTTATTGTAGTAATAATAGATATTTTAGAGAAATTGATTTGAGGACATTAAAAAAGGTATTTGGATAGAGATTTGAGAAATAAATATACCATTTCACATAAATCAATATAGTTACTAGCTTTATATGATCATATAATTCTGTTTCTTCTTTATACCATTCAATTCAATATCCATTAGCTTGATCTCAAGAAAAAAAAACAAAAATTAATAATATTGTAGGATCTGTAGTCAAGGATTTACCTAAATTAATAGATTATAATTCCCATAAATTATTGAAATATTATCTACAATTACAATTCTTAAAAAAATAGAGATGTATACCCATAGAACCTCTGATAGAACATATCGAGTCCGTATTCAGTATAGATCCAGTACCCTTAAAAGGAGATGATAGAGTGCATGGTATTGTACTGTTATCCGTATTGCTGTACCAGATATCTGTTTATCATAATTGTATGAACGGAAACAATGATCCCAGAAGAATGATCAAGTAGTTGCTTGGATCCTAATTTGATTAAATATATGGTTACTGGATGAGATTATCAAAATGAATAATGACCCAGCCTCAATTATTTAATGACAGACCTATAATAATATTTCCACATAAAGGATTGCATTTTAATCAATTGCATTCAGTTGTGCTATCTGATACATATAAAAAGAGAACAAGGATGTGCATCAAATAGTTCTTTGAATAATTATTAGTTTTACATTTTAATAACTATTCAGAGGTTATCTCAATTTTGGCGTCACCTTCAATTATTCTATAAATATGTGGGATCAATCCAATCGATTAATTCTGTTATACCGCGACATAGAATGTTGCACCCAGCAAAACTGCAGTATCGAGCTAGATTTCGTTGTTTTGTATACAAACAATTGCTAAAGATTACAGAAATTTGCATTCAATACCGATCTATTATATAACGCCGTTTTATTATTTATTCGATCAGGTTATTGTACATATACAATTTACTTAAGTCGCGTAACATAATAGTAGCTCTAACGGTTGGTTTGATAGTTGCAAATTCTCTACCATCAAGTAGTGCTATTAACGTATTTGCTCAGTCTAACCCAAGGATAGAACAAGAAAACCATCATGTAAAATCCCATGAAATTGAGATGGGAGTGGATGAACTAAGCGGAGATCGAATTGCTTACAATCTCAACAGTTATTTAGTTCGAGATGTTACTAGTAATGAAACTAAGGATATTACTTCCAACTATACTAATGAGACTACTATTCCTGGGCCTACCATCATAGTAAATGAAGGTGATGAGGTAATTATCACACTCGTTAATGAAATGGGATGGGGTTATCCAGGTGTTCACACTCATGGTGCGCATTATAAAATAACTAGTGACGGAACATTAAAGGAATTAAACAAGGTTTCTGATCAGGCTGCTTCTCCTACAAAACCATTTACTGTTAAATGGGATGCTGCAAATGGTACGGCTGGCTCATGGCCTTTTCATGATCATACCATTGGAAGAAATGTTTTAGGAAAAAGCATGGATGGTCTTGAGACAGTAGGGCTTTTTTCAAGTATAATTATAAATCCCTCTGACGGAAAGGTAAATGCTTTGATTAATGGTGTTCCAAAACAGGTAAATGTCAGCGACATCGACAAAGATTATATTTTATTTGTCAATGATGATGTGTTTTGGGGAACTGAAGTAGATTATTCAAAGGGTGGAAAGCATACACAATTGGGAACCAATCCGACATTAACTGCAGCCAATAATAGTATCGTTAGATTCAATATTCAATCGACAGGAAACGAATTTCACAATTTCACAATGGATAATATTGAATGGCTAAGTCCGGGAACAAACAAGGTTATCAACTCTCATATAATAGGTCCTCTTGCAAATCATGTTTTTACTATTGAAGCCAACAAAAATTCAAGCTACTATGATAATTCGACAATTAACCTTCTCGGAGGTATGAAGGGAGATTTTGTTATATCCGATTCTTTAGATGCACAAGTATTTGAAAATTCAGTAAATAAAGAGGTGGTTTGAAATGTCATACAACAACGATAATAACCATACTAGATGGATCAAGAAAATTAATGTTCTTTATTCCGTAGTCATTGCAACGCTAATTTTGTCTTCAACAATGACAGCTCCCGGGATAGCACGAGGAATTGAATCATTTATTCCAATGACTCAGACAAATAACGATGATGGTAAGGTATTTGATACTATATCATCTAAAGTTTCGTCAAATACAACTGATGGAAACATGGTTCTAAATTCAAGTTCTGCTGTACATGACATAGTGATTAAAGAGCAGGTACTACCAGATGGTGAGCCAGCATATAAAATGATTCAACACATAATTAATCAAACTAATGGTACTAAATTAAACATCACAAATAACTATAGTACTATCGCCACCATTCCTGGACCGGCTATAGTGATAAGCGAGGGTGACAAGGCCCTTATAACAATCAACCATCTAGGTGGAAATACAACCCAAGAAGATTTTGTTGCATCTAATCCAGGAACATACGTATATCAAGATGAAGAATTAGGTGATAGAGGACTATATGGAGTAGTTATTGTTAATCCTAAGGATAGGATGACAGAGGCCCTTGTAGATGGAAAAATAACAACCATACCTCTTGATGAATTGGATAAAGAAGTCCTATTGTTTATGGTGGGGTCAACCTTTTGGGGGATGGAAGTAGATAGGAACGGTACGCAAACTCCTCTGTGGACAAATCCAGTACCTGTAGCAGAAGAGAATCAAAAGATCCGTTTCCACATTGTTGGAATAGGCCCGTCATCAAACCCCAATGGTCACTCTCATACATTCCATTTACATGCTCACAGATGGGTCGATCCGGGTACAAGTAATATCATTGATGTAAAAGAAATCCATCCAGGTAAGACCCATGTATTTGTCATAGATGCAGGCGATGGTGTGGGTCCTGGCGACTGGCAATACCATTGTCATGTGTTCTCTCATATGGAAGCAGGCATGATGTCTACCTTTAAGGTACTTTCTGCCAACGCATCCTCACAAGTAAAGGCAATGATGACAGAAGACAAGTCGACCCAAAAAAGTATTCCTGGCGCATCACCCTACAAAAACTTTGCATCATTTTCAATTAGTGATGAACCAGGTAAATGGTTTACAAATCTCAAAGGCGACATATCAAACACAGGTAGCGAATCACTAGCGATAATAAACAAGTCTGGAACAGTTAACTTTATGATGGATAGTACACATGGCGTTCACACCGTAACTAGCATAATATATCCTAAGAACGCTAGCCACATGCCATTTAGTCAAATGATGGCATACAAGGGAGGAGCAATAGTAAACCTTGACGAGCCTGGATTATATGTATTTGCATGCAGTCTTCATCCTTTCATGCTTGCTGCAGTCATTGTTGATGATCCGGATACAGAGGGACTGGACTTGGGCGAAGAACTTACTTTGATAAACGGAGTTACGATTCCTACAAATAGTGATTTGGCCTTAAAGTTGTTAAGGACATTCTTTATTGCAACTTCTCCACCAAACTGGCAGGATTATACAAATATCTCCCAACCATGGCACGTTTCATATCCTGATGTAGATGCTAGAATAACAAACGGGACTGTCGTTAATGTCAAAGACGTATTAGAAAAGACATATGGTCAAAACATTACTTTGACTCCTTTGTCAAATCCAACGGTTCCTGCAGTGGGAGAAATATGGATTGATACACAGTTTGAAAAAACTGCTGGCAAGACTAAACCGGGAACTGCTACGGCCATTAACGGTACCACTTGGAACGTAAGTAAGAAAGTTGCTTTGCCTGAAATCAATATGAATAATCCTCACAACATGTGGACTGACAAAAATCAAGAACTCATTTACCAAACTCAGTGGTTTGATAACAGAACAACCATATTTGACCGCACAACTGGTGAGCTTGTAAAGGACATACAAGTTGGAGATGACCCATCTCATGTAATGACTGGAACTACAACTGACAAACTGTATATAGCGCTAAACGGTGAAGATGGAGTAACTGTGGTGTCATCGAATCCTGAATTTAATCTTGAAAAGTTTATCTTGTTACAATCTCCATCAGCACCCTCAACTCATCCACACGGTCATTGGATGAGTTCTGATGACAGATACATGGTAACTCCAGATGCGCTTACTGGAACTACAACCATATATGATATGATGCAAGATAAAATAATCGGAAAAGTAAAGACTGGCGTATCCCCTGTTGCAGTTGGAATGATGCCGGATGGTAGTAAATCATACGTTGCAGACTTTTTTGACAGTACTATGAGTGTCATAAATACTACCAACGCTACGCTGATAAAGAAAATTAACCTCCTCGCCAATTACGATCCAATAACAGGTAATACAACTGGGCCGGTCGGTTTTCTTCCAATACAGACACCTGTAAGTCCAGATGGTCAATATATAGTAACAGCAAATACCGGCGGAACAATAACAATACTGGATACCGACACTGATCAGGTAGTAAAAGAATTACCATGTGATGCCGGATGTCACGGAGTTAATTTCGGTGCAAAGAAAGGGGGTGGATATTATGCATACGTTTCAAGTACCTTCTCAAATGAGGCCATAGTAGTAGATGGGGATCCAAACAATGATGGAAATCCGGTGGATGCATCGATTGCTGGAAAGGTATCACTTGTTGCTTCAAATGATACAATAACTGATGACAAAATAACAGATTTAGAGGGAACAGGAGGGCAAGGAGTACTAGCGATTCCTAATATTTATGATGGCTGGGTGCAAAACCTGCCAAACTATTGGAAAAGCAGCTTAACCGAGAAGCAACAAAATCCTCTGACAATCAATCCATGATCAGAATAGACAATCTCTACACAATATCTTTTCTTTTTTTTAAAGCATCATTTCATTATGCTATTTAATGGTTTTTTGAATCTAAAGGGCTCTGTTCACTTAACGGTTTCTCTCCTTGTTGTGATAATCTACAAATAGAGTCAACCAATTGATTATGTGATTTAGATTACAATTCTTCATTTTGCATGGAAAGTAGTCATCGAAACTTTCAGCCCTATCCTTGATGTACTGCATCTTCCTTTCTATGATACTTTTCTCGTAGTGGGAATGAATGTGGTGATCAAGGTTCAAGAACCTGCATGCTTGAGGATACCACGTACCTCTGTCTGTAGATACTGGATGCTTTCCGTGAATCCTTACTAAACCGGAAATAAATCTCTCTGCTATGAGCATGTTTCTTTCCTTAGATATGTTTAGTGCGAGAATTTGTCTGTTTCTTGGTTCTATGGCTACCCAAAGCCAGATATATTGAGAACCAACCTTGATCAGTGTTTCATCTATAATATATTCTGCGATCCTTTTTCTCTTTGATGATATCCTTTTGGGATGATACTTTTGAATCCAGTTCCAAATAGAAACATGATTTCGTTTGAAAATATAAGATAATCTTTCGGCTGCTCTCCTAAGCAATAGACCTGAAAAATACAAATACAGACCATAGTATACGTACTTTGAAGGTGTTTTGTTTCTGGTAATCATAAAGAAGATAAAGTATCTTCAAGCTATAAGATTTCGTTAAATGAACAGAGCATCTAAAGTGTCGATATTATCTTTTTTTACGATAATTTGGTCGGCTGTAGCAAAAACATAACGTTAATCATAGTTTTTTAATTTATTTATAGTCTGCAACCTCGTTGTTATAGAAACTAAGAGTGGAAAAATAGGTTGCAGAGTCTAAGTTAAAAATCACACTAATTATTGTTTTTGAGACGTTTGCTGTATGGTTTTATCAATTGCAACAATTTGAGTATTGATTACCAATAGAAGGTTTCTACGACGTGTAAGGATCCAAGGATAATTCTATCAGATTCACAATATACGATAGGCAAATCCTTTCTTATCCATTTGTGTTAGTAACATCAATTCAATTAATCTAATAAATTACTCGTTCCTTTCTTGCATATGCTTCTCTTGCGACACTAATTGCGCCTTTTCTTAATAACATTGCTCTATATACTATTTGTTTTGCTGTTTCCATCGCAACCTTTCTAACATTAAATTCTGAAGTATCATCTTTCTGGTCAGTTAATGAAAGTGAATTGTAAAGTGCTCTTTTAACATTATTTGTAATTTTATATTCTATTAGATCAAAGGCTTCTTTTTCTGTTCGACCTTGATACTCAACAAATGATCCGATTACACCACCAGAATTTGCAAGAAAATCGGGTATGATTAAAATATTATTATCCACTAAATATTGATCAGCTGTAGGAGTTGTTGGAATATTTGCACCCTCTACAATTATCTTTACATTATGCTCTAATAACTTGGGGGCAGTCTTATCGTTGATAACACCGGTCAAAGCTGCAGGAATAAAAATATCTGAATCTACATTAAAAATTTCGTCTTTATCTAAAATATTATAAGAGTGGTTTTGATGATTATGATTATCTACTGGTAGATCACTTAACTTGGACTTGTCTTTCATGTCGCTCATTAATTTCGGAATATCCAAACCATTATCATCAAATACAAACCCCGAGACATCACTAACGCCTATAACTTTTATATTTAAATCATTTAGAAATTTTGCAGTAAATGAACCTACATTGCCAAATCCCTGAATAACTATTTTAAAATCATTTCTTTTCTTGTCTAAGGTGTTTGTGAGAGCGAGAAGAGGTTTGGAAATATCTAATCCTTTACGTTTGATGTCTTTTAAAAAGTCTATTGTGGTTCTTAGTGCAACACTTACACCATAACCAGTTGTACCTAGTTCGTGAGGAATTCCTCCAAGTTCTTGCGGCTTACCAGTACATGCTCGCATATCTCCGATCTCATGTGCAAATACTGCCATATCCAATTCGGTTGTTCCAACGTCAGTAGCTGCAATATATTGGGAGGGACAATAGGGTTTTATCATTTTAGCAAAGGATTTAATCCATTCTACTTGATTTACTTTACCTGGGTTGGCCAGAATTCCTCCTTTAGCACCGCCGAATGGTAGTCCTGCTGACGCACATTTCCAAGTCATTGTTCTTGCGAGCTTAAAAACCTCTGTAAGAGTAACACTTTCTGCAAACCTTATTCCTCCTTTGCCAGGACCAGTAGAGGTATTGTCAATAACCAAAACACCTTTCATACCAGTGTCAGGGTCATACACCTGCAATATTTTTTCTGGGCCCCACTCATCCATTTCAGACCACCCGGAGCTCTCCATGTGGTTAATTTCTAATATTGTACATATTATGTGCTTCTAAATAGTCTATAGGATTAACATTAAGATCATATTCACCATTTATTGAAGTTTGAGAAATCCCTTCATTAAAGTAAAAATGAAGGGAGAGGTAAATTTGAATTTCATAAAGCAGTTATGCAAATAGTTATACAATAGAAAAACATTGTAAGGTAAAAAAGCAATATACCCCCATAAGTAAGATAGGTATATTGAACTATACCGCTTACACAAATCCAAAAAAATCGTTAAAATCTCATAGAGTGTTAGAGTACATGGTTTATTTACGTCTTGGAAATCAGAATGTCTTTACACAATATATCTAATGAGAAAGAAGAAATTAATGTAGTAATAGCCTCGTCAAAAAAATCATTTGATTGTATATATAGATTCTTAATCAAATTACTTCGATAGATTCTCTAGGATAACCCTTGGTCAACAAAAATTCAGTTACCTTCGATCTATGATCCCCTTGCAACACAATCATCCCATTTTTTGCGGTTCCACCTGTACCTATAGTCTTTTTTAATTCATGAGCAATTGATTCCATTTTTTCTTGATCGGTAAACCCCTTGATGTTTGTTACCCGTTTACCTCGTTTAATTACATAGAGTTGAACAATTATTTTAATCTCATCTTCATCGAGTTTCTTTAGTAAATCGTCAAAAGAATTCTCGTCTGCCACTGCAAATGGTTCTATTCTATTTTTCTTAGAACTTACCGGTTTCTCTTTTTTTATCTCTGATATACTGATTACTATCTAGTGATGATATTTATTTTTTGTTATCAATTACGTTTTAATTGGTGATTACTCTTGAATATAGTAATCAACTATCAATTATGATTGAGGTCCTCTGTCGTAAAGATATTGAATGATTTTGATATTCGTGATTATCTTTATGATCTTTTCAAATACCCCCGGAATCCAACTTGTGTGATAAAGTCGACAATAAAATATCAAACTTGTACTGCAATTACAACATAATTTCCTTTATGTATACTAAGTAGGCTTGCCATCTTTGCTTTGATACCATATTTTTTATCTCTCATCTCTAGAATATTGCTTTTCTCCTGTGCTCCAACAAAATGTGCCGTGCCAGTCACCCACGTTCCCTTTGATACTCCCCTATAATTGCATGGAGCCACCCTCACAATATTATTATTTTTTAGACGTTTCACTTTTCCAGTCTTTTCTTTTGTTACTATAAAAATATCATTATCATTTAAGATGAACCATACGGGTGTAACTATTGGTTGATTATTTTTTCTATAAGTTTCAAGATTCAGATAGGATTCATTTTCAAATTGTTGGGTATTTGCAGGCATGATATTTTTGACTGTCTGCTAGTTATAAAGAATGTCGGTAGCAGGTCCGTTAATTGAAAAAGTAGATTTTACAATACGGAAAGGGAATAGAAATAATAAAAACCGATTATTAAATTTATCAGACATAGGATATTTTCATAATCTAAATATCTAAACAATTAAAATACAATATCTAATTGCCGAATACGAGATATATTATTACCGAACAAAGAGAAAACACTAGAATAATCAAAATTAATAGACCAGAGGTATATAATGCGATTAATTTCGATTTGGTTACTGAATTAAAGCGGGAGATTTGCCTATGTGAAACCAACGAGAAAATTTGTGCTGTAATCCTAACAGGAGAAGGATTAAACTCTTTCAGTGCTGGAGGGGATTTGAAAAACGTTATTAAGATGTCTCCTAATGATGCAATACAATACGCAAATCATGTTCATGAACTATTAAACCTTATTGAGGGGCTAGCCAAGCCTGTGCTCGCTGCGATCAATGGTTATGCCTTGGGCGGTGGATGTCAAATCGCTCTGGCCTGTGATTTGAGAATTGCATCCAGTAATGCAAAAATAGGGCAACCAGAAGTTAAGATAGGAATTTCACCTGGGTGGGGAGGTACTCAGAGATTATCAAGAATAGTAGGCATCTCAAAAGCAAAAGAATTGATTTATACTGGAAAAATAATTGATGCCAACGAAGCATATAATATAAAACTCATCAATAAAATAGTCAGATTAAACGACGATGAAAAACAAAAGGATAATCCGATAGTCGAAAACTTGATTTTATTAAAAGAAAAACTATTAAGGGAATGCGTTTCCATCGCAGAATCCATTAATAATGGTTATCCTATAGTGACGAAAACTTGCAAAGTCCTCATAAACAAGGCAAGAGATGCAGATAGCGACACCGGCTTACTCCTTGAGTATCTTGCCTTCAGATACTGTTTGAGGGATCTGATAAAAAAACGACAAGATCTGATGGAAAAATAACAATAATCCATAACTGAGTTTAGGATTCTAACATGATTTCTCTTTCAATGATTTATTGTTTCTGAGCAATCTTATTGAATCGCTAACTCCATCTATTGCAATTTAGGTCGGTTTTTTGTCAACTGATGTATTCTAAAAAAGGTTTTGAATTGATGACCGTTAACCAGATTTTAGTAATTCATGAATGATGTCTTATCATCCCAAAGTCGTATAATGATCTAAGATGGCGTGGAAAAAATTGAATTTTCCGTTAACATATATACTTATTTTTGTCGAAATTAATATAGATTCATGCCCTCGTTTAATTTTTTTAAGAAAAGAGATAAAGATATTTCAAAACTAAGTAGTAAAAAGAGTGGTGCTGGAGCTGGTACTTCAAATTCAACAATACCGATAGTTCAGGCCCAAGACAATAAAATTACTATTGAGGACGCTATAAAAGAGTTAGAAAAGAGTGAAGGAAGGATCTCGAAGAATCTTTTGACTAATTTGGAAAAGACATTTGAGGACACGAATCTAGCCTTTCAACGCATTAATATTATTGCAGAGGAGTTGGACGCTGAAGTTATTGATACGGAAGAGGAAAAGCTGATGCCCTTGGTGCAGAATACAAAAAATACCATTGTGAGGGCATTGAAACGTGAATCTTCCAACATTCTACCCATTCCCAAGACCTTTGAAGATTTCATAAAATACAAAGATTCAGTGGATGCATCAATAAACAGGTTCGGCGAAGTTACAAGCTCGCATAGCAGAATCGTCAATACCTTTATGAAAAAACATGCAAATAGTTTAAGGGGAGAATTAAAAAGAATAAGTGATAGTTCTGAAAAATTAAACGACGAATATGAACAGATAACTGATGAAAGAAAAATGATAGAACAATGTAGATCTAGCCTCTTAGGTATGCATTCCAAAATAGATGAGATTAACAGAACTAATATTGCAATAAAAAATCTTGATCAAAAGATTAGACAACTTCAAGAAGGAAAAGATAGGAGAGAAAAGGAAATTAATTCAATAAAATCCTCTTCAGACTATAGTAAATGTTTAAAATACCTACAGGAAAAGGAAGAAATTGACAAGAGGAGAAAGAAATCTATTAATGAACTCTACGAAATTTCCAGCCATTTGACAAAAGCAGCAAATAAATATTCTTATGGACTATCAAGAGGAACGGTAGAAAAAATAGATACAATTGTAAATAAACCTTCAGAAATAGTTTCCAAAACAAATATGTCAGAATACATAACACTACTAAAAGATATCAAAGAATCTGTAAGGAGTAACAAAATTGTATTAAAAGATTCTAAAAAGGTATTACAATACTTTGACATGCTAATGGACGAATTACCCAAATTTAAATCTGAGATCAAAGAGTTAGATTCAAGAGTAGATCGACTAAAGGATAAAGACAAAATAGCAGTCCTAGACGAATTAAAGAGAAAAGAAGCGGAAAGAAAAGAAGCGGAAAGAATGATCATGTCTGAAAATCAAAGGAAAGATGAGACTAGTAAGCAAAAAACAGGACTAGAGGAGCAAATGATATCTACAACAAAAGATATCGAAGAGCAAATCCACAAACTATGTAGAAAGAAATACAAAATAAGTATATCATCAGAATAAAGGCTATCCATTAAAATCGAATAAACTGTTTAAGATTTTGGTAGATCGTCTAATTGATATAATGCCGTAAATGCAATGAGTAACATTTACCATTAATATCACGTATATTATGAGATCATCTTAGCTGCCTAATAAAAAAATAGAATTTTGATATTGGTTTCATTGTTTTGAAAATCTTTCTATGAGTTCCTGATGTTGGGGATACTGGAGTAGTAATTTATCCTTTTTACCTAATTCAAAATCTTCAAGATCAAATCCTGGAGAAACGGTACAACCCATCAGTGCAAAGGATGTCTTGTTGTTTATTTCGGCACAAAACCAAGTATCCTTTGTTACTACGTAATGAATATTTTCTCCTTTTTCAAGATTATTGCCAAGTTGAATTATTGGATTAATACGATCATCGTTAATTATATGAATGGTAACAGGACTACCCAAATAGAAATGCCAAATTTCATCGCTCCGGACCCTATGAATAGCAGAGTATTGATTTCCAACCAACAAATAATATATTAAAGTTGAAGCAGGACGCATTTTTTCTGGACAAGGTGTCTCTTTAGAAATCTCATGTTCGTATTTCTTCTTATGAAATCCATTATTAGATATCATATCAAGGGAACGATATGATTCTTTAAAATATCCACCCTCAGAGACATGCATATCTAAGCCTAGTTTTTTAATAATATACTCTGCATCCATCATCACCAAGAGAATAATTCTATAAATATTAAGAATTACTCTATCATTGGTATTACCTTTAGTTATAACCAACATAGGGTGACTGGATTATGAAAAGGGATCATCAGTCCTTAACATCATTGATGAGGTAAATTATACATAATTTGACCAAAACCATCTAATTTAATAATTTCGGCTGGTTGTTTAGTGATTCTTGAGAAATAGTTTGCCTTGAGAGCTTAAATTGTAACCAGTGTCCTTACGCATTCATCCAGTGTCCTTACGCATTCATCCACCATCGTCCTTTCAAGTGTTGAATACTATGTGTTACTTCTCTATGTTTAATATTGCAACATCATGGACACCTTTGGGTATCGACAAATCTATTGATGTTTTATTGTTGGTGTTTTTTAGATTTGTAGCCTGGTAAGGCGATCCGTCCATCATGATGGAAATAGGACTATTTTGGACAGGCATCAACTCTACCGATAGTGATCCGGGGTATGGATAAATATTATTTATCGCAAAATTAAACTGTTTACTGCTATCATTATAATTCATCGAATCGATTTGAACTAGTGCTGAAAATTTATATCCCAATATTTTTGTAGCAGATATATTGACAATTTTGAATTCATCAATTTTCATATCATCGATGTCACCTCCAACACAACTATAAAAATAAACTCTATCCTTTATAGCAGGGTCGGGTGTAAATGAAAACTGCACTTGTTCAAAGGGTTTTAAAACAGGTATAAGGGTCCGTGCAGAGTCAATTTGTATGCTATTTCTGTCATTTACAATTGCAAACAAGGTGATGTTATTGATTGTTACAGGACTAGTGTTAGTTATGTTGCCAAATAATTCCTTATTTTTACCTTGTGGGATCGCAGGATAATCCAATTTGATCGTATTTAGTTTAGTGGTAGGCATACTGACGTTTTCACTCTTAAGAATAAACGGCTCTGCTTCTGCCGCTAAAGGAAAAATGGTAGAATTTAATTTAAATTTGAATGGAAATGGCTCATTATTTTTAGACAATATTGTATTGTAAGGTTTTTCAGCAATGATTTCATCGCTTGCTGTAATATTGTTATATGTTAAGATACCTACTGTAACATTTTGGGGGTAAATCTGATAATCAGACTTTGCAACGGAACCAATAATTATGGTGTTATTGTCAGCATCAAGATAGGATGAATAATTTTTGACATAGGCCCTTGGATTACCGGTTGTATTGGGGTCGGGGTGGTCCACGGCATAGGATAAATTGAAAGAGACTAGTAAAAGTATTATACATGCAAGAATGCCGGTCACAGAGTAGGCGACAGAAATGTGATTGTAGGTTCTTGACAATCACAAGATTGTTATTGAAAATTGAATATAAGTCTTATTATCTGGAAAGTGTACCACGTAAATCAAGTGTCAGATATAAAATGTAATTAATAAATTCAAAAAGTGTTAAATTATTTTTTTTGAGATTCATCTAACAACCGACTGTTATTTTTGATAAACGAACATCTAATGTTAAATATTGAATCGAGATCATTGAAAAAATAGTTTTATGTTCGAAAATGTTTTCATAGATGAACTTGAATAATAATATATTTAGTAAGATTTTGATCCCTGTAGATGGTTCTCCAAATTCTATGAAAGCCATTAATTATGCTATAGACCTAGCGGATAAATACAAAAGTGAGCTATTAGCGTTGCATGTCTTGTATTCACAATCAGGATTTGCTTTTCACAAAGAAACAGTAGCTGGGGCTATTACATCAAGCTCTTTAAATGATCTAAACCTTGACGCAAAGCAAGAAGCAGAAAAATGGTTTGAAGAAATAAACAAGAGAGCTGAGGAAAAAAAGGTACATATTAAAACTGAAGTGGTGTTTACTGTAATATCAATAGTAGAAGGGATCCTAACATATGCTGAGAAGGAAAATATTAATTTAATAATTATTGGATCCAAAGGCAAATCCGGATGGAAAAAACTAATAGTAGGAAGCGTAGCCTCCGGAATTTCTACCTATGCCCATTGTCCCATCCTGATAGTAAAATAAAATTATCATCAAATAAGTAGGAAAGAGGAATTTTGCAATGTATTATTAAATACCAACAAGTAAAGCAACGTAGAATTTACAGTTCTAAAGTCTGATGTCATCTAAAATATGATCGCAGAGGCAATGAACATTGATACCAAGGCAGTAGTAAGAAAACCGAACATGATATAAGGTATAAATCTAGTCAATTTTAACACTTTATGCAACTTTGATGCCACTGAATTGGGCTTTGATCCAGACAAGACATGATAATATACTATTAGAGACAAAGAACCGCTAAATAAAATGACGTTACCCTTTGTTGTATGAATCAAATCCTCAAATTGGAAATTTGAATTGAGGCCAAATAGGCCAAATCCACTTATGATAGAAATAGTAGAGGTAAATATCACAAGTTTACGAACACGCGGCAAGATTATGGACAGATTGCCCCCTCCGTTTAAAGGTCTAATAATAGTGACAACAATTAAGGTAACACTCCACCATAAAATTGATGAAATCGAATGAATACTTTGAATTAGTATATTGTATTCGCCAATCAAGACAACACAAACTATCTCTTTTTAATACAAATTTCTAAATGTTTCTAATATATTCGATTATAAAATAGTTGCAGAAACCCATATATAATTCACAATATTGCAAGTAGTAAAAAAGTTAAGCATTATGATAAGTGCACCTTATTTCTATTAATATTCTATCTTTATGAATC
This sequence comes from Candidatus Nitrosocosmicus oleophilus, assembly GCF_000802205.1. NCBI lineage: Archaea > Thermoproteati > Nitrososphaerota > Nitrososphaeria > Nitrososphaerales > Nitrososphaeraceae > Candidatus Nitrosocosmicus > Candidatus Nitrosocosmicus oleophilus. Next base: position 1,171,171 of record NZ_CP012850.1, on the reverse strand, counting down.
AGGATTTTTTCTCACATTCGGATGATTGCGAACAAGTTTATTGGCTGGAATGGGTAGCATACCAAATTAAGATCTTGATAATTTGTATTCCCTTCGGTAAGGTTCATCGTAAAAATAGACAAATCAAGATAAACATTAGACGGATCTTGTTTCAACTTAGAATATCCTTAGTTATACAAGACTATGGAGAGAACAAAAGGAAATAGCAAATAAGATCACTGGGTTTAGAAATTAATTCTTCCTTCTTAAATTTATGGCTGGTTAATGAATCAATTTGCCATTATTTGTTTATTAAAGGTATTATTCAGGTAGGAACTAAATCGAACTATTTCTTCTGGAGACAATTTTATCAGTTTATTTTTTCCAAACCCATTATGATCAAAACTGTTTAAATCTTGGGCATAATTCTTTCTAAAATAATTGACTATAAATGAGGTAGTCTTTTTCCTAAAGGACAACAAGAAGTGAATGTCCTTAATGACTTTATTTGTCAAGGGTAATGTTTTTGGACTTATCTCGATCAAGACCGAGTCAACTTTTGGCATTGGTGAAAATGACGTACGAGGAACATCAAGTAATTTATTGATTGAGAACCTATACTGAGACAATATAGAAATAGCCCTATAATTCTTCTCTCCAGGCTTTGAGAGAAGTTTCTCAACAAATTCACGTTGTAACAGGATTATTCCCCTTTTAAAATTTTTTTGACATAGCCATGTTACTGCGTTTCGACTCTCATAATAAGGCAAACTGGAGAAAAAAATATCAAAGGGAATGGTCAGATTTTCATTAAAACCATCCAAATGATTTAATGCCAAATTCGCATGTTTCAAATTTTTCTTACAATGAGAGTACAGAGCAGAATCCAGTTCAAATGAATGAACAAATTTCGAAATTTTACATAGCTCTGTAGTAAGTATGCCCTTTCCTGTTCCAACTTCGTATATCACATCATCTATATTGATTCTAGATTCCTGAATTATTTTTCTTGTTATAGTATGATCTATGAGAAAATTTTGTCCTAATTTGGTCGATTTTTTCAATGTGAGTCGAGAAATGTTGTGACCTTATTTCTTTGGATTAATTATTGTGAAAATTCTGGAATAAAAATTATCCCTATTTTCTCACAAAGATATTCATGCGCGTTTCGCCAGAAATTTCATCATATATTCTTTTTGCAATTAATTTTGTTACATCTCGTAATCCAGTCCTATTTTGTAAATCTGAAAATGATTCGAATTTTCGCTTATCCCTTTCATCCAATATCGACTTCATGTATGTTTTACCTATTCCAGGGATAAGCTCAAGGGAATGAACCCTTGGTGTCATTGGCTGAGCAGAATTGAAATAATCTATAAATCGTTTTTCATTTACATTCACTATTTTTTCAATTACAATTGGTAATTCATTTTTTGCGGATTGAGAAATATGATTATAATCAAGTCTGCCCAATACGCTAATAATTTTCTCGCGTCCATCTTTACCGATATAAACACGTTCACCAATACTAAATTTTTCGTTACTAATTCCTAATAATTCTAATAACGTTAAATGCTCTTCACCTATTGCATGAATAATTACTCCTTCTCTCATTCTCACTATTGAGGATTTTCCATTTTGGATATAGTCTAAAATATAAGCATATTCTTCGAATTTTCGTGGAGAAAAAGTATCACCATGTCTACTATAATTATCTCTGTTTGAATTATACCTTGACAAAATTTGTTTTACCTTTACAAATATATAAGTAATGACTTTTTATTTAACTTTCAACTTGGGATTGAAGTTGTTCGTCCCCATTATTCTCATTATTAGAGAGTAAAATGGATTTTATCTTTTCAAGTTTTTCTGTAACTATTAATTTTTTCCACCCAAAGGTAAAAGCCCTTAATTCTTCTATGGAACGTGGCATTACATTTACCAATTCTACAGACTCTTCATTGGTCAAATCACCCTCAGCCACAAGCCTATCGACCATTTCTTTAGCTGGCTCGTAATCAACCTTTGAAAACTTCTTAGAGTAATCAAATGTCCAACGTTGAATTTGATCCATTTCATCCACAGGAATTGTCTCTAATATTTTTTTCACTTCAGACAAAGTGACGATCTCTCTTTTTATTACTTCGGGCAAATCAAGCACACACTTTTTAGTTAGTTAGACAACTATGGGTCGAATATGGTTAAGTTTTGTTTGCAAGTACTTTGGCTTACTTCCGAACACTACGACGACTCTAACGATTCGTCTGCCAACATGCTCGATTACTCCAACTTTGCCCTGAAAACGTCTATGAGGCATAGTATTATGCTCGCTTGGATCTATATCAATTACAACTTTATCACCTGGTTTATATTCGATAAGCAAATATGATATACCTGTAATTTTGTTAGATTTTGTTAATATCGATCGAGATTTCCTTCTAGTTCCGTGTGATGAGGGCATAACATCTTTTCATAAATACCCTAATAAAAATTATTTACAATAAAATACAATATCTCTACTTATGTTTTATTTTTTATAGGATCAGAAATTCCAGATTCTCCTATTGTAAACAAAATTTCACTCTCAGGGTGATTTGGTGAATCGACAATTCTAGCGATCCGATTTCTGTCTGCCTTTCTCAGGAAAATCCGGTATGTACTAGAATGTGCGAAGATATTTCCTCCAGCAGCTTTAAAGGCATTCCCAGCAAAACCCGACTCTGGTGATGATTGAACCTGATTGGTTAGTAAGACGGCGATTTGGTGAGTTTGAGCGATCCTCATAATAGTGTGAACTAACTTATTCAATCGCTGTTGACGGATTGATAGTGTAGATAATCCCAGAAATTCGGAACGGTATAAAGAAATTGCAGAATCAAATATCATTAACTTTATATCTTGAGATTCAATTATTTTGCTTGACTCAGACAATATTAGTTCCTGATGCGAACTACTGTACGCCTTTGCAACCACAATGTTATCAAGAACTTTAGTGGGGTTTAGGGCACGGGCTCTCGAAATGGCATCAATTCTTTCCGGTCTAAAAGTATTTTCGGTATCAATATAGAGTGCTCCGCCTTCTAGCCCACCATCCGAATGATCAAGTTGCACCATTACACAAGCAGTATGACATAACTGCGTTTTCCCAGTTCCAAATTCCCCATAGACCTCAGTAATAGCATTAGTTTCAATTCCACCGCCAAGAAGTTTGTCGAAGTTCTTAGAACCAGTAGAAATCCTTCCAATTTTTTTTCGTTTGTGATACAAGGTTGTAGCTGGGGTAAATCGCTTTTCCATTATTCCTAGATCCTCAAGAAATGTAATAGATTGATTATAAATGAAGATAGAATCATCGATATTGATTCCAACTCTAGCAGAAATTTCAATCGGTCCCTCAATAACCAGATCCTTTATGGACAAAAAGCCTGACTCTTTTAATAACCTTATCGTATCATCAGGTAAATTAGGTAATAAATCTAAAGAAAAAGGACTTTTATTTGACTTAGTATTAAAAAACGGACTAGAATCTGGACTAAAATTCAAATATACAATATCTTATCTATTCCAATATTTCAATAATGCTAATAATTCGGACTAAACAATGTTAAAGGTAATTTAAAAAAATACACAATTGGACTAAGCAAACGATAAAGAATGGACACAGAAATTCTAGTTTATTATTTAGAGTCTGAGATAATCTAGTTTATTAAATAAACTATATTAAATCAAATTGAAAACGATCTGTAATAGATGTGATTGTTGATTTAAACTTGAAAGGCAGGAATATCTTGGTAATTGGGGCGGGCATGGAAGGTGCAAAGAGGATAAAATCGTTGTCTAATCAGGATTGTAAAATAATAATAGTAAGCGAAACTGTCAATGAATCACTATACGAAATAGAGGGTAAAAACACCCCAATCATAATAATAAGGAGAAAAATTGAAGATCCAAATATCATAGACGAATTTAGCGATATTTTTATAGTTTTTGCGTCCACTAATGATCCATTTTTGAACAAAAAAATTATAGCTAGGGCAAAGGAGAAGGGCATACTTTCTTATAGCATGGATGATGCCTCATCAAGTGATTTCTTTTTCACATCTATAATAAATATTGATGAAACTATTCAGATAGCAATCTCCACGTCAGGAAAAAGCCCCTTGATGAGCAAGATTATCAGAGATAGAATTGAAAATGCTATAAAAAATATAATAGGGAAAAAAGATACAGATAATATTAAAATTCAAGAATTTGCCAGAGAACATGTAAGAAACTACATAAAGAATCAGCATGAAAGAAGGATGTTTTTGTATAGTTTAGTAGACGATCAAGAGATTCAAGAATTAGTAGCAAAAAATAACATGAATAAGGTCAAAGAAAGAATTATTAATACATTAGATAAATGGGAGGATAATAAAGGCAGATGACGCTATATCTTGGAGTACAATCATCACAATTTGTCAATATTAGAGTCACATTTAAAAACTCCCCTATTCACATATTAGAAAAATTTGCTTTTAAAGATGTTTTTGATGCTCATCAGCACCTGCTGAATTTAGCTGATTTGCAAGAATGTATAATTTTACAGACATGTAATCGCGTTGAAATTTATGGTGTAGGGCTAAATCCCGATTATGATAATTTGATCAATGCATGGTCTTCTCTAATAAATTTACCAGCAGATCAAGTGAAAAATAACATAATAATAAACGATGGAGAAGAAGCTTTAAAACATCTGGTGAACTTAACATCTGGGCTAGATTCGTTAGTAGTAGGAGAGGATCAAATTTTAGGTCAGGTCAAAAGATCCCTAGAGTTTTCAAGAAAAAACGGGTTTGCAGGTCCGAATCTAAACATACTTTTTGACAAGACAATAAAAATAGGAAGTAGAGTTAGAACTTTAACAGGTATTAACAAAGGAAGCACGTCGGTTGGATCTATGGCAGTAAATTTAGCCTATGAATATTTTGATGACATAAAGGAAAAAGAGATTCTTCTTATTGGCTCTGGAGAAGGAGCTAGTTTAATCGCGAAAGCCCTTAAACAAAGAAATATGAAATTTTTTGTTACAAGTAGAACTTTTGAAAGAGCACGATCATTTGCAGATACTGTAGCTGGTTCTCCCATACCTTTTGAAACGGCCTTGGAAAAAATCAATGACAATATAGACATTGTATTCATATCTACTGTTGCTCCGTATTATTTACTAACATATGAGAGAATTGCCAATATGATGAAAAACAGGAACAAGGGATTAATGATTTTTGATTTATCAAATCCTAGAACTGTAGAAGACAAAATTGCTACTCTAAATAATATCAAATTGGTAAATATCGATCAAATTTCAGAAATCGTAGAGAAGAATGTTGGAAGAAGGAAAAAAGAAATTCAATCGGCAGAAAAAATAATAGATGATGAACTAATAGCAATCAAGGAAATTTTAAAAAGAAAAAGCTCGGAGCCAGCCATAATAACCATATTCAAGAATGCAGATTCGATAAGGAATAAAGAATTTAAAAAGGCCTTATCATTGATTGGTAATAGAGTTAGTGATGATGATGTTAAGATACTGGAACAGTTTTCATATGCACTAGTAGAAGGGATACTATCTACACCTATGAATAACTTACGAAAAGAATTTACAAGTAATAAAAATGAAAATGAATTAATAAATTTGGCTTTAAAGTTATTTAATTATGAAAAACCGTAACGTGGATAAATTAAGGAACATGGACAAGAACCAAAGTGTAGAAAGCGATTTTATAGATACCACAACTTTCAACTCAAATAATCATTATAGTTATGAACTTTTTCCAAAAATGCGATTAAGGAGATTAAGAAAAACTGCTGCTATAAGAGAACTCCTTCAAGAGATACGTTTATCTCCAAAAGACTTTGTTATACCCGTATTTGTACAAGAGGGGATAAACAAAAATCTGGAAATAGAATCAATGCCAGGAATATTTAGATATTCACCTGATAAAATCATAGAAGAAATTGATTGTATTTCAAGTCTCGGAATTAAGGGAATAATTCTCTTTGGGATCCCACGAAAGAAAGATCTGAATGGGAAAAATGCATTCAATGACAAAGGTATTGTACAAAAAACAATCAAATCCATTAAGAAGAACTATGGGGATAAATTAGTCATAATTACGGATGTATGCCTATGCCAGTATACATCACATGGTCATTGCGGAATTTTCCAAGGAAAGGAGATAAATAACGACAAATCTTTGGACATATTGTCAAAGACCGCTTTAAGCCATGCGGTCGCCGGTGCTGATATAGTAGCACCATCAGCCATGATGGATGGCCAAGTAAAATCCATAAGAGATATTCTTGATGATAATGAATTTAAGGATACACTAATAATGGGATATTCTGCCAAACAGGCATCATCGTTTTTTTCGCCATTTAGAGACGCAGCACACTCTAAACCTGAATTTGGAAATAGATTGTCATATCAAATGAGCTATAATAATTCAAGAGAAGCAAGTAGAGAAATCAAATCCGATGTAGAGGAAGGCGCAGATGTACTAATGATAAAACCAGCGATACCCAATTTAGATTTAATTTATGCTGCAAAACAAAATACTCTTCATCCTATAGCAGCATACAGTGTATCTGGAGAATATTCTATGATAAAAGCAGCTGCATCGAATAATTGGATGGATGAAAATCTTGCTGTAACGGAATCTCTGACTGCTATCAAACGAGCAGGTGCAAATATCATAATATCTTATTATGCAAAAAAAATGGCAGAAATTTTAAAGAATAGTTAGAGGAATGAAACACAGTTTAATTTAGTTTAGTAGAATATAGCTTAGTCAAACATTAGATAATCAAGTATAATACTATATAGAAAATTATGAAGTTATAGAAAATTAAGGTATTGGAGAGAACACATGAATGTCTGTGTCTTTCCCATCAGCTACGTATACATCCCCTTGGGAGTCCAACGCAATTCCGACTGGATCCTCAATCCTTTCATGTAATGCACCTGTATTTCCAAATTGAGTGATATAGTTACCATTATTATCAAAAACTTGAATCCTGTTATTGTCACTATCTGACACGTAGACATTGTTAGCAGGATCTATTGCTAAATCAATAGGTGCTTTAAATTGACCATTGCCCGATCCAAAGGTTCCGAATTTCATCAAGTAGTTTCCATTCTGATCGAATTTTTGTACTCTGTTGTTACTAGAATCACTTACAAAAATATTATTATTTGAATCCACGGCTACATCTGCAGGATTATTAAATTGACCATTGCCGATACCCGGAGACCCGAAACTCATCACATAAAATCCATTCGGATCGAATTTCTGTACGTTATTATTTTCTCCAAAATCTGTTGCATAAAGGTTATCTTCTTTGTCCACTCCAACCCCACCCGGATTAATAAATAATCCAGGGCCAAGGCCAAATCCACCGATGGATCGAATAAAAGTGCCATTGGAGGTAAATTCTTTTATTGCATACGTTGGATTCCCAAAGTCAGCAATGTAAACAGAATTATTAGAATTTATTGCGATGCCAGCAGGATTAGTAAAGTACTGTGGCCCATTGCCAAAAGTACCGAAACCAAGGATAAATGTGCCATTAGGAGTAAACTTTTGGATCATTTTGGTTGTATATCCAGCAAAATCTGATACATACACATTATCTTCAGAGTCAACACCTATACCAGAAACCTGGTTAAATTGACCTTGAGCAACTCCTTTCTCTCCCCACATAGTTTTATGTGCAAATTCGAGTGCATATGCGGAGAATTGGCTCGCTGTTAATAACAGCACACCAATTACAAGTGTGCTTAAAATAGCAAATGGAATAAGCTTCATCTCGTAATATCAATGATGCATTATTTAAATAGTTTTTTAAAAGTCAAAAAATAAAAAGAAAAAAATCAGTTATTTAATGATCCAGTGTATTATTGCCGGCTCCGTTATGTAGAGGAGAATTCTGGATGGATTTGTCAAATTCAGGGCTTGCTACTATTCCAAATATGGTATGTGAATCGCCAAAATGATGATCTACACTTTCAGGATCGAGCCATATGGATATTATACTCTTATTCGACAATGTAACGGAAGTAGGAATGTCAAGGGCTGGTCCTTTGGCAAGGCTTACAGTGGAAGTTCCATTGTAGAATGTAGAATTAGTATCAGATTGTGATGAATTTAATAGAGTAAAATCAGTTACAGTATGTGTATGTCTACCAGTACCATCAGGTCGAATCATTTCGATTGCTGCATTAAATGAACTACTGTTTGTATTAGAGGAGGCATCAGTAGCGTTAGGTAAACTCGCTCTCCATACCCCTGCCAGTACCCAATCAATTGTACCGTTATTATCTTGAGTCAATCCAGTAATGGGTCCAAAAACATAAGTGTTGTCAAGAAAGTCAAGAGGCAGGGCCAAAGTGGTAGTTGCAATAACGCCTATAAAAGCAAAACCACCTATCATAATAACAACAAGAATTAATGTTACATAATTTTGCATTAACTCATATGGACATTTGCCTTTATTATCTTTTATGAATTTCTTACTAAAGATAAATTAACAGGAATTAGAGTATTTTGAAAAGATCTATCCATATAGAAATAGTCTGGTAGCTGGTAAGTCTCCTGCCTAACCACTTTTGGCGATCTGAATTTTTAAAAATAATTATTTATTGATGGGATTTTACAACCAATTATTCGTTGAGCAATTAAGAATACACATCTAAATGATTAGACATATAAGTGTATTAGTTTTTTTAATAGGTATGAGTTTTCTACAGCAATTAACTTTCATGCTGGCTGTAATACTCGCAACTATATTCATTATTTCATTAGTTTTTAATCAAACAATGACCTACTACCGGATTTTGGAGAAGGCAAGAAAATTTGGAAAAAAAACCAAAATCAGGAAACAAACTGCTAGCTTTTAAGATTATGTTGCAGATGATTTAGATTACATTTTTACTCCTAAAGTGTCAAGTATTTAGATTTAGGAATTAGATGTTTCAGTTTCAGTAAACCAAAATCGTTATAAAATAAATCACAATGAAAGTCAAAGTATGGTATCAATACAACATGTAATATCATACAGGAATATTGTCCGCGTTTTGGTAGAGCATTCCTTATACTTGCTACTAGATTACCCTTAACAATGATATTCGAACAAGGTTACAAATATAATGTGAGTTTAGTTACTGGAATTATTATTACCATAAATGGAGTAATTTTATATTTGATTTCAAACTTGCTGCCTCCTTGTGCAAATATCATAGCAAGGAAATAGGAATTATTCTAGCAATAATTGGAATAATATTAACAATATTGGTACCAGCAGCGAGACAGCGTTCTTCATAGATTTCTTTTGAGGATATTTTTTACTAGTTTTCTTATACAGGTCCAGCTCTACTATTTATAAAATGCCTCTTTCCTGTTGTTGACGAATAAGGCATAGCATATAGATTTGTAATGTAATTACTCCTTGTATAATAAATATGACGCTAAACAAATGTAAACATATTGAAAAACAGAATCCGTTTCGATTCTCTGAATAGTAGCTAATGAAAGTAAGTATATATGTAGAAATGTATCTCTAATGGAATTCGAAACAATTAATGAATCATCCAAAACTCCAATTAAAAAAAGATCGAAGGTCTGTCGTTTTTTAGACCGGGGACCATAATAAGCAACAATATATAGATAATGTATATCTAGAACATATAACCAACAATATCATTATACCTTATGACTGATATAACATTTGACAAATCACGTATTCTATTTGAAAAAGCATCCAAGGTGATTCCAGGAGGGGTTAATAGTCCGGTCAGATATTTTCAACCGTACCCGTTTTTTGTTGAATCTGCCAACGCAAGTAGGCTATTTACCAATGATGGTAATGTATTAATTGATTATTGCTTAGGTTATGGATCGGTTTTTCTAGGACATTGTAATCAACAAATTGGCTCTGAAATAAAGAGTCAGATAGACAAAGGCAACTTGTTTTGTACACCTACGGAAAAGGAAACTCTCCTAGCAGAAATTTGTTCCAAAATAATTCCGTGTGCAGAAATGATAAGGATTATGAATACTGGAGCAGAGGCAACGATGCATTCTATTCGAATAGCAAGAGCATTTACAAGAAAAACAAAGATTATAAAATTTGAAGGTGGATATCATGGTGCTTATGATTATGTCCTAAATAAAGCTGGTTCGGGAGCAGCTGGTCAAGAATATTCTGATGGCATATTATCAGAGAGTGCCTCAAAAACTATCACCGTTCCGTTTAATGATATTGAGTCCCTGAAATCGGTGATAGATAATGAACAGAATCACAATGACATTGCTTGCATCATAATTGAACCAGTAATGGCTAATACAGGTCTCATTCTTCCTGAAAAAGATTATCTTAATAGTATACGAAACATAACTAAACAAAACAACATTGTTTTGATATTTGATGAAGTGGTAACCGGATTTAGATTAGCCTTGGGAGGAGCAAGTGAATTTTTCGGTATAAAACCAGATTTGGCTACATTTGCCAAAACGTTGGGAAATGGATATCCAATATCCCTTCTCGCAGGCAGCAGAGAAATAATGTCGGGATTAGCTCCCCGTGGATCGGTATATCAAGCAAGTACATTCGCTGGGAATCCAATTTCAGTAACAGCAGCGCTGAAAACTTTAGAGATCTTAATTGAAGACAGGAACATCATATATCCCATAGTAGCCAGAACTTGCGACAAATTAGTTGAAGCGTTAAGAAATATGGTACAAGACAAGAAAATTGATGCTACCATAAATTCTATTGGCTCCATGTTTCAAATTTTTTTTTCTGATAAAATAATAAGAAACTACTATTCAGTAAAATCATCAAATACAAAGTTCTTTATGGATATGTTTAAAATATTACTCGCAAAAGGTGTATTTATCCCCCCCTCCCCATTTGAAACCTGTTTTATTTCAACTCAACATAATGAGGAAGATCTTGAAAAAACTTTAGATGCTTATGAAACGGCATTAGCGAAGGTGAAAAAGTATTAAGGAAATAGTTGTTGCTACCAGAGCTAGCAAATTAGCCACCTATCAAACTAACTTAGTTGTTTCATCTTTGAGAGAGACTGAACCTGACCTAAACATTAGAATGGACAAAGTTACTACTAAAGGTGATAGAGATAAAAGACCATTTTATGTAATCAATCAAGCTGGAGTATTTGAAAAAGAAGTGAATGAAAGATTACTTCAGTATAAGGCTGATTTTGCAGTACACAGTCTTAAAGATCTTCACGCAGGGATATCGGATCAGTTAGTAATAGCATGCATTCCCAAAAGAGAAAGACCTAACGATGTTTTCATAAACAGTATAAATAACAAAAAGCTTCAGGAGCTAGAAGCAGGTTCTATAATAGGAACAAGCAGTATAAGAAGAGCTATACAGATTAGAACCAAGTATCCGAAATTAAGGGTAAAGTCAATAAGGGGGAATATAGAAACAAGATTAGATAAATCAACAGAAAATCATTACTCTGGAATAATCCTAGCAGAAGCAGGAATTAAGAGATTGGGTATAAAAAATCAGATAACACAAAGACTAAGTATTCAGAGCTTTACACCGGTCCCTGGTCAAGGAGCCTTAGCAATTGTTTGTAGAAAAGATGATAAAGACCTCTTAAAAATGCTAAAGCGAATTGAGCACAAGAATTCATATAAAGAAATCCAGGCTGAAAGATCTCTTACCGAAAGTATCGGAGCAGGTTGCACAGTTCCAATGGGAGCATTAGCGACTTTAAAAAATAAGGAAAAATTGATGACACTTTTTGCCGTAGTTTATTCGTTAGATGGAAGAAAATCCATTAAAGTAAAGAAACAATATAATGCTGCGTACCCACGAAAATTGGGTCAGACGGTAGCAGAAGTATTAATTTCAAAAGGTGCCAAAGAAATAACAAAAGAATGGAATAATACTAGTATGAATATCGATACACTAGATGAGTTGATAGAATGAAAAACAACGATAGATTGGGCAAAGTTTACATTTGTGGAGCAGGTCCCGGTGATCCAAAATTATTGACAATAAAAGCGTTTGAATTGTTAAAACATGCTGATGTAATCTTGTATGACAGACTAATTGGAGATGAAATTATTAAACTCTTTCCAGATTCATCAGAGAAAGTATACGTCGGTAGAAATGTTGGGGACCCGACTACCCATCAAAATAGGACAAATGAGTTGATGATAAAGTATGCAAAAATGGGGAGAAGTGTATTAAGACTCAAAGGCGGTGACCCTTTTATATTTGGGAGAGGAGGTGAAGAAGCAGAGATATTGGTTGAGAATCAAATCCCATTTGAAATCATTCCTGGGATTACATCTGGTATTGGGGCAGCTAATTATTCGGGGATCCCACTGACGCATAGAAAGTATGGCTCCACTGTTGCATTCGTTACCGGTCATGAGGATCCAGAAAAGAAAACTCCTGAAGTAAAATGGGATAAATTATCTGAAGCGGTTGATACCGTAGTTATCTACATGGGAACAGAAAAGTTAGAATTGATCATAAATAAAATAAAAGGAGGAAAAATTGATGATAGAACCCCAATAGCAATAATACAAAATAGCACCTTAAACAATCAGAAAATAATTACCGGCAACTTAGGTAACATAGTTAGTTTAGCTAAAGAATATAATGTAAAACCTCCCGCCGTCGTTATAATTGGAGATATAGTAAATCTACATAAGAAGATCAAATGGTACAATCAATAATCCAGTGTGGAATTATGATCCAAATAAAAAGAAAGAGATAATCAGATAAGTTGGAAGAGATAATTATTGTGATCACAAATGAAGGAGTATTGACGGATGATATTCAAAACCAAAACATTGACCAAGCTCAATTAGATAAGATTGAGTTGATTGCGTTACCCACCGTAACTTTCAACAAAATCGATTCACAAGAAGTAACAGAGTCTTTTAAAAGACTCAGCAGTGGTTTTTATAACTATTGTATTTTTTTGAGCTCAAATGCAGTCAAGACATTTTTTGAAATCGCAAAAAACCAACACAACTATGAAAGAATTATCGAGGAGTTAAATAAGACAAACATAATAGTAATTGGACCTAAGACCAAAAAAATACTGCAAGGATATGGATTTAAGTCAAAGTTAGGATCTTCTGCCAATATCATCGACAAGAAATATTCTTCATCGGAAATAATTGAGTTTTTAGAAAACTTGGATAGAGAAGGTAAAACAGAACATCAAAAAGAAATCCCAAAAATCCTGATGCCCCGAAGTGCAGAATCGGTAAAGTCTAGTAATTATATCGATACGAAATTTGAACATCTAATTTTGGATCAAGTTTTCTTTTATGAAATAAGAGAAAATAAAAATGCATCATATTCAGAGGAATGGAAGAAGTTATTGGAATTACCTGACCGCGTTGAAAAAACATTTCTGATTTTTACAAGCCCCTCCACAGTTAGATCTTTTTTTAAAATAATTTATCATCAATTCTCTCAATTTTCGGATGGCAAAAATGAGAGTGAGGTACTGCAAGACTTGAACATAAATAAGGTGGTTTCAATAGGACCAAAAACTTCACTTGAACTAAAGAAAAATAAAATAGATTTTATGGAATCGTCTGAATTTACGATTAATGGAGCTGTAGAATCATTACTCAGATTAATCAAACAGTGACTTATTTTGAATATGTGATTTAAGAGAGGCCTAGAACACAGACATAAAATGATGCGCCGGTAGTAACAATTATATCAAAATCAACAACTTGTTCTTCTCCTTTTTCATCGGATAAATTTCAAGTGGCTTTTCTGCAGGCAGGTTCAAAGCGCTACCACTTTTCAGATCAAAAGACGATAAATGTAATGGACAGGTTACTGTTCTTTCAGATTCATTCAAAATACCCCCGGTGAGGTCAACGTATGCATGAGTACAAATGCGATCTGAGGCGCAAAACTCGCCGTTTAGATTCAAAATCATGATTTTTTTGTCTTCATAATCAAATTCGTCCATTTCTCCTTTCCTTAACTTGAGAAATTGGGAAACATCAATCCAATTTTGTGTGCCTGTCAATTCATAACACCTAACTCAAATATTGAAAATAAAAGTAAAGACGTAAAGCTCATCTTTCGAAAATTTTCCTTTACCGGTACTTGTAATGTTTCTCAAATATATCTGCAGTTTCTTTGTAACGTGATTTTTCTACTTCAAGAATCTGCTCCATGACCTCATCGCCCTTTAACATTAGAGGTTTTCCAGTCCACTTGTTCTCAAACAGGTAACTTATCCAAGCACGAATAAATGGACCCATTTTTCTAGATAAAGGTTCTACAAACCCATTTATTATCTCCCGCTTTGCACTTTCTCTATCCAACCCTTTACACATCAAGTAAAATATTTGTTCTTCATCAATCTGAGAAACGGACGCAGAATGCGTAGCTTTGACCTCGTTGGTCTCAATCTCCAATCCAGGTATGGCATCTGCCTGAGCACCTTTATTCAATAATATTGCATGTCCGGCCAAATAAGATTCTGATGCTTGTGCATCCTTTCGAATTTTTATCATTCCTTTAAATAAGGATTTGGCTGCATCTTTTACAATTGATTTAACCAGCACTTTGCCTCTAGTACTAAATCCAATATGATCAAGATTAGAAGAGATGTCAAATGATTGATTATTTGTGCCAAAAACTATTTCTACATCTTCAGCTCGTGCTCCTGAGCCTTTCATGACACTATCGGTTTTGAATCGACAAAGGCGTGCACCAAACATTCCAGAATACCAAGACATCTTGGCGTCCTTTTCAACAAAGGCCTTTCTATTAACAACACAAACAGTATCAGAATTCATAGATTGCAAAGTAATGAACTCAAGTTCCGCAGCTGGTTTGACAATACATTCAAGAACCTCAAAATAGCTTTCTTGTCTATTATCACCTGCATCATTTCCTTTAGCTTCATTATTTGTCTTTGATACCTCTGGATTTGAGGATGAAGATGATGAAAATGTAGTAGATGATGAGTATAATTCTTGTACTATTGTTCCTTTTGAGCCTTCATCAGCGATAACAATATTCCTACAAATTGATGAGGTGCGATCATCTTTTAAAGAATATACGATTCTAATCGGTTCCTCAATCATCATATTTCTTGGAATGTAAATAAAGAATCCAGATTGAAATGCGGAGGAACCTAATGCGAGAAAACGATCTTCTTCGTAATTGATAGAGTTATCTAAAAGGTATTTCTTCACCAGTTCTGAATTGTTTTTCATGGCGTCTTGAATTGTCGAAATAATTAAACCTTTTTTGGATAAAGCCTTTGGAACAAAAATGTGTACAACAGAAGAACCTATTAAAAGTACACTTGGAGAGGACCTTATTTCCTCTAGTCTCATTTCAAGGTCTTTTGAAATAGAAGAGGTATTCTCATTGGAAAAATAAACTTTGTTTGGTTCTAAAACAGTTAATCCACTGTATTTAGAATATAATGGTGAAACCTCATTTGGTAAACCAGAAAACTTTGACAAAATCGCCTTTCTAGAAGACATCATCCACTGGGGTTCACTTTCATTTTTGGACAGTATTTCATGTACATTATTTTCTGACAGCAATGATAATTGGATCATTATGAATCAATCTTTATGAAAAAATAAAAAGACTAGTGATGAGGCTAAATTAACCATTAACCTACTGACCCTTCCATCTCCATTTTTACCATTCTATTTAGTTCTACAGCGTATTCCATTGGGAGTTCTTTGGTAAACGGCTCCATAAATCCACCTATAATCATACTCAAGGCATCAGATTCAGAATAGCCTCTACTCATTAAATAAAATATTTGTTCATCACCAATTTTTCCCACTGTTGCCTCATGAGTAATAGTTGCATCCTCCTCATTTACTTCAACATATGGATATGTATCAGTCCTTGAAAATTCATCAAGTAATAATGCATCACAGCGAACATTTGATTTTACTCCATAGGCTCCTTTTGCTACATGCAATAATCCCCTATAAGTGGTTCTTCCTGTATCCTTACTCACAGATTTACTAGTAATTCTGGATGTAGTATGGGGTGCGAGATGGACCACTTTTGCACCAGCATCTTGGTGTTGATTCTTTCCTGCAAAGGCAACGGACACAATTTCGGCATGAGCATTCTTACCCAACATGTAAACGCCAGGATACTTCATCGTTAGTTTGCTACCTAGATTGCCATCTATCCATTCAACAGATGCATTTTCATAAGCGTATGCTCTCTTTGTAACCAAGTTGTATACATCTTTGCTCCAATTTTGAATAGTAGTATATCTAATTCGTGCTCCTCTTTTTGCAATCAATTCGACTACAGCAGAATGCAATGACTCGGTAGAATATACAGGTGCAGTACATCCTTCAATATAATGAACATCGGCACCCTCATCTGCAATAATCAAAGTTCTTTCAAATTGTCCAATATTTTCAGCATTAATTCTAAAATATGCTTGTAATGGTAAGTCCACTTTTACATTTGGAGGAATATAAATAAATGAACCGCCTGACCATACAGCGCTATTAAGTGCTGCAAATTTATTGTCCTCTGGCGGAATAACTTTTCCAAAATGCTTTCTTAATAAATCAGGAAATTTTTTAACTGCGGTATCAGTATCTAAGAATATTACACCCTGTTGTTCCAGATCTTCACGCAAATGATGATAAACTGTTTCAGATTCATATTGTGCCCCTACCCCAGCTAAGAATTTTCTTTCTGCTTCCGGTATACCTAACTTTTCAAAGGTATTTCGAACTGACTCTGGAACGTCATCCCAGTTCTTACTTTGCTTTTCGGCAGCCTTAGCGTAATAATAAATATTCTGGAAATCTATGTGAGACAAGTCTCCTCCCCAGTTTGGCATTGGTTTACTCATAAAAACGTCATATGACCTTAATCTAAAATCACGCATCCAATCAGGTTCCCCTTTCATTTTGCTTATTTCTTCTACCGTACCCCTAGAAAGGCCCTTTTTACTTAAATATACATAAAGTTGGGTGGAATCTTTAAAATCATATTTACTATAATCCATATCTAGTTCTTTTGAGGTCATACTGTTAATAACGGCGTTATGTATTATAAGTATTTTTATTATTAATACAATTATTGATCAAAGAAACACATAAGTATGCTAATAGATTCGTCGAATCAGTTAGGTCTCCCTAACATTGGAAACATTTTCCTTAAAATAAAAAAGTAATCAATATATTCCCATTAAAAAGTTTTCAAATATGCAAATTGATGGCAGTGTAATAGTATGCGATTCCATTGACGAAAAGGGAATGGAGATTTTAAAAAAGGCGGGACTCACTGTTGAATATTTACCTGAGATAACAAATCAAGAATTAATATCTAAAGTGAAAGACTATGACGTGATTGTTGTACGCAGTAGGACCAAGATAACAAAAGAGGTAATACAAAATGCAAAGAGAGCAAAAATAATAGCAAGAGTAGGAGTTGGTCTGGATAATATAGACACAAATGAAGCCCAAAATAACAATATCGAAGTAATTAATGCAGGGGAGGCTTCAATAAACGCAGTTTCTGAATTAGTATTAGGATTTCTATTCTCACTAAGCAGGAATATACCAGTTGCCAATAATGCTACCAAGAATGGTAAATGGATTAAAAAAGATCTAATTGGAGTAGAACTAAAAGGTAAATATTTGGGAATTATTGGATTAGGAAAGATTGGAAGAAATGTAGCCAGACTAGCAAGGGGGTTAAGAATGAACCTGATAGGATATGATGTGGTTCCAATTGATAAGAGCTTTGTTCAAGAAGTTTCTCTCATTACAACAGACCTCAAGACGTTGGTGGAAAGTTCAGATTTCATAACATGCCATGTTCCATATACTGAACAAACAAAGCATCTCATAGACAAAGAAATGTTGTCAAGAATGAAAAATAATGCATTCTTGATCAACACATCAAGAGGGGAAGTAATAGATGAAGAAGCACTTGTGGACTGTTTAAAAAATAGAAGAATAGGTGGAGCAGCTCTAGACGTTTATGAAGTCGAACCTCCTACAAACAAAGAGTTACTAGAACTCGATAATATAGTGTGCACTCCACATATTGCAGCCCAAACCAAAGAAGGACAAGAATTAGCATCAGCAGTAATAGGTGAAAAGATAATACAAAGATTATTGGAAAGACAAACAGAGTAACAGACTATTTTATTCTCTATATGCATTGATATATGATCTCTTTTTGATAACAATCATATCACAGAAGATATTTAGGTATGACACCGATAAATTTTATTAAACAAATTCAAGTCACAGCTTAAAACTTTGATGACCCATTACTATCCCTAATGAAACAACTTTGGTGAGAGTCTAAGAATCAGACGATCTGAATCACCTTAGTCTTAGAATACAATCCATGGATTATCTTAATATTTGAAGGTCTTATCTTAAAATGCTTTGAAATGATATTTATTATCTCCCTATTTGCCTTCCCTTTAACAGGAACACATCTTAATGAAACTTTGATCTCCATTGTTGCCTCATCAACCACAAATTGACCACTGGGATCAAACTTTACTTTTACAATATATGTACGAGACAAGTCACATTCCTGCACAATTGATATACCAATGATTGTTTATTTCCTTATGGGTTGCAGGGTTTCAGACATTTCGAAATATCCAAAGAAGAAATAATTTGATCAAGATAACGTGTCAGCAGGTTAAGAAGAAAAACTTCATTAATTAAAGGACAAACAGTCTTGCATTCTAGATGACGGTGAAATAATAGTAAATACAATAGACTATATCATATCATATCATATCATATCATATAATACACATGCTCTAAAACATGAATCTATAAAAATTGGGACAGATTTCTTATTCTAAACAGGCAAGTAACACCAATAAAATACCACTAATAGAAACGAGAACCCGATAATTGTGAATTGGCAAACTACACGATACAAGAACAACTATTTGATTTGTATAGCTGCCTAAAACATAGAAAACATCAAAATATCTTCTCTTCAAAGATATGAATCAAAGCTGGAGGAAGACCACCTGTGTAGTAGAATATTCGAAGTTTCTTGATGGATAATATTTTCCATTGGAAAAATAATCATTCAACCAAAAAATAATTGAAGGGTTATTTCATTGCATCCAACAAATCTTTCTTGAATGATTGTCTAGCCCTCTGTAAATACAGATAAAATAAAGCCATCACAAAGCTAGCAACTCCACCCACTATAAATAAGGCGTTTAAAGTTACTAATGCAAGTAGCGCTATAACAAAGGTACTTAATGTAAAAATTAAAGAGATTTTCTTTAATTTATTCATAGTAAGAAAAAAAGGCAAACGACAATATAAATACAACTAAGACGAATTGATGATTAATATTAAAATAGATATTGACTGCACAACGACACTGATTTATAACTATTTTATGATGTTGCTTCCGTCGCCAGAAATGAAAAGGAAGTAGAAAAAGACAAGATGTTTTATTTTCTGACCTTATCAAATATACCTGCTTACTATAATATTACTCCAAAAGACGTTCGAAAACCCCAAGCCAAATTTTTTCCTTCATGATAAGGGATTGATACAAAGTTGGTAGAAAAGTAGTAGAATATAAATGCGAACTGATGAGGAAAAAGAGATCCACCTAATAAGATTGGTTCATAATTAGTAACTTTCTTTTTAATATCCTTTTGAAATAAATTTAACCTTTGTTTAGTACCCGGCTTATCGTCACAAAGGATTAAATGATACTATTAATTCCTTATAGATTTGGACACCAAATTCCCTGATAACGAATAAATTGTAATCGCTATCACCCTTCACTCAATCATTATCTTACCAATATCACATAAATTAGGTTTCCTGCAAAGCTCTTGTTACACACAAATTCGAAAAGATTCTGATTATTTAAAGGATTCATCATTAGCCAGGTTTGGACTTGTTTTTTCTTCTACTAACAAATATCCAGATTAATACGATTCCCAAAATAATGATTGCCCCAAAAATTGTACCATATACAGCAATAGTAGAGATTAATCCAAAAGTCTCGGTTATAGAAACATTAAATACTGCTCTTTCACAACTGCAGTTTACACTATCATTCAAAATAGTTCGAGGTGGAGGAATCGTATCAAGCATTTTGCGACTACCCACGTCTTCATTTAGTATACTCAATACAATTTGATAATTGCCATTTTTTGTAAATACAAATGGGATATTGAAATCTCCTGTTTCGAGTGTAGTCCATGGGATCACTAGTACGCGTTCTCCATTTATAGAATATATTTCAACTAAGACTGTAACATCATGAACGTCCCTACCGTGTTTATCCTGGATACTAAACATAATTTTTGATGGCTCATTAGGTTTTACATATTCAGGTTCTAACTGTTGTATTACATAATATTTATCACCTATTCCCATTCCTGAGGCATTATACGAAGCAAAACGATCGATATGAGCATCTGCGGCAAAAAAGTGTGCCGGAATCGAGGAATATATGGACAACGCCAAAAAAACCACCATAAAATATGATCTAAGATTTTTTACTGAAATCGTTTTTTCTTCTTTCTTCATTTTTTTACAGAAAATGATGGCATCACAGATTACAATTCATCTATTGCTAAGTTGGGGAACTTACTTCAGGAGTATTACTATTATCACCTCTGGACGACTTAGATGAACTTAGTGAGGATTTTAGTTTAAGATTTGTATAGAATATGTTTATTACAACATATATCATGCTACTATACAAGACCAAGCCCAAACCCAAGTGGGCAGTTACTAGATCTGCATGTAATTTTTCATTAATAACTATTGCCCCCAATGTTATTTGGCCCACAACAGCAGCTGCTGCTATGATTGAAAACATCTTGGTCGATTTGAGAGAATGCTTTCCGCGAAGTACAAATATCATGGTCAAAAATACCAAGAGCCCGGTAGAAGCGGCAGTTGTCCTATGTATATATTCTATCAAAAACTCATAGGAAGGAATCAACCCGTGTGGACATAATGGCCAATGCGGACAAGACAAGCCTACACCTGAAGAACTAACATATCCCCCAAGGGTCATCAATCCAAACAATACGCATAAGGTACCAATTGAAAAAATCTGAAGAAACTTATCGTAATTCATGGCTTTGTTTTTTGATCTATCTTATATTGAATGTACTAAAAAAATTATTGTACTGTAATCGTTCCCTTCATAAAGGGATGTACAGTACAATGGTAATCATAGTCCCCTGGTTCCAAACTATCTGTATTTATTTGTGCTTTATCACCGGCCATGATAATGCTTGTATCAAATAGTTTTGCAGAGTTAGGATCCTCTGGTCCAGTGCCACTTGTTGCAGTGTGAGGAGCAGTATCATCGTTTGTCACCGTGATTACATCGCCTTTTTTGACTGTCAATGTGTCAGGTGCGTAAGACGGGTTTCCAGGAGTTGCAGCACCAGCAGGAATGGAGATTGAAAGACCTGAAGCAGGTGCAGCAGCATTTGAAGTAGATGTTGCACCGGTACTCGCCGTTTCAGATGCTGCTCCTGGGGCGTTGATTGGAGCAGGTGGTGGAGCAGGAGGTGGAGCAGATACAGGTGGTGGTATGCTGGCAGTATTTTCCCAAAATACAATAGTAATAGTTCCCAGGAAAATGAGAGGGATGACAATAATTATCAACCCCTTCATGAATCGCTTAGGTGAAGTTCTAGTGATGTGGTTCTCGTCGTGCGTAGTCATAGTAGTATTCAACTCCGTGTCCTAATTCGAATGGATCCTTTGGATTAGCTGGTTTGCCAAACATTGCAGACTTTATCATGTTATACAAGAATAGTGCATAAGATGCGCCTATAGCCCAACCTCCAAAACTAGCTATTTGGTTCATAATAATTAGCTCTGGTATTGGCAGGTAGTCCACAACTCTTCTAGGCAATCCGTATAGTCCCAGAATATGTTGGATTCCAAATATTACAGCTATTCCAACAAATGTCATCACGAAATGTATTTTCGCCAATTTAGTATCATACATTCTTCCTGTTAT
The DNA here is from genome assembly GCF_000802205.1 of Candidatus Nitrosocosmicus oleophilus. Lineage (NCBI taxonomy): Archaea > Thermoproteati > Nitrososphaerota > Nitrososphaeria > Nitrososphaerales > Nitrososphaeraceae > Candidatus Nitrosocosmicus > Candidatus Nitrosocosmicus oleophilus. The sequence goes on along the minus strand of NZ_CP012850.1, from coordinate 1,149,112 downwards.
CAACGGGAATAGATAGTAGATGAACCCGGTGAACGCCAATGATATCGTTCCCATTACGAACAAGTGGAAATGCCCGACTACCCAATAGCTATCATGAGTCAAGAAGTCTAGTGGCATTGCGGTATTTACAACACCTCCCGCTCCCGCAGAGAAGAATAGCAATATGGCTCCTACCGAAAACAGCATTGGTGCAGCAAATTTGATCCTCCCACCCCACATGGTAGCTAGGAAGTTAAAGACGTGCATGGCAGATGAGGGTACCGCAGCTAAAGTCCCAACCATGAAAACAGTCTTTTCGGTAAAACTCATTCCTACTGCAAACATGTGGTGCGCCCATGATCCAAAGCCAATAACCGATATGACTATCAACGCCACCACACCGGAATAGTAGCTAAATAGAGGTTTCCTTGAGAAGGTAGGAATTACCTCATACATCATACCAATGGCAGGAAGCACAAATATGTAGACTTCCGGATGGAATGTGAACCAGAACAAGTGCTGATACGCTATAGGATCTCCACCCATTTCCGGATTGAAGAAGCCAGTCACTCCCAGCCTGTCCGTATAGAGCATTACCAATGATGCTGCAAATGTAGGAATAGCTACAATAATCATTAGTGAAGTCGCCAACGTTGCCCAGGCAAAAAGTGACATTTTCATCAACGGCAGGTCGGGATGCTTCATTTTTAATATAGTAACAGTGAAATTAATAGCTCCTAGTACAGAAGACAATCCCAACAACTTTAATCCGACTATCCACATATCCGCGGCAGGGCCTGGAGCTTTTAATATGGAATATGGCGGATAGGCATTCCAAGTCGTATCAGAGAATCCTCCCCAAACCAAGAACATGCATGGAGGAATCATCCAAAATGCGACAGCATTGAGTTTTGGCCACGCCATATCTTTGTATCTAACCATAATAGGAATTAGATAATTACCAACCCCAGAAGCAAATGGGATCAGCCACAAAAACAATAAAGTTGTTCCATGGACCGTGAAAAATCTTGCAAAATCTGCTTGGCCAGAGAATATTTGTATGCCAGGCAAAAATAATTCGGCCCTGATCGCCATAGCTAGACCGCCTCCAGCAAATAGTGCCGTCATTGAGGCAATAATATACAATAACCCGATATCAGTATGATGGGTAGAAAATATGATCTCCCATATGGGTCGAGGTTTTTTTAATTCTAGAACCATTTTCTTGACAATAACACCCCTATATCCAATAAAATTGGAACGAGTCTATAAAAGCATTTGGATCCCTCCTTCTGACAAAATATATTAAAATATATAAAAAAGTGTCAATAACCAGAAATATCAAAAATAATTATTGTTTTTATTATAATATCTATATCTATTTGTTTCAAAAAAATAAAAAATAAAAAAACGCGGTTATTGTACTGTGAGTGTTCCGGTCATAAAGGGATGGACAGTACAATGGAAAGGATGATCTCCTGCTTCTACGGTAGCCGTATCTATTTGTGCTGTTGCTGCAGGCATTATTATGCTGGTATCAAACAATTTACCAGCATCAGCATCACCGGGACTGGCTCCATTGGTTACCGTGTGAGGAGCAGTATCATCGTTTGACACTGTGATTACATCTCCTTTTTTAACTGTTAAAGTGTCTGGAGCGTAAGCTGGATTTCCAGCAGTTGAAGCACCCGCAGGAATAGACAAGGTTGGACCAGAGGCTGCAGCTGTTGAGGAGGCATTTCCAGAAGAAGTGCCGTTACCACTTGTTGCATTATTGGCAGCAGTAGAATCATTGGCAGCCGTCTGAGTCATATTTCCTGGTTCAACTACTCTCATCGTTCCACTTCCTGTAGTCCCTACTTCGCTTCCACCCGGTGCAATTACCGTAGCAGTTCCAGTGCCTTGAGATATTGTGGGTTCAGATCCACTTGTAACGGCAGTAGCATTATCGGTATTAGGTTCAACAAATAATCTTGCTCTCATATCCTGATGTAGCATACCGCAATATTCCCTGCATTCAATTAGGTATTCGCCTGGTTCATCGAATACATTCCACATTGTATTAACTCTACCAGGAACTGCGTCCATGAGCATAGCAAAATCAGGCACGCTAAAACTATGAACGACATCATTTGAAACTATCTCGAACCTGTAAGGTATCCCCTCCTTTACATGGAGCTCATTTATTTCTTGAGTACCATCAGCATGCTCAAATGACCAAAACCATTGCTGACCAACTACTCTTACGGTTTCTGAGTTGGGAGGGGCATACTCTAAAGTATGTTCTATATTCCATGATTCTGCCCCCACCCAAATAAGGATCGCGGTAACGGCGCCTATATACACCCATTCCGGAGTACTGTGCCCCACTAAATTTGACCTCCAGTTTTACCAATATTTTTGAAACGGGGATTAGACTCCCTAAATCTCCAAGAAATATAAACATTCAAACCCTGAACTATAGCCCCAACTATGAAAGCTGCAACCATCATTCTATAAAATAAACCCCAGATCTCAACTCTACGGATTACAGTCTCACCACCCTCAGCAGCATAAACTATTTGCAGTATACTTTGAATACTTATTACAGCCATAGAACTAAATATGAAAATCAACAATGCTTTGTTAATAGAGGAAAAAGCCATACCTTAATCTCCACTCTCTTTGGATTGGTGAATCTTTCTGTCATTTAAGGTTTTTGCTATATCAATTTGGTAAATTTAAAACATACGATCAAAAAAAATAAGAAATGAAAATAAAATCAATCAAATTAAATAAAGAAATCAAAATTCCGTAAGATAGCGTTCCATATTTAGAATATTAAGACCACATAATGACAAGTTATCTTGATAATTTTTTAATACGTTAATAGAAGCATTAGGGACTTGAACGCTATATACTGATGAAGGCTTTATATTCATAGCCAGCGAAATCGCAGCTTTGATGGGATCCAAATGGGAAATCAAGAGGATGTTTTCACCTACATGTTTTTCGACAAATTCGTGTAGTAAATTTCGAATTCTTTCCCTTACAGAGCCAAAGGATTCCACTTCAAATTCGAGTAAGGAGTTTTCGTCATCGTTATCTGAATAAAATTTTGCAAATAGGTCACCGTGAGCAGATAAAACATCATCATAATAAAGCCCAACCAATTTTCCCAATTCGATTTCAAATAATCTTTCATCTAATTCGTAATCCAGACCTAGTGTATCAGATGCAATTTCTGCGGTTTCTACAGTCCTAATTACGGGGCTAGAGTAAATTTTGTGAATCGGAATCGTCTTTAATAATTCGCTACTTTGTTTTACCTGTTTTCGACCTAATTCGGTCAAGTGAGATTCAAGGTTTCTTCCAACTAACAGTCTTTTGACATTGTTATAGGCTTGACCGTGCCTCATGAAAATAATAAGCGACATAATTTACTTAAAATATATTAAAAATTATTTCAATATTAAACTATTCATAAAGATTACAGTAATTGTAATTGTGTGGTGGTGTAAAAAGTCATTATTTAGAAGGTTCTTTGATGTATTTTAAGTCACTAATATCAAAGGAAAAGACGAGGATTGATTGTCAATGTAAACCAGGTCTACAAATCTGATAAATTAGTAATCAAATTGATTCAATGATTGAATATATAATAACTAACTAGGGACGGTTGAAAAGGGGATGAAGAAGCAATACAAATAATCCTAAAATCAGCTCCACGATGCTCTTAACTCTAATTCTCACAGGCTAAATTTCTTTTATATCTTAAAAAAAGGATATTAACATATTGTGATTTAATCTTAGAGTTAGAACTCATCAAATTCTTCTCCAAACGTGCTTTAATATATCAGAACTTAATATCTAACACATTAATATGAAAGTTGGAATCATAGGAGGAACTGGTGGCATGGGCGAAGGGTTTGCTTTAAGATGGTGTACAAACCATGAAATCATACTGGGCTCAAGAGATAAACAAAAAGCTCAAACTATCTCAGAAAATCATATGAAAAATATAAAAAATAGCAAATATGCTGATAAAGTCAAAGGAATTATCAGGGGCAACGATAACCTCTCAGTAGCAAAGGAGAGTGACGTATTGATACTTTCCATCCCTTATGAAAATATCCAAAGCACATGTGGGGAATTAGCAAACATTATTGATGACAATTGCATTGTAGTTTCGCCTATAGTTCCTATGAGTAGAAACCAGGATGGATTCTATTATATTCCTTTTCAAGAAGGGAAAAAATCTGCTGGGACGTTGGTTGCAGAAAATTTACCAAAATGTAATAAAATAGTTTCAGCTTTCCATACAATTTCCGAAATAAAACTTAAAAATATAGAAGCCACACTTGATGCCGACACTTTTATTTGCACTGATAACAAAGAATCTCTAGCAAAGATCTCGGATCTAGTGTCAGAAATAAATGGTCTGAGGTCGATTTATTTAGGCCCACTTTCATTATCTTATCAAGCGGAAGTTATGACTCCGATGATACTTAATGCTTCGAAGCAGAATAAAATAAAACATCCAGGGATAAAGCTGGTATAAACATTTTTTTCATATAATAGCTTAGAAAATGGACTTTGATAAGATAGATAAGAGAATCAGAGATAGACGTAAAGAATGGATGTTCCCGCTTGGGGTACTATTTATAATAATGGCAACCATCATATTAATTAGAAACCTTATTCTCATTTCAACAGAATTAGGGCCAGAATTTTTCGTTGATAATTTTTTCAACTCTGAAATAACTAATGAAAAATTTACGGTAGCTATGTACGCTATAGGTCTAGTGCTTGTTTACTTTGGGAGAAGAAAGAGGCAAGATAAATTTCTATAAATTGAAATACAAAGGCATCAACGGCACAAACGACAACAACATTAGGCCGACCTTTTTTTGATAAATGCTTGTATTTTATCCATAGATTTTTCTAGTATTTCCTCTTGTGGTAGATATACAATTCTAAAATGGCCCGTTCCCGAGTTTCCAAATCCCGAACCGTGGACTGTTAAAACGCCAGTGGAATTTAACAAATCAATTACAAATTCTAAATCATTTTTCCATCTATTGCTCAATTCTATTTTCGGGAACATATAGAAAGCACCTTTTGGCTTGGTGCATTCCACATCATCGATCTCATTAAGTCTTTTGTAAACCAAATCTCTTCTTTTCTTTAATTTCTGTACCATTATGGGTAAATGTTCCTGTGAACCGTGTAAAGCAGCATTTGCAGCAATTTGAACTGGAAAGTTAGATGCGATTCTAACCCGTGCAAGCTTAAAAATATTTTGCCTTAGTGGATCGAGCTGTCTGGAATTGTTATTCATGCATACGTATCCGCACCGCAATCCGGTCATCAAATAAGTCTTGGAAAATCCATTGAGTAGAATAACTGGGGCATCTCCTGAAACACTTCCAATCCCACTAAATTCATTATCAAAAACAATTTCATCGTAAATTTCGTCACAAATGATATACAAGTTATTTTCGGCAGCTATGTCTATCAAAGATTTTAGACTCTTACGACTGAAAACCTCACCTGTGGGGTTATTAGGGTTAATGATACAAATCGCCTTCGATCTTGATGAAATCTTATTTTTTATGTCATCCAAATTAGGTGTACCATCTTCATGTATCTCAAATTCAGTTATTCTGCCACCATAAAATTTTGCATAAGAAGAATATGGAGGATAATATGGTCCGGGTAGCAAAACTTGGTCGCCGTCTTCAACTATAGAACCCATAACCATATCCAATCCCTCAGATACTCCATTTGTAACCAAAACATCTTCAGGGGTCAAGTCCAGACCCTTTTTGTCTTTTTCTTTCCCTACAATAGATTGTCTAAGTTCATTCCAGCCCTCAGAATCAGTATAATAGTCATTATCACTAGCAAGTGCATCTACTAGGGCATTCTTAATATGCAACGGAGTTTTAAAATCAAAAGCTACGGGGTCACCTATGTTTAAATACATAATTTCCTTTCCAGTTTTTTGATATTCTTTTGCATGTAACATAATATCTCGAATTGCATATTCAACTCGACTAATCCTATCTGATATTTTCATTAACGATCTAGTTCCAATTATATCTTTGACTGAATTAATATTTGTATTTTATTAAAATTGATTATGTTTCATGATTCAACTTATAATGCAGCGTAGTTAAAAGAAGGGTCAGGCCTGCCAGATCTAATCAGGTATCCAAAATAGGCAATCATATAATTAATGCATTGTTTTCTTCACTAGGCAAAGAAAATCTAGTAAAAGGCTATAGAAATTTGATATACCAAAGCACCTTTTAAATCAGAAAGATAAATTCTTGGGCATATGAAGTTGAACGAAATGGATAAGATTTGCATCAAAGAATAAAATGTATGACTACTAGGGATTTAGAAACTTCTTCTTTTCAAATTGAATATAAACCTCAATCAGAAAAGAGTATATTTTTCCTATCACAGTAGGATCAAAATTCAATTCTCGTGAATAGTTTGTAACTTTGTCAATAATGTCGTCAACCCTCTTTTTATCCTCTATATTAGAATAATCACTCTTAAATTTCGCGGCTTGCTGTACATATTTACCTCGTTTAACTAATAGTGAAACAATTTCCATGTCTATTGAATCAATGTTTTTCCTAATTTCACCTAAAGAAGAACAATCAACCACATCCAATTTGATTATTTGTAGGCATAACTTAATTTAAAGAATTAAACTGATGTATCCAAATCCAAAGTAATAGATATGAATATAAACATTGTTATCATTAGTATAATATGATTAATGTAAATACGGTTAAACGTATGATCATGAAGTGTATTTACGAAGAAAATACAAATGACAAGATTAAATTATTTATCAAAATAAACAAAATTCTCCCGCGGGATTTAAAGATAGAATCACCTACAATGATAACTAAGGATTTTATAGATAAGAGATTGTATAACCTAGCAGCCAACCTGGAATAGAAAATAACAAGATATAAAGACCAAACAATTTCGTTTAAAATGATGCCGATTTTTTAGATTATAAAAAAGGATTTCAGCATCAATTCATACTATATCACCCCTAGAAAACAGTAAATAGGAAACTTTATGTAGAAAGTACAAGGATGAATTGTTTTCAATGCCATGCTTTTCCCCCAAAAGTTTCAAAATAACATGGAAAAGACAGATGCTAAAAAATTGGTCAAAAAACATAAGAGGAATAGGATAGGTTTCAACGCTATTGTTAATCTATGATCAAAGGATCCATATTGTATCTCTTCGTATTAATTCATCTTCCTGTATGAGACAAAAGTATTTTTTATTGCCATGTTTTCCAGAACAGATAAGTATCTAGTTTAGGATTTACTTGATTTAAAAAAAAGATGAAATCAGCTGTTTGGTATCAATAACTACATTGACTAAATTTGGACTAGCGTGATTATTTAAATAACGTAAACGACAACTTTTGTTGTGGAAATACCGATTGAACAAATTTTACAAGATTTTGCAGTTATAATGATAATTGCTTCTGTAATGACTTTGATTTTTTACAGACTAAAACAACCTGTAGTAATTGGTTTTATTGTTGCAGGTATTATCATCGGTCCTTATACTCCACCTTTTAGCCTTATTCATAATTCAGATGTCCTTAATTTATTTGCCGAAATGGGTGTAATCTTGTTACTCTTTACAGTAGGCATGGAATTCCCCATACAGAAACTAAGAAGAATAGGCAGGAAAGCCATCATCATAGCTACTAGCGAAGCATTCGGAACATTAGCTATAGGATTCTTTACCGCACAGGCATTAGGACTTGGATTCTATGATAGTTTGTTTATAGCATTAGCAATATCAGTAACAAGTACAGTCATTGTTATGAGAGTCTTAGGAGAACTCAATATGATGAAAGATGAAGCCGCCACTTTGATACTAGGTACTGCGATCATAGAAGATATTCTTGTAATCTCTTTGTTAGCCATATTCCAATCTGCTGGAGTGAGCGGAGATATTTCCGTCAATGAGGTCATTACGTCAATAGCAATTACTATGGGATTTATTGCTGGAGTACTGGTAGTAGGATCAAAGATAGTTCCAAAATTAATAGACGTTGTTGCAAGAACCAATCAACATGATGTATTAATCGTCGCAGCCGTCGGCGTTGCTTTTGGATTTGCATTTATATCTTTTCAGTTGGGAATATCAGTGGCAGCTGGAGCATTCTTTGCCGGCGTCCTAATAGCAGAGTCAAGGTCACATGCTGTAACTAGTGTTTTGGCCACACCGGTTAAAGATATTTTCGCTGCTTTATTTTTTGTCTCTGTTGGAGCACTGATGGACTTTAGACTTATTCCACAGTTTATCATCCCAGCACTAGTACTAATAGGGGTTTCAATAGGTGCAAAATTCTTAACAGTCTACCTTGCCTCTAGAATACAAGGTGTGAGTAAGATGTCTTCAACACGGGCCGCTGTAGGATTATCTTCATCAGGGGGAGAAATCGCATTGGTGGTAGCAAAGGGTGGAATAGATGTTGGAGCTGCAAGTTCCTTCATATTACCAATGGTAGGAACTATGACGATCATCACCACGTTCATTTCACCCTATGTTATTAAATATGGTTGGAAATTTACTGAGAGATATAGAAAAGATCGGGACAAGGGTAAAGAATCGCTACCATCGAACACAGGAAACAAAACCGATGCTGATTAAATATACGATTTAATCAGCAAATAATTTGATCGTTTCTATCATAGTGTTGTTTAAGGCATATTGCGAATCCTACATGACCACAGTCATCAGTATCACAAGTAATACACCAAGGCATGCTTTCTCTGTAACAAACTATAACCGAACTAGAAATATTCTTATCAAACAAAATCACATATTTGTTTTCGAAAAAATCTTTAACTATTATTAGACACTCTTTTGATCCTGTCTCTACTTCCATTAACCATTTCATAAACTCCATGGTGCCAAAGTCAAGTGTAGACATGGCATGATCATTTTCAATTAGTTGGGACTTTCCAGACAATCTTGTTTTATCTTTCCTTTCCAACCAATCTTAATCAGAAAAGGTATTAAAGGTATCTATATTTTTCTATGTAAAGTGTAATTACTCTTATTTAAATAATACTGCCCAAATTCCAAGTATCCACTACTTTTTTTTCAATCCGTCGGGTAGCAGATCGTCTAAATCTTTATCCGGCAAGCTCATCAAGATATTCGGCTGTAGAGATGGGAGAAAGATAATTTGATAAAAAGCATCAAAATAGGTTGACACCTTATCAAAGAGTATAGTGTTGATCTAAAGTCTTAAAATAATACAAAAGCCCTAGAAATGTCTTATGTTGTAAACTGTGAGGTTTCCATTATTTTTGTAATAAGAAATGTAAACATAAACAACAAATAGATTAGTAATTTCTACATCAGTCTATCCCATGAGTGGATAACGTGACTAGATTAAGGAACAGAATGGCATAGTGAATTTAATTAAAACCGAAATTTTCTTATCGTGGATATTATGATAAATAATTTAGGAAGGATGTGTCTCTGAATTCAATTCATTGAATTCTTTACATTCTGGGCACTGTAACACAATGTCTAATCCTTTACTATTTGTACTTAAAAGTTGGACAATCTGATCTGAATGAATATTTTTTGCAAGAATAAAGTCGCAATTACCACAGATATAAGAGATCTTTATAGATTGAACGTCTTCATAGTCATCTCCATCAATGTAGGGACTCTTTAAAGTGGATTGTCTAAATACGGCTTTTCGATCGCGATGCGGTTCGGGGATAATGTTGCATCTGATGTCAGTCATGATAAAGATATGCTTTTCAAACATATAAATTAGAACTACCTAGATTATTTTTTACAAATAGTCACTTTAAATGGTATTTCTTTATCTGGTCATAATTTACTTAATATATAATTTACAAAGTGAGCAAGATTAAACTTGAGGATACATAGTTAAAATGAAATACAAGGAATTCTTAAACGAAAACATCATATCATCTAAGAAGGTTCAGTCTGTAGTGCCTGAAAGAGATCGAGTGACGGTCACATAAACCAAAAAAAGGGAATCAAGTGGAAATTTCTTTTTGGAATTATCATCTAGACTATTCACTACTTATGTTGTATTATTTCTAAAGCCAATTTCAATTTAGATATTTCATCTCTTAACAAAACAATCTCACCATCTTCCTTGGCTAATTTCAATAACCTTTCACAAGCTTGGATCTGACCGGAGATCAATTCTACTTTGTTCATACACAAGGCATGAGAAGATTCAATAAAATGATATGAAACACTTTTCCCCCTTTCATTACACCCGCAAGTTCTTGCCTCTACCAGGTATGGTATTTCATTTTCAATGATATTCATTGCCTATAATATCACAATATTGATAACGATTAATAATTATATAAACATTCAATTGGGTTCAATTTTGAAATATGATACTCTAACTCTCTATATATCAAAAAGTACCATTATCTTATTGGACAAGACGGTAATTGCAGACATAATAAATGTATCCAATTTAATTTGGACCGAGAGAGTGTTAGTCAAAATTGGCTCGCGGACAACCAATTCACAATTATCGACTTTATCTGTGATCTGGAATATTATTCGTACAGCCATAATTTGAGCCCCGTTTCATTTCTAAATATGCATCATTATCACAATAATTATTTGGGATGTTTACCTAGATTATCAATACTTTTTAATCACCACAATAAACCAAACCTACCTATTGTGCTAAATAACAAGAAAGTAAAAAGTAAGGTAATATACTTGAGGGGATTTGATAAAGGATTTATTTTAGATTAACAAGATGAAGGTACATCTTAATAAACCAAAGAACCAATGATTCCAAATCGATGATAGTTGTGATAAAGATCAGGAGGATATGATTATTCCTTTTGTATTAACCCTGTTGAGTGATAATTTATTAAATATTTGTTACTTTAGTAATTTTCATTTAAAGTAAATATATCATTCTAATTATTCCCATTTACAATAATGTTATTTATGAACATCCAGTAGGAATCTGAATGATTTTATACAATACTTACCACTTTCAATGGATAAAGTATCGTTATTAAAAATGATAAATGAAGTTACCATTAACTATGCTAGACTAGGCTAGGCTATAGGAGCTAAATCAGAAAATGATACAGAAATGATATTTTCAATGACTATGACTTATTGATAGAGCATAGTAAAGATTTAGAAAGATTCAAAGAGTAGAACACCTATTATTAAATATCATCACCATTATTATTATCACTATTACCAACAGGAAAATCGGGATCATTTGAGTTACAGCAATCATAACCCTCAAAAACTTTGCTTACAGAGAAGTTTGATTTTAGTTTCAAATAATGTCAAAGCCAAGTCAATAGCAAGTAGGAGAAGAAATTATTTAATAAAGATCTCAAGTCAACCAAGATCGGGTCTTTGGTTGTTACCTATTGAATGTATTAATGCCCTTAGGTAATCAATCTTTGAGATATTCTGCGGGTATAAAAATGAGGGAAAAAAATGAGGGGCAGTAAGGACACTAATTTCAAAATATTAATTAAATATCACTTTAAGAAACAAAAAAGACATTATTCAAATTTCAGACACCGTCAATCAGACTGCTTAATCTATATTTTATCAATTTGATTGAATTATTGTTTGGATACTCTATAACTTCCTTTGATTTTAACCATTTTAAGTTATTTCTTAAAATCTCCATATTTTTTGACTTGTCTTGAGTGGAATTTGGGTACCGGGCTCTGTAAATTTCATCTAAACTCCAAGTTTCTTTATAGGGGTTTGACGTACACATTGTATAAAGTTGGACGACAAAACTGTCTACTCCGTTTTTGAATGGATCGAACGTTATAGTTTTAGTTTTCTGCATAATTACTAAATAAAATCATACTCGAATAAAAAGTTTATACTTTATCTTATTCTATTATGGAATATTTACATATTTTTAGATACTTTGAAAGTTTTTAATAGGCTATATCTTTTACAGAATTATGTCTGATATCTAACGACATTCTATTTATTAATACACATTCTATGGACATATTGCAAAGGCTCTACGATATAGATCATAGGAAGATGCACATCTTAAGGCCAGTGACTGTTTACATTACAGATAGAAAACGCCATAATTAACAAGGATGAATATAAGATATGGATATAGAAGATTATATTTCATACAACCTTTTAACGATGACACAAGAGGCGGATTTGAATTTGTTCTTTGATAATATCAATGTAAAAGGGTCTTTGTGGAATTGGACGTAAGGAACAAAATTAGGGACGGACACCCCTTTTGGTCCACACGAAATTAATTTAAAGAATAGATTCTGAAAATTCATCACTCTGAGGTAAATGTGTGGTAAATGAGTTTAACTGTCGAAGGATATGAGAGGTTTAGCTGAAGTCGAATATGATTGTTGGAATAAAGCACCATTGTTATGAGTATATAAAATATCGTAAAAAGGGGGCACCATTTTTTTCTCGTTTATAATAAGATTATTGAATTTTTTTAAAAAAAAGGAAATTATGGACAATCAACGGCGGACTGATTCGATAATCGCACACAATCTTCTTGTTTGTTTACTGTCCCAGCGTCAGCTGCAGTAATATTTGGATTGCTTATGTTGGTATCATTGCCAAATAAGTCTGCATTGCTACCCTCAATAGCTGCAAGTGAATTAATTGTTTCAGGACCGGTATTGTTCAGTGGAGCATAATAATCTTCAGAATTATTTTTAGTCCCTACTTCACCAGGAGTTCCAGTTACTATTTGGGCCGAGACTGTACCAGAAAATACTCCAATGAGTGCGGTTGCAGTGAGGACAAAAATTGACGACACCATCACAATCATTAAAGTGTTGTTTGTCAGATTCATTACATTTGTTAATAAGGGGTCAAATTAAAACATTTTGTCCCATAAATACTTCATTAGAAGTCAAATTAAACTTGAATATTCAACCGTTGAATGTGATTCCATGTGCTAATGCCAGAAGAATTTAATGCTTAAATCGAAAGTGAATTGGAATCAAAGTTAAAGGTATAACCACCTTTCTATCCTTTACCAGCATTGAATATCTCAGTCAGGCTACTTGATGAGCCCCCAGGTTGTGGCCCCCCACCAATTACATAGATTACGTTGTCAATCGCAACAGCCACCAATCCATGACGTGCTGTTGGTATATTAATATCGGAGGTCCAGGTTCCGGATATCACATCAAACTTTTCATTATTGTTAAATGTCCCTGTGGGTTGTTCTCCTCCAAAGACATAGATTGACCCATTTACGGTTATTGCAGCAGAAGATAAGCCACCTCTTTTTGAAGGCATCGGCTCCAGTGAAGTCCACTTATCATTTACTGGATCATATACCTCATTAACATCAACGTTCGAATTCATTCCATTAATTCTTCCACCTATAACGTATAGTTTATCGTTAACGACTGATGAGGTTAGATGTTCTCTTGCTGTTGGCATAGGCGTTTTTTCTGTCCACTGGTCTAGAGAAGGATTATACACCAAAGTACTTGCCAATGTATTTTCAGAATCCACGCCTCCGGTCACATATAGCAGCCCATTGATAAAATTGGCAGTTGATGCACCGCGTGGAGTTGGAAGATTTGCTCCTTGAGTCCAATTATTTGTACTCGAATCATATATGTACAGTTTATCTGATAAAGTATCTCTATCAAGATATCCCCCTCCAACCACATAGAGTTTCCCATTAAAGGATGCTGCAGCGGTATGGTCTAGCGGTTTGGGCATTGAAGTCGATTGAATCCATTCTTCAGTTAATGGATCATACGCCTCTACAGTAGAAGTACTGTGACCATAGTTGTCAAATCCACCAATAATGTATATTTTTTCATTTAATACAGATCCAGCAATTTCAGACCGTGCTGTCGGCATAGGCGTTCCTGCAGTCCAAAATGACTCTCCAGATGTGGGTGAAGAAAATGCTAATATGGAAAGAGAAGATGGTAAAATGTTTACTATGATTAGTAATAAAATTACTGTAAAGACTAATTTCAAATCGAATTTGTACAATCAACAATCATAACTATATTCTTGCTTTCTCCTAAAATACTTTGTATTGCATACAATGGTGTTAAAAACAACTGGTGTAGGATGCTGAAGTTAGCTAGGATAGTATGAAGATATTAAATGTTACTAGGAACCAAAAATAACAATATAATAACAAAGAGGATAAGGCCAGTGTTGAATGTCTTGATGAGAGTATTATGTATCCTTTTGCAAAATGGGTAACATGAGTCCCCTTCAGCAGTGACGGAAACAATAATGGAAATTTACGGTAACCTTATCCCCACCTAATTTCATAACAGCATTACATGTGTCTCTTCCAGAACAGTCGCCTTGTATGTTTCCAAGTTCATACTCCCAAGTTACACTTTTTCCGGCACCTACAGCATGGATACTGTATGGCATTCCAGGAATAATTGGAATATCTGTTTGAGTTGTTCCTTCTCTTACATGTGTATTTGCTTCAAATTCGCGATAGGGTTGTCCATTTACAAAGACTTAAACAAGTCCATCTGGGCTGGGACAACTAAAGGACCCACCGCAGGTTGCTCTAAGGACCGTTGTTATAGACAATATCCCAATAGGACCAGGTGAAATCACTCCTTCAGGACATACGCCGGAGCCATCTTCTGAATTGGCTTGGTCTTGACATGCGATATTATTTCCTGACAATGCGCTACTATCACCCGAAACTACTTGATTATCCTGGTTTGACGAGTGCAATTCACTTCTTAGTTGTTCTACTTTGCTGTCGCCTTTACCGATTTGAGACAAAGCGCTATTTTGTGCATAAGATGAAACCGTGAGGTTAACTGAAACTAGACATATGGACAGTGTTAATACGATAAAAAATACAAATAAACTTAATCTTTTGATTGTCAATAACCATTACCATTGAATTATAAATATAATGGCTATTGTTAATTATGACTTTTAGATTTAATAGAATAATATTAGTCTCGTTTTGTCTGTTCTGGTTCTATATGGGGTAGCCTTTCATCAATCAAAATTAACATTATTTTAGATCTCATTATTTAAAAAACATCTTTATCAAAAGTAAACCTTCTGTTACTATATCACCAATTTCTTGATAGGTATGTTTTGCAAGAACATAGGATCTATTATATGTAGGCTTGTCTGGGTGCTTTTTATCTAAGTCTGTGACAGTTACCAGTGTTTTGGTTACCAATATCTATCAAGACTAAAATAGATGCTAACTACTTATACCTCTCCTGCTCTAATAACTATGAATAATAAATTGTGCAAAGATGTAAGTATAATATTGATACTTGGTAATGGTCTACTTTGCTTATCTCTTGTGTCGTCATCTTGTCCAAATAACATTGATGGGTAGACCGTTACCCGTATTTATGAGTAGGTATTTCATCTCCAGTATGCAGAGATTACATTAACTTTATCAATAATTAACATAAAGCTAGTGTATTCACTTGCAAGCAGATGTAAATATAAATAGCAATTTGGCCCATAATATGCTCACTCAAATTGTTTGATCGTTAGAAGTTTTCAATGACTAATGCATCTAACTAGTCTTTCGAGAAGAAAACCTTTTTATCATCATCCTCTGGTTTTACTATCAATGACAAATGAGATTGGTAAAGATAATAAATTGGGTCTAAATAATCACTCAAAGAACATGGAACAATCACTAAAAGTGGAAAGTAACTTAGATAAGGAGCAAATGGAAGTAAGACAAAGAGCATTCAATCAATCACCTGAATACAAAAAGAGAGAGATGGTGTTTGGTCAAATTCAGAAAATTAACAATCGCCTGTCAGATCTAGAAGGGAAAGTAGATGAAATATTAACAATCTTAAAAGCGGATAAATAAACTTATTTTGTCAGTTGATTCAATCATTGTGAAGTTTGAAGTATTAACTTGATTAAAGACCACTTCATGTCGAATTTGAATCCAACGAAAATATTATTACTCCAGAATATTGTAGTGAAGACTAAAAGCCAGCTACTAAAATCAGTAATCCCAACATGTCTTTAATTGGCGCTTCTGAATTCAGTAGCGCAAGCGATAATCACCATGAAAATATTTCAAGAAATTCAATTAATCACGAAAATCCTACAAGATTAAACCATTACAAATTATATAACTGCGCCGATTTTATACATCCCAAGGGGGTCCGTAGCGTAGTCAGGATATCGCGGCGGTCTTCGGAACCGCAGGTCATGGGATCGAAGCCCACCGGGCCCGTTTGATATCTCTTCCTTTTTTAAGACCCAGTTAATAATACATATGTAACAAGAATGAGCCTATCTTTTGATTCTTCCGATAATTTAGGAAATCAAAGTCCACTTAGTTTAACTCCATATCAAAAATTCATGTATGCTCTGAACTCTAAAGAATCAAAACGTCAATATCCTAAGAGGTTACAGAGGTTTCTTGATTTCATAGATATTAGATCGAATTCTATCGAAGAGAATTGTAATGTGTTTTATGAGAAAATAGAAGTAAAAGAAGACGGTATACTATGGCTTGAAAACGAATTATTCAAATTTTTCTCATTACAGAATCAGAGGGTTGAAAGTGGAGAAATATCCACAGAAACTATCAAGAATTATCTCAAGCCCATTAAAAGATTCTGTGAAATGAACAAGGTCAACGTTAACTGGAAGATTATATCGAAAGGGATAAAGAAAGGAATTAGATATTCCAACGATCGACCACCGACTATAGAAGAGATCAGAAAGTTAATTCAATACCCTGATCGTAGAGTGAAACCAATCGTTTTGGTAATGATATCATCTGGAATAAGAGTTAGTTCATGGAGTTATCTAAGTTGGGGTGACTTTACTCCAATATATAAGGACGAAAAACTAATAGCTGCAAAGTTAAAAGTTTTTAATACTAAAACAAAGAATTATTATTACTCATATGTTACCCCAGAGGCATACGAATCTGTCAAAGAATGGATGGTTTTTAGAGAATCTTTTGGCGAAAGAATCGGTCCGAATTCTTGTATTATTCGCAACCTTTGGCAAATTAAAAGTCAAAGATATGGTAACTATTTAGGTCTTGCAAAGCATCCCAAAAAATTAAGTGCCACAGGAATTAGAGTATTAATCAATGATGCTTGGAAAATACAGGGTTTAAGGGAGAAACGAACGCCTAAACATGGAGAATTCAATTTCAGGAAATATGATTTTAAAAGTGTACATGGGTTCAGGAAGTTTTTTGAAACGGAATGTCAGAAAGTAATGAGAGAACTCATTGTTTCAATGTTAATGTCACATGATACCGGTATAGTACAACATTATTTAAGACCGAAAGAGGAGGATGTTCTAACTGAATATCAAAAGGCAATGCCACTTCTAACTGTAAATCAAGATGAAAATTCCTTGAATGAAAAAGTCAAAGAATTAGAAGAACAAAATAAAACAAGTATCTATGTTATAAAAGGCAAAATGGAAGAAAAAGATGAAAAAGTCAAAGAATTAGAAGCAAAATATCAAACTATGAATGGTATTTTGCAAAATTTGCTCAAATCTATTTCTTCTGTAGATGAATCAGGAAAACAAACTATAGCAAAGCAATTGATCGAGGAAGGTATATTCAACTAGCATCTTATCTTGCCTGGGTTAGTTTAATCATATTTCCTTAAAATACAAATTTAATAGTCGAATCTATCTAATACAGGATCTTTTATCGTGATAACTAGTTCCCAATATCTATAAATCAAATTTTCCAGCTCGCATCGTAATATCAATGGAAGGTATGAGTAGAAACCAATTATTAAACGAAACCGGTGGCTTCTAATTCATGCAGTTTATGCGAATAGCTATTAAAAATTTTTAGAAGTCGTAGTGAATATTCGTTTCAAAAGGAAAAGTCCAATACATTTTTAACTACTATATGGTTTATTCATTTAGTAAAATTAGCAATACCCGAATTGCAATCTAGGCAATCTTTTCAATTTTGTGTACACTCCAAGTAGCTCTTCTTCTCCAGTTATTGTTGATCGAAGCGAATTGAATTTTGATCTTGTTCTGTTTTGCAATGTCTTTTACGGATTGAGGGATTTTACAGGTATTAGTAACAAGCCAGTATTCTGAAGACACCCCCTTTTTTTTATTGTTCTCGATAATTTTGATCTTTTCGATAATTTGATTAAGATCAGAGTCTGTCAATTCTTGATCGTAAACCCTGAATTTGCATTCGCAGTATAATTTTCTTATTTCCCTTGAACCTGATTCTGCATATACATCGATATCACTGTCAAAAAGATCTACTTTATGTCGTGGTATTACTCTATTGTACTCCTTTTCTCTAAGATAATCTGCCACAGAGTCTTCAAATATTCGGGAAAACAAGTTATGTATATCAAAAATCTCATTCTCCAAATAATTCAGCTTATTGTTCTCAACTTTAATTTCAGGTCTAGACTCCGTATTGGTATTTAAGATCTTATAGGCTTCTTTATTATGTATTGTATAACCAATAAATTCTCTTTTCCATTCGATTTCGTCAATAATAGGATCAATGGCAGCTGATCCATCCATGAAATTAATATCCGTTTTTCGTAAAATTTTTCTTCCCTTTGATGGACCGGCTTTAGATTCGTTAATTATCGGTTCTACAATTATAATATCATACGAGTCTGATCCTGGATTGTAAGATAACTCTATAATATCAAGATATCTATCTTTAACTTCATAAACTTCGGTCTTATATTCAAATAAAATCTCATATTCAAAATGATCAATATGTCTATGATACCCTAAATCTATTTGGTTTTTTAATTCTGCAGCGGTTTTTTCAAAATTAGAGAATTGTTTAGAATCTAAGAGCATATTGAAATCGTTAATAGATCTTGGTCCGGATATCCCCATTTTACCGTCTGGGTCTAAATTCGGAGCATATGCAAAATATTCGTAGAATACACTAATTTTATGGAATGTATCAATATATTTATCAACATATCCTTTCTCTACAAATAGCTCCAGAGTGTTTAAGTTATACTGTGAAATCTCATTTTGAACATCAAAATATCCTTTTTCTGCAATGGATTTTTTAATATGAGGTTCTTCTAATTGATTTTTTGATAGTTGAGCAGGGAACAATCTAGCATGAACTTCATTTTTGAGAAATTTCTTGTCCTTGTTAAGCCAAGTCCATAATCTTATAATATTAAAATCCATATTGCTGATATAGAGCATCATGGATATATTCCAATTTAAGAATTGAGTAATCTCAATTTTTTCTGCCGCAATTTTTCATCTGAAAGTGAATCACTCAAGTTTTCAAACTCGTATACTCATAAAATTCACTCATTTTAGCGTCTTTGTCTTGACTAAATATTATTTATTATTTAGAAATATATTTATACAATCAAATAAGGTTCATTCAATATTATGTTTTCCTATAAATCAGAACAAAATAGCTCTGATCCAGTATTGAATATAGGTACAGATATGAAAGACTATATCAATTTTATGTTTCCAGAAAAAAGTTTTAAAGAAAAGGAAAAGCCAATATTGTACCTAATTAAAAGTTGTGAATATTACGATCTTAGCGAAAGAGAATCGATTGAATCAATTAACAAGGTTTTAGGAGATAAGAGTATATCCAGAAGAACATACTACAACTATAAGAAAAAATTGTATGACAGTCAGGCTTTTGGTTTACTAAAAAATAGTTGCTATAATACAATTGGTGTAAAGTTGTTCATACTAGATAGCATTTTAGATGATTGGGAACATACTAAGAGAGCAGACAAATTAATAGGTCAACAATTTCCAAAACGAAAACAAGTTCTTGAAGATGAAGAAAAACAAAAAGAGGAATTAAACAATGTTATGAATAGAGCTGAAGCCAATATAAACAAATTAAAAGAAATGGAAACAAGCCAATCACGTATAGATTCTACATTACCTTCAAATCATACAACAAGAGAAGAGTTTGTCAAGTGTGGAAAAGAATTTTGTCTGCAGTGTCCGCATGGACCATATTATTATGCATATTGGAAAGATTCAACTACCAAAAAAATAAAGAAAAAGTATCTAGGAGTTATAGACCCGAGACAATGATGATTTATCTAATTCATGATCTAAGTCTCATTTGATTGAATTAAGCGTAATGTTTTGTCCTAATAGTCAAATTTTGCACTTTTCAAAATATCTTATGTAACAGGTAACACCACATCATGTAAATTTAGGGATGATTTAGCGAAAATCCAAAATATTTTTAACTATAGAGACCAAACTATGAGTATGGGAGAAGTCGAAAATTTTGTAAATGCTCCTATTTTAGGTAAGACAATTCAAGATATCAATGGGGGTAATTCTACTGCTTTGATTATCCCTAATGAGATGGCTAAAGAATTACAAATTGAAAACTCCAAAGTAACAATGTCCTTGATTAAGGATTTAGATGGAAATAAATATCTGCTTGTTTCAAAAGCTTATGTAGAGATATTTTTAGAATAGACCTTCATTTTTACGAGTTTCTATTAAGAATTGAATGTGTTTTCTATTCATGATGAACATTAGAATTTTACAATAGAACATAAGACTGCCCCTTTCCCACCTGATATAGAGATTTGACCTTGTGATACAAATTACGATTTAAAGTCAGGAAATAATTTAAAACCGTTGTATCATGAAAAGCAAAAAGTTTGAAGTGATCATGATTATGAATTTGATCCTTCTAGATAAACATAAAGTGAAGACATGATATTCAGAAATGGTTCGACAATATGGCAATTCCACAGCAGCTTGATGAATGGAACTATGATATCATCCAAGATTATGTAGAAAAAGGATATTTGGAGACAAATTCTTTTGAGTTTAAGGCTTCCATAAAAAGTAGGAATCCCACGGATAATATGGGAATAGTAGAAACCACATGTGCATTTGCCAATACTGAGGGTGGATTTATCATATTCGGAGTCGAAGATATAAGAAAATCTGACAAAGATAGGATAATAGGAGTACGTAATTCGGATTTAGCTAAAGAATTTGGGGATCGAATTTCAGGTATTAACCCTACAGTAGATTTTGATTTCTCTAATCCTCCTATCAAAATTCCTGGTAAGGATACTGTAATCTTCATAACTCAAATTAAGAAAAGCGAACTTAGACCTCATATCAAAGTTGATGTTGGAAAATTCTTCTTTCGAACCAATAAAGGGAATAAACAAATGAGTTATGAACAAATAAAACAAGAATTTTTAAATTATGAAGAAAGACTGAATCAGATTAATTTACTTTACATCGAGTTATTATCGAATCTAACAATAGCTGAGAATCTTGAGGAAGACACCTCAGAAGAAACTACACCTACTGATATAGGATTCCGAACTCCGATGTATCAGTTTGATACCACTGTGATTAGTTCTATAATACCAAAAATTTTTACTCTCTTAAGCAAAGACAAGTATATTATTGAGTTGTTAATTAGACTAAGAATTCAGTTGGAAGCAGAAAATAGAGGTTTGCACCATTATCGACTTAAGATGTTTAATCCTCAGATTACAAGGCAAAACATGAAATTGAATGAAACCATAAATAACATACAGGTTAATATGACTTTAAATAAATACATCATACCATCATTAAAGAAGGCATTAGCTCGTATTGAAAAGGAATACCAAATCAAAAATCCGTTACCCGACGAGAAATTTGTAATTTATAAGGAAGAATAATAAATATACATTACCTACATGCAGACAGTCAAATCCTTGATTTCAAAATTCAATATCGTTAATTCAGCTTTTCAAACATTGGTTTCGCATTGAGTCAACATCTCTACTTTCGATTAACTAAATTTAAATTTAGAGTACCTCTCGTCTGTATTTAGTTGGAATTTATTAGCAGGATTATTCTCATTTTCATTGAGGAAGAATAATTTTACACTTTTCAAAATTTCTTATATAACAAATATTGTAATTATATTGTAACACTATCGACTAAATATAAAAGGGTGTTATGGTATTTGGTTTGTATATTGGGCTTATTCGCATAATATTGATATCTAGACTCTAGAATTCTTAAACACTCTTCACTTGCATTATAATTCCATTTCAGTAACCACCAATCTTTGAGTACGGAATGCTTTAATGGTAAATCATATTTGGTAAAAGGATAACATGTGCCATGATCATTACAATACATATCTAATAGAGTCTTGAATTCACTAGATGCTACAATTCCAATGATTTCAGGTTTGTCATAGCATATTGCCGCATCATCAATGGTTGGTCCAATAATTGCATCGAATGACTTTAAATATTCTCCAAAATTTATTGAACCTCTAAAGAAAAGTCCATTTAATATAGCTTCTTGAATGATTTCACATAGTGCAAGTCCGACGCTTTTGATATAGTTTACTAAATTATTGTTTTTGTCATAGTTTTGCGACTTTATTGATATTATTATGGTATCAGAAAAACAATATTTATGAAATGGTAGGGCTTGTTTATTAAAGCAACTGTCGATAAAATAATTAATATTTGTCCATTTGGTAAAATGATTCTCATAATTTGGTGTCTTCCAAATTCCTTTTACTCCTAGTAAATCCATTACAACTAAAAACCCAACTTCTCTTTCAAATGGCAGTCCTTTTTGATGAAATTGACCACCATATAATGATCCGATTGTATTATACGACATCTTGATGACTATTCATAATAATACTTAAAAGTAATTATCTAACTGATTCAAAAAATTCTCAAAATAAGCATATGACATAACTTCGAAGATAAATCACCGCATAAACTAGATATTTGAAGAAAGACGTTTTAGCCAAGAAAATGAAAAATTTGAGTTATACAATTTGGACGAAGGTTATTCAATTTGTAACCGTTGCACTAATTAATTGATATTTAGAACAATATAGAATCCAATTAATCAAATCTTGCACTTTTCTATATATCTTATGTAACGACAGAGTATCGAACAAACTTGATTTGCTGTTAATTATAGTAGGAACAAAAGAGGTTAAGATAGACTTTTTGAATTTATCATAGTGAGTATTTTTCTCGAAATTTCGGGTTTAATCTCCTGTACATCAAATCCTGTAATTTCCAATGTCCTTTTCAGTTTTTCAAACAATCGATCTATATAATGATCTAAATTTACATTTTCAGGGTCAGGTGCAGAGGTCGAGTAGTTTTCACTCGTTTCTTTATCTATATTTTTAGTCTCATACCACTGAATTACTTCTCCTTTATCCTTATTCATCAATCGCCCAACTTTTCCCGTCCTGTTACTACTTACGTATTCTGTTGGATGCATTCTTAGTTTTTGAGAGTAACTCAGTTCTTCTGCGATACTGTTTTTTGAGCTACATGCATTATTGACAAGGTCGAACACAGCATCGTCTAACAACTTTGGTATAATCTCAAACCTACTGTCTGGCTTTGTAATAATCTGTTTTATTATTTCATATACCCACTTTTTTATCCATAATGGATTGGATTCTGCTAAACCGTCCAATCCTTTAATTATTATCCTGTCATTTTCTTTATCCAGTACGCCTACAAATCTATTATTGATTCCATAAAATATCGAATTCTTGAATACGTTCTTTATTTCAAGCGTAATTCCAAGTTTGTCTTTACATTGTTTGATAAATTGGTTGATAGTCTGTTCAGGATTTTGACAGTTTGCTTCTTTTATTTTAAAGAAAATAGAGTCAGTAAATCCAAATACAATGTCAAAGTTAAAAGGTTCCCTGGATGCTAGAGTCTCCATTTGTTTATGGATTCGCCTTCCTTCTCCGGTTATGCACTCTGCTACTTTATAATTTGAAAATTTAAAATATTTATTTGCAAAAAGTCCAAATCCCGAATTTGCAAATAATTTCGCACCCATTTGACAATTGTGAAACTCTTCTAAAAGTAAATTATTAGGACAAGGTTTTGACTTTTCTTCCTTTATCAATCTCAGATACTTTTCTCGATCTGTCAGAACCTCTTCCAGTATCATGCATAAAGCTCCTTTTCTCTTCCTACATGTCCAATAATTTGAAACTTGTCTATCAATCTTTTGCTCCATTAAATTATCATTTATTACCTTTATAGTTTCAGTGTCCAAATATGCAGAAGGCGTGTTTTTACAACATATACAATTTAACGTATCAAATGATAGATTATTATTTATTACTATTGTAGGATACATTCCTTTCGCATCCAATTCATAAACGAGTGTATTAACAAATAAACCCCTTTGCGAGCGAGTATGATGACCTCCTCCTATCTCTTTTTTTTCGAGACTGTAGTAGGGGGTATAACTCAATGTACAATCACCTCTCTCAATCATTTTTTCATATTTGTTAGAATACCAGTTACTAACGCTTGTATGACAGACCACATAATAGTCCATCTTAGCATAATGTGAGAATATTTTCATCAATCTCAAAACAATACAATTTCTGTATTGTGCTAACATCATTATCAATTCTGCATCTCTTTTGACGTACTTTTTTTGAAGTTTAGTGGATTTTTGTAAAATATTTGTAGTTCCTGCATCCATACCTTCATATTTTGATATCTCTAGAATTGCAGAACTTACTGAGTCCAGACTGGTAGTTCTGTATCGTCCATCTAAAACATAATCTTTTATTACTTGCTTTTCAAATACCTTAATGAGATCAATATGTTTATTCTTAGAACCTTTTTTCAAAGTAATATATTTGCCATTGTAACCGATCTCAAATGGCGATTCAATTCTATGAAATAAACATCTCTGATGCAAAATAAAAAAGTCTGAATCTCTACCTTTAACTTGAAATACCTTTTTTCTCGGATCGTATTTGCCTATAGCAACACCAGTAGTATACCAGCCAAATGTTAATGGAAATTGGTTAAAATAGAATAAGATATCCTCAATTAATGCTTTTTCTGAATTAATAGATTCGTTAGTTTTTTGATATTGAGATATATGTAACACTATTCGTTCTCCCCAATTGGTGCAAAAAGCTGCTGCAAATATCTGAGTTTTTGAATGTAGATATTTACCTCTGTATGGAATCCATTCCATGTCTATACTAGCAGTGTTTAACACCTCATCTCTATAACTCTCAATTTTAAATGGTTTTTCGATTGAATTTATATTCTTATTCAAAAAAGTTATTTCTCCTCTTTTAAATTGACATCGTATTGATCTTCTAAATCATCATTGGTCTGTATATCTGCTGATTTTCTATGAATTAGGTGTATTTTGTCATGATTGGGATATTTCTTATTGGTATCGTCATCCGAAAACAGACCAATACTGTTTGTTATTCTTTGGTTAAGATCGTTTGAATGCGATGAATGCGATGAATGCGATGTGATAACCCTATTACAGGGCAGTATGATTTTTTCAATTACATTAGATGCTGGGAAATTCTTTTGATTATCTTCATTTGATTGTAGATTGCATACATCACCTTGATCACATTCATCGCATTGAGGTGGTATTCTTCCTTCAGTATTATGGTCTTTTACTTCATTGTGTGGATTATTCAAGCAACCTTGAGTTTGATCGGATGAAGTTAATTGTAATGAGACGGTATCCGATGATGAAGGTTGAATAACTTTAGAATTTGACAATTCGTTGTTGGTCTGTTGTTTTATCTGCTTCTCAAACCATTGGAGTGTTACGGGGCTACTACCAACTTGCTTTATATATTGATTCTGAATTAAAATTTCTTTAACAGCGCGTGCTTTGTAGCTTGTCCTTAACTTCTTTTCTCCTGAAAAATAAGACGCTACCTGCGGATTTTTGGAACAAGCTAAACTTATTAATTCGTCAATCCGCCTTTCGATAAGAGGGTTTTCTTGAAGAATTTCCATACAAACATCAGCTGCCATATGTTGTGGATTTCTTGGAACAGCATAGGGATTGTCAAATATATCATATTGCGATGAAACATATTTGTATAATCTTATAGCGTCATATGCTTCATCTACATCTGCAACATTCTTAAATCGCAATTTGGCAAAGGCTTTGGTTAACCTTTCCAATACATTTTTTATTCTTACAGATCCTCGTTGTGTGGCAACATCTATCCAAAAATTCTCTATTTCTGAAATAGCATCTTCAGATAATGTCGGTTTAAATTGTTTAGCATATATCATAACTTTTCGCAAAAAGGTGTAGTCCAATGAGTTATGATAGTTTTTATCACACTTTCTGAGTTCGGAAGCAAATGTTTTTAGATCGGATCTATCTCTCGGCATTCTTAGGAAAAATTGTAAATCATATCTATCGATTTCTTTAGGAGGTAATGGAATCTCTGATAGATCGATGTGATCAGGATATTTCCAATATGTTCCTATAGGATTGCATGCAGAGATCATGGTAACTGGAGCCACAAGTTGTGCATCTATGGTATATTTTGAGATATGAGTAACACCTTCTTCCATTATATCGCCTAAATACAATTGATTTTTGAAGTTGAGATCGCCTATTTCATTAGCAGCAAAAATAGCATTTTTTGCTAAAACCATAGAACCTGCTCTCACGCTATAGCTCCCACCACTCTCGTCCTTTTCGATCATTGCTGTTAATGAAATTCCAGATGTGTTGGACATACTCATGTATTTTGAATTTGGTACAAGTTCTATTACGTCCTCAAGAAGTTTTGTTTTTGCTAGACCGGGTTCGCCTACTAAGAGTACATGTATTCTGTCTCTTTTCCTAAATATCTCATCAGGACCACTGCTTACAGCAGAAAGTAACAACGCTACTTTAGGATAATAATTTCTCGCAATTTGAGGAGCAAATTGTGAAACAAGATATTCAATCCAATCATCCTTTGCTACACCTTCTGTATCAATCATTTCTTTTTCCTTTTTTAGATAATTTATTTCTTCGATATCTTTTTGAGTTAATTCTATTTTCTCGTCAAATTCATAAGAAATAGAGTTTCCATAAAGAACTGCTATCAGTTTCTTTCTTTTGTTATCATTCTTATTTATAACTGATATGTTTCCATTTATAATTACTGTTTCGCCAATTTTTAGCGATTTTATGTTTTCTTCAAATAGAAAAACCAATAATCTGTCTATATCATTAACATTATCTACATCCTGCAATTCTAAATCTACAGCATTGGTGTATTCAAGAGTGGTAGATACTGTGAATTTTCCGCATTGAGGGCATTTACCATTTATGTCCTTATCATTAGATAATAGTAGAGGTTTTGGATGTCTTGTTCTTGTTTTAAAATTACATTCTTGATTGTAACACATATGATTAGTGGCTGATATCATTTTAAAACTACCACTACATTTCATTATCTTACCTCGTACTTTGACCCTGCCTTCATGAAACATCTTTGTTTGAGAAACTGATAATAAGTTTTCACAAACTGCATCTTGATCATAATTATCATCGTCGTCACTTGCTATCTTGCTATTGTGTATATTTTTCTTGATGTCATCAAGCCATAAATTTTTTATATCATCAATTATTTTTTGGGTTTGCTCAATTGAGCAATCGGCAACTTGAGAAATGAATTCCGTAAAGGTTGGACTACCAGTCACAGGTTTGTTATCGAGAGCTTTTTGATATGTATAACGAATTGTAGAATGACGTTCGTTCCTTGATTCGTCTTTTTTCATAGCGCAAATCTCAGATATAATTTTACTTGTCGAATTTTCCGAAATATTACAATGATATGCGTACCCACTAAAGTGAAGAACGAAATTGTTTCGTGTTTTTTCTATATAGAAAGGTGATAGTAGCGTAGCAGAAGTGATTATAGTATTTTGCGAAAGATCGAATAACTTCGTTAAATTTAATTCATTTAGTCCTGCATTATCATTATTTTTTGCATGGTCATTATCACTCTTTTGGATTAGACAGCTTTTGAGAATTTCAATAAATAATCCATATAAGGAATCACTTATTAGTAATTTTTCCTTTTGACCTATGGAGCTATATCTAAAGTTCTGATCGTTCCTGGATGTAGAAGGGGGTAAAGTACATAATCCGCTTCTCTTGTCAGTTTTAATTTCAAATTC
This sequence comes from Candidatus Nitrosocosmicus oleophilus, assembly GCF_000802205.1. Taxonomy (NCBI): domain Archaea; kingdom Thermoproteati; phylum Nitrososphaerota; class Nitrososphaeria; order Nitrososphaerales; family Nitrososphaeraceae; genus Candidatus Nitrosocosmicus; species Candidatus Nitrosocosmicus oleophilus. The sequence goes on along the minus strand of NZ_CP012850.1, from coordinate 1,121,090 downwards.
ATAGTCTTTCATGCAATTAAGAGTTAAAATCGATTTATTTTGCTGGTGTGATAACCACCAAATATGATAACCATAAGGTTTTCTAGTTTTTGTTACAAAGGTAATTTTTTTACAAAGATCCATAAGTCTTAAATTCATAAATTCGTATCTCGATGTATTAGATTGATTCATCAGATCATCTAGTAACGTATTTACCTTTTCAAAGGCATACAAATTTTTAATGGGTACGTTCAATAGGTTAAAAACATTCTCTGAATCAATATCTAAAGCTTGAATAAATAACTCGTAATTTGTTGAATCTTTTAGGTGAGTTCTCCCAAAGGTAGATGCTACATTAACAAATTTCATATATACATTTGGATCCTTAAAATCAGCTTCTTCCCAATAACCATCATTGTCATAGATCGGTGTCCATTGAGTAGTTGGAATCCCTTCATATGATAAGGGTACAGGCTTAAAACCTGCTTTCCATAACGAATTTAAAATTTCTGAACTAATTTTGTAACTATTAGAATTGTTCGTAGACATTATAGTCACTATTTAACGTCTTCCTTACTTATCCTGAAATACAAAGTTTCGATCCTCCATATTACTTTTGGAAAACTGTCGTATTGTTAATCGAAATGTTTTTTCTATTTCTGCAGGCGAAAGTATATCTAGATAGTATAATATTTTATAATAGCCCTTAAAGTGAGAATGTTTTACCACAATCGTATCGTTTTTACTTCTAAGTTGTTGCCAAAATTCGTTTTTATTTTGTTTTTCAGAATAGAAAAGATTAGATTTTAAGTAATCTAATAATGATTCACTTAATTCCCTCTGTATGGAATTAGAAGATTCAAAAGGTTTATTAGAATTGGCATTACTAATATTAGATAGCTTAGACAACTACAAAACTCCTATTTTTTCTCTTTATGGCAAAAGCAGTTACATTTGATTTGAAAATCTATCATATAGTTCGTATAAATTATCTTGCAGTCGTCACAACTAACAGGACATCTAGCGAGGTCTAAGTGTAGTAATGATTGGTCAGGCATTAAGGCCTTACATCTCCTATAAGGTAATTTTCTAATATACGGAGAATAAATTTACTTCGAGGGACATCAGCTCGCTTGAAATCTATTTCTTCGAATATTCTTTTCGGAATATACAAAGAAACCCTCTTGTTAACTTTTTTATGTAATAACACACTATAACTAAAAAATAGGTAGTATGAATAATACGCGACCTGACAGGTTTTGTGCTCACAATAATGAAAAATGACAAAAAGACTGACAGACATTAAGAAAAGAACAAAGTAGAGAGGCTGTTTCTCTACTGCCTTGGAATGAGCTCCAAACCCTTAGAAATTAGCGAAATTGAGGATGCAGTCGAAAAGGAAATTCCCGGTTCTAGACAAAACTATGTGTATGAAGTTGAAAAGAGATTATATCACAAATCAGCATATACTCCCTCTACTTTGGTCTTTAGAGAAGGTGATTTTCTAAACACGAAATCTGATCAATTTGAATTGGTACCTTTGAAGTTTAGAGATAAAGCTTTTGAGATTTATAACGATTATTTCAAATGTGAATCAAGTTATGATCTGAAATATGATCCTATAGAGAAGGAAAACACGAATAATCAAAAGATTAAAGGTATTAAAATATATGATCAGCAAAACAATTACTTACGGATAGAAATAAACTTCACTCTTTTAAATGAAAAAGGTAAATTAGAAGAAGGGTTAGTAAAGTTTTTTCAAAAATCTAGGTTTTCAGATTTTGAAAACGAGTTATATTTACATACTGGGAGAGAAAAAGGTGGATTTGTAGTACGTAATTTTAGCATAGTTCCAAATTATTTTTATCTTGATTATGTTGACATGGTTTTCCATCAAGATGGAGAAAAGAAGTATGTATTAAATTTGAAGGGGCTGCTGCATCTTTTTTTACTTTCTGGTAACAAGCTTGAGATATTTGAAATTGATAAAATTCTTTCGAATGTTTCTGAAATGGATGAATATATGAATTTAAGAGATGAAATTGATTCGGCATATGGATCAATTACAGGAATTAAATATAAGTATGGTAACACTGGCGATATTCAAAAGATTTTTAGTTCATCTGTGTCTCCTAAGATAAAGACTCGATTTCCATTTTTATCTTTCTATAACCTGTACAAAGAATATATTGCTTCTGAGGATGAAAGTTTTGTAAAAGATTTCTTGTTCGGTGTGGCTGTAGATTTTGAGCCACAGTTGCGTATCATGAGTATTACCAAGTTGAAGTATGAAGTAACAAAAAGGTATTTAGAAAGGATAAGGAAATATTTTTATAGTTTTCATAAACAACGTCTACTCCATACGAATCTATCGAGCAATACATTTCAAGCTATTACAAAATTACAAAATGAAATCGGCATATATGTCGAAGAAATGAAGAGATCTGATTATGAGTGGGAAAAACTAGAGAGACGATGGTATGAAGAGCAACATGTAAATATTGAATTTGAAAGAAAACTTAATACACTCACCGATTTGCATGCAAATGTAATATCATTGAAAGAAATATTACCTGTTAATAGATATAACAGAGTAATTCCAACTAGATTCCAAGAAAAAATAATCAAGAGATTTTGCGAATACTATAGAGAAGAAGAGGATTCATACTCTTTCATAAATCATTATGTTCTGGTCAAAAACAGTCTGCTCAAGGAAATAGCACAGAGCTCAAGCCAAAATAATTATGATTATGTTCTACAATCAGAATTACATAAAAATGGAATTCCACTTGATTGTAAAAAAGACATACAGAATTGGATCAAGAATTACCTTGAATCTTTGGAACAGTGATTAGGGTACAGTATATAACAATTTTGCGGTTTATAGACTCGTAATATATCTATTACAAACCCACCGGAGTTGTTAATTATACGAATCCTAATAATCATCTTCTATTTATTAGTAATAGAATTGAGATACACCATTGTCTGCTAAATTGAGTATAACATTGCAATTATGGATACTAAAGTAAAAAATCAAGTTAATGGACAAGTAATAAGAGATAGCGAATATCCGAATGTTATTAACACTTTTGAGAGCTGTCGAAGACTTGTGAAAGATTGGTGAGAATTAACTGTTCTTGAATACCATCAACATTATCTCATCGTTTTATGACTAAGAATATTTTCAGATTTACCCAGATTGTACGATTACTGTTGAATTTGAGTTTTCTCTTCATTCATTGACTTTAATTTTGTAGACTAAAAAATTGGAAAGAGCAAAAATCAAAGATTATTTAGTCCACTCCAATTAAGAGTAATTACCAAATTAGATGACAGTTATTAGGAATAATTAATTTAATAAAATTTGACCATAATCTGATGTATTTGATCACTAGAACTACGTACACATCAATCATTGCCGATTCTATGGTAATTTTCATTATCAGAGGTCATAATGCTTCCCATCTCCCCTTCGTGGGAGAGTATCGATATCGAGAAGGGATCCGAAATTTCAAAGCCGGCTCACCTCGAGCTTTTGCCAATAATTTAAAATCTCCCAATAAACGACTACTTCGTAAAATAGACTCATCGAGCCCTAAATGTTTTAATACAAACATATGCGCGTCGAAGATCTCTTGTGCCGTGTATAGTGCCTCCTGTCCATGGGGGATAAGATAGTTCAGCATCTGTGTCTTAGTTGTATGGACATAAGATATTGGTAGTCCTGGCATTTTAGCTGCAATTCCAGGACCTTTTGGTACTAAGATAGCAAGACCCAAATCTTTTTCGTCGAAAGCTATCACGATACGAGGATCATTGCGCCAGAATCGCTGTTCCAGGATATGGTCTACTTCATAGTAGGCCCCATGTCCAGCGTTTACTTTCGCGAGAGATTTAGCATCCTCGATCTGTACGGCATATGTGTCAAAGTGCGTCAACTCTTTTTGACTAACTGGTCTCAATCGCACATCATTTGCACGGCTCCGCATCAAGATATTCTTCCAATTAGGTCCAAGTTCCGTTTGGAGCTCAAATAAAAACCGACTGTTCTTATTTCTTTGTTGTATAGCCCAATTAACGGGATCTGCAAATCGATTACGACTTACATATTCATTGAAACCTTCTGCGAGGATAGGATTTTTGAAATTCTTAAAATCTGCACTCATAACTCTCTCAATCTTACGCATGTCAAGTTGTCGAATGAATGCCGCACTTACCAGGTTATCGAATTCTTTGATAAATTGACTGGCAGTAATTTTCCCTGCAGCGTAAAGAGCCATCTTTCTTGCAAGGTCAGTTGCGCTCTTGGTATCGATTTGTCCAACGGCCTCAAGTAGCTCCCGTTGGAGTCGAATTTTAACAATTCTGGTAATACCATCGTCCAAAATCTGGGCCAAAATTCTTTTACTACTATCTCTTGGTATTACCTGTATGATCTCTTTCTGAAGGTTTCTAACGGCGGGTGTGGCTTTTAAAGCAAAGGGTAAAACTGCTGCAAACCCCATCATCACAAAATCAAGATCAGCTACCTTATAACCCCAGAAATCCTTACCTGTGCTTAGTGAATATACAAGCTGTGCTATGTTATAGAGCGCACCTATATATGGAATGAATCCAACTCCTAATTCAAACAACGTGATCCATACTGGTCGTCTTGGCGTTGATCCTGGCGTGTCCCTTATATTGAAATATGTGAATGTATAGTCGTCTAGTGAGGATCCCTGTGGGGGTACATCATCTACACGGTAAACTTTACGGGTCTCAACCAATATCTCATATTTCCTAGCAGGGATGGCTTCGGCTCTGATACTGACGTTTGGACTGTAAACAATACGGATTCGAAATTCATGTTCTCTCTCTCTTGGGGGACCCACTGGTAGGGGCGGCTCAGGCCAATCATTCAAAAATGGACCAGGTCTAATTATTTCGTACGCGAATGCAGCGGGCTGGTCGTCGCGGTCTATCTGTAGTCTAAGCGAATATTTTCCACCTGTACTAACGAATTCTACGCCATTCGGATAAGGTATCACTCTGACCACTGCCTCTAACTCATCGTCTGCTGGGAGACTCATCAAGAATCCCAAGGAATAAGGTTCTTCTAAAAAACGCATTGGTTCAATTGGTTCGTCTGGTTGTGGGACTAGTGATTCATCCTGAGGTCGAAATACTTCGAGCCGTACAACCTGATTTAAAGGATCGACAAATTTACGCCCAGTTTGAATATCTGTTATAACTCTATGGTAAAGTTTGCTACCCTCGATTGTAGTTTGCTGGAAGCTAACCATTGGGGACAAAACTAAGCGGATCACATACGTGTCATTCAAGCTACCTGTATTATAGAAATTCGCACTTACAGGAGGTGGTAACATATCCCAAGCAAAAGGCTGTATTCCAGTTTTATGCCAAGGCGGAGAAGTGAATTCTATGATTATTTTGCCAGCGTTGGGATCCAAAGCATCTGCGAAGAAAATTAATTCACCTCTACCTATTGGATCTTTCTCATGGCCTTGATCTACATAGGCTTGAACGTATCCCAAAATTGCAGGATTAGACTTCAATTCTGTACTCCTGTATCGCCATCATCTTTACTCCATTTTAACATCGATCCGTCAGTATGGCTACAGGACGATTTAATCAATCAGAACAATCACTAGAGATAACAAATAATTAGTTTAAGTAATGAGATGCGAGCAATTGAATTCATAAGTTGCATTTCATGGTCACAACCAAATGGCAGACCAATGACGTTAAGAATATCCTTTTGAGGAATACCATTATATCGTTTTGACCAATCATTCATCTTTCTATCTTTCAACTTTCAACCCACTTCCCATCTTCGTCATAGACCCAACTCGGCAGCGAGTCGTCATCACGCAGTTTTACCAATGTAGTTGGGATCTTAACAATCCAGGGTTCACCTTCGGGAATTTCAGTTCCTGGTCGGTCAAGCCTTTCTGCTAGTTCATCTGCGACGGGCAGATATAACGGACTGGATATTGTGGGAAGAGGCCCTCCATTCCACAACTCTCCGTATTTTCTAAAGTGGTCAATGGCACTCTCAAAGCCTGGTCGAACAGGGACTACCACTCTACAATAGCCCGCCTTTAAGAACTGATTGAACAACGGGTCTGGGTCTTCAAAAACAATTCGCTCCTGCCATTGACCCTTCCTTCCCCAGAAATAGGGATATCCCACCCATGTCATGTTCTCCCATTCAAAAGCTTGTTCAAAAAAACGTACGTATGGTCCCTCGGTTTGAGCCTTTGGTAGGTCAATTTGTGGAAATTTACCAGCGCTGTCTAGTTCTATTGCATCAAAGAGATCGTAGTGTTGATCCGTGATGATGCTAATACAGTTCTTCTTTAGCTCATTGTTAATAGTCTCTAAGTTAAAAAGTGGATTTTTACCTTCAATCGATACACCTGCTTGGATACTTAGCGCAGATAACTTCTCTTCGTATTCAGATAGACGTGCCTTATAAGCAATAGTGATTTTAGCATGAGTATCATGACGCCATTTGTTCATTAAGTGAAGTGTTCGTTGGCACTTTACTTCAATGGCGAAATTAATAGTGTCGATATTGAAAGTATCCAATGCAAAAGGAATCGATTTTGTCTCTAAATCGAGTGGAGTGGTCCATATCCAAGAATGCGGGGTATCGCCACCACCTACCCGCCTCCCTAAGGCAAAGGAGGAAGAAGCAGGATCACCCTTTTCATTAAAAATAGCAACTACGCATCCTTCAATGGCCTCGTAACCATCGTCTATAGCTATTTCTCCTGCATGACTGTACTCCTTAGTACTTTCAGTACCCTTAAAAGTATGAGATGCAATTATATATTGTTCAGGTGGAGGAGATACATCAGTTACCCCATATAGTTTAACATAATCACCATAAGTATTCTCGTCTATTTGTGCTGGTGTTAACGTAAACTCTTCTGGCTTTTCAATATCTATACTGCTTTCTTTTGCAGACTTCAAGACCTCGATTAAGAATGCTGCAGGCTCGGGAATCATAAAGTCAAACATTGTCCGCATTCCATAGTTAAACATCTGCGCCTGGTAAATCTTGTTTATCCACTGATAAACTCCAGATATGTGATTTGATCCAATTTGTTTATTATCAAACTCATGTAGGTTTTTTTCTGTTGTCTCTGTTGTAATTCGGAGCGATTCTCGTAGAAGAACTCTCTCAGTTATTTTCGCAGCACTTCGTTCAGTAATTTCTTGAGAATACGAACTAGCGGACTTTGTAGCTTCTTCTTTTGATCGCGAAAATGCGCCTTCTGCACTAGCAGTAAACTCTACTGACGGACCATATCTTCCAGATAGAGTTAAGCCAGCCTTAAGAGAAGAATCTTGCTTTATAGTTGTATTAGTTTCTTGGGACATCTCATATCTGCTGCTGGATTGCAGATCTCGTTCTTCTGACTTGGTTACTTCGGTTTCACGGAAAGTAATCTGTTCAATTTCCTGTCTTCGAACATGCTCACGAATCAGGTGTTCACTCTTTAATATGTTTTCGATGTGAGCAATATCCGCTCCCTCATAACCTATTAGTTGTTGCTTCACAATCATCAAATCACTGACTCCTGAAGGAAAAACCTTACCCCTCGTTGTGGGAATTTGGTCCTCCAATGCTAAAGTAGGAAGTTTCTTGTATGGAGGTCCCCTTAATAAGACGCTTTCCCAACGAGAGGATGATGGAGTCGAGATGGTTACTAGGGTATCACCAATTCGTTTAATTATCATCCGAGGTGATTTAGCATACAAAGCATCAAGTTCACTGCGCGATTTAGTAATCTCCTTTTTCAGTGATTCAACAAGCTTGTCCAATGGGGTTTTAGTTATATCCAAATCCTTATCCTTTAGAATATTCTTTGTACTTTCAGATAATTTGTCATGAGCACTAGACTTTAGACGGAAAGTAGCTTCATCACCAGGTAGCGGTTTAAAGAGAGGCTTTCTGGTTTCCTTAGGTAATTCTTCTCTGGGACTGCGTCCGTTACTTTGGGTCTCTGGAGTTGTATGAAAATATTCTCCACCTAGTGTAGTCAATTCCTCTATTGCCTTTACAGAGGCTAAGTATCGATCAACAAGGCTCTGTATGTGGTTTTGACGTTTTGTATTTTCTTCTTTCAGTTTGATATACCATTCTTTCTCTAATCTAGCAGTCGAAAGGACTGATGGTAAAGCGGGAAAATCTGGCAAGCGTAAAGAACGCCTGCGATATAACTTTAAGGAGGTAACAGATTTAGGAAAATCATCGTGAGACGCTACTTTAACAATCAGATCTAGGTCTCGAAGTTGTCCAACTAGCGCTTCAATGGGAAGAATATGTTTCTCCTGTAGTTGTTTAATTGCTAAGATGGAGTCTTTAAGCCTCATCACTGGAACCTCGAGTACAGAATCTCGGATTAGTTCATCTGGATCTGCATCAAAGGCCTTTCTTACCGCTCTGACTACATCCTCATGTGATACTTCCTCTTCTCGTTCTAATTTGTCTAGCGAGCGAGCAAAAGTCACTAAATTTAAATGCAAAGGATTTACACTGGGTTCGCTAATAAAATCAGGCCCAGCGACATAAATCAATGCTACCTCCCTCATTGCCTCACGAGGTCTGTCGGATTTTGATGCCTCAATGAGATCTCTTTGAAAGGGTGTATTCTGACTTAGGTCTATACTAGAGTTGGCTGGATCTTGATTTACCGCAGGACGAATAAAAGAGAACCGAAATAATGACTCCATGTCAAAGCAATAGCGTCTTCTAGCATAAAAACTTTTTAAGTATTTTCCCATTAATTGGCAATATTCATCATAGTGGATGATAAGCATTCTAGAATAGTACACCAATTGATTTGAAATAGGATAACTTTTTGTAGATTCTAATACTTGCGTTATTATAGACTGCTCGCCAAGAAACTTAACTTAATAATTACATTCTTTATAAATGTCATGACGCTTATAAAGTATAATTTAATTCTCAAAGTGATATTTAGACTGGATATTAGATTTGATAAGTTTAATTTCCTTAAACAGTAACCATGTTGGTCATTTCCTAAAATCTTGTACGGAATTAAAGAAAATATTGTCAGGCCTTTCTGTTTTACCTGATAACTTACTACACTAAAAAGAATTTATGGTTATTTAGAACAAAATGTCGACTGTAAGGAACTAGTTTATTTCTAGTTAGGAACGAGGATCTCACGCGTATATGTGGATTTTTATCCAGTTCAGTAGCAATATTGGATAACTTTATATAATAAAATTTAGACGTATTGTCATGCCCGAATACTATATAAAAGTAACCATTGAAGAGAATAAAACGATCGAGGTAAGAGCAGATAATTTACCTGAATTAAGACGGTTAGTCAACGGTCTAACTAGTAAATTTTTTCCAAAAACACCATGGACCGAAAATGACTTATAGACGAAATTATTTCCAAAGCGTTATAATTGTTTTTCATGAAGTATAACAGCCTTTTACTACATTTTTAGAAGAAAATATACAGTACTACCAGCTTTTGAATTCCAATATTAAGGAATTATTTGTAGATAAGGTATTAACTTAGCAAATAATTAACCTAAGTCTAAAGATACTCTCCGTGAAGCTTTATTCCCTGTCATATATACTAGTAGGCGGCATAATTCTACTAATAATATCAATGCTAGGATATCTGAAATCTCAAGAATGGATGGTAAAAAATACTAGGGAGAAATAAGATAAAAGAGAATGTAAAGACGCAGTAAGAATGACTATTTGGAATGACCAAGTATATTTTTGATTCCTATCCAAATGACTTGGATTTGAATAATTATGTAATGCTCAAGGAAGCAGACTCGTAATATTTCTATTACTAAACCCACCGGGCCCGCTGTAATAGCAAACTGGCATCTCTTATGTTATATATTGTGATGATGATTCTTTCTGGGCATCTAAAAAATACAGAAATTTATTTGTGATTGAATTAATAGATATCAATCCCCAATTTTTTTCTTTTTTCTTTTATCATTTTGTTATAAAAATTTTTTAGTAAAATTTTTTTTCCTTCTATTTCATTTTCAATATTATCTCCTTCTATCACTAGATTCCTATTCACTGTTTGAATGTCCATCGTTTTTTTGATTTCCTTCCATAGATCAGGATTTGCTTTTAGAAATTCTAGTTTCTCGATAGTTAAAACCATGTCTTTTTCTTCTCTAAGCAAATAGATGATCCTATCTCTTTTTGACACTTGAAGATATTTATTTTCTATTTTCATTGCTTCATCCGGATCGATATCAACCCTTGTAATAATCTGGGCAAGGGGAACTTTTTTTTCCAATAGGTCAAATACCTGTGAACAAATGGATTTATTTTTAATTTGTGTATCCAATTCGTTGATTTTTCCAGTTCTTTTTTTATTGACACTGGATACCTTATTTGGCGAACAATGTTCAATTTTACAAATCTGCCTGTTAGTATATCCTTCCTCTAATAAGTTCAAAATTTGATCTTCTTTATCTTTTTGTGTGGTTTGCACACAATTTATAGTAATGTCAGTTGGTTTATATACATATTAAAAAATATCAGCTATCAGCGCTACCAGGCTGTTTGGCTCGCTATTAATGTTATTTCCTTATTTTCTTATGTTGTTTTATAAGCTCAGACAACTGTAAATTTAAATAAATTCAATCTAAATATTTGAATAATTTGTCTGCCAAATCTTAATAAATTAACAGTTCCCATGTACATCATGGATTCGAAGCCCACCGAATTCTTATTACATCGTACGTTCCCATCCCGTTCGTTTAGAGAACTTCATGACATGAATTCAAAGGAACTACATTCACTCAATATAAAAATTGGAACATAATGAACAAAATTCAATACCTTTCAAAATATTTTACATAGGCACCTCGATTGTTGAACTTAGGGACCGGCATTACTCAATTTCTTCTGATACTCAACAATATGAGTATTTAAAAATACATATGAAGAGTCTTCCAAAATTCCACGATGAAATAACGAAACGAGATCCTTACGATATTCTTCTAAAATTGACAAACATTCAGTTTTGTATTTGTTATGCTCATTGTAAATATTATCAATTTTTGTATAATGATATCTGATGTGTCTTAATTGTATTTTTTTCCTCCTTTGTGATATGTAATAAGGAATAGCCCAACTTATTATGGGTGCTACTATTATAACTATAAAAATACTATAAAAGATGTCATGAAATTGACTATTTATCACGTTCTCTATTTGACCCAAAAGATTATCAGGTATGACCGTGAACTTGACTAGTGCTGTACCAAAATTAGTAGCTTCTAGATGATAAGGCGGCTCAGAAAAATTTGCATTAAATATAGCATCAAGGTATTGGAGGGAACTGAATTGATAGGTTGTAGTATAATTTGGAAATATTACAGGATAACAAATTAACCTGCTGCCTGTATCAAAAAATGCGTATGCGTGGTTAGTATAATTTTTGTTGTTACAATTTAAATAACCAATTTCTGCTGGTTCATAGACGAACTCTAATCCAACAGAAACATTTTTTGTTTTTCCATCAATAATAAATATACCATTATTTTTAATGTCAGAAACATAAGCAATATTCATATCTCCATTATAAAAAGATTGTAACGGATTATTCCTTGTATGAATGGTTTTTTCAACTTCATTAGTAGTTCTATTAATTATTGTTATAGTATTGTTCTCTTGATGCGATACAAATAACTGATCATTGTAAGGGCTTAATGACAAATAACGTGGTCCATAGCTTACCGGGATATCTTTAAGCTTCTGAAGGCTAAAACCATCGATAACAGATATGATATCTTCAGTATTGTCAGAAACATAAACTTTGTTAGTATTTTGGTCTACCGCTATATCCCAATTTTGAGTCCCGTTCAAATATATAGCGGGAGATCCAAGTTGAGGGGGACTTCTAGAGGAATCGCTAAAATACTCCATAGATATAACTGAATAGTTTTGATTTAGAAAGAAGAGTTGTTTAGTAATGGGATTAATTTTCATCTCCACAGGTTTAATGGTAATAGGGATATCTTTTTCAAACACATTATGTGAAATAGTATCGATAATTGAGAGAGTGCTGCTTAAACTATCGGAAATAAATAACAGATTTTGATAAGGATCCAACACCATGTTATCAAAGGTAAATCCAACGTCAATTTGTCCAGTGATTTTATTTGTTAATCCATCAATAATGGCTATGTTTTTTGATCCAGTATTAGCAACATATACCTGATTCAAATCAGTATTAATAGCTATATCTTGCGGAATTTGCCCAACCGCAATGTTTGAGACCACCTGATTATTACGGGTATTAATAACAGATATAGTATTTGAAGCGGCATTAGATACATACAGTATTTTTGTGCTGGGGTTATATCCAAAAGAAAAAGGGACACTCCCTGTTTTTATGATTGGTGCATATAAAGCTGAATTTTCAAATTCGGAAGTTAAATTCAATGATTTAACAATTTGCCAAAAAACAGGAAGCGACTGATTGAATAGATCCTCATCTGCAACGTATCTTATATCTATTACACTATTAAGTTGTTTTAAGTAAAAATCAGTAGAAATAGTAGATATCCATGAGGAATAATTATACATTTTGGTATTTCGTTGTTTTAAATAGTAACTTTCGTGGTTGTCTAAAACAGTATTATTCATTTCAATAATGCGATAATCCAATAGGTCTTTGCGCTTACTTTCGATATCATGACTAATAGCGTTCAATAGACTTTCAGTTGACATCGTAGTAAAAGAAATATCAATATACGTTGAGTTTGTATTATTATGATGCTTTGTCGCCTAACTCAACATATTTAGCTGGAATGAACAGATTGATTATTTGTGATAGACTGGCCCTCTTACAATCGCTCATTAGTTCAACGCGGTGAGATCCTCTTCTCGTATGATTTCCTTGATGGTTGGGGTTCAGAGATAGAGAATATGAATATAAACAAAAAGGGTAAACCATTTGTATTTCCAGATTCTTTCATCTTGGCCATTGGTTACATTCGCTATTTATTTCACCTACCATACAGACAAACCCAAGGTATAATTAAGGCCACAGGAAAAAGGTTACCTGCTAATCCACCAAGTTATGGTCACATCTGTAAACGAATCAACAAGCTAAACATCGATATTAAAAGAGACAAGATGGATGACGATGATGACCTAATAATATCAATAGACAGTACAGGTATCAAGATTACTAACAGAGGTCAGTGGATGGATGAGAAATGGAATACACAAAATAGAAAAGGATATCTCAAGATCCACGTTGCTGTAGACATAAAGACCAGGAAAATCATTGCTTTGGAAGTGACAGATGAGAAGGTACATGATGGGAAAATGCTAAAGAAACTAGTCAATCATGTTTTGGATTCGAGAGAACCAAACACTGTAAAGATAAAATCGGTACTAGCTGATGGAGCCTATGATTCAAATCCAAACTTTGTGTATCTTGAGGACAAAAAGATCAATCCAGGTATAAAGGTAAGAAGGAACTCTATTGTTTCTCCTAAAAACAATAGGTTAAGGAACAACGAAGTAAAGTTACAAGCAAAGGATCTGTTGAAATGGAAGACAAAAAGAAAATACGGACAGAGATGGATATCTGAAACTGTGTTCTCAGCTATAAAGAGAATGTTTGGTGAATACACATCAGCAAACAGGTTTCAAAACATGGTAAAGGAGATCATGATAAAAGTATCATTGTATAACATTTTTAGAAGAATATAACATGATGATCATGATGATAACCGGAGAATAAGGAATTATGCAACAAAGCATTATTATGATAAAAATATTCATGTGGTATCCCACCCTCATATCTATATACATGATTCCAACTATCTGGATAAATAAAATTAATGCCTAATGTTTCATTAATATATGTTAAATTATTAGTAGGATTGGACTTATCGTTTTTCGATAGGTCAAAACTATTTTTGTTATTTGTTCGATCCGTTTCTAAACCCAGACATTCAGAAACATCATTGAAAGAAAAATAAACACTAAGAAAAATTAGTGCAATTAAAGGTAGAAGCATATTACTAATACAGCACATCGAATGTTTGATCTATTTTTGTTTAGCTATTAAATTTAACTCAAATTATCGATGTATATGGTTTGCCATATACCAATTACACAACGGTTCAATCAAACGAGAAAATTGATATTAATACCCATTCGTAACATACTGTAGAAGTTTAACTCAAATAATTGTAGAATCCAGTAATATCACCTCGGGGAAGTACTAAGACTTAAGACAAAAATAAGCTAAAAACCAAGGAAATAGTTCCTAGATACATTATCTTTGATATTATAAATTAAACAGGATTGATAGATGATATTTCAGCTTATCAATATTAATAAATTCAATATGCATTGGCATTATCAATTGATAAATTGATAGGAAGTACCTTTTATAGTTAAGAGAAACACAGATTAAAATTCTTAGGTAACACAGACTCTCCCACCGGGCACTGTTGTAATTTTACTACTTTATTAGGACTCAAGAGGTATCGAAAAATATCAATCCCTGATGCATATGGACCTTATTTCCAATGAACTCAAGTTGAATTACATATTATTAATAACTATTTTTGTTCATACTAGATAAATAGAAATGAAATGATGGCAATAAAGATAGTTTCAACAGTAGTTTGCAATGATTTACCCACTTAAATAATGCCAGGTCATCTTTCATATTCTTGATTCATTTATATTTATTGATTCGAAAGAGGATAATGCATCCAACCCCCTTCTGTTTAAATGTGTTCTTCCACTTTTAGTATGTCTTTCGAGATGTAGTGCATCTCTTGCAAATAATAGATATAGTTTCGCCAGTCCATTTCTTCTCAGGTATTAGATTAAACCGAATTTTGATTTCCATATGGATTCACTTCCTTACAACATCTGAAGTGTAATTCATATCGGTAAGATGTAATCCCACCTATGTTTGCAAGTACAAGATATAAGTAACAAATTTTTAACATTATAAAGTTAGGCAAGGCTTTGTTATATGGTTGACCGGACTATCAGGTTCCGGAAAAACCACGATAGCCAAAATTATAAAGAATAGGTTAAAGGACAGAAATCACGCTGTGATCATTTTGGATTGTGATGAAATCAGAAAATTTATTTATCCTGAGTTAGGATTTTCAAAAAAAAATAGAGAAATCAATGTTAAAACGGTTGCGTACATTGCAAAACTATTATGTGAAAACGATCTAATAGTTATAGCGTCCCTTATTTCTCCTTTTAGGGAACATCGATTTATTTTTGTCCGGATGATACTTTAAAGCGCAAATGTGAAATGTATCTCTTATCTCATCATCAGTTGAATTTGGCGAGAATTCAAATACTGAATAATAGTCTTTCGGATCCATTCTAGATATGCAGATTTGTATAAAACTTTCTGTCGAGGCCTATGAGAAGTGAATCATATTATTATCCATTGTTTAATAATGCAATATTACAAAAAATTTTTTAAGTCTTAAACCATTGTCTTATACGGATCTATAAAATACTTTATTAGGTAACACAAAAATTAAAAAAGATTTGAATCACCATATATATCCTCAATATGACCATTCTCCGAAAAGCTTTCCTCTGTCGAGTAATTATTCTGGTCGTATTGATTAGGATATACTTGCTGATCCAAGTCAAGGAAAAACGAGGTTGAACTTCCAAAAGCACTTTGCTCCTGACAAATAGTTCCACTCGTCGCCTTAACTACAGCGCAAGCTGTGAGTGTATCCCCCTTAGCAACATACATACAGCCCGTAAAACTTTGAACTTGATAAGAGTCTGGACTATCAAAAACCTCTTTTAGTACTACATCTCCAGTTAAATCAGCAGTTACACCTACAATTAATGACCCTTGTGCAAAGCTAGTTAGATCCAGATTAACGTAAACTTCATGCCCATTACAACCCTCAGACTGCGCGAATACTAAATCGTTGTTTGTTACAATAACACCCGTCGTAGCAATTAAAAAAATTACCAGACCGATATTTTTTTTATAAGATGTCTCCATCTCTATTGGATTATATACGCGAGTACATAAACATTACTATACATTCATAGTTTACTCGAGTATATTCATTTTACTAATCGGAGCTCTATCAGGATATTTGTTAAGGTAGTATATTTCATGTTTAAATTTATTCTATTATTCATTAATTATATAAGGACATCAAGTCAATTAGAGATTATCTATTAATTGGAGTAAAATTAATTACTCGTCATTACGTTGATATGTTGTGCCAAGATCTAAGGATTCACCAGTAATAGCAATTAGAGTGGGAGTAGCCAAGAAGATTAAGGAAAATATATCTGGCAAGAACATCGAGTTTAGCGCTCTAGTAAATGAATTTCTTGAATCCCACTTGGAAAAAGAAGACTTTATGAAGGAGTATTTTGATTCAAGGATATTTTCCAAAATATTAAGTGTTGATTTTACGGATGGTTATTGTAATTTTTGGTTGAAAGAAGGTGGGAGCTTTCATGTCTATTTTAAGCAACAGAATGGACAGAGTTTTCTATATTGTGAAGAAGATAAATCAAAAAACTGCATTCATGTAGAATATGTGTTAGCTCGAACGGAAGTTGGAAAAATCTACAATTATTCCAAGTCATATCCTTATGTCAAAGGGGTTGAACGAGACAAAGAGGATGAAAAAGATGTTGTAATAACGCCATACTCGAAAATTAAGGCAGAAATAAATATTAAACTCGAGGATGGTGTGTTCGCAAAATACAATTTAATAGAAAATAGTAACTTTGATAATAAAATAAAGAATCAATGGCAGAAAGCAGATTTATTGTTTGTGGAAAAGAAATACGAACAGTCACGTAAGATATATCAAGAATTGCTTAGGTTAACTGAAGACGATCCTCCAAAACTTTCAAAAACACATGCAGTTGAGCTTTTGCATGCGATAGGGAAAACCCATTTTAGGGAAAGAAACCTAGACCTGGCCCTGGAGGAATTAGGTAGAGCAATAGAAGAAGCCAGAAAGCAAGACAGAAAGAATCCCCACCTTTGGAATGATTATGGATATTTCCTTTTTAGGAAAGCCATGAAGGAAAATGACAAGGAAATCTTCCGAAAGGCGTTAGCTAATTTTGAAATGGCACACTCTATAAAAAAGGATGATAATTTCTTTATTTATAATATAATAATGACTTCTCTCCGTTTAGGAACTAAAAAGGATTTAGATGTAGCAGAGGGATATGTGAAAAAATTTAAAGAGGATTCAAATTTCGAACCGCTAGTTGAAATAGGACGTTTTTACAAACAGGCAAGAAATTACGAAAAGGCTTTAGATTTATTTCAAAGTGCCATCGACAGTATCCACAAGAATGTCGATATTTCTAAAGAGAAAAGAGATGAAATATTAGCCAATGTATTTGTTTTGCAAGGGAATACACTCTTCCATCAAGGAAGATATAAAGAGGCTTGTCAAAGTTTTATAAATGGAAGAAATATTGAACCCACTAATCCTGATTGTTGGGCGGGTTTCGCATTATGCCTAGTTCAACCAGATAATCCCGAAAAAGAAAACCTAAAGATACGAGACAGAAAAACCTTGGAAAGTGCTCGTGACGCAGTCAATAAAGCATTGAGTTATGATAAACATCATCCCAAAGCGAATGAAATCAAATCATTTATCGAACAAAATCTTTTTAACTTAGGATTCATAGAAGAACAGCATACTATATGACATTGAAGAGTAATATCAAAATACCCTTAGTAAGTGCAATTGTATTAGTAATATTATTAACATCATTCAATAGTTCAATGGCTCAATTAACCATTCCAGCCAATCCCGGAGTAGGTATCACTAATGTCTGGCCAAATTCTCAACAAATAAAGGATTGGATAAACAACCTTTTTACAGGAAAAGATGATTCGCAAGGTGATAATGAAGAGAATCAAGGAATTGAATCTAAAGAAGATCTTACAGAATACCAACCACACAATCCACTTGGGAAATATAATTTACCCAGCATTACAAATGAAGAGGATTGTTTAGGAGAAGCAATTACCTATTGGGACGACCCTTGCGATGATTCCTATGGAAACCAACCCTATGGAAACCAACCCTATGGAAACCAACCCTATGGAAACCAACCCTATGGAAACCAACCCTATGGAAACCAACCCTATGGAAACCAACCCTATGGAAACCAACCCTATGGAAACCTTTACGGGAAATATAATTTACCCAGCATTACAAATGAAGAGGATTGTTTAGGAGAAGCAATTACCTATTGGGACGACCCTTGCAACGATTATATGGACTAACAAATCCTTTAGTCAAAATTTTTATAATATATTTATAGTTACAAATAACCAAAGCCTTAAAAACAAGACATACATTCACGTTCACAATAATCTAGCTAGATAGTCTCTGCAATGATTTGAATTTGGGAAACCTTTATCACCATTAATCATATGAATATAATGGCTATTCGAATAATTATGAATATTCTTGGTCAATGTCTATAATCCAAAAATGACATTATGGATGATCAATTGATAGCCTCTTCAAATTTCCAAGACTTATGCAAGTCAAATAAAATAGCACGAAAATTTAGAAAAACGAATTGTTATTGTTTCAAAAATTTAGACTCGTAATATATGTATTACAAAACCCAGCTGGCCCGTTGTAATTTTAATATAGTATTACAAACTGAATATCCGATATCATTATAAAAAAATTTTATAAATTAACAGTTCCCATGTACCTCATGGATTCGAAGCCCACAGAATTTATTCTATTATGTCCGTTCCCATTTATCATTCTCTGCTAATAACTAGTTAATCCATTATTGGAGTCAAAGTGAGCCATACGAAATTGGATAGCGAAGTTATGAGGTTTTATATCATCTAATATTTTTCACTATTTACTTGCTATACGAAGATATTCGCAATATTTATAATAAATACTATAAGACATAAATGCACCCTCTAGTATTATAAATATGGAATATAATAGGAACACCCATAGAGGGTATTTATTCGCTCTTCTGGCTGTATCGGTAATATCAGCTATTTGTTTTGGAGTTAATATAGATAATAAGATGATTTTTGCAAATGCCCAAGGGAATGTCTCCAATGTTACTACGGTTTATCCCAATATTCCTTTGGCAGAATCCGTCCATACAACTGAGATATTGAAACTACCTGCCAATGTAGACACCTTTGTAATGTTAATTGTAAACGAAGCACATGAAAGTTGGAAACAGGAACAACATAAATTAATTACAGATAAGAACGCATATTTTATACCGACTAATCTTGTTATCTACGAGGGTACAAAGTTAATATTCCTGGATGCCGATGCACCTTGGGATACACCCCATCCACATGATCTAGAATTAGTCAATGTTAATAATAAGGAAAATAGCGGTGCTTCATCATTTTCAACCGGTACCTTAGATTATACAAATACTTCAGAACCTTTTACACTTCCTGTTGGGAATTATTCAATAACTGATAAGGACTATGAAATAAAAGGAGGAACAATTACTGTGCTGGAAAACAATCAAGGAAATAGTAATATCAGTGGGAACAACAAACTAATTGTTGGAGGATTTTATACTCCTACAAATCAAGTCAAAGACACAAAGGACAATGACGGTAACTCTCATCCTGGTTCTTTAGCATATTATAGACAAGCGTTTAATGAAAATGGAATTAAAATACTAAGTGAATATAATTTTACTTATTCTAAATGTGATTATTGTCCAGAAGGATATTGGCCAGATAACAAAAGCGGAAATCACACCTTAATTATATTTAGTTCTGAACAACCCCTGGATCAAACATTAGAAATATTGAAAACGTTTGTAAAAGATAACGTGTACATTTAATTTTATTTGTTATGCCGTATGAGACACAATAACACATATCTATTGACAAATTCATCTTAATTGACAAATCATAATTATTAAAATCCACCCGGAAGGACGATATCGTCCTGAAGCCCACCGGTCACCGGTCACCGGTCCAGCTATACTATAATTTGTAATAGTTGAATCAAATAAAAATCAAAATACTATTAAATAAATTATTAGTCAACTAATCACAGTCATAACATGCATCTCTATCTAAGTTGATGAGTGGGGTTTCAACGTGACTTCCTTCAGTGTTATAAAATAGTTGGCAACTTTCTGCAATAGAATAGTCTGCCTCCGATTGAGGATTAAAGCCAACACAAACAGTGTACGCTTGTCCATCCCTGATTACATTAGGCGGCACAACTATGTCATCCAGATGATACATGTTCACATCATCATCCAAATATGCGTACATATTATTAAGTGAGGGATTCTCGGTAGCTACTAAGCAGTATTTTTTAATATTGTCAATGTTAGTTCCAAGGGGTACGTCCCCTTTGTAAACACAGTAGTTAAAATGACCCTCCTTATTGTCTGTCCATTTTATCACTGGAGCTATTCGCAATCCACCATTTTGAGCATAGACGGGTATTACATTCACTGCAGTATATGTAAACAGAGTGGTGAGAACTAAGACAATAAATACCAATTTTACTTGAGGCATACAATTGTCCTAATATTGTTGATATATTTAAGATTATGGATTTCATATACAAAATCATAATTATCACCGATGATAGTTTTTATCTACAATTTAGACTTGTAATATATCTATTACTAAACCCACCGGGCCAGATATTATTTTTAGTAACTTTTCTCAATTAAAAAGACGTTATGGAACTACTTTTACTTCTCCTACCATTGTAGGATGCAGTCTACAATAATATTGGAACTCGCCTAATAAATTTATTCTTTCAACAGGATCTGTATTTTTATTCCATCTGGATCGTATGTATAAAAAGACGATTCGTGCTGTTTATCAGAATCATCAGTGTCTTCGTCAATAGTTATACCATTTAGCTCATAATGGTCTTTTAATTTCTTTAGATCTCCTTTGTCACCATCTATACTTATAGCAAAGTGTTCTAGTCCTGACTTCCTATGATCATTGGCACTGTTTCGTAAAATGTTTGTCCCAAGCCAAGTGTTGGTCGCTACGTGATGATGATACTTATCTGCGGCGAAGAAATACGCACCTGGATAAGATGCAGTATGGTAAAGTCCAAGTGACTGTTGATAGAACTTTTTTGTCTTTGTAAGATTAGAGACATGGAGATGTACATGACCTATCGTAGTACGGACAGGAAAACCATCCCATTTTTCATTACCATATTGCTTCAGCAAATTGTTTACATCAAGGGGTTCTGTTACCATGTATATTTTATTTTCACCTGTCCATTGCCATTCGGAGGGTTTTCTATCTCTATAAACCTCAATTCCATGGTAATCCGGATCATGCAAATAAATTGATTCAGAAACCGCATGATCTGCCATACCATCGTAAAACTGTGGATCTGTGTTCTTTTGGAAATGTTGAAGAAAGGACGCAAGATATTTTCTTTCAGGTAATAATATTGCAAAATGGTAAAGACCTGCTTCCATTCTCTCTCTACTAAGATCAGTTATACCTCTGTCTTGGTCTATTTGATCAAGAATCAGTAGCGCTGATAACTTTTCCCCAGTCGACTCTGGACCCAAGTATGCAGTATTTCCGCTTGATTGGGCTTCCAAAACATTCAACCCAAGAATGGATTCATAAAAACCTATAGACTCTTCTATATTAGAAACTTTGAGATGAACATGATCTACTTTTAGTGACGGACTGGCTACAAATTCATTGGGATTATCAACATCCATACTTAATGTATGCGTCCAACGTATTTAACACCAAAAGTTAGTTTATGCTTATTTACTTATCAAGGAAACATATGGTCATATGAAAAGATAAGCTCGTGGCAATGTTTAAAGAATATAATAGAACATGAAAAAAAGCTTATCTGTTATTCTTACCTACATAATTGCATGAATTTAGAGGGAAATTTACGATTGATGAAGACTCTGGATGATGCATGGAATAGTCAGGACTGGGACACCTTTATCAAACGCCATGCCGAAAGTACAGAAGTATACTGGCCCGGACAACCGCAGCCAACTAAGGGGAGAGATAACCATAAGAATGAATCAATAGAGTTTTTCAAGGCATTTCCTGACAACCACATTGACAATGATCCATACAAGATACTGTTTGGCCAAGATGATTGGACATGCTCTGTGGCAAACTTTACTGGGACATTCAAGGGGCCACTGAAAGGAATGGATGGCAAAACTATCGAGCCTACAAACAAAAAATTTCAAATCGAATTTTGTACTGTTGCCCATTGGCGAAACGATGAAATAGTTGAAGAAAAACTCTTTTACGATTTGGTTGGAATGATGAAACAAATAGGTGCCATGTAGCAAGGTTAGCGAGTAAGTTTTTTTTTACTCGGCATATAGGATTAACCGTTTCTGCCACAACAATGATAAGGGTTTCAAAGATCTAACAGACCTCTACTCTACAAGGTATAGATCTTGTATTTACTTTTAAACTTATTAGTAAACATTGAAATAAATCAAACGAGTTTGATCTGGTTGATTTGATAAAAAATAATTTCTTCAATTCGTAATGTCCTTACTGTATAGGTTATTAAATTTCAACAGGAATATTATTAGCATGATGACATAAGAATTCGACAACGTGACATCATTTATTGTTGAGAAGAAAGGAGTCGTTAGTGGGGCTAGAGAAGCATATGCAAAAAGGATGTTATAGTTTGAATTAGAGCATTAGAATCTAATTTCACCTTTGAATCAATTCGATTATGAATAAAGTTTAAACCCATGTTTAATATGCGGAGATAAGTTCTAATTTGATGCACCTTTACAATTCGTATCACAACCAATAATTAGTCTCAAGTCTTGATTTTAGGACACCGAGCACAAAACATAAACATAGTCTCATCAATACATGATTGTGAGTGATAAAATAAGGATACTGGGATTTGCTGGAAGCCTGAGGAAAGATTCTTTTAATAGAGCCCTTTTACGCAACGCAGTTAGTTTTATTCCAGATAATTCTAGTCTAGAAATTTTTGAACTTGATGGCATTCCACCATTCAACCAAGACGCTGAGAAAGACATGCCCGAGAAGGTTAGGGATTTCAAATCTAAAATAAGAGGAGCAGACGCTATTTTGATTAGCACTCCCGAATACAATTATTCTGTACCCGGGGTGTTAAAAAACGCAATTTCCTATCGATATACCAGGTACTCATTGAATCCCGCAACATATGGCTAACCATCTTACCTTATACTATGAGATGATTAATTTCGTGTTCAGAATTGGGACCATATTCTGCTAGGTACAAGTCTCCATTGGACCTATTGTCAAACCTTGAGGATTACGATTGAACGTACGTAAATCGTTCATAGGAAATAAGATTTCATACTCTTGTATTAGATTGAGTCAAAATGATTCATACTCACATAACGGTTTAATAATATTACGACCTAATACTACCTATGCACTGCCAGAGTTGTAAAGGACACTTCCATCCTCAATTAAGGCACAATCACCCTGAATTTAATGATGATACAAAATTATGGCATTGGTTATATTATCAATACTGTCCCAATTGTAAAACTTCTCAGGTGTAACTTTATGAATATACAAATAATGATAAAATGTATCCTCTGGGAACAGATTTAGAAAATAGGTTAAAATATTTAGGAAGTCATTTGAGTAAAGAGCCAATAATGTAAACTTTAACCTTGATAATGTTACATCTAAATGGCGAGATGGTAGAAATGTATCATCAAAAACATGATGATGATCAAATCATTAATTAAATTGTAGATATATTTTTGCCATACAACATAACTAATTGTTTAATAACGATTCAAGTCCATTCACGATATATTGAACTCCTATTGCTGCAACCAGAATAGCGAATACTCTTGTAATAATTAACGAGCCACGTCTTCCAAGAATCTTATATATAGGATCGGTAAGATAATAAATTACATAGGTAATGCCAATAACAATCACAATCGATATCATTGTGGTGATCAAACCAGATGTTTGAAAGGAAAGTATTACTGCTGCTATAGGCTGACAACCAACATTTTTTTGGTTAAATAATTATTTAATGACAGTCTAGCAGTTAATTGAATTAAGCTTATGAGCGTCACTTAACCTGTATAACTCCAATAAGATCAAAATATCTATTTGTATTGTTAATTTTATTAAATGACACTCTCCTTGCGGTAAAAATGCAGCGGAAACCACCGGGTCCGTTTCATAATTAACCTTTGTCATAAATGAATAAATTAATTTAGAAAATTTAATTAATTAACAGTTCCCATGTACCACATGGATTCGAAGCCCACCGGTGGTAGTTTACATATCAGCACCTTCAAGCAAAAAAATTTATGCTATTATTTATATTTGGCATTTAAATCATTCTATACCCACAATCTTATTAAATTATGCATATTATGAGAAAGTTAATTGCTTGAATGCGATCTTATCTGGTAGGCTAAGTGTTATTGTATTTCAATCAATATCTTCATCATTAACAGCAAATTTCTGCTGGATCTTAATCACGGTTATTAGCCATTGATTGAATATCAAAAGCTATTTCAGAATTCGGGGAAATCCTAAGTGCGCTATAAGATTGTATCTTATACTTGGGAGTTTCCTGAATAGGGTTTTTATTTATCAAATATTGTTCTCCTATAATGTCTATTTCTAAGTCAGGCCATCTCTTTGGATATTTGAATGACATAACATATTTATCTGTTCTAGAAAGAAACTTGTGAACATAATGTAATGTTCCTTTAGAAGAGGATTTTACAGAATCAGTATAATCATTCTCATAGTTAATGAAATATTCATACTCTTCACCTTTCCTAATGGGATTAGGGAAAATTATTATTAACTCTTCATATTTCTTATCAAAGCTTCTGGGAAATAAAACCTGTAGGTAATTATTTGTGTTATCAGTAATGGTTATATTTTTTGAAGAATATCGAGAAATAGCAACCTGGTTATTATTTTCCAATACAGGTGAAGGGATTACGTGCTTCTTTATTTCAAGATCGTATATGGATAAATTGTGAATTAGTCTATGCCTATAAATTTGAGCATATAAAGGTCGATCGGGGATCGAGCCTAATGTCATTGTATCGTCCATCAACGAAAATTTATATGGATATATTAGATCGGAGTTAGTTTCTTTTATTAAGTATGAATGCAAAAGATCGTTTACAAATGTTCCTACAGATACCTCGCTTTTTTTAAGTTTGTCTATCTCTTTTTTTATCGGTACTCTTATTGTAACTACGCTACTATTAAACGCCCTTCCCATGTGTAATTAGATTATTACACTGGTAATATATAAATATATATTAATTTTTTTTCCTTTTTACTCACGCTACCATTGAACAAATATACGTATATATGTTTGATATGGTTTTACACTGGTATGTCATCCGATCAAGCAAAATTCTTTGTCTATACAGACGTAGTTGACTCGTCAAAGACTAGTATACCAGAAGACATTCAAGTAAAAAAAATTACTACGCTACAAGACTGGACATTAGAATTTTTAATGATTGCAGAAAGAGTTAAAGAATATACCGAAATTAAGAAGTACTACAATTTTACCGGTGACGGTATGTTTATGGTATTTGATGAATATTACGATGCTATTAACTTGGCACTTTTCCTACATCATAAATTAAGTACTGAAAATAAAGATGATGATACTGAAAAGATAGCATTGAAGATGGGAATCAGTTTTGGTACAAGTATTTCATTTTTTGAAAAAACTCATAATAAATATGCACCATGGGGTTATAGCTCCATTATAGCACAAAGATTACTGAATTTATGTCTTCCAAATCAAATTCTATTATCTAAAGGGGCTCGAGATGCAATGATTGGAAAAGTACTTCCAGATTGGAAACTTGTTCTTTTTGATCATATACATTCGATCGGAAACTATCCAATTAAACACGATAAAAAGGGCGAGGAAGTTTTTTCATTTTATGGAAGTATGAATGACTTCAATTTTGGAAATGCCAGTATCAAGAATTTTTTAAATATTGATGAAGCTCTAGATTTTCCTAATATACTCAAGGAGTCTAAGATTCCAGTTCAAGAATTTTTCATATTGAAAGTAAATCAATTCAAGAAACAATTCTCTAAAATTTTTACCGCCAATGGTTACGATTTAGAAGCAGAAGATGAAATTAATTTTTACAAAACATTATTTTACTATGGTGGGTCAAAATATTCTGGAGTTAGTCGGTTCCTACCCAGTGTTTTTGAAAGTCAAAGAGGAGGCTTTCTGACAAGTCAGGAAATGATGTTTGAACGAATAAAAAAAGACTGCCAACTTAAAGGGATTCCGATTCCAGTCAATTTTGGTAATAGATATCTAATACCGGACATAGATAACCTACACGCGGATATTCGAGCTAAATATTATGTTTGTAAGGAATTTGTAAGACGACATGAGAACATGCATGTTCAATTATTTTGGGTGAGTCCTGAAAATGCTAAAAACGCTATAGACAGTACAACACCATCTAATTTGTTGGACTCGAGAGATGTAGGATTGTGGCATGATAGTTATGCAGTACGAATTGAAGAATTACATGATTCATTTTATCTTTCAAACGAGGTGACTCAAAATGACAGGCGAAGGCTAATATTTGCAGATAAAGATACCGATCTATATGATTCAATAAAGCAATATATAGAAATAATGAATCAATATATTACCCAAGGAGCTGCTATTAGAATAGACTACAAATACCTTGATCATATTTATAGTAAATAGTATTGTTTTTTGTGAGAAATATATAGATAATAATGCAGAGCAGGGCGACTCAGTACATAACATCATTATTTAAATTTGATTTGAATGACAAATAAAGTTTCGAGTAAAAATCAAACTTGCAATTTTATATGATAAAAAATACGAGTCATGGTTCCAAGAAGAATATAATTTTCAGTAATTGACAAACTATTGATACCATTGCCTCAACTCTAATCAAGTCCGGTCATCAATAGATAATATTAAGTAAATACTAATTTTTAAGATACGAATTACTGTAAATCACACGAGAAGGGTTTTGTGGTTAATCCCATTCAATTGCTAAACCGCTAACTAGGTCTAAATGCATATTATTTAGAAAATATAAGTTAATTATTTTTTTTGGAAAGCTCTTAAACTCGTAATATATCTATTACTATACCCACCGGGCCCGCTGTAATCTTCCCGTTTTATTGTAGATCGATCTAAGTGGTTCTTCAGAATAAAAATATATTAATTAACAGATTCTATATAACACATGGATTCGAAGCCCACAGAATTCATTTTTCCTATGGTATATCCTGTTTAACCATCTTCAGGAAAGCATGTATAAATTACTTTCCTAATTCTTAGTTACAAAATTTCATAATTTAGATAGTCAAAATGTATACAAGACCTGATTGTAATCGACTTCTTTCTAGTAGCATTAGTTCAATAATTATAATATTAGTATATCCATCATTCTTAAATACGATCACAGGTCCAACTAATGATAACAGATTAGTTGTTTTTCATTTAATTCATTCAGGTTATTGGTTTAGTTATTTTTTTAATAACATAACCCAATCCACTAGGTTTTGAATTAACTCTCCTATCAGCTCCCGTGAGGTCTCATCCAATAGACTGCCTTCGGAGTCGAATTTGTCTGTAGCAAAGTTTACCATTACCTCGGGCCTGTTAATTGGATACATGTTAAGGAATACGAATATTTGTCGGAGATGATATTGTGCTCTTGCTCCTCCTAACATTCCTATTGATGCACTCATTATAGCAACTGGTTTACCGTCAAAGGGATTATCGCCATATGGTCTAGAAGCGAAGTCAATTGCGTTTTTTAACACCCCGGGTACAGAGTAATTATATTCAGGAGTACTAATCAAAATTGCGTCTGCATCCTTTATTTTGGATTTGAATTCTCTTACCTTCTGAGGCATTTCCTTTTCAGTATCTTGGTTAAATGGCGGAATACCATCAAGTTCAAAAATTTCTAGACGTGCATTATCTGGAACGAATTTATCTGCATTCCGTAAAAGTGCTCTATTGAAGGATTCTTTTCTTAAGCTTCCCGCAAATCCAAGTATCTTTATTTTATCATTCATTATAAAGTTGTATTGACAAGATTATGTTTATGTATTATGCTAGGCTCCTTTCTATGGAATAAATTAACATGAAGGCAACAAAACTCGGGTTATTACGTACAATACAGCCGTTTACCTTTGATTAAATGAGATCTATAAACGTCTTTTTGGAACAGGGTCTTGAGAAGAATATCAATAAATAATATTCCTCCATAACTAATGAATATATACTAAAACTCAAGTTGATCTGAATTACATTGATGATCATTACTTATTCGATGAGAATAAAATCTCTCGGGCTTGGCGGCCACAGACGAGCTAGCATCCATCCCAAATAACAAAATTAAATGAAAATTTCACAAACATCAGATTCTTGTCGATTATGTTATAGACCTACAATTGCTTTGTTGCATAATTCCTTATTCTCCGGTTATCATCATGATCATCATGTTATATTCTTCTAAAAATGTTATACAATGATACTTTTATCATGATCTCCTTTACCATGTTTTGAAACCTGTTTGCTGATGTGTATTCACCAAACATTCTCTTTATAGCTGAGAACACAGTTTCAGATATCCATCTCTGTCCGTATTTTCTTTTTGTCTTCCATTTCAACAGATCCTTTGCTTGTAACTTTACTTCGTTGTTCCTTAACCTATTGTTTTTAGGAGAAACAATAGAGTTCCTTCTTACCTTTATACCTGGATTGATCTTTTTGTCCTCAAGATACACAAAGTTTGGATTTGAATCATAGGCTCCATCAGCTAGTACCGATTTTATCTTTACAGTGTTTGGTTCTCTCGAATCCAAAACATGATTGACTAGTTTCTTTAGCATTTTCCCATCATGTACCTTCTCATCTGTCACTTCCAAAGCAATGATTTTCCTGGTCTTTATGTCTACAGCAACGTGGATCTTGAGATATCCTTTTCTATTTTGTGTATTCCATTTCTCATCCATCCACTGACCTCTGTTAGTAATCTTGATACCTGTACTGTCTATTGATATTATTAGGTCATCATCGTCATCCATCTTGTCTCTTTTAATATCGATGTTTAGCTTGTTGATTCGTTTACAGATGTGACCATAACTTGGTGGATTAGCAGGTAACCTTTTTCCTGTGGCCTTAATTATACCTTGGGTTTGTCTGTATGGTAGGTGAAATAAATAGCGAATGTAACCAATGGCCAAGATGAAAGAATCTGGAAATACAAATGGTTTACCCTTTTTGTTTATATTCATATTCTCTATCTCTGAACCCCAACCATCAAGGAAATCATACGAGAAGAGGATCTCACCGCGTTGAACTAATGAGCGATTGTAAGAGGGCCAGTCTATCACAAATAATCAATCTGTTCATTCCAGCTAAATATGTTGAGTTAGGCGACAAAGCAACCTACAATCATAATTTCATCCATGGTGATCCGATATCGCTTCAATAAAAACACCTTGTAATATCTTTATTATACATATTGTCTCTATGCTGACCTATTAAAATAATAGTTTGTCATTTTTATATACAATATGATAGAGACTATCACATTAAGTCTGATTGCTTTTATTAAATCAAATATGATTTTTGACAAATGGAATTAATTAGTCATGGAAGCAAAAATATGTATGCATAGTAAGGCTATTATGATGTAATATCCATCTTCATAATTGAGATTGGATCTACGAGTTATTTTAGTACCGTATGATAGTTCTCATTTTTCCGAAAATGCATTAGAGTATGCGGTCTATTTAGCAAAAGCAATCTTCCGAGGTGATCCAAAAAAACGAATAATTAAAATCGTAATGCTACATGTGGTACAAGAAATCCCGTTTACCAAAAGTCTGTTGGAAAAAATGAAAATTAAAAACGAAAATGTAAACCCATCATTAAATGAACATGCCAATAGCATATATGAAGAAACAAAAACTCTAATGCAAAATGATATGGACAAAAAAAAGAAAGCCTATAAATCTATAGAGGGAATTAAACTAGAATCACTGATTCTTTATGGCGACCCATCTAATCAAATCGTAGATTATTCTAACAATAATCGAGTTGATTTAATAGTTATGGGAAGTAATGGACTGCAAGGATTAGCTAAATTCAAAGGACTTGGAAGTGTCTCAAGAAAAGTATCAGAATCAGTTTCTTGTCCTATGACAATAATAAGGTAACAATATTAGTAGCGATATATGATACAGCATACCCAAAAAACTATACACTTTTCATGTAGCAAATATTCGATGAATATTGTAAAATGGACCATTACTAACAGAATTCAATCATACAAAACAGTTTAAATTTAATCTTATCATTAAATATATGGAGTTTCAAAAGTAGTTAGCGTTGTCTTTTTTTATTAATTATAATAAAACACTTTATCCATCAAATATGAAGTTTTATTAAATAAATAATGAAAATGAAAGATGTTATAAAGATCTACTCAAAAATAATTTTTTCATTGGCACCATTAGACCATAGTAAGCCAAGTTGTAGAATGCTGCCAAGGTAGCTACTTCCGTTCCGAAAAACTGAGATGCAAATACAACTACAAGTGTATTATTTACATAACTCATAGTTACGAAGGCAGCGATTCTAGATGATTTGTCTTTTTTACCTATAAGATATAAGGTAAAATATCCTATGAATCCGTATATAAAGAACAAAGCAAATGCTGCAATAATCATCGTAATTACAAGTGAATAATCGGAAATGAAATAGTTAGAAAATTTTGCATATATTCCCAGATTCATCAATGATACTAGAATGACTGAAGGGACGAAAGAAGTTGCTTCAATTTTTTTTGCTATTCTCGGAGCTTTACTCCTCATCAACCAACCTACAAATAAAGGCAGAAAAAGAGCTTGAGATAATAAAATAGTCATATCTAAAAAGGGAATATTAAATTTTTCAAAATCTACCAAAAAATATACTAGAGAAGGCAAAACAAATGGAACGATGATAGATGATGAGATTATCATCCCTACAACTAGCGGCAATTGATGGCTTTTCTCAAAAACATTAATTACAAATGGCGCTCCTAAACCCGTTGATATTCCTGAAAGTAGTAAGACCGGAATGGCAAGTGATGGATAAATTATGTTTGTAGTTGCGTATAGAATAATGGGAATTGCCAAAAGTTTGATTGCAGTTAACAATGCAATAGGAATAGGCTTTTTAAACTGTAATGCTAGCTCTTGGGGATCCATTTTGATTAAATTTAAGAATAACAAGCATCCTAGGAAGACCAAAAGATAAGGTTCAAATATTATTCCAAATGATGGTGCCAATATACCTACTACGGTTGATATAGCAATTGCAACAAGAAGCATTAAATCGTCTTTCTCTAATCCTGATGCCTGTGTGTGCGGGTCTGCTCTACTCTTTGGCACTTTTGTTAACCTTTCTTATTTATAATGTATTTTAAGGATTATATCGATCGGAAATAATCTACCTACTATTTGAAAAATTAAGATTCTAATACTCAAATCATAGTTACTATCTAACTTATCTTTTACAATAACTAGTTTGCAATCATTGAATTAAAACTGATTTATAAATTTGATTAAAATTCTTAAATAGTATAGATCTCCTAATCTTTATTCAAATAGACATGCAGTACGTTTTGCTCAACTTGATATTGCTTATATTGTTCGAAACTTATTGTTAAATGATGCCTTTTACTCGTATATTAGTACCTTTTGACACTTCCGAGTTGTCAGTCAAAGCTTTGGAAAAAGCTGTAGAAATATCTGCGATCGATCAATCTCCAATCTTTATATTACATGTAATCAGTGAAATACCGTTACCAATTCACTATTCAAGGATAGAGTTAAAGAACAATGAGGTGACTATATCTCCACTAGTTAATAAGCTCCATAATGAGATAAAGAATGAAATGATTGTGATTCTGGAGGATGTGAAGAACACCTACGCTAAGCACAATATTTCTATCACCACAGAAATTAAAATTGGTGATCCAGCAGAAATAATTGTAGACTTTACTAAACAGAACAACATTGATCTCATTGTTATGGGTAGTATAGGACACAAAGGAATTTCAGGAATGTTTAAGAAATTAGGAAGTGTTGCAAGAAAGGTTGCCGAAGAAGTAAACTGTGCGTTATTAATAGTAAGATAACTATTCAAAGTGTTTATACTGTAGGGTCTGAGTAATGTCGTATTGACGTAAACAAATTATCTGAAGTTCATTACAACTAATATAATCCAAATCAGAAAAACAATAAATTTTTCAAAAATTTTGAAATTTTGCGCCGATGGTAGAGGGAACCAAAGACCTAAACAAGAGATTTCTTGAAACACTATGAACTTATATCTTTGCTTTCCTTACCATGAAATTGTAATTTACAATAGCATGAAATTAAGTATTTTTTTATAACCACTGTTAAAAAACTACTTGGTCATTTCTATCATAGTCTTGTTTTAGACAAATAGCAAATCCGACATGACCGCAATCATCAGTATTACAGGTCATACACCAGGGCATACCGTCCCTATAACCGACTATAATGTTTTTTAGAATACTCTTGTCAAACAGAATGACATATTTATTATCAAAATAGTCCTTGACTACTATCAAAGTATCTCCGGAATTGGCGTCTTTTGATACTAGCCATTTCATAAACTCCATAGTACCTAAATCAAGGGTAGACAATGCAGAATTTTCCTCAGACGCTTTGGATTTTCCAGACAAGGCCTTTTTTTATCTTTCCTTTCCGTGTTATGTACAGACAAAAAAGGTATTAGATATCCATAATATGACTCTGATTCTCCGATTTATTAAGTTGTATGTCCTTTATTTATAAGAGACAAATAGATTTAGACTGGATCTAATTCATGCATGAGTTATTGAATAGAAGTTAAAAATATCCTGTTTAGGTAGAAATAATGAGATCTAAAGTAAAAGTTCCTTTTTAAGGAGGCTTGTTTGAACTATCATCTGTTTTGGATGGTTGATTTTGCTGTCCCTCGTCCTTATTTCGTACTTTAGAAAATTTCTCTGTAAATCTCCATCCATATTTGATAATATACGGCGCAATGAATGTAGTTATGATTGTCATAGTTCCAATCATCGGTAGTATAATCGGAGTGGCTGCTCCGACATCAATACCTCCCTTCGCTACAACTAACGCTATTTCACCCCCGGAGGATGAGCACCCTAAGGCAGTTCTTGCTGAAGTAAGATTGTTTAGCTTCTGGATTCTGGATGAAATATAAACGGTCATAAATTTCGCTCCTATTGAAACTGCTATCAGTATTAATGCAGGGACTATGAACTGCGGAATTAAGGAAAAATCCATTAGTGCGCCAACAGAAACAAAGAATAATGCTGCAAAAATATCCTTTACAGGATTGGCTAAAACACTGGTTACTGAGTGAGATCTAGATTCTGCTACAAGAACACCTGCAAAGAATGCACCCGCTGCCACTGAAATCCCCAACTGAAATGATATGAAGGCTAATGCAAAAGCAACACCTACTGCTGCGACTATTAGTACATCGTGTTGATTGGTTCTTGCTACCACATCCATTAACTTAGGAATAATTTTGGAGCCTATCACTAATACTCCGGCTATAAAACCTATGGTTATTCCTACAGAAACTATGATTTCATATATAGAAAATTCTCCACTGGCACCTGCGGATTGAAATATTGCCAATAGTGAAATTATAATTATATCTTCAATGATGGTTGTCCCTAAAATTAGAGTAGCAGACTCATCTTTCATCATTTTGAGTTCTCCAAGAACTCTCATTATAATGACAGTGCTTGTTACTGATATTGCAAGTGCAATAAATAGACTGTCGTAAAATCCTAATCCCAATGATTGTGCAACTATAAAACCTATTACTAACGTTCCAAAAGCTTCGCTTGAAGCTATAACAATTGCTTTTCTTCCAACCTCCTTTAGTTTTTGGATTGGAAATTCCATTCCAACAGTAAAAAGCAATAAGATTACACCCATTTCAGCAAATAGATTCAGCACATCTAAGTTGTGAATGAGGCTAAATGGTGGACTATAGGGGCCAATTATGATGCCAGCCACAATGAATCCTATAACTACAGGTTGCTTTAATTTGTAAAAAATCAAAGTCATTACAGAGGCAATTATCATTATTACTGCAAAATCCTGTAATATTTGTCCGATTGGTGCTTCCACAAGAAAAGTAGTATATTACGCTATTTATAGAGTTCAAAAAAGAAAATAAAATCAATAGTCTTCCCATTACTATGTTAAAATACCGCGAATATTTCTTTGACAATAAATTTCATACTTATCTGGCAATATGGTATTTGTAATCTTTTATTACCATGGTTATACAGATTTTTGATTTGACAATCATTATTTTTTTTTTGATTGTTATCAGAGGTATATTATTTATAGGAAATATGTTTAACAAATAGAAGTGACTTTGTACCTATATAGTATAATTATAAGATATCATAAATATTAAAAATTGAAATGGTTAACTCTGATTCATCTTTATCTCACTCACATTTAGGGCCTAGTATGGAGCAACATGATATAAAAGGTAATTCCGGCTGGTCTGAAATAGACGAATGGGGTCCTGAAAAAGTATTGCAGGTTTATGATCCTGATACAGGTATGAAGGGTGTTTTGGTCATTGATAATACATCCACTGGCCCAGGTAAGGGAGGAATAAGATTTGCAGAAAGTGTTACTCCTGCTGAGGTATTTAAACTTGCAAGAACAATGACATGGAAATGTGCTTCAGCTGGACTACCATTTGGTGGAGCTAAAGGAGGTATTATTGCAAACCCTAGTAAGGTAAACCAAGTAGAATGGATGAAATCCTTTGCCAAAATGATAAGCCCCTATTGTCCTTCACAATATATTGCAGCTACTGATGTTGGTACAACCGAGTTGGATATGGCAGTATTTGCACATGAAATAGGTGATATGCGTGCATGTACTGGTAAACCACAGGAACTTGGAGGAATTCCTCACGAACTAGGAACAACTGGATACGGTGTGAGTGTTGCTCTACGAACTACGTTAGATTTTTTAAGAGATATCAAGCATGAAGGATCAAAGGCTTCCAGACCTTTTTTTGATCTTACAACTAGTCTGGATAAAAAAAGTGATGATATCAAAGTCGTTATTCAGGGATTTGGTAACGTGGGCTCATTTGCTACAAAATTTTTGAACGATTTACATATAAAAGTTATAGGAGTTAGTGATGTCTCAGGATTTGTATTTGATGAAAATGGTTTAGATATTCCGCAATTAATGAGTGATATGAAAGAAAAGGCTAGATTGAGTGATCTTTTAGACAATCACCAGCAGCAGCAACACCGTTATGACCTTCTAGATAAAGATGAAATTTTTAATGTTGCTACTGATATTTTTATTCCTGCCGCTTTGACTGGTGTTATCAACGACAATACTGCTCCCAAGTTATTGAAAAATAATGTAAATATAATTGTAGAAGCTGCAAATATTCCTACAACTCCATCAGCTGATCAATATTTGGTAAACAATGGTATTCTAATCATTCCTGATTTTCTTGCAAATGCTGGCGGTGTCATAGGCTCATTTGTTGAATATCAAGGTCGAACTGAAAAAGAAGCCTTTGATCTAATAGAATATAAAATTACTAATAATGTCAAAAGAGCACTATACAACTCACTTTCGTCAACAGATCAGGCAGACAACACATCTGAATTCAGTATCAGAAAGGTTGCAATGGAAACAGCAAAACAAATAGTATATAGGGCGATGTTATTACGAAAGGGTGCAATTAGTGTAGCAAGAGAAGCCTATGCAAGAAAGCAACAAGTAATTTATTAGATTAATTGAATTGTGCAGTTGTTGTAGTTACTAGTATTAAGAGATAAGAAAGATATGTATATGTTTTATTTCATCCATATCAGCTTCTTTTGTTTATTTCATTTTCAATATTAATAATTCGATTTCTAATTCTTAATGACTTCCTTTATTTCTTGAATTTTGTAACGCTCTTGTAAGATTCCCTTGCCACTATCTTAGAGCCTATCCCAAAATTCGATAGAAATATAGCTCCTTATCTCTCTTGCTAAACTGTGTCCTGTATCCAGAAAGAGAGAGCTAAGGACAGAAAAGATATTTGTACCATCATAAATATTTCGGATGAATTATGGGATGAGATCAAGCTAATTTTGCCCAATGAGAAACCATATAAAACTATAGGTCGCCCAATTGTACCATACAGAAAGGTGCTTGACGGTATCCTATACATACTAAGAACAGGCTGTCAGTAGAAGATGCTACCTCATGAATATGGTTCGGGTTCTACCTGTCATCGGAGATTCCAGCAATGGAATAAACTGGACGTCTTCAAAAGGATATGGATTAGACTGTTGAAAATCTATGATAACCTCATTGGTATCAACTGGACATGGCAATCGCTAGATTCTATATCTATAAAGTCACCTTTAGGGTGGTGATGACCGGAAATAATCCTACAGATAGGAGCAAACTGGGCACAAAAAGACACATTTTGACAGATAAGGAAGGTATCCCGATATCGGTTGTAATATCCTCTGCTAATACTCATGATATTAAACTGGTAACAGAAGTGGTTGATAGTGCGGTTATCAGACGACGACCATCATCATATAAAACTAAACCAGAAAAAAGAAGAAAACTGCAACACCTATGTCTAGATAAAGCATACAATTCCGAACCTGATGAACAGGAACTAATCAAACGAGGCTCTGCATATTCCACACAAAAGAAAAAAAGGTGATGAGATCAAGCTGAAACACAACAGATCTTAAATCGGAAAAAATATTCTGCAAGAAGATGGGTTGTAGAAAGAACCAATTCATGGCATAATAGGTTCCGAAAATTATTTACCAGGTACGAGAAAAACGCAGAGAACTATCTTGGACTGGTACAGTTCTCCTGTTTCATAATCATCTATAGAAGGATAATTTTGGGATAGGCTCTTAATTGTAAATTCGTACATTAATCAAATTTAAATGGAATCTTGTCAATACTATTTCCAAATAAATAGGATTAAAAATTGGTTCTAATATCAATGACAGACTTTAGTTTTTTTTTTCAAATCAAAGTATTTTGGTGATATAAAACATACTATTCTGTAATGGATGATGATTAACTATAGATATAGTTTAATTATTTCATCCAATCTTGTTCCTCTAAATAGTCTATTAGTTTGAGCATTTGTTGAATCCTTGTTTCCCCACCTACCTGGTTTTTACATACTTCATAGTGTTCTAATAGTCTCTTGTCCTCATCTAAAGACAGAGATTTACTAGACTCTACTAAATCAAAGAATTTATCCTCTTTCCCTGTATGATCATCTATAAAAACAGCATATGATTTTAGGAATCTCGCTACCGGCTCTTCGAGTTTGTTTTTGTAATTATTTTGTAACATTTTGTTTTTATCTTTACTATAGTTTTCTTTCAATACTGTTATTTCTCTCCTCAACATATTTGCTATCCTTCTTCCTAACTCGTGTTCTATCAAAAACTTGCGGATGTCTTCTGCAAACGCATCTTTTTCTTTGGTTTCAGGGAAATAGGCCTTCTCTTCTTTCCCGTGATGAAAGTCATCTACAAACTCTTCTATGATCACGGATATAATTTCAATATGCTCCAAGGGAACTTCTTTATTTGAATATAAATTATCTGAACATTTTTGAGCAATATTTCTTACTCTTCGTATTGTAATATGATCATTTTTCAGATTTTTAGTAGAACTCAAATGATATAATTAATTGAATCATACTTTTATCTATTATTTTATAATTGGATTGTTTAAGTTTTGGTTATCCTAAAAAAATTATAAACATATTATGTAGAACAGCATTAGCTAGTCACCGTATAAATTCAAAAAATGGTATGTTAGATTGTATTTAGTTACTAATTGTCATCCACTGATATTTGATATTGAATATCTATGTCAATTGACCTTTATTCCTATTGCATATGCTAATTTTATTCAGGTGTATTTGGATTTTCTGGACTCTGATCTTGAATATTGTGGCAGTCTAGCCCTTCATCGCCGGCAGTATTCTGTGAGTTAACATTAATTTCTGCACAGTTTTGACCGCCTATAATTACATCGCCTTTTTGATTAATGCTTTGGTTATTATTGACTTCAATCTTACTATTACTAGCATCGGGAGTGTTAGACGGAGTATTATAGAAGAAGTCACCATTACTATTACTAATGTCAGGAATGGTACCAGGATTATTTGGGAAGAGATCTCCAAATGCCGTTGTCATGGAGGGTATTCCTACAAAAACCGCAGCCATTAAGACCATAACTATCACTAACCTTTCATTCATGAGAATTAAAGGTGAAACAAATATATACTTAGTATTAAACTTTATACTAAAAAAGTTATAGCGATTTATCTAAGTGAAATTTCATAATATTTGATTTACAACCATAAGCATAAGATGACAAAAAAGTATTCATACCTATGAACTAGCCAATTACAAGGACCTTTATAAAATACATAACAAATTTCTATAATTATAAAATGTATGTAGATATATAACAAGTAAAAGATTTGTTACTGAAAGTCAGTGGGTGTTATCTCTTAGCTCCACTCCCAGTAGGGTTGTCTTTGTCCTTTGAGAATTGTTTTTGATGCGATTCTGTAGTGGGTATAGTTTTTGAATCATGTTTAATATCGTGTGTTTGTTCTTCTCTTATTTTTGTGACTTTATTTTTGCTATAACCAGAGTATGATTTAGCAATGGTTTTTTGATTTCTTTTTTTTAATTCGCTAATTACAAATTCTCTTATTTCATTGGATCTTACCAAATTATCATTATTATTGATTTTTATATAATCATTTATTGACTCAGCTATATCTTTTGCCATAGTAAATGGTACACCCGATCTACTGATCGATGAAGTTAGCTTATTTAAATCGAAGGACTCAGTATTATCATTTCTTTTTCTTACTAGAATTTGGTTATTTGAATTTTGCATAATGATAAAAACTAAGTTAATGCCCTTAGACATTATTATTTCCTTTATAATATATATATTTTTTATATAAGTGATGTTAAATATTTCAGAAATAGTATACGTTAGTTATTATTCTATTCAATTTTGAAAGTCTTTTTATAGTTTATTGTACGAAATATCATGCATATGACTACTTGTAAAATGACAATTATTGGCGTTTCATTCGTTTTAGTCGCAATGTTATTTTCCTCAGTGGATGTATCCAGCGCATCATTCGCCCAACCAAATTCGGGAACACAAGCAAATACAGGCTCGGATGACAATAACCTAAATAAACAAAATTACGATAATTTTCAGAATTGTCTTGACAATATAGCTGGAACTACGGGATTCGCTACACCACAGCAAATAAGAGGCTGCTTTGCTACAGCTTATAACATACATGATGACGATGATGATGATGATGATGATGATGACCTATTTGAAGACTGATTGAAAAAATCATTTGAGAAACCGTCACCGTACAGCTAATTAATTCAAATTTTTTTGAAGCAGCGACTTTTTCATCCTACCTCTAGCTTCAAATCAATAACTTTCTCGTGTCGTTTGAACTTGTAATGTTGATTGTTCTCTCGTTGGGAAGATACATGGAACAGTCAAGACTGGGATACATCTAACAAGAAAAAAAGGTAAGTCAGCATTAATAACAAAGTATCTATTGTGTAGTCGAGTTACCTCCTCCTCCGCCTCCTTCTGCTCCCATATACTTGAATGCTATAAGTGCTCCTGGGCTCCAAAGAGTTGTGGTAGGCGTGATTGGACCTTCTTTTATAGCCTGCACTGGACCTCCCATGTCCGTAATTACGTATACTGTGCTTCCATCGGGACTAAAAGCTATGTCTCGGTAGCGGTTCTCTGAGCGGAAAAGCTCTTGAGGTTTACCTTTGACTGCTGTACCGTTATCATCCAAAGTTATTTTGATGATTTTGCCTCCTTTCAATGTAGTCATAAGTAAGCTATTCTCCCATCCAGGAATAGTGTCAGAAGTATATAGGCGTAGGCTTGATGGTGCTACGGTTGGGTAACAGGTAGAAGCCATCTTTCCACATGACTTGGCTGCCTGCGTAAAGTTAAAGTTTTTCTCTACGGTATAGAATGTAGCAATTGGTGGTACAAAGTTTGTAGCGTTGAATTCACTTTCGTTCTTTACAGTTACACCAGGAGGTGCTGGTGCAACATCGTTAAATTTTAGTTCTGGACAATTCTTTGCAGCCGACCAGTTATAATACTGATATGCCTTGTCATCAATGTAGCCTGAGACATAAGGCCATCCATAGTTTCCTCCTGCTACAAGGCGATTGACCTCGTCATCGGAATTGTCTCCATGTTCTGAAATATAGATATCACCTGTAGGACCAACTGTTATACCTTGAGCATTACGATGTCCATAGGTGTAGATATGACTCTGGACTCCGTTTATTACAGGATTGTCTTCAGGGATTGAGCCATCAGGATTCATACGGAGTACTTTACCCTCATAGGTACTCCAGTTATTGGCAGCAACTTGCTGAGTGGTGGGGAGATGCTGTGCCATATTATTCAAACATGCTAAAGCTAGCTGGTTCTTACCCTGATCACCTATAGTATAATATAACTTTCCATCTGGACCAAATGTCATACGACCGGAGTTATGATCACTGCTTCCTGACAGACCAGTTATTAGGTCTTTAGGCTCACTAATATTGTTAGTAGAGGGGTCGAAGGTGAATTGGGTAATTTTGGTTCTGAGATCGGGAACTCCCACGGAGCCATCCTCATAGGTGTATGCAATGTAAATATGATTAGTACTGTTGAAGTTAGGGTCAAATGCCATTCCCAAAACACCATCCTGACCTCCGGATTGATTGACGTTAGGAATAGGCATTTTACTGAGTATTGTGCCATTAATTGGATCTACTCGTAAAACATCTTTTCCTACTCGCTCCGTAATCCAGAGAGCGTTATCGGGTCCATATAAGAGATTTAATGGTGCGCTAAGATTTTTCGCTATCACATTAACTGAAAAGCCCTGTTCCTTCAAAAGCTGTTCACGAGCTTGTTGTTGAGCTGGTGTCAATTTTTCATTAACTACTGATGGGAACGGATCCTCTCCTTGTGCCAATACGATTGGAACAATGTTTGTTGCAGTAGTTGCAACAGTTTTAGTATTAAAAAAGCCACTAAGCATTGCTGGAACTACTGACAGAATTATTAGTCCAAATAATGCTAGAGTCATGATAGAATGTTTAAATGAAAATTTTACATTTTTGTGGTTTGTCAAAGCAAAAATCATAATATAACATACTATATAAATAGAGATTTAGAAATATTAAATCATTAATTGTAAAATTTGAAAAGAATTAGCTATTCTATAATAAACAATAAGAGATACGGATATACAAGATGACAAGACATATTCATATTGACTTTTAAAAAAAACTATGATTAATCCGAATAAGTGATCTTTCAATTAATTGGGTAAGAATGAGTTTTGTAAATTAAGGATGTCTCTATCATCGGTTATTGCTATTTATAAAAAGAATTACTAAACCAAAAATGTGAAAAATCTTCGTATAGCTCTTTTTGAGGTATTGGAGAATCAGGAGCTATGACTGTGGTAATTAATTCCCTATTACTCATGAGAAGTTTAAATAGGTCATGCTCAGTAACGATCCCTGAGAGAGTATTTCCTTCTAGAACAATCACTCTTCTTATCTTTCGCTCATACATCAATTTCATTGCATCTAAAACGGAAGCATTTTGCGAGAGCGTAATTAACGGATTACTCATGAGTTCTCTGATAGGTACTTCCAAATCTGATAACGAAAATGTGCTTACTATTCTAACCACATCCCTTTCTGTAATAATGCCTACTGGATTCTTGCTGTCGTTATTATCAATAATTACAACCGAACCTATAC
Source organism: Candidatus Nitrosocosmicus oleophilus (assembly GCF_000802205.1). Lineage (NCBI taxonomy): Archaea > Thermoproteati > Nitrososphaerota > Nitrososphaeria > Nitrososphaerales > Nitrososphaeraceae > Candidatus Nitrosocosmicus > Candidatus Nitrosocosmicus oleophilus. Next base: position 1,079,011 of record NZ_CP012850.1, on the reverse strand, counting down.
TATTGTCTATCATAACCTTAGAAGCAGCAAAAATATTTTGTTCTTGATCAATTACTTTAACATCTTTCTTTATTATCTCTGAAATGCCAATTGATTCTAGACCCATTAACTAACTTTTATTTCCTTTTATATTAAACTATATTACAAAATGGCTGTGTTCATTAACTATTTCTAAATTACTGTTATCATGGTCAACAACCATCTTATACTAGCCTTATCATCTCAATAGCATCTAGGATCACTCCGGAAAACGCGGTTATAGAGAGAAATTATTGACAATTTTGCTTATTAACTAATAAAGTCTCGCATACTCGAAAAAAATTGACGACTATTCTAATTTAGATATTCAGTGTTTAATTTGAATATTTTTATTTGATTTGAGCCTATATTCCCTTTCAAGCTAATTGCATTTGTTATATGTAGGACTTGTTTAAAGATGTTGTAAGAATTAGATATACAGGATGTGATTATTTTCATAATATTATTCCTAGCTTCATAAATATGCATATTATTGAGATGTTATAGATAGTTTGATGACATATTGAGAAGGTGGACCACAACCTGGTGGACTTGTTGTTCCTGTATAAGTTTTTTCTGGATAGTTTTCTTCATTAAAGGCGGTTAAATTTCTCAAAGCTGCAGAAGATAATTCCAATTTATCTATAAATACTAAACCATTACATCCTGTCGGAATTAATGCAGGTGATAATGAACTAATGATATTTGTAGCCGGTACTAGATTCGTAACATTGTAGGACGATTCCATTAATTGAATTAGTGCATTTCTAAGACTGATTAATGTAAATGATGTGGTGCCATCTTCCTTATCTAGTCCCAGTATGTATAGTTTTAGAGAATCATTTTCATCATCAATTAAAAAAGGACCAATTCTTAGATCTGTAGTTATATTTGAACCAAACCCTTTAGGTCCCAAGTATTTTGTTGCAGCTAAAGGAGTATCATTATTCTTTTGCCCACTTATTCCTACATACAAAATATCGGTCAAAGGCGACCGGGGAATATCAACTAATATATTTTCCATTGACACATAAATTGTTAAAGGACCATGAAGACTGGGGTCATATTTGGTCAATATATTTGCTGGATAAACGTTGTTTGATCCTGATGTTGACAGGTTCTTAGTTAAAGTCATATTATTATTATTCGAATCGTCAATCAAAAGATTAAAAATAACATTCCCACTTTTAGTATCATTTGATAATGGATAATCTATCCATTTTCCAGTTATTTTGTTATTGTTATTTTCTAACGTCCCACTAAAAATGCTTACAAAGGTGTTGGACTTAAGATTTGGAGCATCAGTCCCTAATATCCAAATTGAATTATTTGTTTGTATAACATGATATATAATTTGCTTGTCAGACAAGTAAATACCACTAATGTCAATACTATTATCAATACTATTATTTACTGGTGATTGTGCATTTGCAAATTCTACAATGTTTATATAAGAAATTGAAAGAAAAAGAATGATAGGGCAGTAAATGATAATTTTCTGCATATTTTAGACCTATAATAGAATATAATATGTTAGATTTAAATTTAAAATTAAATATGACAATAAATAATAAAAAACCTCAAATCATCGAGGGTAAATGAGCATATCTTTGTACTTATCTCATTTGGTTCCTATTCTTATTTTATGATTAGATATATTTATCGCATTAAAAATTGGTTGAATAGATTTAACTAACTTAATTTTCTCTTCCTTATCTTTGGTGTCAATACACAAGGTATAAGCATTTACACCCACCTAAAACTTTGAACAATACTGATTTTCCTTCCATGACTGGAATTGCCTTTCAGGACCAACATCTCCTAATCCGACTACTCGGATCCCATCACAAACAATAGCAACATTGTTCCATTTTGACGTATAATCAATTGCTAATTTTTTATCCTTACTTATGTCTCTGACTACAAATGCCACGTCAGGAGTATAAATAAGGTTAAGCACATCGTTCTTTCCTTTAAAAGATACATTTAAGGCAATTGTATTGTGAATTTCGATTTTTCCCTTGCAATTTGAGTGTTTGTACTAGAGTAGTCTAGGCCTAAGGAAATTAAATATAGTTATAGCATGTTATTGTGTGTTAATGACAAATAGAATAGCACCTAAAGACTTGGAGAAAAAAAGGGGCGAACCAGGCAAATATATCATAATTGATGTAAGAGATGGAGAGGAGTTGGAAGAACAAGAGGCCGATGGCGGTAATAGCAATATATTTGGAGCTGTCAACATCCCGTTTACAAAGCTAATAAGGGACTCAAAAAATGGTGATTTAGATAGACTTAGACAAGTTCCAGTATATCTTTACTCTACAGTGGGTAAAAGAGCAGACATAGCCGCAGATGAGCTTAACAAACAAGGATTTAACGCCTTTAGTATCGAAGGAGGATTCATAGCATGGAAACAGGAAGTAGAAGGAAGACAAAATGTTGTTAAACTCAGAGATTTTAAAGATATCTATGATGAAAACGTTAAACAAAAATAGGTCATGGAAAGAAAATCCATACACCGTGATTGATTAGTGGAGGCACAAAATAAATAATAAAAAGTGACACAAATTATCTAGACTTTTACAACAAGGGTTAAAAATACAGATTAATGAAATATGAATTATACTAAAAATAGTAATTCACCAAAGAAATTAATTAACTTCATGATGTTTTAAATCCTGTTTATAGAATCATAATCAAAAGACTATTTGGAAATTAATGTCGTATATATTATGGAAACTATTGTGTTTTGGTCTACCTCATGTACTTTTATCAACAACTTTCGGGAAATATCATTGCCATCCTAGCCAATAGATTATCCTAAATCAAATTACTCATAGAGAATTCATAAAATCTCTGAATTCAACAGAATGAATATGATTTGTTTTATCCCATACTTTATTAAATTTCGGTATAGTCATTATTGTTTTCGCAAGACCTCTCCAGCGATACCATACTTCAGGATCAATCATATTTTTTTTATCAAGCGCAAATAAGTATTCAAATAAGTCTAGGAATGCCACGATAATATAATATTCGTCCGGACTATCAACTGAGGAAAATCGTTCTTCAAAAACAGGACTTTCCTTTGCCATCCTGGTAAAAGTTTCGGTGTTTTCCAGTTTAAGCCTTACATCCATTATTCTAGAATAAATTTGCTGTTCACTTTGCATTTTCAAATTTTTTATCCACTGTTCACTTTGTTTTTGCGTATTTTTTCTTAAAAGTGAAAAATTTACTATTGCCACAACAAAAAGCCCAGCGACTATTAGAAGAGAAATTAGGGGTACATATGCCAAGAATGAATCCATTTATGGAATAATAATAAACTAGAGTATATTATTTTTAACAGATTCTGCAGGAATGAATGAATTGAGTAACTATTACCAAGAGTATCAATTAATATTCATAAAAAATAGATATTGATACATCTTTTAATTTCCGCTATTTTATTGATCATTCTTTATAAGCAGTAACTTCCTAACACATATATGAAATCTGCAAGAATTACTAAACCTCATGGACCTTTGGAGGTACAACAACTCGAAATTCCTAAACCCATGGGGCCTCAGGTTCTTGTTAAAGTTAATTCTTCTGGAGTTTGTCATAGTGATATTCATTTGTGGGATGGAGGATATGAAGGCCTTGATGGACAAATCTTAAAAACAACTGATAGAGGAGTAGAATATCCCCTGACTCCAGGTCACGAAATAGCAGGCACTATAGAAAGTCTAGGAGATCAAGCTGAAGGATTTAGCAAAAATGAAAAAGTTATCGTATACCCTTGGATAGGTGAAGGTTTATGTCCTGCTTGTAGAAGTGGCGAGGAAAACCTTTGTGACAAACCAAGATCATTAGGCGTCTATTTAGATGGAGGCTATTCAGAGTATGTTTTAGTACCAAGTTACAAATATCTAGTAAAAATAGACGATGATTTGGATATGGATGCAGCTGCAACTTTGTCATGTTCTGCCCTTACTGCGTATGGAGCGGTAAAGAATGCTAATCTAAAACCAAATGACAACGTTGTGATTGTTGGTACAGGGGGATTAGGCTTGATGGCCATACAATTAGCGAGCGCAGTTACTGGCGCTAGGATAATTGCGCTGGATATCGACGATGACAAATTAAAAACGGCCAAAGATAGTGGCGCCAATGATACAATCAATTCAAAAAAAGAAGATCCTGTAAAGGCAATAATGGAATTAACCAACAATGTTGGCGCTGATGCGGTAATTGATTTTGTCAATGCATCAAAAACCGTAGAAATTGATATGCAATTTCTACGAAGAAGGGCAAGAGTAGTTTTGGTAGGACTATTTGGAGGCGAATTAAAATTGGGTCTAGTAAGTATGCCTACAAGAGCATATCGTATAATCGGATCATATACTGGAACGATAAACGATTTAGTAGAATTAGTTTCATTAGCTAAAAGAGGAGTAATAAAACCGCTAATTTCAAATCGGTTTAAACTTGATCAGACAACACAAGCATTGACGATGCTGAAAGAGGGCAAAATTGTAGGTAGAGGGGTAATAAATCCATGAAAGATTCTTTAGCGATGGAATTTGAAACAATAAATCCTGCAACAGAACAGGTTATCAACCAATACCAAAATATGACCAAAGATCAGATAAATGACAGAGTAAAGAAATCCAAAATTGCATTTCAAGAATGGAAAAAAGATGCAAACAAAAGAACAGATTTTCTCCATGCGTTTGCTAATGAATTACGAAAAGATAAAGAAAACCTCGCTAGAACCGCCACAAACGAAATGGGTAAGGCAATAAAAGAAGCTAGATCCGAAGTTGAAAAATGTGCTTGGGCGATGGAATATTATGCAGATAATGGACAAATCCTTTCTACGGATGAAATTCTAAATACGGATGCAAGAAAAACCTTGATAAAATTTCAACCTATTGGAGTAATAGGCAGTATAATGCCGTGGAACTTTCCTTACTGGCAAGCATTAAGATTTGCGGCACCTTCACTAATGGTTGGTAATACAATTGTATTAAAACCATCTAGTGCAACTATGCAATGTGGAATTAAAATAGAAAATACTTTCGATAATATAGGAATGCCGGAAGGAGTATTTCAAACACTAATAGGTGACTCAAGAATTGCAGAGTCATTAATTGATTCAGATATTAATGCTGTGACCTTTACAGGAAGTGTTCCCATAGGTGCAACAGTTGCGCAAAGGGCTACGTCTCAAGTAAAGAAAACGGTGTTAGAATTGGGAGGAAGTGACCCTTTCATAGTGTGTGATGACGCCGATATTGATAAAGCATCCTCAGGTGCGATAAAGGGACGCTTTATAAATTGTGGTCAAAGCTGCATAGCATCAAAGCGTTTTATTGTAGTAAAAGGTATAGCCAACGAGTTCATTGAAAAATTCGTTCAAAAAACTGAAGCTCTTAATGTGGGCGATCCCTTATCGTATAATACTGATATAGGACCTCTTGTAAATGCTAGGGGCCTAAAGAAAATAGATTCTCAGATTAAAACCTCGATTAAAGAGGGTGCAGAAGTTCTCACAGGAGGAGAACAAGTAGGGGAAAAAGGCTATTTTTATAGACCAACAGTTCTCAAAAACATTAAACCAAAAATGTCTATAGCTCAGGAAGAGGTGTTTGGTCCGGTTGCTCCAATTATTGTAGCCAGTGATGATGCAGAAGCCATAAGAATTGCCAATGATTCAGAATATGGTTTAGGAGCAAGTATATGGACTCAAGATTTAGACAAAGCAGAAAGACTTTCAACCATTATCGAGTCAGGTATGGTATCTGTTAATAATGTCGTAGCTTCAGATCCTAGAGTTCCATTTGGTGGATTAAAAAAAAGTGGTTTTGGCAGGGAGTTGTCAAGGTACGGTATGCTTGAATTTGTAAATATAAAATCAGTCAGATTCTATGATCAATTGATTCACAACCATCACGTAGAGTGAGGACTAGAGATGACAAGTAAAAAAGTAATAGCAAGTAATTACAGGACTAAGGAGAGAATTTGACTATGTCTAACAATACCATCGAAAATGTATTGATACTTCAAGGTGGTGGCTCTCTGGGTGCTTTTGGATGTGGTGTCTATAAAGCTCTTGTAAAAAATAATATCCATCTAGATGTAATTGCGGGTACTTCCATTGGTGGTATAAATGCAGCAATAATAGCAGGTAGTAAAAGGGAGGATAATATAGATCAGCTCTTAGAGAATTTTTGGCTGGAACTATCCGAAGGCTTTGTAGATATAGATAAACTTTCTCCATTTTCTGTGTGGAATTGGTATATGAAAACATTGCAAGTACTTTCCAAGTTTGACTATTATCCCTATTATTCACCTTTATCTGCAGCAGTAGCAGGAATAAAAGAAACCTATTCTTCGAATAGAATTGAAATGGAGATGAAAGTAAAACAAATAAAGTCCTTTTACAGTTCTGCCATTTTTGGAAATAATAAAATGTTTGTCCCTAGGTGGATACCAGAATACGCTTTAAAGGATCCAGAATATTTTACACCACAAAAATGGACCTTTCTATATGATCATTCACCTTTAGCAAAAACCTTGGAAAGATACATCAATTATGATAAATTAAAACCAGAAGGAAATTCTAATGTACGCTTAATTTTGACAGCGGTAAATGTTTTAAACGCACGCCCTTTAACATTTGATAGTTATAAAGAGCAAATAACTGCTACACACGTATTGGCTACATCTGCTTATCCAACATATAACTTTAGTTGGATAAAAGTAAAAGACGGAGTCTTTGCATGGGACGGTAGTTTACTTAGTAATACTCCATTAAGAGAGGTTATAGAAGCTTCACCAAAAAGGGATAAAAGAATATACATAATAGAAAATTATCCAAAGAATATAGATAGTTTGCCAAAGAATATACCCGAAGTTTATCATAGAGCTAGGGACATTATGTTTTCTGATAAAACAGAACACAATATACAAATGTCAAAGGTAATATCGAGATATCTCGATTATATTGAAGAGCTTTACCAAACTATAGAAAATAATGTTGATAAATTACGGATAGATGAAAAACAACTTAAGAGAATACGTCAAAAATATAAAATATATAAACAAGAGCATGGTGCAGAAATCAAAGAAATTTATCATGTAAAACGTGAAGAGCCATATCCTCATATGTCAGAAAATGCAGATTTCTCACCCCAGACAATTAAGAATTCGATAAAGGAGGGAGAAGAGAAAACAAACGAAATTATAAAAAATAAAAAACTCTTCAAATGAATCGAGATCTAAGACAATGAATGTTTAGTTTAATTATTTTTAACATATTTATATTTCTCACATCTATCACGAACAAACATAAGTAAATTTATTTAATTCGAAACCAATTACGGTAATAGAGATGATAAGTTCTTCTATCGTTGTGGTTGGAGGGTGTTTCTTATCTAAGCCAAAAATAAATTATTTTACTCTTTCGTCTTTGAAGATATTCCATTACAACAAACGGAGAGAAAAAATTAGAAACGAGTTAACCACTTTTGTTACTGGTTAATTATCTTTGAATTTCTCAACTCCAACAGATAATAATGTTTTTCCAAAAGTTGTTTTGTCAATAACCCGTAAATTCCTCCACCTTGATCTTTTCTTTTGAAATTTTTAATTCTTCTTGCAATAATGATTGCATAGCCTTCAACATGCTTGGAGGGCCACAAATGTAGAATATTGAATTGTCTAATAAAGCATTATCCAGATATTTTAGAATCATTGACTTGTCTATTCTTCCTTGTTCTCCTTTCCAACCATTAACATTTGATTGATCATCATCATGTTTTGCTTCACTAACTGTATATATAAGCTGAAGATTTTTGTTTAATTTTGTCCATTCATCAAACTCTTTTTTGAAAAGGATGTTATCTGAATCCCTATTGGAGTCAAACATTACTATTTTTAGGGGCAGTTGTTTATCTGTAGCATACTTTATCATACTTCTAAATGGAGTAACACCTATTCCTCCGGAAAGAAACACGGCGGGCTTTGAATAATCGTCATGTAACACGAATTGTCCCTCTGGGCCCCTTACCTTGACTTTGGTCCCTTCCTCTAAGGTAGTAAGCCTCTTTTTATATGGAGAATCCCTCATCCTTGTTGTAAACATTATAAAGTTCTCCGTTGGAGAAGATGAAATAGTAAAATGCCTAATCGGACCTTTGGGATCATTATTGACACCGCCTATATCAAAAAAGGCAAATTGACCTGCAGTATATCTCGATAGTAACGATGTTTTGTCCTCTTCTACTTGATTATCTTGTTTACTAAACTTAAATGACATTACATCGGTTCCCTCCACTTTAATTTTTTCTAACAATTCTAGCTCAAATTGAGGCGAGGATTTACTTTTACCTTGTAACTTAATCAAGATATTATTATCTTCTATTTTTACTTCATACACAGGTTCTGGTTCATTTGCTGGTGGGCTTGTTACATCTCCTGTTCTAACATCAAATCTAGAATTATGCCAAGGACATTCAACTTCATATCCATCGAGGGTACCATCTGTTAAAGGACCGCCTTCATGGGTACAAATATTATTAATAGCATAGTATTTTCCGTCAACGTTAACAATACAAATACTTTCACCCTCAACTTGAACTTCTTTCATTTGTGATGGTGGTACGTCTTTGGTATCAGCAACTCTAATGAAACCTTCACCCACTTTCGATCAGTTTTAGGATGCATTATAATCTGTATATGGGTTCCCATTTTAATATCCCAAAATCTGAATCTTATACTATTATTTATAATTTAACGTCATTCTTACTGAATTTAATGTACTTTATAAACGGATATACTAAAAAGCCGAAGTCGATTATCAAATAAGCATACGAACTAAAACGCAATTTCCTATCGATATACCAGGTACTCATTGAATCCCGCAACATATGGCTAACCATCTTACCTTATACTATGAGATGATTAATTTCGTGTTCAGAATTGGGACCATATTCTGCTAGGTACAAGTCTCCATTGGACCTATTGTCAAACCTTGAGGATTACGATTGAACGTACGTAAATCGTTCATAGGAAATAAGATTTCATACTCTTGTATTAGATTGAGTCAAAATGATTCATACTCACATAACGGTTTAATAATATTACGACCTAATACTACCTATGCACTGCCAGAGTTGTAAAGGACACTTCCATCCTCAATTAAGGCACAATCACCCTGAATTTAATGATGATACAAAATTATGGCATTGGTTATATTATCAATACTGTCCCAATTGTAAAACTTCTCAGGTGTAACTTTATGAATATACAAATAATGATAAAATGTATCCTCTGGGAACAGATTTAGAAAATAGGTTAAAATATTTAGGAAGTCATTTGAGTAAAGAGCCAATAATGTAAACTTTAACCTTGATAATGTTACATCTAAATGGCGAGATGGTAGAAATGTATCATCAAAAACATGATGATGATCAAATCATTAATTAAATTGTAGATATATTTTTGCCATACAACATAACTAATTGTTTAATAACGATTCAAGTCCATTCACGATATATTGAACTCCTATTGCTGCAACCAGAATAGCGAATACTCTTGTAATAATTAACGAGCCACGTCTTCCAAGAATCTTATATATAGGATCGGTAAGATAATAAATTACATAGGTAATGCCAATAACAATCACAATCGATATCATTGTGGTGATCAAACCAGATGTTTGAAAGGAAAGTATTACTGCTGCTATAGGCTGACAACCAACATTTTTTTGGTTAAATAATTATTTAATGACAGTCTAGCAGTTAATTGAATTAAGCTTATGAGCGTCACTTAACCTGTATAACTCCAATAAGATCAAAATATCTATTTGTATTGTTAATTTTATTAAATGACACTCTCCTTGCGGTAAAAATGCAGCGGAAACCACCGGGCCCATATTTTGACATATTAGTATATACCCCTAGTGGAACATTGTCAATAACCATAATTTGTTAAACTTGAAGTTGTAAATTATGTAATATTATGAATGATAGGAGTAATTATACTATATTATTTTAGATATATTGTTATGAACAAAAAATTTAGTATGTATAGGACATTTGGCTATTGAATTACCATGTGGTTACTGACCTTATATCCAATGCTAGCTTTTAGTATTGTATTAAACGCTTGTCTATTGTGTGACTACAAACAAGGAATGCTTGTAGAGGCTCACAAATTGTTAAGTAGCAGCGGCAGTGATGATAACAGTAAATTTACTTCAGCAATGACTATTCCTAATCATACTATTTCTTGAGCCATATACCAAACCTTAGACGATAAGGATGGTATTGAAGCGCGGTTCTATAAATTTAACAACACTCAGATAAATAGTAGCTTTTATGCTCAAATAGTTATTCCGAAAATAGATCAATTCGTAAACTTTACTCCATCAATAATGTTACTTGAGCCAATATTTCATGAAATCAAAGATAATAATATTGTCGATGTTAGTTACCACAATAATTCAGTTCTAATGATAGTAATACTGGTTCTTTGCCATTTGGCATTCCAACAAATTACCAAGCAATGATTAACGAAGACTATAATGATTCTCTACCATCTTCCACCACTTACGAGCCATTTACACAAACAAGTTACTGGGAACGACAAGAAATAAATTCTAAATTGAACAAATTAGGAACATATTATATTATAGTCTATAACAGTCAAAATAATTTGAGTAATAACACTCTTGATCAGAATAATATACCCAAGTTTGGAAAATTCAGTCTAGCCGTAGGGAAGGTGGAAGACTTTTCCATTTTGGATTTGCTAGTTTTGATTCCGTATTCTTGGCTAAATGTAAAATTGTTTTTCAACGACTATTGGAGTTTAATGTTGGGTATAGGTATTTTTGTTCTGATGGTTATTGTCATACCAATTGTATTATTTTTAAGGAGGAAAAGAAAGTGATAATGAGTCCAAGTTACTGTATGATTAGTTTGAATTGTTCTCCGACAAAAGGATTTAATTTGGATTATAGAACATGCAAGGTATTTGCTAAATTTAGAATTGGTTGTATCACAATTATCAAAGTAAGTGATAATTTCGAGGAGAACTAATTTTGTGATTATTATATAGTTTTAGAGAGAATCAAGTATATTATTTATTAACTTTAGTTCCAATATAATTAATAGACGTCCTAGAGAAATAGTATTAAAGGCTACATTCATGTGATAAGTATCCGTCGCCAAAAAAACAATAGATTCGCAACTACTTTTTCCAAAGGTGGTGGGCACAAAAGCATGAGAATTTAAAACCATATATCTGAGAGTTGACGGCACTGGAGGATATTGATACCTTTAATACTTCTAAACTAGGATTTTGTTTTTAAATATGTCGAGGTATGTAATAATACGTGGCACTAGGAACTATGGTAGAGGCCATTTTAGTTTCAATTTCTCGTATAGACCTCTAACTAGATGCATTAAGAATTTACTGACATAGGAAATTGATCGCGCAGACGAGAACTATTATTTGTAACAGTTTTTAAATGTCAAGTTAAGTTAAACACATAGGTCAACTTTCACATATAATTTTTAGAAAAACAATAAGATTTAAGACTAAAAAGAATGAAAAAATTATTTTTGAGGAAGTTGTTCATTTTCTTCTTCTTCCTTCGTATGTAGTATTTTATATACTCCTGCTGCTATTAATCCACCAACTATTGGAGCTATCCAATAAATCCAATTATATTCAAAATTCCAAGTCATTAAAGCAGGACCAAAAGAACGAGCAGGATTCAATGAACCTCCGGTTATCGAACCTCCAAAAATAACATTTAGACCTAATGTAAAACCTATAGCTACACCAGCCAACGGTAATATCTTAAAGTTCTTAGAGGTAGTCGTGGCTAATACAACATATACCAAGGTAAATGTCATCACCGTTTCTAAAATAAGGGCTCTAACTACATTATCATCTGATGGCAGGGTTACACTAGCAGCCATTTCAGAACCAAAGATTGAATATACTACCGCTGCAGCTAATACTGCTCCAATAATTTGAGCTATTATGTAAACAACGGCTTCCTTACCCGTTATTTTTCTTGCTACCAATAATCCAATTGTGACTGCAGGATTAACCTGTGCACCAGAGCGATATCCTATGGCATATACAATAGCTGTAAGTACCAATGCATGAACCAAACCTATTCCGATTACTCCTAGTTGTCCACTATCAGAATATACAGTTGTCGCAGAGCAAATCGCATATACTAAAATAAATGTTCCAACAATTTCAACCAAGAATTTGTTCCTCAAAGATGGTTGAAAGACATGAGTATTAGTATCCATTATCCTCATAAGATTGTCATAAAATTATTTATACATCTACACGATCCTACTCATAAAGAATAATCCTAAATTGCTATTCAAGATTGTTAAGCAAATATGACATTCAAAATGGATTTATAATTGTATATTTAGCCCTATTCCAGACGGGTCAAAATGTAATCTAAATAACGATTATCATCTCCTAGTCCATTAATCCCCATTTGTTTTATGAACGAGTAGGATAGCTTGTCATTCTGAAAGAATAAACTAATATTAGATATCGAATGCGATATGAGAGATAATTCTTTCCTAGCCATTATTTTCATATGAAGGTGGACATAGTTTTATCCTTCATCATAACCATGAAACTCCAAAATCAATACTTTCAATTCTTATTGAGTTGCCCTTTTGCAGCAGTAGGCTGTAACTAGAGTGAATAAAGACTACAATACAAGCTATTTTTAAAGGCGTCAGGTTAGTAGTGTTTAATCTAATTCCACAACAATTTCATACGGGTCTTGCATGTCTTGTTCTCCACGCCCTTTGTGCAAGACCCTTTATTTTAGGTATCTGCAACTAGAACTGGATTAAATAAAAATTAATTCAATTTGTTTAGTTATACTTTGATATCAGAATAATTAATTTGGAATTTCAGACTCGTAATATATCTATTACTAAACCCACCGGGCCCGATGTAATCTTTGTTTTGTTATAAAACCGACCTTTTTGATGTTTAAAATAAATATTTATTAAATTAACAGTTCCCATGTACCTCATGGATTCGAAGCTAACCTGGCTAGCTATTTTCTGAATATTCTTAAGTACATATTAACTCTGCCAATTGAAAAATATTCCCTAACTAATAGTATAATATCCTATTCTTTCTTTTATCGGGTAACATTTTTTATCTAAATCCGCTGTACTTAAACAAAGAATTACAATTATCTAATTCAAATTGAAAAAAAAATATAAAATAAATAGGCTATTTTAATTGATGAACTACTTTTATTCTTCTTCCGATGCTACTCCAATCGTTCCATTAGTTGCTAATTTCAGTAATGGTCCAAATGTTGCTCCCGCATCTGAGCTTATTCTAACAACGGGCTCTTCTGCTGTCTGGTTGCGTTCCCACCAGGTGATAACTAGGTGATCGCCATCTGCTGCTATTTCTACGTCTTCCGAGTCTGCCTCTGTGGAATTGCTTAGATTCATTTTATCCACAAATGTTGTACCTCCGTCATTCGAAGCTCTAAACATAATCTCCTCATTTCCAGTCGCGTTAGTCCACCATGTAATGTATATATTATCCCCAGATATGGCGATTGGTGCTTTTGGTCCCTCGTCATCGCCCGAGCCTGTGCCGCGTTGTAATGTGGGCATTGAGATTCCAAACGATTGTTGGGCTGGCAGTGTGGCGGCTGTAATTATTCCAACTGTTGCTAAAGTTATCATGACAGCTCCCATCATAAGATGTTTGTTCATGAAGCTTGTATGAAAATCATTGAATATAAAGTGCTATCCGTCGCAATAGGTCAAAGATTTCTTAGTTATTTGATTCGGATGAAAGAACACCAGATCTGATGAATATATGTCTCATCTCTTCAGCCGATGGACATGGTACCCAATGGCAGGTAGATTTCTCGGATTAAAGCATCATATCCATTCGTTTCTTTCAAAAAAAAGAGAAAATCCTGATTGGGGGAACCATCCAATATATCAAAGATAGAACTGAAAGTTTTGATAATTATTTTCCATGTAGAATAAAGAAACGTAAACTAAAGCATGTACGAAACTGGTTGAATCTATTTGTGAATTATCATAACGAGGAGATGGTCCATGCTTAATTTTAGAAAGCCGTTTTCAGACTCGTAATATATCCATTACTAAACCCACCAGGCCCGTTAAAACTACAACAACTCGAAGCTTTTCTCAGATTTCGCACATGACATATTGTCTTGATGAAGATGATATTATTTCTATAAAGAAATCTTGTCAAGAATTGTTTTTATACTACATTAATATACAAAAATCATGAAATATAGATCACAGAATGTAATAATTCTATCAGCGTTGATGTTAATTGGTGTTGCGGTGTTTGCCACCATGTACCAAGGTCAATCATCATATGGCTTCTCCTGGCCTCATCTTGATAGAAGTGATGGAAAAGCTCCAATAGCTGTTTCAGGAGATAATGTGTATGTAGCTTGGTGGGGAAATAGTTCAGGAAACTATGAGGTAATGTTTAAAGCATCAGATGACGGCGGTAAGACTTTAGGTGATAAAATTAGCTTAAGCAACTCTACCAATGGAACTTCTGTTGAGGCAGATATTGCAACTTCAGGAGATAATGTATATGTTACATTTGCAGATAACAAGACCGGTTACGCTGATGCATATATTATTACTTCTAACGATAACGGAAAAACATTCAATCCAGTCATATTACTAACTGACAATACTAATTCAACTATAACAAATAAGACATTAATGTCTCAAATGAATTACAACAAAGTAAAAATATCCCCATATGAACTCAAGGTTGCAGCTGACGGTGATAAGGTATATGTATTAGCAACTGGAGCAGAAAAAAATAGCACCTCTTACGAACCAGACGTATTCCTAAAGGTTTCAAATGATAGCGGAAAGACTTTTGGCAAAGATATCAATTTGAGTCAATCAAAAGGAATTACCTCAGACAGGATACACATGAAGGCGATAGATGATAAGGTGTATGTAACATGGTGGGATAGAAATTTGGATGGTTCAGATACACCATTAATGAGAATCAGTGAGGACGGAGGACAAACATTCAGTGATAAAATAACACTTTCAAATCCCGCTGATTCCAATACTAAGGACATACCCAATTCTTAATACACAACTCATTTTTTATAGACGTCATTCAATGAAGTAAATATGGGCTTTGTAGAATGAAAGATACTAATTTATTTTCGTTGACAGTACTTTCTAATTCGATAGCATGTCCTTAGTAATTAAGATGATTGAATCCTTTAAATAAACAAGTAGTATAGATTTAAGAAATAATTAGTTTACTATATCGTATATGTATTGTAATAAAGTTGCACGAAGAAATAGTTAATTAAAATTTGAACCCATCGTAAAGGACTGATATCGTCCTGAAGCCCATCGGGCCCGTTTGATTTTGATTATTAGAGGGATTTTGAGTAAACTGATTAGTATACTGTTTTTGCATTACTGTATACTGTTTTGTCAGGTTAGGTGAATAGTAGACATCGCAAGTGGTACAGTAAAGTCCTATTTTCCTGAAAGATTCTTTAGCACCAACTCTAATATAGTTAGAATTAAGACCCTGATGACAGAATTGACACCTAGTCATTAGATTAAATTCCAGAGACTACTATTTGATCATTCTGTCTTAATTCTGTGAAAGTCGGTGGTCTTTCATCATTTCAATTGTTAGATGTAAATCCTAAAGAATGCTTAACTATCTTTTATGGGGTCCCCTTTTGTGAAAATTGGATTACTTGCGGTTTTAGGACTAAGGTTTGATTTTACTTTTATTTGATTACTGAATTAAAAATCCTAAATGCATTCTACCAGGTTTTATTGGAATTATATCATATATTAGCAGTAAAATTACCTTGATATTTTATATCGTCATAATCAATGGTAGCTCTAATAAATCAAACTTTGCGATAAATCATATGAAATTAAACACCAGACTCAGTTTGACACTATTTTGCATGGCTTTAACTCTGTCAATTGGACTATCATCATTAAGTTCAAGAGCATTCTCACAAGCTAATGCATTTACGTTAGATGTGGAAAGTATTAACCAGATTAGGGAACAGTGTGGTTTAGGCAAAGTGCCTGAAGGTGCAGATGTATCCGATGTAATGAACTCATTCTCACAAAATAATGTATTTGCTTCTGATGATGAAATTATAGATCAGATTAGAGAACAATGTGGTTCAAGTGCCGCAAGGTGCGGGTGTTTCTGATGTTTTGGAGTCATTTTTAGGTAACAACCCTACACAAATACCAATCAGTCAACCAATCGCACTTGCATTTATAGCTGCAGCACTTCTTTTTATCCCTTCAGTGTTATAGCCCCACTATTTTTCTTTCAAAAGCTAATTAGAGAAACTCAACCCATTATTGCTTATTTTGTGAAATCTTTTTTAAACTGGCTGCCAATGTCTTAATATCAATTGGCTGAAACTTATACAACTATGCCTAGATTCCTATTTCAACCAGACCCCGTTGATGGCTACGAATTTAATCCAATTCCAATAGACATTCACTTGGGAATAATCAAGATTACTACCAAAGAAATCCTAGATGATTTTGGGATAAATACTACCGAATCTATGATTGTTGGAACAGATAGGAACGAAGTTCTAAACAGGGTACAAACAGCATTTGCGAGAGAGTTTGACCGATATGGTAATCTAAAGGAATCGAATATTCAACCTATGGATTATAAAACTAAACAAGCCTGGACAAGAATTAGAAGGCACATCAAGAATAAATCTAATTAAGGATATCTACATATATCTCCAAATTCCAAATCATCCTTGTTTTTAAATAATATAAATTGTCTGAAATACTTTATGAGAAAATAAAGGGTTTATTTTCTGCCTATTTAACGTTCCCTATACAGCTATATTTACCTCCAATGCCACATAAGAAATGTCCCAGTTCCATTTCTATCGACATAGTCCTTATAGACTCCTACTGAATTACTCAAAGAGGAGAGATTACCCGTAGCAACGTCATCAAAAATAGCAATTCCGTTGCTATCATAACCCCCACCCACATGATAGTTGGCAATTGCATAAAAGGTATAAGTTGCTATATCTCTGTTATCAGTAACATACTTTGTGTTTCCTTGCAGATAAGATGTGTCATTATCTCTGAAGGTTTCAGTCACATTCACATCAGCAGTTATATCTGCTGTGCCGTTAATTATTCCCTTAATGAAAAGCTTTCGGAAGCATTATTGTTTGTCGTATTCAGTTTCCCTAGCTCAGTTTGGTAATGTTCAACAAAAAATGGGTTTCCTAAACCATTATTTTTGCACAGGTCGGTGCTATCTAGGGCTTGGGCATGTTGTGTAACCATAAAAATAGTAGATACAATTACAAATCCCAAAAGCAAAATGAAACATTATTAAATGTATGCTGATATTTCATGTTAATCATTTTTATCCTTTTAGATATTAATATTGCGATGTATTTCAAATTTGAAGACACCCCTATATCTTATTGTAAAAAAGGAGTCAATTTCTATTCACCATACTAGCTATTAGAGATCTTTATTCCAATGCTGTTACCTCGAATATTATCTGTCAAAACGTCTCTTATTTGAT
Source organism: Candidatus Nitrosocosmicus oleophilus (assembly GCF_000802205.1). Taxonomy (NCBI): domain Archaea; kingdom Thermoproteati; phylum Nitrososphaerota; class Nitrososphaeria; order Nitrososphaerales; family Nitrososphaeraceae; genus Candidatus Nitrosocosmicus; species Candidatus Nitrosocosmicus oleophilus. Next base: position 1,061,332 of record NZ_CP012850.1, on the reverse strand, counting down.
TTAATGAGCCTATAGAGTTAGATACATGCGGTGGATTCTCAAGTATGTCTTTTATTATAATAGCTGTTTAAGAGTGAATTGTAACCATAGTGATATAGGACTAGAAATACGAGATGTTTTTAAACTCATCATGCTAGTAGTGTTTAATCTCCAAAGCAATTCCATAAGGGTCTTGCATAATCTCTAGTCCCACGCCCTTTATGCAAGACCCTATATTTTAGACATCTGTAACTAGAACTAGATAAAATAAAAATAATTCAATTTGTTTAGTCATTCTTTGATATCAGAATAATTAATTTGGAATTTCAGACTCGTAATATATCTATTACTAAACCCACCGGGCCCGTTACGATAAAGGAGCTTTTAAGTAGGTTCTGAGAAGATATAACGTATAAAAAGTGACGGAACACAACTTAAAGCTCAATGTATTGATGAAAACAACATATGGTCAATATATCTATATGCATTGAAGTCACCGGTAACAAGACAAAAATATCAAAAGAGACTTGAGAAATTCTTTGACTATCTAGAAATAGATGGAAAGACGATAGAGGAAAAGAGCATTGCATTTGTTAATTATACAAAAGAGTATGATGTTAGATGGACATTCAATGTCATATTAAAATTTATGCAATCTCTTTTGGAAAGATTTAACAGAAAAGAGATAACAGGCTCTACAATAAGAAACTATCTAAAGAGCATCAAGGTTATTTTGCTCAAAAAAACTGCTTGAAGTAATGTATTTAATAGCTGGTATTACTTTCATTTTTTTGACTGTCATTGCCTTATGAACGGAATGTAACCACATCATTAAAGTTATGTAGACAACTATATATAGAATGATTCTTTTTGGCAGTAATTCGCAAGAAAATCCATATTATCAAAATTCCTAAGTGACTAGTGCACCGTATCAAATTCAAAGCATTGGTATAGATGGGGTCTCTCTAAATGACACTAAAAAGAGATGGACCATTTTAGAGTTGAACTTGTGAGATTGACTTTCCAACCTCAACATAACCTTGGGATTCAGTTATACTTACAAAATTCTCAAAATACATGTAATAAAACAGAAAATATTTCGATGGAATAATACTATCATGGATGAAATCAATTATTTTCTACAAACAGGAAATAAAAAGATAGTTAATATTCAAGTGGTGAAAGATATTGATGCTGGAGTCACTGGAGTAATTAATATATTTTTTTATGAGGACGGTGCTGATTTCACCTTTTAATTTTTATTGTTGCATACGAATTTCACGATGAAAATAAATTTTTCACAAATAGAAACAAAGACTAAAATCATGATGTAGTTGTCACTCACTTAGCTTTAGTTCTTTATGAACAAACTCTTTAAGAACATGATTGTCTTTATGGGAACTATTTTTGCTATTTTTATGGGATTATTTGGACTTGCAGGTGTCTATACTTCTATAATTGGAACTAAGGATTCTGAAGGAACTGTGCTGTATTCCCTTACTTTTGGTATTATTTGTCTAGCAATCGCGGCAACCACTCTTTTTCTAACCGCGAAATTACATTACCATAAATAGAAAGAAAAGAATTCAAATTAAAGTTGATAGTTAGTCTTGGTGTTTATTGTTCGCCTATACTGAATGCTATAAGACAAATCAATACTAGACCATTATATCAAATAGTAATTTTTTCCTTTTTGCTCGATTTATAATCACCTATTAACATCGCATCAATCTTAGCCCTCAAGATCTTTAGATTCTCTTTATCGATTGCGAAACCAACTGTATCTACTTCTCCATTATCCATGTAGACATGTTTAGCTACAGAATACATATTCTCGTATCCGTGTTTGCCATTATGTTTTTTAGATAAATCTGTAACTGTTACCTCTACCTTATCTACCATTTTATTTTAAAAACAAATGCCAATTATTAAATTATTATTAAGATTTTACGATTAAGAAAAAACTTGCTGTTAACCGAAATAATCTAATTTGAACCTGTAATCAAAACAAGATTAAACTGTTACCCGCCGCCTTTAGGGCGGCGCTACAACCTTCAACAGTCTACACTAGATGAAAACCGAGTAATGGTAGTTTATTATTCGAGCCTGTTGCCACACGAGAGTAACATTATATCGACTTTAATTAGTTGGTATTTGAATAACGGGATCATTTGTATAATGGTAGACTAAACAAGAAGGTTCCCCCTTTTTCATACTTGTTGTTTTGAGCCCAGATCTGACCACCGTGAGCCTCGATGATATTCTTGGCAAACAAGTATTGTATTTCTGTTTCAGACACTAAAATCAATATGTTTAAAAATAATCTGTTTATATTAATTTCAATTTGCAAGAAATATTGGATAACATATACAAATGGGTTGATTTATCCAAACTAAGGGTAGAGGCAGATCATGATCTGATAAAATCTCAGAAAATTGATTTTATTGGAAAGGTAACTGTCAATGATAGATATGGCTACAACATAATAATCCTTAATGAATCTGAGATTGTCAAAATTTCAACGTCTTATAGATTCAATCAACAACTAAAGGGTCAAATTTCAAATCTTAGAAACATTGGTTTTGAATTCCTACGCAGTGTGCAATTATCATTATTACAAATGAATTTACAGTATGTTTTCATCCATAAAAACCATAATCCAGTAAGTTTAGATAAGAAAGCACTAAATAATATTGATGATTTAGAATCTATCGACATAAGTAAGAATCTTTATTTTGACGGATTTAATCAGAATTTTTTCTTCGAAGCAGTTACTAACGTAATAAATGCGATAGAAGTCATTGACATTCTGTATCAGAAGATGGATTTGAAAAACCCTACATGATATTTGTTTCAATATTAAAGACCTCAACCTTCTATTTAGATTAAGTGACCGTCCCATCTACCTAATGTATTTCATGCCAATCTATTCAATCATTGAGAGTACAAATAGTGTTAGTAGGTTGAACCTAGTCAGTAATTCTCAATATTGGATCCATATACACACACAGATAGGCAATAATGTTTTGATTCGTTATTACTGATTTAGTTTTGTTAATCTAATTCTTCAGAGAAAATTTATTGTTAGAAAAGTTCCTTGCTTTTTCTAGGATATCATGATAAGTTACTATTTGTTGAATAGCCATGCAAACTATAAAAAACACTGTGAAAATCACAGCTAGGAAAAAAGTTAGATATCCAAGGAAATTCATGAACACTGTGAAAATCACAGCTAGGAAAAAAGTTAGATATCCAAGGAAATTCATGAAACTTCATCTACGCCATTTTATTTATCCTTTTAGATCTTGCTTTTTTCGATTGTCCAATATGGATAACCTATTAAGCCAACAATTGTACTCTGACTAATTAAGATTTATAATCTGATTCGTCACATTTGGATACATATCCACAGCTAGGACAACTTTCAAGATTTGAAAAATTTCTATGAAAATTGTGTTCTTCTAATCTATATATGTTTGAAATATGATCAAAGCCACATTGTTTACATTTTATCCTAAGAGTCATAGTATAATAAAAGATTGCAGGAAATATTTATTTTTTTTCTCATAAGAAGCCTTATAGCAATTATCTTACAAGGTTTGCCTATGGTCATTAGATGGATACCGTGATTTTCCTTTTATCAAGGATTCTCTGATCTTTGACTGATGGATGATTACCGTCCCAGGAACATACTCAAACCTACCATAGTAATATCGACCCAATGGTTGATACCATATAACATCTTCATATCAAACCCATGTGGATATCCTCATGATTTCCACAAGACTCGATTAGAAAAAGGACTAAAACTAACTAATTCCGATTTTTCATCCTGAAAATTTTATTAGAATAAAAAGAAAGGTAACAAGGATGGATATTACCTTGTTAGGTATTAGATAATAAAACGCGTTATATTTGCACCCTAAGTAGTTGAAATAGAATAATTCATTATCTTTAATCAGTCTTCCTGCTAAGCCTTAAATTGATAAATATTACATCTAGAAAAGTATTTTTCAACTCTTCCAGATGTAAACATCAAGCCTAAATGATGTATTCTATATTTAGATTTGTTCGCTAAAAAACATTATTAATTAATAGGTAAAATATTTTGAATTTGTTATGTTTAACTACTTTGATCAGATATTATTAATATGTCAGAATCCAATAATGACATAAATTATACTGATCCAACCAAAACGGGCGAGTTTTCCATATTTGAGACAAGGCGATAAAACAAATACCCCATCTGATAACGAAGCCACAGATAGAGAAATCGTATACAAAATGGCAAATTTGTTAGAGGGACTCTCCAATTTCCAGCTACGACGGAGGAAATAAAAAATCATGTGAATAAAAAATCACCGGCGATGGGAAATAGAATCAGTGATGTCTTGGAGACTATACAAAATAATTTGAACCAAAAATCAGAATATCAGGACGTTTATGACATAGCTCTGGCTACAGGATTAGTGAAAAAGATAAATTAGTTTCTAATAAGATATACAAATAAAAAGTATCAATATACTAATTTTTGAATAGATTGTCATATTATGTTTGATCCCAAAGAGTACGCTACAGCAGAGATTCCTGCTATCCCTTCTATCCCTTCTATCAATTCTCTACTTACCCCTGTAATTTCTATGAGGCTGTTGGCTATTATCCACATAATAGCGGTAGCGCCTATTGCGAGAGTTAAGGGAGCATTCTAAGACTGAACACTACAAGTAATCAATAAATCAGCTATTGTTAAAGTCGGTAAGTATACTCGAATTTTCTTTCAATCTTTTTGCAATCAAATAGTGTTCTAACGCTAATTGAAATCATTCACCATGATGTGAAAGAAAAAAATTTAATTTAATGATATTTATTTAAGGATAAAGAAATTAGTAGTAAGTAGAAAAATTAATAATGTATTACACAAACTTTGATAATAGTAACATCCTACAATAGGTGTTCTAGACGCATTATGCCATTTCGCCAACTAATCAGATGCCCGTAAATATTGATAACGCTGTATCGATAGGTGTGCCAGTTTTAACGAATTCCATCCCTACAGGAGCTATAACTAATATTCCAAAAAGAAACCGTAGTAAAAATACTATAACGATAATTGCTATTATAATCAAAATAATTGTCCAAAGTGTTCCAAGCATATCTTAAGAATTTTTTATCAATAATGGTTTATATACATGTACTATCAGTTATCTTGGATGGTACATCTATTGGTAATTAACATACAGAAATATTTGACTCGCATGTTACTACTTTAAAAACATTGTTAGAAATTATATTTCAATGAAGACATTCATCAACATTAGTATTCCAGTAATACTAACCATTAGCTTGGTATTATTACTAAATACTGGAAGCGCCAGTATCTATGGACAAATAATAGATCAGACAAATCAAACCAACCAAACCGGCGGTCAAAACACTACAGAACAAGCTCAACAAAATTTAGAGCAAGCCAATCAACAACTTGCACAAGCCAACCAAACTCAACAACAAGTATCTAATCAAACACAACAACAGCTAGCACAAGCCAACCAAACTAGTGGACAGAATACCACACAACAAGCTCAACAACAGGAAGAGCAAGCCATTCCAACACAGCAACAATCTAACCAGTCAAAGCAACAAGATCCTGAAATGAACGAAAAATTGCTTAATTATACAAATATTGCTATTCTTGCATTAAATGATGATAATACTAGTGCCGCACAAGATAGTTTAGTTCAGATTCAAAATGCATTGATCAGCGCCAGTGGAAAACAAGTAGTAGTAGTTCCAGCTCCAGCAGTAGTACCCTCATCATCTGATGATGATGTAGACTCGGACTAATTTTTTTATTTTTTATACTTTCCTAACATATAACCATCAATAAGATTTTGAATTTATATCTGCCAATCTACCCATTACCAAGATTTACAAACTTTTATTATTGATATTAGTAATAATTCAAGTTAGACACTCGATGCATTTGAAAATACCTTTTAATATTAACAGTTCCCATGTACCTCATGGATTCGAAGCCCACCGGGCCCGCTCTATATTTACTATTATAGGGTAACGACTTTGTATAAAGACGCTGTACTTAAACAAAGAATTACAATTATCTAATTCAAATTGAAAAAAAATATAAAATAAATAGGCTATTTTAATTGATGAACTACTTTTATTCTTCTTCCGATGCTACTCCAATCGTTCCATTAGTTGCTAATTTCAGTAATGGTCCAAATGTTGCTCCCGCATCTGAGCTTATTCTAACAACGGGCTCTTCTGCTGTCTGGTTGCGTTCCCACCAGGTGATAACTAGGTGATCGCCATCTGCTGCTATTTCTACGTCTTCCGAGTCTGCCTCTGTGGAATTGCTTAGATTCATTTTATCCACAAATGTTGTACCTCCGTCATTCGAAGCTCTAAACATAATCTCCTCATTTCCAGTCGCGTTAGTCCACCATGTAATGTATATATTATCCCCAGATATGGCGATTGGTGCTTTTGGTCCCCCCTCATCGCCCGAGCCTGTGCCGCGTTGTAATGTGGGCATTGAGATTCCGAACGATTGTTGGGCTATCAGTGTGGCGGCTGTAATTATTCCAACTGTTGCTAAAGTTATCATGACAGCTCCCATCATAAGATGTTTGTTCATGAAGCTTGTATGAAAATCATTGAATATAAAGTGCTATCCGTGGCAATAGGTCAAAGATTTCTTAGTTATTTGATTCGGATGAAAGAACACCAGATCTGATGAATATATCATCTCTTCAGCCGATGGACAGAGTACCCAATGGCATGTAGATTTCTTGGATTAAAGCATCATATTCATTCCTTTGTAGCTAAAAAAAAGAGAAAATCCTAATTGGGAGAACCATCCAATATGTCAAAGATACTTTCAATGTAGAATAAAGAAATGTAAACTAAAGCATTTACAAAACTGGTTGAATCTATTTGTGAATTATCATAACGAGGAGATGATCCATGCTTAAGTTAACAGCGCCGAAAAATCATATCATCTTATTTAATAATAGACTTGATTTAACCCTTTTATCTACCTGTAACAAATCTATTGTTCGATCTTCAAAATCCTTCAGGTCGGGTCTTTTATTCTGTTCTTAGACCATAGGAACGTGCATCATAATGATCAATATCCTTCGTACTCATAAGGAAACTAAAACCTTCTGTAGAGCCTGGTTCCATTGTAGATAGTGGAGATGTAATGGACCTGGTTGTATCCTCTATTGTTTTGTTTAGTGGATCAAATAAGATAATATCTACTTTGACATCTTTTACATTTTCAGTTGAATTGTTTAAAATAATGCCATCTATACCAGTCAAGCCCGTAGGGCTTTCGATAACTGTTATGTTCGATATAGAAAGGTTTATTCTATCAGGTAATGGTGGGACTGATCCTACTGGCCCCTGTTGCAGCTGTGCATTGACAACAGGAAGAGATACTGCAAATAAGATTATGAATAATGCAGAAATTGTTAAATTGCTAATTTTTTGTACGATAGTATTGTTATGATAATTTATCCTAATCATATTTATTAGTTAATAGCAGGTGGAAAATAAACATTCTTGGGTTTTTTGTTATCATCTTTTAAATCATTATTTTGATGATGAATGAGCATACCTGGGGTGTTATACCTAAATTGATTTATTGCTTTTGTTTTATTATAAGGACAGATCTCTTGCTTAATTATCAAAAACAGTTTTATTGATCTTGATTCTTCTCTGACCTGCCCTTCATAATTAGTCTTTTGAAATCGTAGATATGAATTACAGTAAATATGGTCTCAGATCGATATATAACAATGAGTTCATATCTTTTTCAAGCCTGAAATTCAGACTCGTAATATATCTATTACTAAACCCACCGGACCCGCCTTATAATTAACATCTGTCATAAATGGCTCAGTGATCTCAAAAAATTTTATTGAAGTAACAGTTCCCACGGAGTATATAGATTTGAAGCCCACAAATGCCTTAAAGATCTTAAATCGAATGGATGATGACAAATATTTTGATATTTAGGACTCTGAAATCCATATAAAAAATTTATATTTTGACGTCATTTCTTACAATTATTACATTCATATATGAATGTGATACAAATTTTAGAAATAATAATAAAACTTTTAATATGATCAACGCATATCGATATTGTGTTATAAATGCAATTAATAACAAATAAACACAAAATCTATGGAGATTTATATCAAGAGCAATTAAAGGTCCGAGGCAATATAAAAGTACAGAAAAAGATAATTAGTATAGTTATAGCAACAATAACTATTTTTATAACGTTAGCTTATATTCTAGGAAGTGTCCCGTTACCTAATGTAAGTATGGGTTCTATTTTCGATCCCTTACCAGTTTATAAAAATGGTTTCGGGGCTATTAACGGATATGTAATTGGCTCACCTCAAAATCCCATTCTTGGAACAATCATAGTTGCAGCAGATCAGAGGGGACATTTTCAGACAGTGAGTGTAGGCTTGGAACATGATGGGAAATATGTACTTCAAGATTTAAAACCAGGAAAATATATGATTATAGCCTTTTTCCCAGATGGTGAGTACAGGGTGATAAATAATATCCCAGTAGAATCCAGCTCGGTGCAGACACTAATTTTCAAATACTAATTTTTTTTCAGTCTTACTATTTATTCTATATATTTTAGTATCTCCCATTATTTATCAAATAATGAAAATGTTGTATATTGGTATAGATACCCAATTATTATAAAACTTAAATATAATCTTCTGATATATGTATATATTATATCAATTAGCTATTCTTTAATATTATTTATTGCCACTATTTCAAAAGGTTTACTGATGCTAGGGTCAACGTACCATATCAGTTATTTTAACAAATGAACTATCATTTCCAAAAACAAAACGCAAGATCTTCATGCAGTAGAAAGTCCAATTTCAAAAATATTTTTTATTGTTGATCCCTTTAGATCTTTCAGACAAAGAATCGGGGGATTTGAAAGAGATTGTTATTTCCCTAAGGAGACAAAGTATACAATCCTTAAGGAGATTGATAGTTAATTTTAAAAATTAGTGTGTTAACATATGCAGCTGGATTAGAAGCAGACCTTTGTAGTAAGCTTGAACCTTTGGCATCATTGGCTGAATTATACAAGATATCAGTAGGATTTGGTCCTACTAGAATATTTTCAATAACCTTATCGGTTTTCGCATCTATTACACTAATAACTTGCGAGCCAGTACATAATACATACATATTGCCGTTTTTCTCATTAAATGCAATAGCTTCTGGCTTGTTACCAACATTAGTTTTCCTATAACCGTGTTAGTGGATCCACCAAGAATAACTACTTCGTTTATAGAAGGACTAACAATATACATGTTACCATTAGTTGGATTATAAGCGATGGCCTGGCGATCGAGATCTTCTTGTTGATCTCCGATGACAATTTTATCAATGACATCATTGGTTTTCCCATCTATAATAACGATTGAAATAGAGCCACCAAGTCTCTGTTGCATTGTAGCATATATATTGCCATTCTCGATATTGTCAGCACGTACATACGACCCTAGCACTCAAACACACACTAACTGCGGTGAAGTCACTCAACCACGAACATCAACCCCGCATATTGGCCGCATCTTACCTGACAGAGGAATGATTTACCTGTACTAGAACAAGAGCCAAACCAATCAATACCTCAGTTTGGCGATGGAATTAAAACAGATGCTCCACGAGTAGGTATTATGGAACAAGCACCACAATTTGATACTGGTTCAAACGATGAGAAGAGTGAAGAAACCAATATGTTTGAAAGTGAGAGCGAGGCCAATACCCCTATCGATAATGAAACTACGGACTAATCAAGTTTAGTCATAGAAAATATAATTATCTCCGTCGTATTCAATTAATTTTCGGCAATTATTGCGACAAGTATAGAGGATTACTTATTCCATTACAAGGAATCTTTCAAGACCTTATTTTAATAATACTTGTTTATTTTATCAATTGACTTGACTTCTATTTAAGCTATTTAAGCGAGATATACAGATATTTATGTATAATCTATGAAATGATGTTGGAAATTCCTCACGATAAGAACCTCGTTACCATAGTGAACTTAATCCGACACGCCAGGATTACACTTAATTATCTATTTAAATAATATTAGATGATGGTTTGAAAATGATATATCAACTATGAAAGTAGCAGTAAAATTTTTTTGTTCTAAATCTTATTAACAAGGTCAAAGTAAACATTGTATGAAAATCTCTCAAGCCGCAACTTTTGTATTAACTATCAGTATTTTTTCGTCAAGTATTGTAAGCAGTCTATTTATATCGAGTTTGAGAACTAGTCCAGTTTATGCAACAACATCTCTAGACCAATCCATTCAACAAAGCCAGGAGGAATTGCAGTCTGAAATTAATAAAAAAGTTCAGCAAACGATTACAGAGACTATTAATAATATAAATAATAACATTCCGAATGTTACTGGCCAAATAAACGATAGTCAAATCCAAAAAAATACTTTTCCTTCTAAAGATGCATTAATAACAGATAACAATGCGACTTCTCAAAAGGTAAAAGTAGGAGATATAGATATAGCATACAAATTATTTGGAAAAGGAGATCCCGTCTTAATGATTCCAGGTTTTTCAATGACTAAAGAAATGTGGGGACCGATATTGAATGACTTGTCTGAGAATCACACTGTTATTATATTCGATAACAGGGGAATTGGAGAAACAACTGCAGGTAATAGGACTTTTTCAATGAACCAATTTATCAATGATATAGTTGGGCTTATAGAAGCATTAGAGATTGAAAAACCAATTGATGTGCTGGGACTTTCACTAGGGGGAATGATCGCACAAGAACTTGCCATGTCACATCCAGAAATTGTAAATCATCTTATTGTGGTTGCCTCATCCTGTGGAGGAGAAAAATCTTTACCACCACAACTATCACCAAGAGATCTACAAAGTATGCAAACTGGAACGGCAAATAAGTCACTATTTTTACATGCTTTATTTCCAGACAATTGGATACGAGAAAATAGTGATGAGATAAACAGAACATTTGCTCTTCCTCAGGTTTCTCAAGAAATTCTCTTAAAATATGGCGAAGCAGTGAGCAAATGGAAAGGCTCCTGCGATAGCATATCAAATATCGATAAACCTGTGTTGGTTATTACTGGAACCGAAGATATTACATCTCCACCTATTAATTCATTAAAAATAGCAGAAAAAATACCAATTGCTTGGTTAATTCAGATAGATGGTGGAGGTCATGGAGTGATGCAACAGTATCCTGAGACTGTGGATAAAATAATAGAGATCTTTCTTTCTATTATTTGATCTTTTGAACTACAAATAAAAATTGATATACTGACAAGGAAGGAAGCGAACCTATCCTGTCTACTTTTAGATATTTTTAAAAAGAGATTTTTACTGTAAATTGAATAATTATAAAAATGTATAAACAAGAGTAACATTATTTTCTTGTCAATATAAAATGAAAAAACCTAATAAAATAAACAATTGGAAAACGACAATTGCAATGTTTGGGATTACGGCAGTACTAATAGTGACCATAATTTCAGCATATAGTTCAATCCTCACTCAAGCTATCAACCAAGCACAAGCACAAACACTAAATGCAACTGAACAAAAAACATATGTAACTGACATTAATGTGCACTTTAAAACGGCTTGTATATCTGTTATACTATTTACATACTGTTGGTAGTATGTAAATACGGGATGAAATAATTAGTAATAAATGAAACTTTCATTAAATTAGAGAACCAATGGAAATCCTGTTCTAGTAGTATGAATTAGATTTTTTATTATCTCCAAATTTTCCTGTAGCTTCGTTTACTTTGATGCGATATACCACGATTTCAAAAATTTCATTGTTCTTGCTGTGTAAAAACGGTGACAAAAATGAGTGCAAAAATGCAAGATTTTCGATGCCCCGAAAATTATAGTCAGAGGCTTCAATCGGAGGAGGAGATTTTCTATCCAAATTAGACATAATGGATTTCATCAGAATCTTCAATCCATTGTTTGCATCATTTCCTTTTAGTTCCTCAAAGGTTCCATAAAGGATAACACTTTTCCAACTGCTCATATCTCTCATCCAATCAATTTCAAAACAGACATTCGGATTTTTTCGCATCATACGAATTTTTAACCCGTTCTTTGTATGTCCATAAATATATCCATTATCATAAGCGTATGTAACAGGAACAACATACACTTTGTTACCATCAAAGCAACCTATTCTTCCTATTAATTCTGACTTTAGAAGATCATCAATTTGACCTATATCCAAATCCCCCCACATAATTAGATTATTAAATATTAATGATTTAAAACGTATGTTATTAATATATAATCTAGTCAGTCTACGTTTTACTAAATAGAAATTACAATAAAGAATTGAAGAAATCGACAAGGGGTTTTAATATCTTGTAGAATCAATTTCGAATTAATGTTTTAATAACAAACATTTTCTCAAGTTATGAATCTGGAATACTATACAAATTGATAATAGCGTCCTGAAGCCTACCGGGCCCCATGTAATCTTTTCTCTTATTAGCAAAGGATCAATATGTTTCCTTGAAATAAGATTTTATTTAATTAATAGTTCCCATGTACCTCATGGACTCGAACCCCACTGAATCTAGAATGGGTTGTTGACATTTTGTTATAATTGACTAATTTAATACTTTTTATTAATACAGAATAAATATCATGCAGCTATGTAAAACTCAACTGTAAAGATTATCAATCAATACCTATTAAAGAACAAACAAATGAATTTATTATCATTTGGAGAAATCCTTACCCTGTGTCTGAAGAGATCTCTAAAATAATGGTCGGTATAGATGGGTCTGAGGCTTCAATCAAAGCCGTAAGAAAGGTTTTAGACATGGCAAAAAAATACAGCGCAGAAGTTATTGCAATTCATATTTCATTGATTCCATATTATTTAAGACGGTTGCCTCAAAGTGGATGGGAAGAACTACGCGCTTATGATGATGAGCAGATGAAAATATGGTTAAAGAATATTATGATAGAGGCCAATGAAAAGAATATTCATTTTAAGGCATTGGTAAAAGAGACTACATCATCAATTGTGAATGAAATTATTAGAAGTGCCGATGCAGAAAATATTGACTTGATTGTTTTAGGTAGTACTGGTAAGTCAAGGCTTGATAGAATGTTGGTCGGTAGCGTAGCCCAAGGCGTGATGACCAATGCAAAGTGTTCTGTTTTAGTAGTAAGATAATTTCAAGTCCAACTGGAATTAAAAAAAAATAAACGCTTCTAATAAAAGATCAAATAGTTCTAGGATCTTGATTTATTCTTGTGATAAAGGTAATATGCTAAATCCTTCAACTTGTGCTTCTTTCTGCATTACTGGGGTGAGAAATTAGATTCTTGTTGCGAATCACTTTGTGGTTCTTCGTTAACTAATCCTTGTTGACCTGTTGGTTTGCACATTTGGATACACATCTCTGTTCCTCGTGAACATGGAGAAAGACATGGTTCATTTTTATCATTGCTATTTTGAATTTCATCAGATGTTTCTATCCCACTTTTTGGTGCGGCAATCGTATTGTCGTTACCGTCTAAGTTTGCTGACGATGATAAGGGTGGAGGGGACTGATAGTTACAAGGTGCTGTAATACATTGAACACTACTAGATGGACAGGGCCGGACCGATTAAACGTTGCCTGGACAGAGCCCAATTGAGTCCATCCAAACAAAGTTCCTACAAAAGCACCAATCAAGAGAACGGATAATATTAATAATTTCTGCATTAGTATTAAAAAATATTTTTAAATCTATATAAGCATTTTACCAACAAATTAGCCTAATAAAAGTCTGTCATGGGAGGCATGTTATAGAGAATGTTTAATTTAGTGTTTTAGGACTTCTCCACTCGGACCTGTGATGTCACCTGAAGATATTCTTGAACAGGGATCAGACTTTGTCCATTCTGATGCACCAAAGAAATCACCATTCGAATTGAATTTTGTTAATTTAGTCCCTGTTGGATCTATTTGAATATCAAACGATCCGCTGCCTTTGGTTCCTCCCAGAGGAACATCTTGCCATTGACCAAATATCGTAGGGTCGCCTGAACCATTCCCACTCCTAATGCCATGAAAAACATTGCTAAAACCTTCTCCAATTGAAAGGGTATTAAATCCAAACCACCAAACCGTCTTATCTATTTGTCTAATGTAATACTTTCCGCCATCATTTCCTATCCACTTTCCAGTTAAATCTCTGTAACATTCAGAAGCGGGTGAAAAATTCACATTTGTTGAACTGCTTGGTCCAAAATTCTGTACACCAACAAATTTATTGGTAGAGGCATTGTTTGGACTAGTAAAATCGCTCTCTGGTTGCTGTTGTTGCTGTTGGTCTAGAGGCGGTTGTTGTTGCTGTTGGTCTAGAGGCGGTTGTTGTTGCTGTTGGTCTAGAGGCGGTTGTTGTTGCTGTTGGTCTAGAGGCGGTTGTTGTTGCTGTTGGTCTAGAGGCGGTTGTTGTTGCTGTTGGTCTAGAGGCGGTTGTTGTTGCTGTTGGTCTAGAGGCGGTTGTTGTTGCTGTTGGTCTAGAGGCGGTTGTTGTTGCTGTTGGTCTAGAGGCGGTTGTTGTTGCTCTTCCTTTGATGATTGATCCTCTCCTTGGGGTTGTTGTTGGACACACTGTTCTGGAATTGCAGAAGTTGGATCAGTGGGACATATCTGCATACAGACAGATTCACTCATTTGTGTCTGTTCTTCAGGCAAATTTTCTGTACATTCTGTGTCTTGTTCACTAACAAAATGAAAATATCGTTTATAGTCTTGTTGATTGAGCGCATAAACACTATTGTTTTGTTGATACCCCAAAAAGTACAAAGTACTAACAGTGAACACAACAAAAAGAAATATGGAAAAAGGAAGATTAGAGTAATTTGATGGTTTATGTTTCATGTCAACCATTTAACTCGCAAATATATAGGCCTTTACCGTAGTTAATCAATATCATCCTATTGCAGCCCAGTATTTTGATTTAGCGTTTATAAAAATATAATTATGTATCTTCTGATATAGTTTACTTTATTTTTTGCAAAAAACAAAATTAAACAAATGTAAAGTGATGTCCAGCAAGAGTCAGGTATTATCTCTTTCTTTGAATTGTCATTAATTAAACTCAAAGTTCTCATTTGATCTCGACTAAAACTTTCATGTATTTAATATCACGTTTAGTTTTACGGCAATATTTTGATATTTAGGATATTAACTTTGCCTAGAGAAAATTTTCTATATGGTCCATTCACCTATATTTTTCCCAAACTGAGCCACTAAATCCTCCAGTAGAGTCAGTTTTAGTCAAAATATAGTTATGAACATCTTGACTACATACGAGTGTTATTTCGCCATGTCCCCTATATTTCCCCAAGGGTACGTCTGCCCAGTTTCCATGTATACTATCTCCTGATCGTTGTCCAAAAAAAACGTTGACAAAAGTTGTACCTTCATTATACGTCGTTCCTCCAACCCACCACACTTTTTGCCCATTTTGTTGTATATAATAAGTTGCACCATCATTTCCAACCCATACACCAGATAACTCACCAAGACATCTTGCATCGGCTTCTTGCACAGATCCTATAGATACTATCAAAATTGATGCAATAAATGAAATAATTGTAAACGTAAGTAAGTATTTGAAATTCGCTGAATTACAATACACTGGAAAATAAATTGATTGAAAATATTTAAGGCTTTTCTAAATAAAGATTCTTGAGTATTGAGATAACGAATTTGAATGCTCATATGATACATAATTTATTAGCTATAGTCGATAAATATGAGTTAGAAAATATGAATAATTCTGAGGTACAATCAACCGACGGCGATTCATCTTTTATATGTGATAAGTGCGATCAAAAATTTAATACACAACAGGAATTAAAAGAACACGGTAGGAATGCCCATCAATTACTATAATTCTCTAATTTTATATTTGTTTACCATTTTTAATATTAGCAAGAAAAAATTATCTAAGCGTTAGAATACGATATAATTGTAGATCAATTGACGATGCCAGTGAAACAATTACTTCTTAGACTTCCTTTCTCTTCTTTCTTTTATGTGTTCAAAGAATAGATGATAACACTCCAGCAAATCCTGCTCCTATTAACGATCATTGATCCATAGACTGCCCAAAAGTTTAATTAATTCTTTAGAAATAGTACATGAGTCCTCTTTTAGTGGTAAAAATACAGCGGAAACCACTGGGCCCGTTAATCACATGGGTTCAAATTATTCGTGGTTGATTAAGAGACGATAAAAGGAGGTACATTATTGCCCGCTGAGTTAACCACAACTATTAGAAATATAGAAATCAAGGTCACAAATCAGACCAACAGACAAATAATTAAGGACTTTTACAAATATCTTCAGAACACAGATACTTCTGAAAACTATCAAAATGGTTTGCTCAAAGTCTTAATACGATATGCAGAGCACTTAGGAAATCATATAACATTTTATCAAATTCAAAAAAATCCCATTTTTAAATGTCGAAATAAACATCTACTCGGTTTGATATCATAACAAGGGTCTGGAGGGAAATTTAATTCAAAAACTAATTTTATATAAAAGAAAATTAAGAAATAACGATATTTAAAATATGTTTTTTTAAAAAGATACACTTTAATTAAAAACTGGAAGGTTGAGATAAAATAATTACGATTATTCCTAAAAATGGGGATTTACCATTTATAAATATGTAGCCTGTTCTTAATTTGTTGGTATTATATTTTAATAATTATTGGCAAAGACTATTTACTTGCATCAGTTAATTTATTTTTTTCTTTTCAATCTTTGAACCCAAGTCTAGTAAATATAATATTTTAGGATTATTTCGGTGTTCTTCTGGAATATCGTTAATAGTGAAATTTTTTATGTTACCTAAATATTTGATAACCTGCTGAGTAGACTTTTTTTTAACCGGATCCCATTGATTTTCTACAAGGTAATAATAATCATGTCCCTTTATCTTTTTAGTTCGAATAAAAGCCATATTTTTAATACCAAATCATAGAATATTAATCAATTATTATATAATACGCTAGTGCTAACGTGGATCCATAGAAGATTATTGTTAAAGATCAGTTCTGATCACGAGTTAATTTAAGGAGAATTTTAATAGAAAATTTACTATGTATTTTCTAACTCTTCCAATCAGCCATGTAACCGTATTTTATGAAAGATATTATGTGATGAGATGACAGTAAAAGATGCTATAACTATTCCGACAATATCTCTCCAAACTTCATTGTTACTAGGTCTTTCAGCTATAATAGAATATCCAGAAACCATATGAAAGTTATCCAACAACCAAAATACCAGACTTGCCCATCCCAGTATCCCGGCTATCAGTGCACCAAGTCTAGCTCCAAAGCGTACAAAGTAAATTGAAGTGAAGATAAGTAAATACCAGATGACTGCTATGAAGAGCCAGAAGGGCTCCAAAAATTGAGCTCTGTCTTCTAAAAAGTAGTAGGTCGTACCTATTGCCAAAAGTAAGAATAAAGAAATCAATAGAATCTTGTAGTTAGCAGACATGGATGTCCGTTCTTTTTTTATTAGACTCTTATCCTTCTTCTTTGTGTACTTATCTTCTTCATTAATACAATATCGCAACGAATCCTCAAACGATTTTAATTCTATAGGAATAACTTTCTTGATCGAATCATCCTTAACTATTGCTTCATGTTTAAGACTATCAATTAATGGCCTTGCCAACGATGCTTTTATGGGGGTAACCAAGTCAACCCAATAGGATGAAAGTCTTGGAGTTAGGAATGAAATGATCAAGATTCTAATGGATTTGTCGAGTATTTTAGCATAAATTTTCATCATATCAAAATAAGTAAGTATGTCTGGGCCTCCTATATCGAATGTTTTTCCTTCAGTTTGTGGTTTTTCAATCGAGTTAAAGAGGTATGTAATTACATCATCTATGAATATTGGCTGGCATTTAGTCAGCACCCATTTAGGACAAATCATTACAGGTAATCTCTCAACTAGATACCTTAGCATTTCAAAAGAGCCCCCACCACTTCCCAGTATAACGGCTGCTCTAAAAATTGTCACCTTCGCGTGTGATTTTCTTAATATATCTCCTACCTGCTTTCTACTAAGCATGTGTTGAGAAAGTTCGGACTCTTTTGCGTGTGTTAAACCGCCTAAATAGATAATTCTTTTGACTCCTCGTTTGTCTGCTGCATTTGCAAAATTCTCAGCAGTTTTTTGTTCCTTTTCTGAAAACTTTTTCCAATTCTTTGAAGATCCCTCCATTGAATGAACAAGATAATATGCTATATCTACATCTTTGAGCGCATTTAAACAATCCTCATAGTTGCTTAAATCTCCTTCAATGACCTCTACTTTTGACGATTCATGCTTTTTGTCCATGTCAGAACTACCAAAGGTTTTTTTATTTCGAGTCAAACAACGAATTGAATATTTAGCGCCTTGATTATCTGAGGTTTCAATATTGATCTTTATTAATTGCTTTAGCAATCTGCTTCCGATAAAGCCACTGGCACCTGTAATCAGAATTTTGAGATCGTTGTTTTTCCGCTCCGGTGATCGATATTCATCTGTCAATTTTGAAAATCCTCTTCTGTTATTTTGAGTTGTAAATGCCATGGTTCATAATATGAATAAAAAGATTTTTTGATAACTTAGATAGTTTCCTTATATCATATAGTTTTAGGGTATACAAATGCTTTGATATCGGTCATCCTGCCCGACATATAACCTAGCAAAGCGCCATAAATCAAGTGAAATATTAAGGAACCTCCTATGATTATTCCATATAATCCATTAAAGCTTGAGGCAACCGAATAAACATACTGATTTGGAGTTATTCCGCTATTAAAATTATCTATCATAGGTTGAATAAGTAGTGATGCAACTGGAACAAAAAATACCGCCCATAATACTACCCCTACAATCATCCCAGTTTTTAGCCCATGCCTAGCACTATAGGGTGACATGCGTTTCCAGAACAAGGATACCTGGCCATATATGTTTCCTGCTATAGTTCCAGTTACGACATGTAGAACAAATCCAATAAGTGGAGCAGTAAAAGGATCGTAATATCCAAGAGAAATCCCTATTATCCCAAAAAAAGAACCAGGTGGTGATTGAGAGATTAAGTCGATACTAACTAATAATCCAGAGATTCCCCAAGCAGCAATAAAGCCTGCCAAAGAACAATAAAGAATAAACATTTTAGGAGATTCACGAATATTTAATGAACTCATAAAAATAATATTTAATTAAAGATATTTAACCAATTCCCAAATTCTGTGATAGTGCCTAACGGGGGGAGGATTGTTTAAAAATGATTCTCAAGGATTATTAAAAAATCATTATCAGATAAATGATATAACAACAAAATTCTCAAAGTCATTCTATTTGAACCGCTAAGTTAGCAACGACAGCCCATATTTATGGTTACTTTGATGTTATTTGATGTATAAAATACCTCGATCACTATCATACAAATACATTAGAAATTTGATAGTCTTCTCGTATAATAGTGCCAATCGATTACAAGGTTAGTTATTATCTTAAATATCATAATAACGAAAATTAAAAAATCAATTTGTCAAAAATGGTTAGAACAATTATTCATAATTTGTCTAAAATTAAAATTTATTTAATTCCTATGGGAACGTATTTCGCGATTCAAAGGGTAGAGAGTAGTAGAAAGAGTCGAGGAGATCATATACGAGCAATCTAAGCAGAGACTCAACAGGTAGCCACTTAAATGATCAAAATTCATTTAATTTTGGTAAGGATAAGTATTTCCTCATCTGTGAAAATTGTTGTTGGATGTCATCAACACATTTAAGAACAGTCTTTTTTTCCACCGTAAAACAAATTAGTATATGTCCGTCATGTAATAATAAATTACATTGCTTTGACATTGATACCAATGTAAGTAGAAGTAACGGAGTAGCGAATGATTTCACTAATAGATTGTAGTGATGATTCAAAGGCACCAAAATTAAAAGCAAAATTAGTTGCATTACTACTAAGAGCTACAATAAAAGGTCTCGCTACAAGCGATATTGATAAATTAATTAGAAACTCTACATCTTCTTCTGGTCAAATATCGTCATTAACAATACACACTATAAAGAAATACTTGTATTATTTGATTGAATATGGTCTGATCTTATATGATGGAACAAATCAGGTATTTATTATCAAGAATAGTGGAATTAAATTATTAGCCATTATTATGAGTATAAAAAAATATTCATTAGATATAGAAAAAACGTCAATAGGATTTGAATAATTCGTTAACATATTGTTTTGATTTTACCAGGGATACCATTGCTTAAAACCTTTAATTACATAATATATATTTCTGGAGCTCTTACTTTTTACAACATCAGAATAATAGTAGATAAGAAAGAAGAAGATAAAGTATTGTATAAGTATTTTAAAGAAATCCCTCCCCAATACGCCAGTTACATGGAAGTAAATTTATGATAAGAATTTAAAATTATAACAATATTGTCATGTAAGCAAAGCCAATACTTGTAGCCTTAATAATAATTGTGGCAACCGATTTAATATTTGATTTAGATCCAATTACCATCCTAGGGGCAATTACAATCGACAACTTTGTCGTAATAACTGCACTCTATTTACAATATTTGGTTAGAGAAGTTTGTACTTTTTGTTGATAGGAATGCTGGACAAGTTCTACTATCTTAAACCTTGGCTAGTAGCAATAAAGGCGTTTGTGGAAATAAAAATGATAATTTCAGACTATTTTAAGATACCATCACATATACCAATCTCCATCATCTTTGGAATACTTGTTGTAGTAGTAATTCAGTCTACACTAGGAAGAAAGATATCAAAAGGAAGCAAAAGATTAGATGAAAATTATGTGCCATGAAAAAAAAAATAATAGAAAGCACTTTGATCAATTTAACACCATAATTGCATAATTTAATACTGAAGCAATAATTATCCATACCATATATGGGATTAAGAGCATAGCAGCATATTTTGAAACTCTCTTGGCATAAAATATTGTAACTACTAGCATGACATCTAAAATCAAAATGTCAATTAGTCCAAGCAGAGGCGACTTTAATCCAAAAAACAACAATGACCACAAAGCATTTAGAATCAATTGGATTGCAAATACTACAAAAAAGACGTTTCTGGTCTTTGATTTTAACTCATCTTTCCAGACTATGTACAAAGATACACCCATAAGATAATACAAAATAATCCAAACAGGACCAAATATCCAATTAGGTGGAGCAAAGAAAGGTTTTTCCAATGTGATATACCAGTCTGGAACTGCTTCAAAAGTAAATAAAGAACCGAATATACCTGCTGACTGACAAATAATTATTGAAATTATAAATCTAAGAACTTTTTTGTACATACAGTATATTTGATCTGTTTATAGTTTAAACCTAAATATTTATCAGCTTACAGTTCTCATGTACCTCATGGATTCGAAGCCCATTGAATTCTTATCATATTGTACGTTCCCATTCAATTCTTTTGGAAAATAAAGGTTTAAAACCAAACTGTAACTATGGTGAAAGTTGATTATGGATACACGGTATTCTTAAACCTTAAATCGTATTTATGATAAAACCTAATATAGTTTCCATAACATTTTGTATATTTAATTCCACCATGTGTTTCCATGACTATAATTTCTAACAATTCTCAATTAACAATCAAGAATGTTCCTAATGTTAAATGTAGTATGTTCATCCTCTGAATTTATCAAGTCGCAAACAAGTTGATCATTGTCACGGTCATTGTCTGTTAAAATATCATAAATTTTATCTGCAGATTTAATAGAGTTTGTTACGTCGAGGGGATTCTGAATAATTCCTTTAATAAGGTCACCGACTGTTTTAGGGGGTTCTTCTGTCGGTGGAGGTATAACAATGGGGTTTACAGTTATTACTACTTCATCCGGCTCGCTAACAATACCTTCTTCGTTGACTACAGTTAGTTCAAATCTGAGGTCAGTTTGTTCATTTACTTCAGGTGCTGTAAAGGTTGGGTTCGATGACGTTGAATCACGTAAAGTGACTTCTGGTCCTGCAGTTTGATTCCAAAAGTAATTCAAGGAAGATCCAGTCGGATCCGAACTGTTACCGCCATTCAAAGTGACTATGTCATTACTACTTACAGTGAGGTCATTTCCAGCATCAGCAACGGGTTTTAAAATTATCCATGTGAACTCGGCAGGTGTTGGATCGGTATTATCTGCATCATCAGTAGCCCTGACCATGAAAGTATGTTGTCCAGGGAGAAGATTATCATAATCCTTTTCGCCATACCATAACGTATTAGGAATACATGTACCGGGTATTTCGCATCTTTCGATTGTACAATGCTCATATTGTTCTTCGTCTAACTTACAATCAAATTGTGCATAAGGTGCAAAATTGTCTCTTATGTAATATGTAAAATGAATAGAATTCAAGCTTACTTCGTCATCATCAAAAATTTGCCTGTCATTTACAGATGCATATACCTCTGTATTAGGCGGATCAGATACAAAAGGACATGGAGTAATTAATTCTGCTGTTGCATATGGACCATCAGGGATCATATTTCGTTTTTCATCTACATTAAATGCCTCAAATGTTGTGGTTCCATTGGATACTCCCACAGACGAAGTATAGCCTGCTCCTTCAAATTTCCAACTTCCAGAAGAATCGGTATAAGAGCTAGCACTGTTAGGTCTTTCGGCATCTGGCATAATGTACGACAGGACTAGTCTTGTATTAGGAATAAAACCATCTGCGTATACATTATACCTTAGTTGATGTTTTGATTGTATACAATCAGTTATTCTCAATGAGGGTTCTCCAAAAACAAAATCACAAGGTAGGATAGCCGATATCACAGAAATAATAAATAAACCAGCAACATATCTCACAATATTTAGAATTTATAGATTAATTTATGAATTTCCAAACTTTTTTCTGTAAAACTAATTTGCTATAGTTGATGAGGAAGTTCCATTTCATTTTTTGTACCGCTCTGAAACATTCTTTTGATTTCATCTCTCGTTCCTTCCGGTACTTCGTAATAGACTACTATCTGTAAGGAGTTATCTGGCAAAGTGTGTGATTGAGAACCATGAGTTTTCCCATTGAACTCCTTTATCAAATCAGATAACACCTCATATTGTTTTGTGATCGTAAGGGGTGATCCTTGCAGTATTTCCAAAGAGTTATCCATAGGCTGTTTGTTATTTGAGTTATACCCTGATTTTTTATAATTGTAATTGTTCTTGCTGTTATAATTATTCACGCGATCATTTTTGTAAAATGGGGGCTTTGATGAGATATGATTGTTAATTGTCGCTGCACCTCCTGATCTATTCTTATCGATTGATCTGTTTGGACAAAAATGTTTCTTCTTCGTAAGAACCTCTAAATATTCGCTATTTAGGGTATTCCAGTAGATTTTGGTGTTGCAACCGTACACACAATTTTTTGAATTAATATTGGAGACGTCTAAAGAACTCATTTATATTATCTTACTCTTGACTATATATAACTATACACATTAATACACTGCGTAAGGTAAAATAAAGCCGTCAGAATATTTATGTCATATCTTAACCATCAATTTTCATCTGTTTTGATGATATAGAGTTGGGATTTTAGTTAATCTTGAACCGTATCCCAACGGATCTATGCGATGGTGAAAGATATGTGGAAGATAAACTCTGTCAGTCATTAAGACCGCGAGGTTTTTAACAAATATTAAAGTAAATGATTTAGTGGACCGATTACTCTTCAATCAATTAAGGGAATCCGGTTTTAGAAGTCCTGAGATTTCGGATATAGTTTATGATCAGGACCAATTTCTTGAGTTAATACATATTGGCATTACAAAATGGGAGAAAACTGCTTGTGCTTATTGGGGACGCAGAAATCTGTAAATGGGCCTCAAAATATTATGTAGAGACATTAGAACTCATTAAACAAAGAATGGTAAAAGAAAAAGAATTGTCAGGCAAATTATTAGTTGAGGCTACTTCTGAGAACATAGACTTTCTGAAAACACTAGATTTCTTAGAAATTAGGCATTTGGAGGGATTGAGAGGTAATTTTGGTTTGTATGACGAAAGATTATACACCGTAGTCATAATGCAGGATAGAGATAACGGCAAACTTTTACAATCCTTTTTTAGCAATTCAAAGTCTTTAGTTGAAAAACAATTGTCTATCTATAATGATTTGTGGAATATGGCTAAACCTTTGACTACACGAATCAAAGAATTAGAATTTCAAAATAATGATGGATATACTAAATCCTTTCTCGGCATTGAGAACATTCAAAACGAAATAAATTTTCTTGTTGAGCACGCCAAACAGGAGTTAACAATATTTTCTAATTATGAAATTTTGAAACGCATATTCGATTCAAATATGTTAATTAATTTAAATGCTAAATTACAAGATAATATAGTAAGTAAAATCCTTGTGGATAACTATGATCACCACATACAAAATCAAATTGAAGTTTTGAATAATAACGATAGGACTAGTTTGATCCAATTAGAATATTCGGATAGACTAGGTGAATTCAATGAAATGATTATCTGTTTTGATGGAAAATATATTCTTCAAATCCGACAAGATAATAATGGTTCATTCGTAGGGACCTTTACAAACAATTCAAACAAAGTATTAGTCCAGCAAATCTTATTTGAAAAATACTGGAACGAAGTAAAAAGTCTTGAGGTTACGAATGGCTAGACTTTGTTAACACCAAGTAGTTTAGGCTGTTTTCATTAATTTTTATAAAATAGTAGTCAGGATCGTATTCAACCTTGAACACTGTCTTCACGGATGTATTAAAACCAACTGTGCTACATTCAGAAAATTCTTGAATTTAAACTCCTTTGCCAATAATACCCAATTGCAATAATCCATAATAATTAATAGACTTTATGAACAAATATTTATTAACAAGCTTATTTCAATAATCTTGTGATTCAATTCCACAAATTGGCAATAATGCCAATATCTACAATTCCTCGGATGATATTAGTTCAATGGCTTTGTTTGAATCATATCGAGACAAAATTGAATGGAGGACATTCTTTGCGATATGAACGAAATGATAATTGCTCAAACATTTGGATAGGTCAATCATTCTATGTCTAATTCAGAAATTCCAACTACACAAAGAGCCCTGATTTTGCAAGGTAGTGTTGCTTTAGGGGCTTTCGAAGCAGGGGTTTTTAAAAAATTGTACGAAATTATTAAAAAAGAAGATCCAAACTGGGAATCAAGGATGTTTGATATTGTTGCAGGTACATCAGCTGGAGCTGTAAACGCAGCCAT
The DNA here is from genome assembly GCF_000802205.1 of Candidatus Nitrosocosmicus oleophilus. Lineage (NCBI taxonomy): Archaea > Thermoproteati > Nitrososphaerota > Nitrososphaeria > Nitrososphaerales > Nitrososphaeraceae > Candidatus Nitrosocosmicus > Candidatus Nitrosocosmicus oleophilus. Next base: position 1,035,892 of record NZ_CP012850.1, on the reverse strand, counting down.
ATTGACAAGTCATGTTAAAGAAAAAAAAACATGGAAGGGTTCAGCTGAAAAACTCGAGGAGTACTGGAGAGAGCACTTATCTACCCATACGCCCATAGCTGCAAAATTTGGGACGCAATGGTGGGAAGAGATCTACCAATGGTGGGGAGGAAAATACTACGAACTGTGGAATGGCAATAGCAAGATTGCATCTGAGGAGGCTGCAAGACGATATTACTCTACAAAGTATTTTTTTGCATATGGTGTACCAAATGTATTTTCACCCTCCTTTCCGTTCCCACAACTTGACTATCGATTTTTTGATAATAATCCATTATTTCCACCAACAAATCTCTGGACCCGTTATAGCAATTCTCCATTAAGAAATAGTCTTGAACACAGAGACCGTCATGGGGATAAATTTGTTAATTTTCCCTTATCTACAAGTTTTGAAGCACATGAACCGAGATTCCTTGCAGTAAGTGTTGATGTACAACAAGGTAAACCTGTTACCTTTGATAGCTATTTACTGAAATCTGTATTGGATTCTTATGATCCGGATTTATCAAAAAATGTAGATGATATCATACAATATGACGAGGGTATTATGAAGGAACATGTAATGGCTAGTGCATCATTTCCATTGTACTTTGACTATGAGGAAGTAGACGGGCATAAATTATGTGATGGCGGAATCTTAAGCAATACGCCATTAAGGGAGCTTTTGCAAGCACATCGTGATTACTGGTATAAAGATGTAGGCAAAGGAAATAAAGATGCTTTAGTTCCAGACTTGAAGGTCTATATTATTGGCGTTTGGCCATCGGTAGAAAAGGCTATTCCATCAGACTACGATGGAATTAAGGAACGAAATAGTGATCTCACACATAGTGACAAAACAGAATATGATCAAAAAATTGCTGCACTAGTTACGGACTATTTGAATCTCTATAAGAAAACCAAAGAGATTGCAGAAATACACATCAAGGACCAAAATGAATATGAATCGTTCCAAAATAATCTCGAAGTCCTATTAAGTACAGTAATTGAAAGTAAAAAACGAACGGGAAAGGATAGAACCTATAAGGATCTTATCGAAGGCAGATTTGATTTAAAAAGAATAGTGACTATAGAACGCAAGGACGATATACATAGTGTATATAATAAGTGGGCAGATTATACCTCAGAAACCATAGACAAGCTAATAAAGGAAGGTGAGGATTTTGAGAATAGTTCAGTCGTAAAGATTACATCTTCTGACAATGATACCGTATAATAAGTCCATTACACAAGGTATTTTTTGGGATAATTTTGAAATCAATATTTACTAAATAATAGATTTAATAAATTAACAGTTCCCATGTACCTCATGGATTCGAAGCCCACCGGGCCCGTTTGATTTGTATACTGCTTTAATAAGTCAGGTGAATAATAAATATCACATGTGATACATTATAGGCCTACTATGTTGAAGGTTTGTTTGGCCCCAATTAGTATAACTTGAGTTTAAACCTTTAGGATAAAATGGAGAGTATTCAATTGAACTTATGATAATTCATTCAAGATAAAAATAATAATTTGTTCACAATTATATTAATTGAGAGAATACACAGAATTGAAATTCACAACTTTCTGAGAAGATTAACCAATAAGTGAAAGGCAAAAATTAATTTGATTTTTGGTATAGTAGTTATTAATAATTTTTGTGTCTAGTTTTTGACTGGTGACATTCAATCCACTGTAAATGAAGATTCATACTCTGTTGATAGATGCATTGACTTGTCGCATTCGTAAAACCATATTTAGTCTATCCCAAATTCAATTTCAGACTGTTCTGACCGGCCTGTATGAGAGAAATATCAATGAATTTATTTTATAACATATTTTTATATCCTTTACGTTATTGACATTAATTACCAATATCATGATATTAACATTATAATTATTTTAATGGTGTATAAGGATTTAAGTTATTATTTTAAAAAACTAATATAATTTATTAATTTAATATAATGTATTAAAATTAGATTTAAGCAATTCAATATTTTTTTATATATGTTACTTATATAACAATTTAATGAGAACTTACACAATATTGACAATAGTTGCCATTGCAGCAACATTTGGAACAATATCGGTCATGATTGGAACGGCCTTGTCTGTACAAGAGGTAAACGCTGCCGCTTGTAACGCTCACTACGATGCCGATACCGGTGAATATAAATCCAAATGCTCAAGTCAAAAGTCCTTCGAAAACTCTAATGGTTATAACAGTCTCTTCCATTGCAAGGGCTGTTAATTAAAACCTCTTTTTTATTGAAATTCTTATCGAATTTTAATGAAATTCAAAAATCAATGACTAATTTATCAACAAGATTTACAGATCATTCCTAGAAACAATATGCAGAATTGAAATAGAATGATTTATTCATTATGATAACATCAAAAATTTAATTAAACGCTTTACTAAACTTTTCTTCCTCTAACAATTATATATATTGTAACTATGAAGATAGAGAAACATTTAATTCATGATATTTATAAAAGCATTAGGACCTACTCCAGAGGACCGATATCGTCCTGAAGCCCACCGGGCCCGTTTGATTTTGAGAATAATAGTGATTTTGACTAGACTGGATAGTACAATGCTTTTGAAAATGACACAATAGTAAATCTAAAAGAGCCGTATGAAATAAACTAACTATTTTGATAAAGTGTCGTTATGCAGTCCATATTTTACTATAAGACTATCAAAGAATCTATCAAATTGTCCATTCTCTATAATATCATCTGAATAAATTCCTAATGCTATTGTCCTTCCCTTTCCGTAATTGAGTTCGTATGTTGCCACTGTAGCATTTTTGTTCAAATGCTCTTGTATTCCGAAGGGATTATAGCTAAGTAGTATTATGTCTTTAGGATTTGTAACCTGTTGTTCCTCATGAGGAAAGTAATTAAATGGATTGTTTTTAAATCCTTTAACACATAGATAACAAAAATAGTTACTCCCAACCCAATCCTTTGTTTCGTTTGGCCATCTTTCTAGAATACTTTTCCATGCTGATTTGCCATTAAAGGCCCATCCATGTCCTTTGACCAAGGATATTGTTTTATTTTTCTCATTGTATTTTACCTCTGCATAAAATACATTGCCATCCAAATTATTATACAATCAAGAAAATTATACAAATACGAATTCAATTAATCCTTTCAAGAAAATCAATGAATTCATGATATCCCTGTCAACCTATTATGAGTTTAAGAAATCCAATAAAAACAAGATGAAAAAAAGTAGTTCCAATATTGTATTTTCAGATTATTTAGGTCATCTGATATCAAATGGAATAGTCATGACTAAGTCGATCTCAAAAAAGAACAACTTGTTTGTTGTTTACCATGGTGGAGAACCTACTTTACCTGTGCCTCTAGAAAGGAAATTGGCTAGAAAAAAGTTTAAATTACCGGTAGATAAGAAAATAGGATTACTCTTTGGATTCGCAACAGACACCAAGGGTTGGGACTTGTTAAGTAGCCTAAATATTCCCCATGACTGGGTTATAGTGATTAACCAATCAAAAAACCTTTATGGGACAAAAGATCATGCAACAGTCACAACAATTGAATATTTAGATCACAAAATCAAAGGGTATGCTAATAACGGAGACCGGAAAATCATCAATTTAAATCAAAGTTTTTTAACCGACATGGATCTCTCCATTTTGCTTTATAGTTCTGATGTTATCATTCTACCGTATACCGTTACCTCTGGTTCAGGAGTTCTTTTTGATGCCCTGGCCCATGGTCTTCCTTTTATAGCAACTGATTTGGGTTTTTTTAAAGAGTTTGAAAAAAAGGGCCTTGGTATTACAGTAAAAAGAAAACCAGGCGAGTTTGAGGGTGCCCTTAAGAGATTGGAAGTGGGTTACTCGGAATATGTTCAAAAAGTTGAAGAGTTTAAACCAGAGTTAATATGGAATAATATTGCACGTCAACATTTAAAAATTTATATCAACTCGATATTGGATAGAAAGATAGGAAATGTTTAGTGTGATTACTGCATACAAAATCCAAAATTTGGACCAAACCTGACAGGGTAAATGGATATATCCTATGCTTATCTGAATTGGTGTAACATGTAGTTAGTCGGACAACCCAAAAATTGTACCTTTAACCATATAAATCCGACCCGGCCCATATGGGTTCAGTAGCGGTAAGTCGTCCAGCAACTGTATATTGTGTTTTATAGGATTCAGTATTGGCTGTGATAATCGGATTTTTCATGTCAAATATTTGGTCTATAGGAATTAGTTTTGCTTATTAGAAAAATATCTCTTCTTAAGGTTTGAATCCTCTTTAGTATTATGCATTTCATTTCTCTCTCTTATGAATTGGACATCTGCTTGCGACCCTCAAGGTATTGAATCTCACCTTTTGAAAGAAGGGACATAAAGCATCTAAAACAAGATGTTAAAAGATCTTTTTGGTTATGATAACAAGCATTTATTTCAATTAAACAACTATTCTTAGCGCTCGTATTTTCTAATTAATGAAAATACAAAACTGGTGAAGTTTCAATAAGCACATTTGCTACTATCAATTCTAAAAATCAATTGTGAAACTTGACTTCATAACCAATCTTTCTTGCAGCAAAGGTTGTTACCATGACCCAATTTGGTGCACAGTTACATTTGATAAGTAGTTATAGTATTTAAAACTCTCTTTATCTTCCTGTTGAGTGTGTAAAACAATCATTTTACATCATGCGAACTTGAATATCAATAATAACAATAATGCAAGTATTGAGTGATAAATTAGTTACATAAGCGAGTTTACAAGATTTCTAGTTTATTAAGAATTTATACGCAGATGTATGATACCAAATAATGCACTCACATAAGCAAAATCTAGAAATAATTTATCCAAATAAAAGATCAAAAAAAATTGAGAAATAATCAACTACTGGGTTGCAGTTGAGTTTGCTTGGCTACCACTACTACCTTCTGTTAATGATGTTACCACACCTAACAATGGAAGATTCAAGAAATGTCCTTCAGTTTTTGCTGGATCAAAAGATATGTTAAGTATATGTCCGTTGATCAAATAAGCTAATATTGGAACATCTTCCCATACTTTACCTGTCTCAACAGTTTTAATATTAGCTAGACCCTTAAATTGTGTATTATTACCAACTAAGACAAGCTCATTATTTCCCGTGGTGTTTATTATGGGAGTAACATCGGTTAATCCGTCTATAACGTGAGTTTCAACTTCATGACCTCCTAATGAATGTCGATTTAGTTCGACTTTGAAGTCTTGCAATTGTCCGTTTGACACATCAAAGCTCCAGTTTCCACCAGTTACATAATTCAAGTTCGTATCTTGCGATGCATTCAATGATTGCATAGCTTCAGGAGATAGCACCAAGTTTCCCATAGACCCTTGAGCACTAAAGGTGTTTATCCCATCGGCTGACTGAGCCATCACATTGTTGCTATTCATTGATGCGACTAAAACTACTGCGGCAGTAAACAGCACCGTACTAGCTATTAACAAGTGTTTAGTTTTTGTCATTCTTTTGATTTAATCTTCAGACTATTTATTGTGTATGAATTAGTTGCAATTATTTAATACAATGACCTACATTGTACAACATCATATACATGAATGATAATTTTCTTGTATTTCCAAAATCATCATGAATGACCAACATTTGGTCAAAGCGATTTTCTATTATCATATACTGCCCTCAATCGCAAAGATTGTCCGTGGACTTAAGGACCTTTATAGCGGTTCTGTGTATATGAAAAGCTTATTTGTCCTTTTCTTTCCGGCTTATTACCAAGAATCCGATTCCACCACAGATCACACCAATAATTAATATCAATATAGCAGCAGCAATGGGTTCTACAAAAGGTGCAAGAATTTCATGTGCTTGTCCGGCATTATATCCTAATCCACCTACCGAAGTTGGAAGCATGGCTGCTCCGCCTTTATACCCGGCTAGCATCAATAGACCCATTGCAAAGGTAGTACCTATATTCATAAGGATAAGATGTATCCAAGCTACTACTCTTGCACCTTTATGATCTTTGTACTGTTTTTTAAGGACTCGTTCTATATATAAATAAAACAATGCTGATACTGCAACGCCTATTACTCCAACAACGATGTACATTACATAGCCTAGAGAAAACCATGTACCTGCTCCTCCTGATGCTATCACTCTAGATACACCTGGTTCTAATATCGATATTTCTCCAAATATTATGAAGACTGTTAGACCTACGATAATTGCTCCTTGAACTATGGCTGCTGTAATAAATCGTCTTGTCCAAACAAGATCTATTTTTTGATTATCTTCATTATGCATTTACAGATAATGTTTAAAGTAGTATTCCTACCTTAAAGTTTTAGATTCATGTTTGATACTTTTTTAGTGGTAATAGCACAACGGAAACCTCTGGCCTAAGTCCCACCCGACAATGTTTACCATTATACACTCATAGAATATCTAAAAAATTCTGTCAAATAACTCTGTATACAACACATAATACTTTTCTAATTGCTCCTTCTTTGAATATCATGCCGTTATCAACAAAAAAAGACACAGATAATAAAGGTCTTGAACCTTGGAAGGTATCTGAAACTCGGTTCTCAAGTTATGATAAACCATTTGATAAGTTAAAATTTTTTCTCAATTATGCTATTTTAGCCCCATCAGGTCACAATACCCAGCCTTGGGCATTTAGAATATTTGCTGATGATAACACAATTCATCTGTATGCTGACAGAACCAGAGCATTACCTGTTGTAGATCCTGACGACAGAGAATTAATAATAAGTTGTGGTTCCGCCTTGTTTAATTTGCAGTTAGCAATATCATATTTTGGCTATAGATTTGAAGCAACCTTGTTATCACAACAACAAAAAGGAGAAAGAGAAAATGAGGGCGACGATGATGATTTGTTGGCTATCGTTAAGGTAATGGACATCCATAAAAAACAAGAGAAAAATAAGAATGACGAACTAAAAAGATTGTTTAACTCGATCACTATGAGAAGAACAAACAGATTTAGATTTGATGAAGATAAGGAAATCTCGCAAGAGGTTCTGTCCAACCTTCAATCCATCGCTCATAAATATGACAGTGTCTGGCTTCATATTGAGAAGAACAAAGAGGAAAAAGAGCAAATTGCTAAACTGATTACAGAAGGAGACATCATTCAAATGTCCGACAAAAAGCTTAGGAGGGAATTGGCTTCATGGGTCCACGCAAATAGAAATCATCTTGGAGATGGAATGCCCGGTTATGCGTTTGGATTTGGTGATATCATGTCTTTAGTCGGCCCGTTTGTAATACGAACGTTTGACTTTGGCAAAGGACAAGCAGCTAAAGACAAGGAACTTGCTATAGGTTCTCCTGTTCTGTTAGTGATAGGTACAAACACTGATAACACTCTTTCATGGATGAATGTGGGACTAGCTATGTCAAACATACTTTTGTATCTCAAATCTGAGAATATATGGTCTTCTTACCTAAACCAACCTATAGAAGTCCCAGATCTAAGAAAAAGACTAGGCAGTCTAATACTTGACCATATTGACAAAAATCCACAATTACTTCTACGAATAGGCTATTCGGATAGAGAAGTGCTGCCAACACCAAGAAGGTCAATCGAACAAACTATGCTTGGTGAAGAATGATCGGTGAAGAATCGGTGAAGAAGAAAGTCATGCTTAGTGGATAGTAAAGACAAGGCGATGTCAACCTGTGAAATTCTGCTACAAAGTCTTGATACTAGCGATAATAATATCTTCTGTTGCAGTTTTTGCATACTTTGTTACTATTGGTCTCAGTGATATGTTATTCAAACAACAAATAGAAAGAGAAATTGAAAGACTTTATTCTGCTTCAAAGGATGTATCAAACAAAACTTTTTCCATGGACCAGATAAAGAATCTTCCAGAGCCTGTTAAGAGATACTTCACACATTCCTTAGAGGAGGGTCAACATTACGTCAGTTATATTAAACTAAAGCATACGGGAGAGTTCCGTCAAGGTGAAAATCAAAAATGGATGTCAATCGAAGGACAAGAGTACTTTACCACTGAGACACCAGGTTTTATTTGGATTGGAAAAATATCATTGTTACCTTTAGTATGGATTACCGGCGTTGACAAGTATTTGGAAGGTAGGGGCACATTTCAAATAAAAATAATGTCTATCTTCACAATAGCAGATGATCCAACAGGTAAGGAGTTGGATGAGAGCGAGCTTATGAGATGGCTTGCAGAAGCACCTTTATTTCCGACTGCATTATTGCCCAGTAGTTATTTACACTGGGAACCTGTGGATTCTGATTCTGCAAAGGCCATAATTGATTACGGTAGGACTAGAGTTGAGGCATTATTTCATTTCGATAAAAAAGGTGAAATCGTACAAATGAATGCTGACAGATACCGTGCAGTTGATAATTCTTTTGTAAAAGAAAAATGGCTTGGTCACTATTCAAATTATGCTGTTACTAAAAATATACTGGTTCCGTGGGACATCGAGGTATCATGGAATAGTGAAGTAGGTAACTTTACCTATGCCAAGTTCAAGATAAAGGAGATACAATATGATAATCCTATTAAATATTGATATTATAAATGGTAATTGAAAGGGGGTGACTTCTCTTTTTTTCCTACCTTTTCATTTTCCATTCAAAAATGCTATCTGATTTTCTGCGGAGTATGAATCTATCCATAATTATCAATACCAAAACTGAGGCTACTGCAAGCATTACAACCAGAAACTGTATTTGTAACATGTGTTCAATTTCAACAGAAGCCAATACACCGAATAAAGCTTGGAAATTATGGAAAACGATAGTAGCATAAATATTGCGTCCAACGAAATAAACAATGCTTGTTAATAAACCGGGCAACATTAGTATCATAACCGTGTTGATCTGATTGAAAGGCTCACTATGAGCAAAGTGATAAACACCAAAAAGCACTGTGGATGTGATGATGCCTACTATAACTGAAAGTTTTTTCCCAAATTTGTTCTTTGAAAAAGATTCCATGCTAGCACCCATGACAGCCCAACATACTACCACTTCTGCTATGGATGTAGGTAATGTCTGAGAAAATACATTTGAAAATACAATAGGATTTAGTGACGCAGATCCTTGAATGACAAATAACAGAAACCCTATCGTTCCTGCAACAGCTACTAACACAACCGTGTTTTTTATCGATCTAAACCCTATCTGACTCAACGACAATTGACCTGACTCTATAACTGACTCTATAATAAATGGCCTGATAACTAGTAATGCTATCACAGTTCCTATGATCATGTTTACAATAACAGAATATTCCAATCGTCCAATTGGATCATCTATGTGTAGTAGGTTTATTCTACCTTCAAAAAGGTAGGTGGCAAATGTCCACACCAAATATACGGTAATTGCAATTATAATTAGTAAAACATGTCTCTTCATCCAACTTTTTATTAACACCCTTGCTTAAAAGTAGAAAAATAAGTCCATCGAGGAATCTCAAAAAAAAGAGATGGCACCAAACATATTGACTTTCAACCATTTATTATTGGACAGCTGCACGAACTGATGAATGGAAGAAAAAGGTTCAAATCCCAACCCTCTTTGATCCATAAAGTCGCTTAATGCAAGAGCAAACTAATTTTTCTAAAAGTTTAATTATTTCTTGGTAAGTATAGGGATTGAATCCAATTTTAGCGGTGATAGCACAACGGGAAACTCTTGCCCCGAACCTTTATCCTCTACAGATTAAGTTAAAGGATGGAAATAAATAATCAATATGGTATGCGAGTTTAAGAAAGATCGCTTTCTGGAATGATCACAAGTATCTCACAATAACCTCAAATTTGTACCGTTAACAATATAAATCCGACACGGCTCAAACCAAAACCTTCAAAATCAGAATAACTAATTCGGAATTTTGGACTTTTAATATATCTATTACTAAACCCACCGGACCCGCCTTATAATTAATGCCAGAAATGACTCATTGATCTCTACAAAAATTTAATAAATTAATCGTTCCCATGTACCACATGGATTCGAAGCCCACCGGGCCCGCTGTAATTCTATCACCACTTTAATTCAACAAGAATATCCAAATGAAGTCTACTGATTGTTATTCTTAACACCTTCAATAGTAAATATACAAAAATTTATAACAATACTTATTACTTCATAGAATTATTTTAAAAAAATGAACACAACATATAGATTTTGGAAAGCAATCACAAAGACTTAAATAAAATGATTATTATATGATATTGTTATTACAATGCAATATATCACAATAAAACACAAACACAATGAAATACAGCAAACAAAGCAGTCACATATACTAAATCTACTTAGAATACACAGGAAAACAATAACCATTAGCGTAACAATGATATCAACGATTCTAATTATCGGATATCTCCTGGATAGTGTTTCATCGCCTAATGCTACAATGGGGTCTATCTTTGATCCATTACCAGTATATGATAATGGACTAGGAGCTGTGAATGGATATGTTTTTACCTCATCAGGATTACCAGCCCTTGGAACGATTGTGATAGCCGCAGGACAAGATGGCCTATCTAAAACAACAAGGACAGACTTAACACAAGAAGGAAAGTATGTATTTCAAAATTTGAATCCAGGAAAATATGTGATAATAGCTTATTTTCCTGATGGAGAATATAAAGTAATGAACAACTTAGAAGTTGAACCCAATTCGGTACAGACACTAATCTTTAAACATTAATTTTTTTGTATTTTACTATTAATTTAATATATTTTAGTACCTCCTAGTATTTATCAGTTAATGAAAATGCTATCCATTGCTAAACAGACCCAATACTAATAAAGATTAAATTAAATATAATCCTATTATATATGTACAGTATGTCAATTAGTTATCTGTTAATATTATTTATTGCCATTATTTCAAAGAGTTTACTGATATTAGTGTCAACGTACCATATCAGTTATCCTAACAAAAGAACTATCATTTCCAAAAACATAACACAAAATCTTCATGCGATAGAGAGTCCAATTTTAAAAATATTTTTTATTGTAGATCTATCTAAATTTTTCAGACAAAGAATTGAGGATTTAAACGTATATTGTTATTTTTCTAGGGAGACAGGAGTATACAAGCTTTAAGGAGATGATATTTGACTTTGAAAATCAGTATGTTAACTTATGCAGCAGGATTAGAAGCAGAACTTTGTAGTAAGCTTAAACCTTTGGGTCTAACAGCATATAGAGTAGATTACAATAAACCAATTAGAAATCAAATATCTAATTCAGACATTCTTATAAATGGTCTAGGACAATTGGATAGACAGATAATCGATTTCTGTCCTAAATTAAGACTTGTTCAACAAATAGGAACAGGAGTGGATAATGTGGACGTATCATACTGTGCTTCAAAATCTATTTATGTAGCTAATGTTCCTCATGTCAACAATATCTCTGTGGCTGAGCATACCATATTCCTTATGATCTATCTTGCTAAAAACATAAAAGGTGCAGAAAAAGGAATAAAGGAACGAAGAGTTGTAAACGTCTTAGGAACTGAATTATATAATAAGACAATGGTTATAATAGGTTTGGGAGCAATTGGAATAGAGGTTGCAAAAAGAGCTAAGGCTTTTGGTATGAATGTCATATCAGTTACAAAAAGACCTGAATTAAGGAATAAGGTCACTATGAATTACAATACATCTAAAGACATTAGTACTCTTCAATATTGCGTTTCAGAATGCTTACTGGTGGATGAAATTAAAGGTATTACCGATTTAAAAAATACTTTAGGTAAAGCCGATGTTGTTTCCATCCATACTCCTCTTACTTTAGAAACAAAAAATATGATAGGAAGAACAGAATTTGCTCGTATGAAAAGATCTTCTTTTCTGATAAACGTTTCAAGAGCATCTATAGTAAATAAAGATGCTTTATACAATGCTTTGACTTCAAGAACAATTGCGGGAGCAGGCTTTGACGTATTCTATGAGGAACCAGCTAATCCTATTGATAAATTGTTGAATTTAGATAATTTTGTATATACTCCCCATATTGCAGGATGGACATTAGAAGCAACAAATACAACAACAGATATTATTCTAAATAACATTAATCTATTATTACATGGAAGAAAGCCTCTCACAGTTATAAATTAAATGGTTACAGATAACATAATTTGCGAAGTAACTTTTAATAATTTTGAGAGGGTTTTAATACTTTTTTGGTTAACGCTCCCACATATTTGGCTAAATAGATTATGGAAGAACCTATGATGTCTTTATCTGCAATCTAGACTCGTAATATATCTATTACTAAACCCACCGGGCCCGCCTCTCTATTATGTAGAATGCCTCACTTTCTCATACTTTGTTTCCTATTGAAGGTAAACATATGACATGGCCATAGCCTTATTATATCATCTGGATTATCACTGATCGTTATCAGTGCGTGCATTCTCCATGTAAGGGAACGCAAGACCAGAATTGTCTTCATTAATTCTAATAATGGTATGTCAAATTATTGAAACCATGAGCGGTAGTGTTTAAGAATCATTATATTGTTTTTGTATGAGATATCTAGATACATATTGTAAAAGGGTAGCAGTAACCAGACGTCGACTGATTTTACTATTCTAATGTGATTCGTTACCCAATAAGGCCGATAAGGCTTTTGTGAAGAGCCGCAAGCTTTCCCTAGTCTCGAGATCGATAATAACTCCGTGTGCATCAATTTTTCCCTTAACACCCTGGATCAGCAAAGTGGTTTCGGGTGTAAAGGTTGCCGTAAGGGTATGCATGATCAACTGCAATTCTTCGTGACCTTTAATCCCGCTTGTGGAAGCGGTAATAATTCCTAAGGGTTTTCCGGAAAAGACGGTAGTGGCCACGCACCATTCTATGGCGTTCTTTAACCCCGACGGTATGCTGAACACGTACTCCGGCGTACTGATTATGACTCCATCCGCATCCTCGATAAGATTGCGCATCTCTCTAATTGCTGACGGGGTATGTTCCAGAGACAGCTCCGGGTCGAAATGTGGCAATGTTTTCAACCGGTCATAAATCGTTACCTGGAAAGTATCACTAGCTTCTGTCCGGATGTACTCAATCAGTTTATGATTGGCCGATGACGTCGTGGCGCTTCCGATTAGGGCTATAACATTTTTCATAGTCAGGACATACACATGCTTTTTTCTCCTTATTTTACCTAACCAAGAGGCTTTCCAGATAGAATACAAGAGTAGAGGGCTTTTTACTTAGTAGATATCTAATCCGTATCCTCGCTTGTGGATTTTGCTTTAGTTTAGGAGTATCTTTGGTAAGAGAAATAGATATATTAAAATCTATGAAATATCAAAATGTCTTAAAAAAACAAAGTTGCATTAGTGATTGATGATTTAAGAAGTATAAATCCATGGGACCCACGAGGTATTAGAATTTAAGGATGAGCAGACACGGTTGACCGGAAAGAAGGCTACAAGTCTAACACAAATCATCCACATTCTCGATATATAAGAATAAAACCTACAAAAAAATGGAGTTGGGGAATAGAAGAACCTGTTTTTGTAGAAGGTAAATTTAATGTAAAGAAATCGAGTAGTGATGGTTGGAAAAAAAGTATTATCATGTATATCTAAATTTGCAATTGGCCTATAAGAAGGAAGTGAAATGTAAGATCTAAATTTAGTATCATTTTGTTCTTGCTATCAAGAAGACTTTTCACAAGAAGATAGAATCATTCCGGCTACCTTTAAAATAAATAATAGATAACAATGGATTAAATACCATACATGAAGGAATGTTGTCTAATTAGCTTTCTTAGAACATCTACTGCAATTTGGAAAATACTGATTTTCCTTAATAGTTTGAAGAAATTAGTCGATCCCTATTACCAGTAGGAACTTACCCCACGGGCATCTACAGTTCCTTATTATCTTAAAGCAATTAAATTATTCCGTCAGGGTAATGGATTTCATAAAGATCTTCGTTGGGTAACTAGGTCATATCAAATCGACATTTAAACTATCTAATATTCGATCCAACAATGTCGTGTATGTCCAATTCTCCTGGCCTTAGCCTTGTCTTATGTTAATTTGCTATCCTCCCCATAGTAATGCTACGGGATTATGAAATTGACGAAAGAGGTAACCACTTTATTCTTGTTTTATCGAATTATTTATGTTTAACATATTACTAAATAATATACTGGTTCCTGAAAATACAGTAGTATTGCCTTACAACCCATTCTCAAATGATTTCTAAAAATGTATTTACTATTTTCGTGAACTTTTCTGGATACTGATACATCCATCCATGGCCTGCATCTTTTACCTGTATAAGTGACGCTAGAGGAATCTTTTCGACTAATGATAATGCTGCTTTAGGGGTCGTAATGATATCCTCTGTACCCATCAAGACTAATGTTGGGTGAGTAATCAATGATGGGGAATCATACATTCCATTCCAACCAACTATTGCTTGTGCTTGTTTTTGAGTAGTTTCCATGGATACTGTGCTTTTAAGCAGGGGAAATTGATTTATATAGTCTGGATTGTTCGAAAGCCATGACTGAGGGAAAAAAAATGAAAGTATTTGTCTTGCCTGTTCTTCAGGAGTACCCGAAACTCCACCCAACGTTTGCATTAGTTCAGCACTAGAAGGAATAGCTTTGTCACCACCAGGACCCGCACCATACAAAATAAGACTACTGACTTTATCCGGATGTAAAAGGGCCAATTCTTCCGCAATATATGAACCCATTGACCAACCTAGAATGTGGGCTTTACCTATGGCAAGTACATCTAATAATCCTGCAGCATCACTGGCGAGCTGACCAATTGTATACTCTTTAGTCCCATCAGAAGAATTTCCAGTGCCCCTATTATTGTAGACTATAACTCTGTAATTAGACTGAGCAAAATCATATAATAGAGTTGGCGGCCACATGTCCATAGTTATCCGCAATCCAGGTACGAAAAGGAGAGGAGTACTGTCCTTATTATTGCCACTAGTACTTTGATTGTCAAGAACTTTGTATTCTGTTTCCATATCTCCTACCATGATTTTTTGAATTGGAAAGTTATCAATAAATTCCCTTGCTTGTGCTATTTTAGACATAATACCATCCTCCAAAATTTGTACATAATGATAAATTTTGAACTACTTTAAAATATTGTATAAATTCTACAAGTAACACTGTATTTGTGTTAGATCTAAAAATTTCGTGATTCAAATGTGTAAGTATACATGAGAAAGTATTAGAATATTACTAATATTTATCCAGCCCATATCTCCAAATGCTTCTATGATTAACCATATGCTTTGAAAAGATTGATTAACGTTCATTGAGTAATATTCCCCTATATAAAAGAAATAAAGGTACTTTAGACTCGTAATATATCTATTACGAAGCCCAGCGGGCCCGCTGTAATAATAGATTGTCCCATCGGAGTTCAGTGTGGGTAGTGAAATCGATATGGATGACTAAGCAAACATGACAAGAGGATTTATTTTTTGCCTTAGTTAAAACTTTTCAAGTCCCAATTCTTCTCGTCTATTTTCTATTTGTTTATCAAAATGTTTGAGTAGAGTTTTATCTACTTTTATATCATTTTCAATCTCTTTTCTATCAATCATCAAATTCCAAACCAACAATTGTAAGTCTTTAAAGCCTTTGATTTTGTTCAGAAGATCGGGATTTGCTTTTAGAAATTCTAATATATCGATAGTTAAATCCATGCTTTTTTGATCATTTAGTAAATTGACGATTTTATCCCTTTTTGACACACAGAGATATTTTTCTTGTAATTTCATAGCCTCTTCGGGATCGATATCAACTTTTATTACAATTTGGGATAAGGAGATCTCTTTTTCTAATAAGTCGAATACTTGAGCGCAGATAGATTTACCTTTCATGTCTACATCTGTAACTGTATTTTCATCAAAGATTGTTTTTCGAATTGGGGTAATCTCGTTAGGTGAACATCTAGCAATTTTGCAAATCTCTCTATTAGTACGACCTTCTTTTAACAACTTGACAATCAAGTCATATTTTTCTTTAGTTATCATCTGTAAAATGTATAGTTTTGATGGTCAGTTTATAAAGATATTAAAATATCAGCTATTAGTGATATTGTAAAATTTTCTTGATATTGGTGATATTTTCTCATTTACTCATGTTGTTTTGCATGCTCAAATACTGGATCTTGGATGAACTAATTTAGAAATAAATCGAAATGAAAAATATCGATATAAATTAAGAATATTTTTATGATGTACGTCAAAATTAGCTAGATTTAACTAATTTTCTTCAAACTTTTGAAAGAAACATCTATAGTATTAAGTAGATCCCAAGATATATGACCGATATTGTCCAGAAGCCCACCAGGCCCGTTAACCATATGGATTCAAATAATTCCAGAATATGATACTCTATAAGATGATCTTTATTTGTTTGGAATTATAACCCAGTCTGATATAACTATTATACTAAAGCCAAATCATTACATATTATTATAAGGCATGGATGGTACATATGGTTGTGAGACAAAGATTTTCATTAGGAAATAATTGTGAATGTATGTGTCATGGCAAACCCGGTATTGTAGATTTTTGTGGTTACTGTACTACATCTCATAGAAATGTGTTCTCCAGAAATAGGACACAAAGATAACTATATTTTTTGCATTAGTAAAGCCAATGTCCTCTTTATTCAATATAGAATTGATCTCTTTCACATGTTTAATGACTAACAACCAATAAATTACTTTAATCCTTCACTATCTAATTTATTATTCTGAAGTTAACCCGATAACCAGTTCACACTTGTGTTAAAACCTATCAACGCGATAGAATCGATCCCCAACTGTCTCTCATCACGAATCATAGGTGTTCTAGACGCATATGTCATTTCGCCAATTACTAGATGCCAGTAACTAGCGATAACGCTGTATCGATGGTTGTACCAGGTTTAACGAATTCCAATCCTACAGGAGCTATGACTAATATTCCAAAAAGAAATCGTAATTAAACTACTATAACGATAATTGCCATTATAATCAAAATAATTGTCCAAAGTGTTCCAGTGTACTTTGGTTAAATTCGATTTTTACTAATGGGGAGTACATACTAATCCAGAAGAATAACAGGCTTTGATGATCAATTTATCTCATTTCTTGAGATCTAGTAGGTTTTCTATAAAACTACAAATGAAAAATTGACAGAATTAGAGAAGACTAATTCATCTATCTCTTTTAATTTTTAAACTGATGATACTTTTGAGTTGATAATAATACATCGTTGTTTTCTCTTTCGATTCTCTCATATGCTGATATATTTCTTTTTCCTATTTCTGCAAGATGTTTGGATTGTTTTTTTGTGTTATCAACTACATTTTTGAATAATTCGATATTAGAGAATGCCATATCATTAAAAATTTTGCTCATAGATATAGTATTTTCTGCAAAATTATTTACTATTTTTGAGTATATTTCTGGTATTCTTCTAAAGTAATCTTGATTATTCAAAAATTGGGAATTTACATTGTATAGATATGGTGTAGATATTGATTGAAAAGAATCGATCGTTTGTTTTTGATATTCAAGGTAGCTTTCTGTAATATCTTTAGTAGCCTGAAGTGTTTGTTCTTGAACTTGATTGACAGTTTCAGTATAACGTGGAATCTGATTTCTTGCTTCTCTGATACTTTTATCTATATTTGTTTTTGACTCATCGAAAGCTTGTTCAAGGGATTCGGTGTTTTTTTCTATAATTCTATTATATAATCTTTGGTTATTTTGGTAAATATCTTGTTGATTATCGACATTTTTGTTATTTAAAGACGAAGTTTGGTCATAATTTTCTCTTTTATCGTTTTTAGACATTGTAATAATTTGTGTTATTATACTATTTAACCGCAGGTATCCACTGGTATTTAGCACCAGCCAAAAGATTTATTTATTACTAATCAGCTCATTCTGATCAAATTTTCATACCAACTAGACTCATAATTTATCTATTACTAAATCCACCGGGCCCGTTAGTTTTGCAAGATAATGTTGATTTGAACTTTGAGTACCCTTTTTGTATTACAGCATAGTGTTTTTCTAGGTTAGGTGAATAGTAGATATCATAAGTGGTGCATTACAGACCTACTTTCTCAAAAGAATCTTTTGCACCGACTCTGATATAACTAGAGTTAAGTCCTTTGTGACAATAAGAGCGTGTTGTCAATCAAATTATTATTAAAGGAATTCTATCAAAACTTTAGCAATGAGTGCATTAGTTGTTGTTATAGGAAAATATGCAGCGTTGGATCTTTAATTAGGGTCTCATTAATAGCTAATACCGATGACGTATCTGAGGATAATGGTAAAAAATGATGTAGAATGTGCTCAATTGTACGCCTACTTAGGCTCTCTGAAAGACTATTCCAATAGAACAAGGATTGAAAAATTATATATTTAATGGTAATATACAAAAAGAACAGATGAAATGAATAAAATTAAGAGACTAAAAGAAGTAGATGGTGCTATCTGGTTTATCATCTTTCTCTATATTGGATTATTTTCAATAGCACTATCATTGGTAAAATTAGGGATATTGGATTAGAAAATGGATATTAACGAACATGCCCTATGAAAGACTATTCCAATAGAACAAGGATTGAAACGAACTCTTCATTTTATCTTCTATATGCTCTAAAGGGTTTAGGACGCGTAGATATATGATAACAACTCTTAATTCATAACTCAAATTACCAAAATTCTTCAAAAATTTGAAATTAACATTTACAACATTCATTACAATCTATGATATAGACCTATATCGTCCTGAAGCCCACCGAACCCGGATTAAGTACTACAATTTTCCTCTGTAATGTCTTTAAAAATTTAAAACCAAAGTTCTGTATGTGAAATACCAGATTGAATCCTGTTATGTACCGAAATAAACCCCCTAGTACCCAAAATTTTGTTAGAGTATTAATCGTCAAGGCATTTATCATGTTTCGAACAAGAAAAATGGTACGCAATTGGGTAAACGAATCTACAAATAAATTCATTTCTAATGTCCCATTATATTTAGTATTCAAACGTACTGATATATGAGGGACTGTCTGGAGAATGTAGCCATTAATTTGCGGACACTTCAATATGTTTAAATTGGTTATTTTAGAGTCTAGATATCGTCATTCAGAGCCAACCATAACAACTGAAGTTCCGTTGGTTAATGTGTCAAACGCAGGGGAAAACTTTTTTCCAATTTCATATAGTTCATCAATTTGCTCCTTTGATGCAGTATTGCTATTGATATTCAGATTTACTCTAAACTGCTGGGCCCCGGGTCTAACACTTGAATCTATGCCGGTAAAACCACGCAAATTAACATCACCTTCTACATCAACATTAATGCTATCAATAAGGATCCCCCTTGATGTAGCATGAACTACTATAGTTTGTATTAAACACGCAGCTACGCTACCCATACAGACCTCACAAACAGTGGGACCGCTTCCTTCACCTGAAAATTGAATGGGAAAATCGTAATCCATTTTGTATTCTGTATTCCTTTCCATGGTTCTACCACCAAGGCTGAAATTTTTGGAACTGGAAGTAACACCAAAACCACCATTCCAATTCGATTTTACATAAAACGTTGCTGTTGTCATTGCAGAAGGATTATTCTGAAGGGACTCATACATGGTTTTCAGCATTCGTGTATTTACCTTATTAATTCGGGTATCGTTTGGGTTATCACTCATTTAATTACTACAAGAAATACGAGATAATATTCTTTATTGAATAAATAGAAGAAATAGCATGGAATTAACATAGTAAATGCAATAGCCATATCTCATACTTTATGAGTAGTGAACTAAATGTAATCTTTGGACCTTCTGTTAATCTGTCTCTTTTCTTTTAATCTAATAGTTACAAGCTATGTCTTTCTTAAAAATTTCGATCTGTTCTTCAAAATCACTTATGGGCCAAAAATGTATTCGTTTGACTCCAGCTTCATAAAAAGCATTTATCTTTTGGATGCATTCTTCGATAGAGCCAAAAAGTAGTGAATCTTCTAACTGCTCTACAGGTCTTCCCAATGCAGGAGATAGAATATCTTTTACCGTTTTTCTAACTTTGTATTTGTCATCATCAATGTATCCAAACATCGACATAATGGAATTTTCAAATAATTCAGCATCTTTACCTAATCTTTTTCTATACGATAAAAGTATATCCCATTTTTCTTTGAACTCATCTGGTGTAATATTATAGGCAGATGCCATCCAACCATCACCATATTTTGCTACTCTTTTTAGACCTACTTCTGATGATCCCCAAGTTCCTATGAAAATAGGAGGATGAGGTCTTTGATATGGTTTAGGTGCAAGAAATACTTTCTCTAATTTCTAATGTTTGCCATTATAATCTACTTTATCTAATACATAATTTTGTTCTGCGTGTGTATAATCCCAAAGTTTATACAAAATTTCTAATCCCTCTTCGAATCTACTCCATCTCTGATCAAAAGGAATTCCACATACGTCATAGTCGCCTTTATGTGAACCAGGTCCTACTCCTGCTGCAAATAAGCGTCCTGATGATAGTACGTCTATGGCTGATAGAGCATTGGCACAAATTACAGGAGTTCTTACAACTATACTCAGTATTGAAGTCCCAAGTTTTATCTTGTCGGTTACTGCAGCTGCTACAGACAATACACTTAATGAATCTAACCAGCTAGTTCTAAAAACGATGTGATCATTTACACTTAATGAATCATATCCAAGAAGTTCGGCCTTTTTTATAATAGATAATATCTGTTCTCGTGTATTAGGCGATTCGTCTATTCCTTTCTTCTCATGGTTAGTTTTATCAAACCCCATAACTGGCAAGTGAACTCCAAATAGAATCTTTCCCATTTGACAGCCCCCATTTAATGATTATTATTGATTTACCTAAAAATCAATCTTATTAATAACTAAATTAGTATGTTATCTAAGTCAACTTTGTGTCATGGATTGGTTCGTCTATGATTGTTCTAAAAGTCAAATTTATTCTTGGATGATTTATTTTGCTCGAGAGAGGTAAGGAATGTAACCAATTTGATTGTGTATTACCTCTCATCACAAGCAAGCTTCCATTCTCTAATAGTAGTGAGATTGTTTGTCTTGTACGCCTATGCTTAAATGAAAACTTTCTTTCCGCGCCAAAACTTAAAGAGGCTATGACGGTATTTTTTCCCAGGGATTTTTCATCATCGCTATGCCAAGTCATTCCCTCATTACCATCATGATATAAATTAAGTAAACAAGAGTTAAACTGCGAATTTGTTATTAATTCTGTTTTTCTTTTCAGATCTATTAACTCATTGGTCCAAGGTAGTGCTTGCTTTGTGGTATTAGAATAAGTGTAAAGAAAACCTTGATCACCATACCAAGCAACTTTTCTCTTTGTAACTATGTGTCTTCCGTGATATAATGCCTCATCGTTCTTCCAATTTATATTCTTTAGTAACAAATTATAGTATGTGTTTGCTTCTGATGTTGTCATTATTATTCCATAATAGTTTGCTTCACCATCTTTGTTTAATACATTAACAAATTTGTCATTAAAAAGATTCATTTAATACACTTTCCAAACTACATACATTTTATTAATATAATGTCAAAAAGGTCTATAACCATTTAAATGGGGTAGACGATTTCAATACGTAGAATAGAATATTGAGTTTTGAAATTTGTCTTTTTGAACTCTAGACAACACTTGTATGACCTAGTTAAATTAAATTTGGAAAAATAATGAGTCTTCAACTTTAGTAAGCTCGTTAATATAGAATAATAGTATGTGAGTCATAATATTAGCACTATCGCAATTTTAGAATCTTGAAATCCAATTAGGTATATTATTTAGGATATCAAAATGATCAGTCCGACCCCCCCCCCATTTTTATGGAATCACAGATAATAAAAAAAATCGCTTCACTCTTGCCTATATAATTGAATATTTCCATTAATTCATCTCTACGTATTGGATGTGTATAATTTGTATGGCTTTTTAGTACCATAGTTCACATATTTCCATCGCTCATTAGGTATCGTTAGTTCGTGAAATTCGTTCTGTAAATCAGGATCCAGTGATTTATATATATTCTCCCCGATGGACACTTTGTTTGGACTTGTTATTGACATTATTTTCGATGCTACATTCATACCATATCCTAATATGTCAATAGGTGAGCGTTGATCATATCCGAACTGAACAATTGCGTTTTCTCCCGCATCTATCCCTATTTTGACGGAAAGCTCTGGAAACTTGTATATTTTATGCATAAATGAATTCACTTCCTCTTGGATCGACTTTATCATTAATTTCCCAGATTCGATTGCTGTATCTGAAGCAGAATATTTGTTCTGATTATCAATGTGACTTGGAAAAAAAGAGATCACTGCATCCCCAGCATATTTTAAGACATACCCACCTAAAGTATCTACAACGTTTGAGATATGATAATCAAAAATCCGGACAATAGAAACAAGATTATCAATGGGTAAGGTCATACTCATCTTCGTTGAACCAACTAGATCAGCGTATATGATTATTATTGGGATCTTTGTGCCGACATGGCTAAGGAGAAAGTTTTGACCACGTCTCACAGTAGAATGAATTACCTTTGGCCAAAGGTTATCAAGTATCAAAGGTGTATGGGTTTTGTACCAATAAACCATCAATTCTTCTTCCTTCATACTCTTTTCGAGTAAAGACAAATTCTTTTGTTTATTTGGAATGTCAATCTTTTGCATGTTCTCTATCAATGATTCGTACGCCCTTAATTCACCATGATTTATCGCAAAATCTTGTCTAAGTTGTATGATTTCATAGTCCTCTGGTAAAGAATGTTTTAAATCCTTCTTCTGTTCTTCTATTTTTGAATTCTCTGAAAGATTGATTTCAGAGTGTGTTGGGTTTACATTAGTAGTT
Organism: Candidatus Nitrosocosmicus oleophilus; assembly: GCF_000802205.1. NCBI lineage: Archaea > Thermoproteati > Nitrososphaerota > Nitrososphaeria > Nitrososphaerales > Nitrososphaeraceae > Candidatus Nitrosocosmicus > Candidatus Nitrosocosmicus oleophilus. The sequence continues at coordinate 1,012,876 of NZ_CP012850.1, read as the reverse complement.
ACGAATAATGATAACAAGTCGGTCTTTTTATCTGTGGGTTTTTCTCCAAATTGGCTTATTATATCTCGAAGTCTGATCTTTTGAATATTTGTTACTTTAAGATGCCTTCTTAATACCTGCTTTAACCCTCGAATTGGAGTTTTGTCTATTCGGGAAGCTATTCTAAGTGTTGCTGCATTTTCAATAGAAAGTACTTCATTTAGCTCTTTAACTAGAATTAGTTTTGACTGAACACGATTCTTTTTATCATTATTATTCTCTATCTTAGATATCAATAATTCAGATATTATATATCTCATCACTGATAAGGTTATTGTAACACATTGAAATCGAAAATTTAAAGTTTCTGAAAATAAATGCTTGAGATATCATGTATTTAGGAATATTGCATTTTAATGGTAATTATTGGTATTGGAGATTGTTTTTGTATTAGTGCCTAAATATATAACAGAATTATTAATTAAGTTCTGTCAAACAATTGCAAGAACCTGAGATTCCAATAATTCGTCATTCATACGTAATTTTTGATTTTGGAAAACAAATCACCTTCATAAACTGTAAGTAATTATATAAATTCTTTCACTAGCAATATTCAATTTTCTCTTATCATATAGACCAAATCGCAGATGTCAAAATATAAAAGGTAACATTACCAAAAACATTGGTTTGGTAATATTACTACATCTTTAAGAAGTGCTCTTAGAGTAATCAGTTTTTAATTTTAACTTAAAAATTCCAATTGATCTTGCAAACATAAATGACGTTATAATGCCTGAATGTTTATTATTAGTTAAAAGATCCATTTTAGGAATAGAAAACATTTGTAACTGATTACCTAGAATACCCAATGACTCACGTTATTTGGAATTATTGCCAAAACTATAAGTAGTACCCTAACCATTCATTAATATGTCAATAATAAAGATTGGCAATTGTAAACCATCTCTACTTGAAATAGGTATTTTGACTATATCTTTGATTCTTTTAACATTAACGATCCCCTATACTGATTTCTACGCTTTGGCCAGCTCCGATACAATCAAGACAAATGATCGTGCAAGTTTTAACACTAACGTGTCTCAACTTGACATATCTAAAATAAACTCGAATTCAACTTATTTGGGAGTAAATGATTCAGATTCAACAAATAACTATAACAAACTTGTTTCTATTATTCCCTTAAATGAAAATCAAAGGCAAATACAAGTCGACAGGAATGTATTACAAAGTCTCGCATTAAATAAATCAATAGGCAATATTTCTGGTTTTTCGAATGAAAACGAAGTAGTATGTAATACGATAGATGGTACTAGTTCAGAGTTCCTTGGGATTAATGGCCAAACTCCGTGTACTGTAACTTTGTCAAATAATGACAAAGAGATCAGGATTGACTTTGATTATGAAATTATAGAAAATGACGATACTAATGATATTACAGCATACTATAACAATCTACAACAACCAAATAATGTGGTTCTGGAACCAGGTGAAATATTTGTATTTTCTAGAGAAGGTGGAGAGGATTATGATGATTTAGATATTTTTTTGGTTGGCAGGAATGTTGAAAACGGAAATATTATAGGTTTTGATTCAAACGAATTTGCTAGGGTGTTTTTGGATCACTTCAAATTTTTTAATACTGATTTTTTCATAGTACCAAATCTAGATGATGGATTTTCTACCTGGAAAATGGTTATAGGTTATGAAAATAATGACGAACTGGTATCATTTTTTATCGCTGATAATGTAACCATAGAATAACAAGAGAAGCTATCAAGACGCTCACATCAACTTTAATTTTTTATGTCAAAATTTTTTGTCCCTTCGATAATTTTTATAGTTTTGCAATTAATTCTTTAACTCTAGATGAAAATGATATGCTACTTGCATAGAAAAATCATTATCATAAAAATCATTTAGTAAAGGATCAAAACAATCTAATTATAAACGATATGATTCTTGGTCGTAGCCTAATATCTCGTTAGAACAACTATTCCCCACACTTGAATAGATGGCACTTTGGTAGTAGAAATAGTATGACATGAGGATTTTAACTAAACTAAATTTCATATATTAAAATGAACTGCACAAAAATGAAGTGTTACAACGACTAACCTATTCTAAAGGTTAACTTGTTCAGAAGGAAATCCCCTAGGGTCTAGTAAATTAAATTCCTCTAACCAGGCTTTCGCTTCTTCTTGTGACCCCACAAAGGCCTTGGCTTCACCTTTTCGCATCTTATCCAGTTTGCCAATAACTTCTTTAAACTTCTCTGTATCCATTACTATTCCATAGTAATCTCTTACCCTTTCTAGTGTTGTTTCGTAGTGTCTCTTATCTCCGGATGCCGTAGCATCAGATATTATTGCTACATCGTAACCTATGTTAAATCCTTCCCTTAATGAGGTCTCTACACAAATAGAAGTATCAATCCCAGTAAATATCAAAAAATTAATACTTTGACTCTGAAGCATAATTCTGAAATCTGTATCCTGGAAAGCAGAATCCCTTCTTTTGATAACTACAGGATCTTTCTTATCCGGTTTTAGTTCATCGATTGTTAATCCATCCCATGTACCTCTAACACAGATAGGTACTTTCAACCTCTCCTGTCTTGATTTTGGTAAGATATTATGTACGTTTGTAAGAATATCTATGCCACTCTCCTCCTTCACTGCCTCGGTGTAAAAGACAGGAATACCCATACTTCTGCAGAATTCTATTGAATCTTTAATTTTTGGAATTACTTCCCTATATAAGGCTGTGTTATATCCTATTATATCATAAGATCCTCCCTTTGATACGAAACCATTTTGCATATCTACAACAACTAAGGCAGGTACAATAGTACGACCATTGGGCAGAGTAACTTTAAACATTAATTCATTTTGAATAATAATCTGCTTAAAGATAAACTTTTACTATAGACACTCCTGGGGAAGGCTGATTCTTATCTTTGTTCAACATATGCACAGCGTATATTGAAAATTCCTTATAGTTGATTCAAAGAGGAAAAAACTCGATGATTCAGCTCGCAAGAATAATCGCCCCACCATTATCAGAATGATATAAGAGTGTATGGTATGATCTACAATACCATTTTTTGGTAGTGCTAGCAGAAGTTGAATCTAGCTGTGAGTTTTCTTTGTCTATAGTATAATTCCAATAATAGTAATAATACGTGTTATTACTTATACAAACAAGAAACTATTTATCTTTTGATGGCTTGTGAATCGCATATGTGTGTGTTAACATATCTCAGTATAGTACTTCGTATCGGTATCCAAATATGATGTAGGATTAGAAGGAACCGTCTCTGGTCTTATAGAAGATGATTGTCATCACAGGTAAGGATATTGTAAGACATTGAAATCGAAAATTTAAAGTTTCTGAAAATAATTCATATGAATAGTTAAGGAATGATAATAAATTAATAGGTCTTGTATGCACAATTATCCTTCAATAAACTAAGCAGACTCAAAAACGTTAACAAGAACATTATTCCTCTTTCATTACTAATACTAGCAGTTCTCTCTCCGATTAAAATTCCTATTTAGATGAATACTATATTGGAGAATCAACAAATAATCAAAATTCATAAATTATCTATTGCCTCTTGCATATCTTTTTCACTTAAACCTTGATATTTCATAATTTGATCATAAACTGGTCCTTTAGTGATTAACTTTGGTCCTGGTTCCAGTATCGAAATAGAATGCTTGATCAGGTCATTCATATATCTAATCCACTCTGTCAATTGTTCTTTTAGACTCTCATCCGAAGTCATTTTAGCGGTTCCTATTATTTGACTTAGTTGGTGAAATGCTACAATGATCATCAGTCTAATTCGTTGACATTCTTGCTTAAAATTATCATTATCTTTTATATTTGTAATTGTCTTGCTTAGGTGATACTGACAATTATCAAGTGAAGTTGCAACTTCATTTGTTTTCACAAATTCGATAAATTTATTAGAGAAGTTCGCCAGACCCATATTTAAATCTGTAAACCCTATCTTTGCCCCATTCAAAGTGATTTCATTGCCAGTCCTTTTTATTAACATCTCAAGTTCTTTCCCTTTGATCAGCTTTACGATTTTTGTAAGCAATTCCATTATTTTTTCTTGGATAGATATTATATAAATTTAGGTCGCATCTGCGTAGGATGTTTAATATATACGAAAATAATGTTGACGATGTAGTGAATGAGGGATTTGAGTATTGCCTATTTTTTGGCTTTAGTAAATCGGATTATTTACTTAAAATTCAATCAGTAATAAGGAAATGGAATGTTCCACTTTGGATGGTGCTAAAACCATAATCATCAGATTTGAATCTATCAAATATTAGAATCAATATTAAAGGACTGATATCGTCCGGAAGCCCACTGGGCCCATTTGATATATGAGATAAACCCAAGCGGACCAAATATCTAATTCGGTGGAACAATCATAGGTATCATAAATGCATAATACCAATAAGGTATCGCTTTATTTGTAAAAATTGGATCAAAAATATCGGCAAGTAGACAAATAATTATTGAAATAATGAACTTAATATTTATCAAACTTATTTGAATTTGTTATATTAGTCTGACGATACGAATTCTTTATCAAGTAAATATATATCTTAATTAGATAGGAATGTAGTGTTGATATTGACTTCTTACAATTTAATAATTTATCTGCTAATAATATCTCTTTGATTTTGCGGTTATAAGATCAGACATATGAATTACGAAAATCCCTAGAAATCCTATGATACATCCAAAAGTGGCCAAAAATATATTTTCAGGCAAATGACTAGGATATCCTAATTCTTTTAAGACTATTTGAATTACGAGTATAATTACGATATTAGAAGATCCTATAGTTGCCGTAAGAGAAGCACCAATCCTACGGAGGCCAATTACATAAGATAAAGAACCAATAAATGGAATTAGAGAAAACAAAAACAAGAGAACTAGATTTCTATGTACCGACAGCAATTCCACCTGAGATGGTGATTCATTCAAATATTGTACTGGTGTAAACGCTGTTTCGTATAACAATGAAAGAACCATGAATATCACAAGAATCATGCCTGAAAGAAACATGGATGCACCTGCCACCTGAATTGAAGAGTGTTTCTTGACTAATTTTCCCAGAAATAATACTCCAACTGCGAAACCTACCGCAGAAAGGATTGCTTCCAAATCACCGAAACTGACTAATGAGAAGACTGTATGAAATATTGAATTAATATTTGCACCCACAATGAAATTTGAGAGATTTGGATTGTTGAAATAATCAAAAGGCACGTCGCTAGCCAGAGACAGGAAAAACCCAAGAGATCCTATAAATATACCAACAATTTGAAATTTGTTTAATCGTTCATTCAAAAATACTCTTGCTAGAATAATTATAAGAATGATTTCTATTGGTGCAGCTATAAGGGCTTCTTTCGAAGCTCCTATTCGATTTATAGAGTCATACCATCCATATATTCCTAATGAAAGTGACAAAGATGCCATAATAAGAGATTTCCAACTTTTAGTAAATATCTTTATAAGATCATTATAATTTTTAAAGATAATAGATCCGACCGATAACAACATTATACCAGATAGCGTAATACTCAAAGAAGAAAGCACTATAGGAGAAATCCTAACAAAGTATATCGTAAGATATTCGATAATGATTGATTCCAAGGAAAGTGCAAGGGCGTACACAAAGACTATCCATGATTTGTAAAATAACAAAAGATCATTTCTCTATGTTCTTATCTTGTATATTAGGTATTTCGTCATTAAAAAAGAGCTTTGTCAAATAATTGGAAAACTTGTAAAATGGTATGTTTTTACCAATACATCGTCAAATGACAATCCATCTTCCTTTACAAATAAAGAGAAAGTCCAAGATTTATTGAACTCGTAGTATATCTATTACGAAGCCCACCAGGCCTGTTGTAATTTTACTATATAGCAGGAATATAAGATGAGATAATAATAGTTGTAAATAGAATTACAACAAGAATAAGGGCAAAACAGATATCAGTTTTGACTTACTTTTTTAGGAATCAGGTTGTAAATGGAGGACGAAAAGAAGAGTCATCCAAGGAAATAGAATCCAAGGGCAATGATTATGTAAACAGCAGTTAGCATCACTCCTTCAAACCAGTTGCTTTTTCCATCGTGGGCTATTAAGTTAAGTATTATTGCAGCTAAGAAAAGGGTTACCAATTCATATATTGTAAACTCCAAAGTAAAAGGTTGACCTAGGGCAATTCCTGCAAAAACTAGGATTGGAACAACAAAGAGGGCAATTTGTGTACCCGAACCTGCAGCTATACCAATAGATAAATCAATTTTCCCCTTCCTTGCCAAGAGTATCGCGCTACTATGCTCAGCCGCATTTCCTACAATACCCACTATGATGGCACCAACAAACATTTCACCAAAACCTAGCTTTTCGCCTGTTTCTTCTACAGAACCAACAAGAACTTCACTTACTACTACCACACCCAGCATACTAAGTCCAAGTATCAAAAATGACTTTTTCTTGCTCCAATGCTTCAGACTTAGAGAAGATAAAGTGTTATCATTTTCATTTGAATATTCAGTAGAAGTAAAAAGATATCTGTGGGTAACAAATGTAAAAATTATACCGGCCATGTAAACACCTAATAAAATAATAGCTAACGAGTCACTTAGAAGTTGGATCTTTGCTTCTCCGTTAACTGATTGTGGTTGAAATGTAGTTATTGCTAGCAATGTTGGTATTGCCAATCCAATGATAGAAAGAAATATCATTGAGGATTGTAAGCCCGCATTTTCACGATTAAAAGATTGTTCTTTATGACGGAATCCTCCCACAATCATACTTAAACCAAAAATTAGCATAATATTTCCCAAAATAGCACCTATGATAGAAGCTTTAACCAAGTCTATCAAACCTGCGCTTATGGCAATTATACCTATAATGATCTCAGCTGCATTTCCAAAAGTCACATTCAGAAGCGACCCAACTGTAGACCCATAATGTGAAGCCAGGTGTTCGGTAGAATCTCCGATTAGTTTTGCCAAAGGAATCAATGCAAGTATAGATACAATGAAAATAAGTGTGGCATTAGAATCAAATTGATCCAAAAAGAGAGATATTGGAGCAAATATTAAAAGAAGATATAGTATGGAAGATTTGCTAAATTTTACCATATTTATATAACTAATACTTCTTTATTTTAATACAAGATAAAAGTTAGTAGATTATGATATTAAACTACATTAAGAATTTGATATCTTTATAAAAAAAGTTAAACTTAATTTGTCATATCAACGCAAAAATATTTTTGTGAACAAGAATCAATGAACCATTGAATTTAAGCCTGAGGGGTTAACTGAGGATTTTAATTATCATTAGGTAACGTACAGGGAAACTGTTCTGAATTAGACAGATGCGAGGTCATCAAGGACCAAATCGAGCCAACGTATTATGAATTTCCACTATTTTCGGGTCCCCTGTTAAGGAGTATTAATTTATACCTTCATTATGTGTATACCAAGGATTTTTATAAGAATAAATGATTAGTAATTATTGAAGTCCTGTTTTTGTACCTCTTCCAGAAGTGTTATCTTTATCTTTTGCCAACTGTTTTGATTGAGTGTTTTTTGTTTGTAAAACTTTTGAATCGTATTTATTATTTTTAAGTTGCTCTTCTTTAATTGAGGTTATATTATTTTTACTATAGCCAGCAAATGATTCAGCTATTGTATTTTGATTTCTTTGCTTTAATTCTTGTGTAACATATTCTCGTATTTTACTTGAATAAATAAAATTATCTATGGGCGGATTTTCTTTTAATTTATTGATAATGGATTTGGATATGTCTTTAGCAAGCATAAACGGTGTTCCTGCCCTGCTAATTCCTCTCACGAGTTTCTCTTCCTCAAATTTTTCAGAATTACCACTCCTTTTTTCTACAATTAATTCTGATAATGGATGTTGATTTTGACCTTCGGTCATTTCATTTCAATATTGTATATGAAAGTATAAATGAATATGATAATATTGTCCTCGATATTAGTGAAAATAAAATTTCCCAGTGTTAATTCACCTTACTATCAAGGCTTGTACAGAAAGTCCAGTGGGTCTTATTCTTTAATTTTTGAATCGAATTCATGATAATACGTAGTTTAGTCGATATGATTATATCAGAATCAAATCCCAAAGTGCTCTAGACTTGTAATATATCTATTACTAAACTCCTTGGACCCAAACTAATTATTCGATTAAACGGAATCGAATTAAGTCTATTCATTAGTATCAATATTTGTAGATTAAAATTTAGAAACTAAAGCATTGATCTGATGGTTAAGTAGATAAAAAGTATATTTTGAAACACTAATCAAAATAATTACTTTTCTAACAACTTGTTTAGACAAATACTTTCTTGTGCAATAGATGACAATGAAAAATTTTTATTATTTATAAAAATAATTCAAATGTTAATACAAAACATGACCGTCATAACGAAGAATATTCAGATCAAATCAAAATCAGAAAATGACATTATTGACATTACACATCAGGTATCCAAGATTGTTAAAGAAAGTAAAATAGAAAACGGGGCTGTCATAGTTTTTGTTGTCGGGTCAACAGCGGCAATCACAACCATAGAGTATGAACCAGGATTGCAAAATGACTTCCCAGACATGTTATCGAGACTAGTGCCTAAAGATATTGAATACGCTCATGATAATACATGGCATGATGGAAATGGACACTCCCATGTTAGAGCATCGTTAATTGGACCAAGCTTAGCCATTCCATTCATAGAAGGTCATCTAACGCTTGGAACCTGGCAACAGATAGTGTTGATAGAGATGGATACAAGATCGAGGGAACGCAAAATCATATTACAAGTAATAGGTGAATAAGCATAGCTTGCACCATGACGATAAAAATGATTCCCTGATTAATGACTGATCGTATTTAATTATATGACAATAGTAACAGGTATGGAAGTTAATACCAGAATTTTTACCTTCTACAAGACATTTATTTTTATTCCATGTAAAAACAAATAGAATAACAAAATAGTTCGTTTTAAAACATCACGTGCAAAAGAGAACCACTTCTATAGAACCGCTACCTGCACAAACTCTTGTTCATACCGTTTTGATAAATTACTTGAAATTAAAAGAATAATTAATTCTGCCTTCGTCATTATTGTTATTTAACTCTTTTACCTACCCAACCCAACCCCTACCTATGTTCCCATAAAACATATCTTTATTGCAAGCTTCTTGCAGGATGAATTATGATTAAATGTTTTTTCAGTAAACTCTGCTAATTTATTATTACATTTGATTTAGTTTCAACATGATCTAAAATATCATCTTTCAGTGGTGGATCTAGAATATTACCTACAACATTAACAGGAGAATATGCCAATATTTTCCCATCTTTACTTATGGGTGTTGGACCGAAGAATAAACATAAGGCTTTACCTTCAGGCCAATATGCAACATCCAGTTCATTAACTTCCGTCTTTGCATTTTCTTCCTCTTTAACATCGATTTCTGTTGGATCTGTATAAAGCTCATCTCCCCATCTGTTAATTTTGACTTTGACCGGCAGATGGTCAAGTATTGCTTTAAAAGTCTTTGGAGAAAATGAACTGTCCAATTCGAGTCTGATATTTTTATTATCAAGGTCTGAGAAAACAATAGTAATGATCTTTTTCATATACTAAATAAACTAACGCAAAAGTTGTATTCAAATATGTATCTATCCCAATTCTTCATTTAACAAGAACAATTTTTTAAAATTATTAATATTATTAGCCGGATTAATCGTGCTCACTCACAGCTATTTTTATTATCGTTAAATACTATTTTATACATGTCAGTTTACTCAAGTATCCATTACAGGAGTATCGAGACGTCAATTCATTAAATGAGGTATGTTATGACGACATATATCCTATGAGGTGCTTTTCCTGCCTCATTTCTATCTTACTATTGGTTCTTTTATTCTAATCGCCAATAGATTTTTGGTTTTTTCCAGAACTAAAAATGGCCAACTCCGACTCTGACAAAAGGCTACATTTACTAAGATACCGATGTGATCTATGTTTATCCGAGATGCAGAAATAATTACGATATTTATTTGTATATCAATAGTTAAAGGAATATTTATTTAATTACAGATCCCATACACCTCATGGATTCGAAGCCCACCGGATCCATTTTAAATCACCATTCATCAAAATAAATAACTAATCCATCTAACAAGACATAACAGCTAGTGATAACCTGATTCTGTGACTAATTTTAAATGCAATGCGGATTAATTATTAATAGAGATTATTTGTTTACAGAAAAAGAAATAGAATATATTAAATCACAAAGACTTGCAAGAATAGCCACGTCTTCGATCTCTCCTTCAAATGTTGAAAGTAGTCAACCAGATGTTGTCCCAGTAGGCTTTGATTTTGATGGCGAGTATTTTTATGTTGGTGGAATAAATATTCTAAAATCTACGAAATATAAGAATGTAATAAAGAATAACAAAGTTGCATTAGTGATTGATGATTTAAGAAGTATAAATCCATGGGACCCACGAGGTATTAGAATTTATGGATTAGCAGACACGGTTGACCGGAAAGAAGGCTACATGTCTAACACAGATCATCCACAATCTCGATATATAAGAATAAGACCTACAAAAAAATGGAGTTGGGGAATAGAAGAACCTGTTTTTGTAGAAGGCAAATTTAATGTAAAGAAATCGAGTATTGATGGATGAAAAAATACTATACTGTTATATCAAATTTTAATTTAATAGATAGTATTAAAGAATCCCCTTCAAAGACCGATTTAGTACTGAAGCCCACCAGGCCCGTTTGATATCTCTCTTGACTTTCAGCTCAGTAGTGAGTTCGTTTTCCTTATCCAAGTTCATATATTTTGGTGCTAGATAATACTTTCTTTATTAAACAAATATGAACCTAATATAAAATTACTTGTAGTAATACCTTAGAAATATAACGTCTAACCGCTTGGTTCATCAGAAAATACTGACAGGTGGAATTAGTCTGATGATCGGACTAAGTTATAACTGTTAATTTGAATTTCTAAAAAAATGATAGTGAAAATTGTTGGGATGGGTAATCTCATATTATTTGCTATTCTTTCTTTTATATTTCCTTCATCAAACTTGAAGAGAACATGATTAGTACCCTTCCATGAGGACAAATCAGTCTTCAATCAATACCTAGTTTGCACCTGAAGGAACAAATGGAGTCTGAGCTTCCTTACAAATTGTCGGGCCATCATGCAGTGTGTCAAAACAATTAACATCAGTTATGTTAGAAGTAGACTTTTTTTTACAGGAAGAATCCTCGTCTGCTGTTGAACTAATTGGTGAATTTGGAAACGCACATTCATCCTCTGGCATTGGTTGTCCTTGAATTTGAATTGGTGAAGCAATCAAGGGAACAGTTGTCATAAACAAAGTCATCAAATACAAAAAATAAAATAGTCTTTTATTTGGCACACACTATAGATCTAAACCTATTTTATAAGATTTGCTATTGGTTTTGAATATTTCCTTATATCATAGTATAAATTAAATCAGTGATTAAAAACCAAAATAGATCTTGTTTGGCATTTAACAATAATAATAATTCCATTGTCTTTGGGGACCATTATGAATACCTATTCATAATAAAGCAATCAATTCGTGGTAAATAATATGAATGATCAGTATTCAAATGCAAAGTCGATTGACAAATTCTTTTTTAATGATTGACACGTATTATCTATCCGTTCCCCATTATGAAAGCATTAAAAAAATCAAGCACTCGACATGTAATATATCCATTACTAAACTCATCTATCTTGTCTTTTCCCGAAGAAACATATTTTTAGAGTACAATAAACAATAATATATTTTTCAAATATCCAAATTATTAGAAAAAGAGGAAACATATATGTTTGATGACGAAAAAACTTGCAGAATATCTTGTTGATGAAAAATTCAAGAAATTAGAAAAGGTGTAAATAAGACTCAAAAGAATTAGTTATCTATTTTGTCGAAAATAGAAATATTGGAGATTATTACTTTAGAAGGGCTATACCTAGTTTTTCAATATCCACTCAAAACATTCGCAACCTGAAACTTCTGAAGTATTAATAACCCGGAATCCAAACTGTTCAACTAATTCATCTACAAGGTTTTGGCAGCTATCCTTGGAGATGAGCTCATTAGATTCGTTTGATCGTATTATGACTGTCTGATTTGGTAGGGTCGTGTCCCCGAAAACTACGCATGGCGATTGAGGTTGCTGCGTAGATGGCGGAGGAGGAAGAGAGGAAAATCCGATCTGATTTGCTGACGGAACAAAGGTTAAAACAGACATCAAACCCACCATTATTACCACCTTAAAAGTTTCTTTATTTTTTGATAACATCTACTTAAATTCTAAGTAATAATCATCTATATATTAATTCTCTATGAACATATAGGATTTAAGGTCCATCATACAACACATGAATTTATTAAATAAATTTGATGTTAATACCTATTATTAAGCAATAAAATAATGTGTATATACGCATGAGTCTATACCATTTACAAGATTTATGAAATATCGTTACCAATCCTTGAGTGTTATACAATCATCACAACCAAATTATCAGTGAGACAGTAATTCCCTGGTTTTGCAACACTTACAATGTATGTAGACACCAAACTAGTTGTGAATTGAAAAAATGTTGGCAATCTAAGATGGTGAAATCAGTGAAGACTCTTAAGGAATTGCAAACCAATACCAAGAACAATCATCACAATTAGACTCAAATTACAATTGTAAATTAATTGAGATGGTAAGTCAGATTGAGATAGAAGTATTTGCCTAGGTGTTGACAATCTCTTTTGCATAATTAGAAAGTATATAAAGAATTTCCCAATTTTTAAACAGATTAGACCCCATTCTAAAGGATTGATATCATCCTGTATCCCCAGGTCCCGTTTATAACTAATATTAAAATATTAACATATAGGTTAAAGAAATGCTCTAAGGCAATAATCATTTTTGTCAATTTACCGTCATGACAGTTCCTCAAGAAGAGGATCTATATATTTTGTCCAACCGAGAGATAGATTAAGGATCTTTTCGTAGATAATCCATTGAGTATTCCAAATCTGTTATTTGTACTCACTTAAATTACGTCAGATAGGTCCAAACTAAGTTGGACAGTGATCTCTATTCTCTTATGTTACTATTCATTTGATTTTCATCAAACTATCAGATCGCTTGGATTTACACAATTCATCCAAACAAAAAAGTTCTTTTGAATCATTAACGTCTATGTGTTTGTAAATTGAAAAATAAAAGAACAGGTCATGAGATTCATCTAAAGAAGCATCCAGTGGGATCGGTAAAAGTGGAAGACTTTGAATTAGTAAATATGGAAGTTCCAGATCTCAAAGAGGAGGGTGATTTTTTGGTTCGAATTATTTGGATGTCCGTAGATCCATTTTTACGCATCTATATGACCAAAGGAACTAAACATGCACCTCCTTTTGAGCTAAACAAATCTCTTGAGGGTGGATGCATTGGAAAAGTAATTGAATCGAAAAGTTCCAAGTTTAAAGTAGGTGACTACGTTAAAGCCAATTTTGGTTGGAGGAAATATTGGATAGGCAAAGAAACTCAAAGTGAAGAAAAATCCATATCAAAAGTCAATTCTACATTAGGGCCATTAAGATCCTTTCTAGGTTTACTTGGAATCACAGGCATCACAGCATATGTTGGTCTTTTTAAAATCTGCAATTTAAGAGAAAAACAAGATACTGTGTTTGTATCATCAGCTGCAGGAGGAGTGGGCTCTGTTGTGTGTCAGCTTGCCAAAATAAAGGGTTGTCAAGTCGTAGGCAGCTGCGGTAGTGATGAGAAAGCAAGGTGGTTAGTTGATGAACTTGGAGTAGACTATGCTTTTAACTATCGAAAAATAGGGTTGGATAACATCTCTGAGAAATTAAGTAGAGTGTGTCCAAACGGGATCGATCTATATTTTGATAATGTTGGAGGTAAACACCTAGAGGCAGCCATTAACAACATGAATACTTTTGGAAGAATTGCTCTGTGTGGAACAACATCTCAATACAATGATGATCTCAAGATATCATCTGGTAACCTAGATCAACATATTAACAAATCACCATCTTTAGAACCATCTAATCTTTCTTTGGCTGTCTCACATAGGCTTAAACTTCAAGGTTTTATTTGGAGCGATCATTTTGATATTTTGAGCGAATTTAATTCAAATATGTCTAAATGGATTAGTGAAGATAGGATAAAACTTAAAGAATATATTGTCGAAGGATTGGAAAATGCGCCAAAGGCCTTTGTTAGTCTTTTTAAAGGAGATACCATGGGCAGGGCTCTAGTTCGATTTGATTAGTCAATAAAATCATTGATATGTTGCCTCAATAATTTTTTAGGACTCCAGTCTAATCCTTACATTCACCGTATCAAATCGGATCACTAAGGAACATTGATTTTAGGTTTTGAATAGATGAAATTACATAATTTAAGAAAAATGTCGACCTAAAAAGACCATAAAGTGATAGGTAAAATAATTCTCATTCTCGAGAAGCGATTCCACCTCATCTTTGCTAATATTTTCCAAATTAACAGATCTCATTTACCTCATAGATTCGAAGTCAGCCAGACACAATATCATATGGGTTCAAACAACTATAGACAAAGTTATTCAGGCCACACAGCAGGATTATTTATGATTATACCTGATGGAGCTATCCGAACTTTACCACTTTGCTCCGCTTGAACAATTTCTTCGGTTGATTTCAAGATCTTTGCTTGACCCGGATCTGTCCAATTTACAAAGTTTAGATGAATTAAAGGGCTATAGTCATTATCTCCTGGTAGTGCTGTTCCAACAGGAAGCTGAAATCCAAATGGCCCTTCTCCTTTTATCCCATTAAGAAAGTCATACCCTTGCTGAAGGAATTGATTTGGTACTGACGCTAATAATGGAGCGAAATTTATTTGATGCCCTTGACTCTCAGTAATGGAAACAGCAGTTTTATTATCGGAGGTATCTGTTACTATATAGGAAACCATTACTCCATCAACATACCCATTTAATGTATTAAGTGAAATAGGATGATTAGCAACCGCTAGAGCATTAGAATTATCTCCTATTAACAAAAAAATACCTAAAACAAATGTTGATAACCACAATATTTTTGAGTTGAAACTATTTACCATTACTTTGGTGCTATCACGCTATATATAAAAGGATTTAACAGCTTTATGCAACAGAGGAGGGTTTCTAAATACTAGGGACTCATTCATTTTGAGTATTTTAGAAAAAATGAGAAAATTTGCTAATCATAAATATGCTATGAACAATTAATTAACACAATCGTAGTTGTTGTCATATTTATAATATGTTTAATCAATAATATCATGAGCTTAAATATTGATTGGGTAGATGTGATAAAAAAAGAGGCAAGAGGATTAAATGATGCTGATTTTGGCGAAGTTCAAGAAGTTTCTAATGGTCTGGTTTTGACTCAACGTGGTATAGTAAATAAAGAATTATTTAGTTTTCCACAAAGTGCAGTAGATAGTTATGATGGAATGGTTCTTAAATTTAACATATCTGAGATTGAAGCAATTGAAAAATATAAGAAACTTTTTGAACCAAGACCAGTAGAGGTTGGGACAGGTTCTGATACTAAACTTGATATAGTCACCACTACGGCGGATTCAACGAAAATTGAAGGAATAATCGATGAGGCAGTTGATGATACGCTTAGGGATGAGCTTATTCAACCTACAACAGAGGAAGCAGACTTGGAAATAGAAAAGAAAGTGGTAAAGGAAGCTGCGGTTTTAAATAAAGAAACAGATGTAGAAAATAAGATTATTGACTCTACCATATCCGAGGAACAGATTCCGCTTGAAAATACTTTGAAGTCTACTATGAATAAAAACGAAAAATCTTCAAAACTTTTGACAGAAGAAAATGAGGAAGAAACCCCATTAAAAAAAGAGGAAGCAGGAATAGCTTAAAAATGTAAAAATTTGGAGTTCCATTCCACATTTCGTTAGCGGGAAATAATCCTAACAAAAATTTCAAGAAATCGCAATATAATATTTTTTTACATAATGTATAATTCGATCCTTTTCTGAGTATTTGACTCGACACCTCATCATAAAAAAGGAATTTATTTTTATATAATAATTAATAGAAAGAAAAAATTCCAATATAACGCTCGGGTCCGATCGGCGGCGGCTACAAGATGAATTTCCTAGTTTATCAAGAAATGATTATAATATATTTTTAAAATCTTTAATCTCTATTGTTTCAAAATCAGTCCAAATATTATATCCCGTGTACACATATACTTGAAAGTGTAGATGTGGAATATAGGTATACCCGGTCATTCCAACTTTGGATATCTCGTCGCCGGCAAGAACCTTTTGATTTAATTTGACCTTGGAGCTCTGGTAATCAAGGTGGTCATATCTAGAAAATTCTCCATTTGAATGTCTAATAGTAATAAAATTAGTGAAAAACCAATAAGAAGCATCAGGTCCCCCAACATAAAAATCATCGTTGATTTGAGTTACTATGCCTTCCGCTGCGGCAAGAACAGGTGTACCTATAGGGGTAACAAAATCCACAGCATTTCGTAGCTTACCAATATGAGCAGGAGAAGATGATCTATCTATTCTTTGTAACATCTCCATGGGTATAGGGACCACGTACTTGTTTTTAGTCATCATCTAAAAAAATTACTCACCTTACATTGACTATGAACTATCAAACTATAATAAGATCATATATTTCTGATAGCAAGAAACAAGGTTCAAATATGTTAGTATGTTTTATCAATTACCAAAATATAAGAAAGAAACAATGAAAATTCGAACCCAAATTGATCGGATCAAAAAGCACTTTGCGGCTCAATATTATTTCTTTTATTGCTTTGTTAATGATGTAAGGTACCCAATTCTGACAAATATGTTTTAGAGAGAAATAGCCCTTTACTATATGTCTCAGCTAAAATATCCAGATATGATCTAAACAAAATTTTTCCAATTGGAAAAGAGATACATGAAATAAGAATCTAGAAAATTGATCTGGTAGCACTAGTAGCAGAACTACAAAACCATCTCTACCAACATTGTCTATTATTAGAATCAAGATTTGATTTTTACCATCTAAATGATTTATTCGCTAGAAAATATGTTGCAACTATTCTATTGTCTATTTATGCAATGCTATACAATCTAGATTGAAATGTCTAAAAATCAAAATAATAAAAAGACCGAAAACCGTGGGGAAAATCTTGTTAACATAACAAGCGAATATAATGAAAATGGAAGACCTCAAGATGAGTCTGAGAGTGTTCTTGACGAAGCAGTAGATAAAGTAAAGGCAGGAACAAAAGCTGTTATCAACAAGGTCAAGGATACCGACAAAGACCTCGGATCTGAATATAATAAAGAAAAAACAAAATAATCTGAAAATAAGAAAAATAAAAGGATATAGTTGAGATTTAATGAACTTCTTGGGTTACCTGTCTTTTCTTTTGGCTGTGATTTTTACGATATCTTTTATAATTTGCTTGGCTGCTCAGCAAATGATAAATTATCATAGTATCATAGAAAAGGCAAGGAAATTTGCGAATAACAAGCATTCTCTAGAGAATTAATCCAACAAAAGACTTTATTTTATAAATTAACAATGTTACGAGATTAGTCATTAGTGACGCGAATAACTGGGAATTTGATGTGGTTATGTTTCAATGATAAGGGTTTTAAACGTCCTTTCAGCCTTAGAAAAAGAATACTGGATTTTTCATTTCATGGGTTGTAGATCAAGTTTTAAAAAACTGCAAAAAGACTTTTTAGAGCATTTATTAATAATTTTCAATAGATTCATGGACATTTCAAATCAAAAAACAATTACAGCTAAGAAAGAATCAATTGTATCTTATTATTTTCCATAAAGGGTTGATGCATGTTCAAACCCTCAAGCCCACAAAGTCTACATTTTATCTAAATCCACAAAGTTTTACTGTACATAATATTTTAATATTGTCAAATGAATATTTGGTCAAATTACCATAATCTGGTGATAATCTAATTTGCTTTTTCAGTTTATCAATGCTATTCCTTAATGTTTATGCTCAATGGAAAAACTTTGAAATAAGATGGTAAAATACCAATTGGCTCTCCATCTACAGATACTGTAATGTTATTTTCAAGGTCAGATAACAATGCTATAGCCTGTGATTGACCATAATAGATCTCGTCTTGATTGGTAATAGAATCTTCACCCCTTTTTATATCCACAAGTTTTTCTAGTATTTTGAAACCACCTGAATTTTTTACTATAACGGTATCTAGCAATCCATCATTCATTTCAGCTCTTGTTGCTGCATTAAAACCTCCTCCCATAATACTACCGTTTGATACCATTGCCATCGTCATCTTGGTCAAAAGCGTTTTGATATTTGTATTACCGGTATCGTTAAAGTATTCAATCAATTCACAAACATTGCTTTGATAGGTTGGTAATGTTGCAAGTACTCCTGTAATGGTGGATAGCAGACGACTGCTGATTCTGTCTCTAACCATTTTAGACCTATTTATTATTTCCGCACTAACTCCTATTTCAGCTGCATTTAAAATAATACGACTAACGTAATCTTTATCTTTATCATCGTTCCTATTGTGGATAACTGCTGTGATAACGTCGATTTTCTTGAAGTTATCCGTAGAAGTCACAGTCTTACAGCATTCTTCAATTTCTGAGGGCAATCCCAACGACTTTACCAAAATATTTCTAGTTCCACCAGGAAGAACTGTTAATATTGCTTCTGAATTAGTAACATCCAGATGAACAAATTTGGACGAATTCTTGTTATCTTTGATGTTCTCTAAGTTAAAGCCTTTATCGATCCTTATTTTGAAAAATCCATTAGCAACTTCATTTATCATCCCATCTCCTCCGATTGGAATTATATTGTTATAACCTTTTTCAAGATATTCTCGTGTTAGAATGGTTCCATCATCGGCTTTCTTTGTAAATATGTATTCGATGTCTTCTCCGAAATATTTTTTTAAAACAGCATGCAAGGAATCCCAATTTTTTCCCGTTTGACCTCCACTTGAATTTGGATTTACTATGACTATGGACTTTTTGGTCATTACTATATTCTTCATGGTATATGTCCGTATTGATTAATGTGTCGGTGCTGTTACTCACAATTGTTGTGAATATTTTGTTTTACCTTTTATTATCTTGATTTGTTTTGATTTCTTTATCGTATGAAAATATCCATTTTTTTTTCCAAAATACCAGTAACGATACTACAGTTATGGCTAGCATAACTATTACCAAAAAGCCAAGATATTTTGGTATTGTGGCTAGGTTGTTTAAATCAAATCCCTGTAAGCCTAATACACCTATCAAAAGTGAAAGAGGTAATACGATGGCAGAAAAGATAGTCAACACTCGCATTGTTTCGTTTATCTGCAAAGATATACTACTAGCGAATAGTTCTCTTGTAGAATTTATTGTATCCTGATAAGATTGAATCATTTCTATGAGCTGATTAACATTATTGAACACGATTTGAATATATTTTATGTCATCTTTGTCTTTTTCCATAGTGGTATGATAGTTGATTATATTTCTAGCATCCCAAAAATATCGTCTAAGTATGATAACCTGCCGAGACAATGTATCCAAATAAGTGAGTACTCGTTTGGATGGTCTATATTGTGCGTCTTTTTCTATGTCAAATACTTTGAGCTCGATTGCGGTCAAAAGCTCTTCATAGTCCTCTATGATATAGGAAATTATACTGTAATAAAGGGCATCGATTGAAGATTCCAAAATTGTTTTTCTATCTGCGAGAATCGTTTTTACTTTAGTTACCAAATCTATTTTATTTGAATGAATTGTGATCAGCCATTTATCTCCTACAAAAAAGTATAGTGGAGAAGATTCAAGATGTTGTAAATTATTAAATTTGAGGTCTAGTAGAATAGTGAACTTACTATCATGCTCTGTTTCTTTTACAACTGGTTTTTTTGATTTTTGTATAACTCGATCTAATGCTTTTTTGTTTAGTGAAAACTTCTTTTCTAAATCTCTAATATCTTCATCTGTAGGATCTGTTATGTCGATCCAAAGATTATGGTTGGTTTTTAGATCTACATTCAAATCATTTTTCTCTTCTATCATTTCTTTTTGATTAAAATAGAAGATAGTTTGTTGCACTATATTTTATATAGTTTTAAGGTATTAATGTATATTTCACATCGCAACATGCCCATCAATCAAGCATTTTTGAAGATCAATTTCTTTGGTAAGATGGTGCAATATGCCATTAATTCTATAATCAAACATCTGGCTACATAATAAAATAATAGAACAAAGTCTGAATCAAATTGTTTTCTCAAAAGGGTTGGTAACTTAACGGTTTCCTTATTTCTCAGGGATTGAAAGCCACCGAAGTCTTATGCGGTCATATGTTCCTATTTATAAAACGTAATTTATTTCTAATATTATTTCACATCTATTATTTATTATTTATTAGACGATACTGTTGGTATAAAATTTGATATCTTTTTAGAAAGATAATTATTCATATAAATGCATTAAAAGACAATGATGTTTTAAGTTTAATTTACATGCAATATGCGATGAAAACACCACATCAACTGATATTTTGCATATTTGGCAAGTTCTAAATATAATTGCATTTTATATAGAAATTACCTAGATCATAACATCCATCCCATATTCCCTCCACTCTGTAGAAATATTGCGGGTAGCATTCATTATCTGTATGCGGCATCATGTTCTGCCCACTTCATTTCTACTGAGTTGTATAATTATCGTTGAATATTTCTCCCTCTTGTAGAAAGTTAGATAGGTTAATTGTCTCTGTTCTTGTTTCTAAGAAATCGGATTTAAAGTGGCAGAGATGCATGAACTACAAAATTTAATTTTCTTATTTCATGGAAATATTTTGGGAGGTCATCATCCTAATAACGCGAACTTGCCCGACCTATTTCTAGTATCATTAATATACTTTCTCAAATATTCAAAAAGTATTATTAGTAAATTTCTCCATTTAGAATTGGATGTAAATGATCCATTCAAAGAAGTAAAACCTTCTTAGTCATTTCGATAAGAATTACAAAATGATAGATTGTAGTAAAATAGGATTCGGCCTTCAAAACGGCCAGGCATAGTTTTTAAAGGAGTAAAATAATGGTATGAGACATTATGGCAGAATGGTTTTAATAGTAAAAACCTTAAAAGAAATTATTTTATATTTTCGAGTTCTTTAGAACATTCATTACAGACAGTTTCATCCTCTTTTGAAGTGAAAACTTTGCCACACGACGAGCATTTTATCGGATGATCTTTATACATATCTTTATTACATTTACAACAAATTATTAAAACAATTACTATCTTTCATTAATCCTTTGAACCTCTGATAGTCTTCGGCTACTGGTCTAAACTTAAGAAATCCGGGTTCAATTTATTCTAGTTTATGAAATCAAAAATAATATCACGATGAACATAAAGATTGTTCTTGAGCAGATCATCTTATTCTCAATTTTTAATTAACCCTGTTAGAAAATCTAAAGTTTTTAGGACATTTCATGAATGCCATTCACATGAAATAATTAACGGAATTTGGAAATTGAATTAAATAGCGTTAATTAATCCTGAAAACGTATTAATATGATAATGACCTCGGTCGAAATTACAAAGGCTTCTTTTGAGGATCTCAAAACTATATTAGTATTGCAAAAACAAGCCTTTTTGAGTGAAGCAGATATATACAATGATTTCGATATTTCTCCTCCTTTACTTCAAACATTAGAAGAATTAACAAAAGAGTTTTCAGAATCAATAATTCTTAAAGCAGTATTAGGAGATTTTATAGTTGGATCGGTTAGAGGGTTTCAGGTGGATGAAACTGTATTTATCAAAAGATTGATTGTTAATCCTAATTATCAAAATCAAGGCATAGGAACAAAGCTTATGAAATCAATTGAAGATTCTTTTAAAAATAATAAAAGATATGAATTGTTTACAGGTCATAAAAGTGAGAGGATTTACATCTGTACCAAAAGATTGGATACAAAGAATTTAAGCGAATACCAATTCATGAGAATCTAACTATGATATATTTAGAAAAATATGTTTCCTAACTATATGAATTGAGCCCTTTCGTTACTATTAAATCATCTTTGAATTTCTCTACTCCAACAGATTATGATATTTTTCTGATCATTACGATGTCAATAGCCCGTAAACTCTTCTAATTTGATTTTTTCTTTTGAAATATCTAATTCTTCCTGCAACAATGATTGCATAGCTTTCAACATGCTTGGAGGACCGCAAATATAAAATATTGAATTATTTATCATAGTATTGTCGAGATATTTTAAAATCATTGCTTTATTTATTCTTCCGTACTCCCCTTTCCAACCATTTCTAACAATTGATTGATTCTCATCATGTTTGTCTTCACTAACAGTATAAATGATCTTCAAATTCTGGTTTAAGTTAGTCCAATCATCAAACTCTTTTTTAAAAAGGATTCCATCCGGATCCCTATTTGAATCAAACATCACTATTTTTAGTGGCAGTTGTTTATCAGTAGCATACTTTATCATACTTCTAAATGGAGTAACACCTATTCCTCCGGAAAGAAACACAGCCTGTTTTGAATAATCATCATGTAACACAAATTGTCCCTCAGGACCTCTAACCTTGACTTTGGTCCCATCCTCTAATGTAGAAAGCCTCTTTTTGTATGGAGAACCCCTTATCCTTGTTGTGAACATTATAAAGTTCTCCGTTGGAGAGGATGAAATGGTAAAATGCCTTATGGGACCTTTGGGATCATTTTTGACATCGCTTATTTCAAAAAAGGCAAATTGACCTGCAGTATAGTCGGACAATAATGGTGTGTTGTCCTCTTTTTTTTGATTATCCTGTTTACTAAACTTAAAAGACATTACATCGGTTCCCTCCACTTTGATTTTTTCTAATAATTTTAGCTCAGATTGAGGAGATAAG
This sequence comes from Candidatus Nitrosocosmicus oleophilus, assembly GCF_000802205.1. Lineage (NCBI taxonomy): Archaea > Thermoproteati > Nitrososphaerota > Nitrososphaeria > Nitrososphaerales > Nitrososphaeraceae > Candidatus Nitrosocosmicus > Candidatus Nitrosocosmicus oleophilus. The sequence goes on along the minus strand of NZ_CP012850.1, from coordinate 989,731 downwards.
GTACTTTTACCTTGTAACTTAATAAATACGCTATTACCTTCTATTTTTACTTCATAGACAGGTTCTGGTTCATTTGCTGGTGGACTTGTTACTTCTCCCGTCCTTACATCAAATTTGGAATTATGCCAAGGACATTCAACTTCAAATCCATTGATAGTACCATCTGCTATAGGGCCCCCTTCATGGGTACAAATACTACCAATGGCGTAGTAATTTCCATTAATATTAACAATACATATACTTTCACCGTCAACTTGAACTTCTTTCATTTGTGATGGCGCTATGTCCTTAGTGTCAGCAACCCTAACGAAACCTTCCCCCATTCTCGATCAGTTTTATAATGCATTACAATTTGTATATGGGTTCCTATTTCAATAACCCCAGTTGAATTCAATATTATTATACATTTTAATATTATTCTTGCCGAATTTTGGTACTTTATACACTTATATAGTAAGTTATAACAGTAAATTAAAAAAAGGACCTAATTGTATAGATGTTACGGTTTATAGGATCTGCATTTTCCTGTAATTATCTATTATAGAACTTCTGTAGATATCCATAAAGTATTTACGCTTCTGAGAAATAACAAAATGGCTTGTAAGAGGTTTTGATAAATATTCTTAATATGCAGATACTGATTTGGGCGTCATCAACATTATCTTATCTCTTAGAGGATCTCGAATATTTTCAAAATTACCTATCTTGTAAGAATATAATAGATGTATTTGCAGTCTCTAACATATACCAGATGTAGATGCTAGAGGTATGAGGGATCAATAAATAGAATCAGTTTTAGATTAAAGATTTCAAAGAATCCAATACCAAAACAATTTTGAATCGCTACTCTTACAAAGAGAAGATATAACGAAATATACAAGTCCTTAAATTCTCGGGTGAGAAAGCTATAAAGTATGAGTTATAATGAGCTAACACCAGAGGAAAAGAGGATTATTGTAGATAAAGCTACCGAAGCCCCCTTCATTGGTAAGTATGACAATTTTTATGAAGATGGTACGTTTATCTGTCGAAGATGCAATAACCCCCTCTTTTCATCCAAAAGCAAGTTTGATGCAGGATGCGGATGGCCAAGCTTTGATGAAAGCTTCCAAAATGCGATAAAACGTATACCTGATCCTGATGGAATAAGAACAGAAATAGAATGTCATAATTGTGGTGCGCATCTAGGACATGAATTTCTGGGAGAACATTTGACAGATAAAAATACACGGGAATGTGTCAATTCATTATCCATACACTTTATTCCAAAGGGAAGAGAGTTGCCAAAAGTAGTTCATAAATAACAATGTTGAAATCCTACAAGAGTCATCGGTTGTATCAATGCAATATAGATCTTAAAAGAATCCAAGGTACAAAATCTGTTCCTTCTGACTATACATAAAGAATAGTGAAAACTCCTCATAATCACATACTATAGATATATTTTAGCGATATTCTATAAAACCTGTTCAATTTTTCTCACTTGTTAATCTTGTACTTGATTTGAACAAAACCAAAATTATATACTGTCGTTTTTAAATGTTTCAAAGATGAATCTTTTAGTAATAACCCAGTAAATGATTTTCCTTTTCCTATAAGTATTGGTACTATAGTAACAGTAATTTCGTCAACCAATCTTGCTGATAAAAAATCTTGAATTACTATTCCTCCATCTATATATATATGATTAATAGACTGATCAGATAGTTCCTTAATTAATTGTTCAGGGGATGATGTATTGGATGTTGTTACAGTTTCCCTTAATTTCTCAGGGATTTCAATATTCTTTGAGGTCAATACAATCATTTTGGTATTATTGTAAGGCCAGTTGTCAAAGTTCATAACCTGATCAAAAGTTTTCCTTCCCATAATTATTTGATCCACAGACTCTAAGAAACTTTTGAATCCAAAATCCTCACCAGGAGTTACTTGTTTGTTAGCATCATCTAACCAGTCTATATCTCCATTCTCTCTTGCAATGAATCCATCTAGACTAGTACCAATAAATACAGAAACTTTTACCATTGATACTTTTGTAAAATCATTAAAATAAATGTATTCAAATTCAGTTGAACTAGAATTGTTGAGCTATTCCTTATTCATATTTTTATTATTGATACTCAAAGATCAGTCTTACCCTGTTTGAAACTTGATCTTGGGATTTTTGGATTTTTAGATTTTTAAACAGGTTAAAGCCCATTCTAAAAGACTATATCGTCTTGATGACTATCGGATCCATCTTATGATCGTTCCAAATCATAACCTTATATATCCTTGAATATTCCTTAATTCGATGATTATTTCTCATCAGATAAATTTTCTTGATAGGAGATAATGTGTTGGATAATGTTTTTCTATATTCTGTTTTATTTTTTTTATAAATGGTCACGTACAACATATATCAAATGGTTAGTTACATCTATCTAAAGGACAAATGATTGCGAATCTACAAAAATAATAGCTTTGGCAGAAATGTTATCGAATAGACAACACCGGAAATAAAAGGATTGTTTATATCATTCTATTTGGTATTATCTACAATATTGGTATTATTTGAGCTTTGAGACAAAGTCTGATTTCCAATATGGGAAAGCACATTTTCTTTACCTTTTATAGCGTCTGTATTTTCAGGATTTATAGCCAAAGCTTTGTCATAGTAAATAATCGCTAGATTATAATTTCCAATCTTATCAAGGAAATTAGCTTTGTTAGTTAAGTCAGGAATATATCTTGGATCTGTAGCCTTAGCCTTATCATAATAGAAAACGGCTTGGGTATGATTTCCTAGTTTGTCAAGTGCGTAACCTTTGCCAATCATTGCAAGAACGTGCTTTGGATCTAAGGTTAATGCCTTGTCAAAATATGTTATCGCACCTGAATAATTTTCTAGAGCCTCAAGAGCATTTCCTTTGTCATATGATGCAAAAACAACAGTTGGGTCTATAGATAATGCCTGATCGTAGTAAGTAATAGCCTCAGTATAATTCCCTAAATGATAAAAAACTACACCTTTGTTATCTAATACAGTAGCATTCTTTGGATCCAAAGCTAGAGCCTTGTCGTAAGAGGCAATAGCCTGTTTGTAATTTCCTAAGCCTCCATAAGCATTGCCTTTCTCATTTAGCGCAAAAGCATTCTTTGGATCTATTGCCAGCGCCTTGTCAAAGTAGACAATAGATTCATTGTAATTACCTACTTTATTAAGCTCAACTCCCTTGGTAGTCAAAACCGTAGAATCACTAGATGTGGAATTAGAATTTGAGGCTTCTGTTGACAAGCCCAAGCTTTTCAAGGGTATAGAAAATATAATTACCATACAAAATAGAATAGCAAACAATGAAAATGAGAAATAGGTAATTGGTTGTCTATTAATCACATTATCTGATTAAAAGGGTAACTTATAACAATTGCTAATAATCATCTCTTTGTCAATAATAATATTGTATACGACCCAATAAAACTGGTTTTATTAAACAATCCACTAAATGGATTTGGATTCGTTTCTTTTTCTTCTTTCTACGGCTATTTTGGATCAAATGGATAAGAATTTGTTATACCGCCCAAAACGGTACCATTTGAATTAATCAACACTAGTTACAATCCCCATTAAATGATGAAGGGACAACATCCTCGTAATCATCGTGATTTAAAATGCTTTAATTGTTCTTTGAGTTGCGATAGTAGAACATCCTTTTCTTTTGTTAGCTGTCCTTTATAGTCTCCTAATCTGGCCAAAAAATTTTATTACAAGACTGCTTTGTCGCCTAACTCAACATATTTAGCTGGAATGAACAGATTGATTATTTGTGATAGACTGGCCCTCTTACAATCGCTCATTAGTTCAACGCGGTGAGATCCTCTTCTCGTATGATTTCCTTGATGGTTGGGGTTCAGAGATAGAGAATATGAATATAAACAAAAAGGGTAAACCATTTGTATTTCCAGATTCTTTCATCTTGGCCATTGGTTACATTCGCTATTTATTTCACCTACCATACAGACAAACCCAAGGTATAATTAAGGCCACAGGAAAAAGGTTACCTGCTAATCCACCAAGTTATGGTCACATCTGTAAACGAATCAACAAGCTAAACATCGATATTAAAAGAGACAAGATGGATGACGATGATGACCTAATAATATCAATAGACAGTACAGGTATCAAGATTACTAACAGAGGTCAGTGGATGGATGAGAAATGGAATACACAAAATAGAAAAGGATATCTCAAGATCCACGTTGCTGTAGACATAAAGACCAGGAAAATCATTGCTTTGGAAGTGACAGATGAGAAGGTACATGATGGGAAAATGCTAAAGAAACTAGTCAATCATGTTTTGGATTCGAGAGAACCAAACACTGTAAAGATAAAATCGGTACTAGCTGATGGAGCCTATGATTCAAATCCAAACTTTGTGTATCTTGAGGACAAAAAGATCAATCCAGGTATAAAGGTAAGAAGGAACTCTATTGTTTCTCCTAAAAACAATAGGTTAAGGAACAACGAAGTAAAGTTACAAGCAAAGGATCTGTTGAAATGGAAGACAAAAAGAAAATACGGACAGAGATGGATATCTGAAACTGTGTTCTCAGCTATAAAGAGAATGTTTGGTGAATACACATCAGCAAACAGGTTTCAAAACATGGTAAAGGAGATCATGATAAAAGTATCATTGTATAACATTTTTAGAAGAATATAACATGATGATCATGATGATAACCGGAGAATAAGGAATTATGCAACAAAGCATTACAAGACTAATTTAATACCACAGCAAAATGAGTAAGACTAATTGCTTTGTTATATCAAGTACAATGAAACCTATCAACAGAAGATCAACATAGGGAAATCCTACATTCTTGCAATAATATTATAAAATTGTTAACAAGATTTTATAATAATTATAATGATCTGCACAATTTTCATGATTTCTATAATAACTTGCGTTGTTAATTCCAAAACTATTAGAATATTAGAGTATTGCAGTCAGGTAGCAAATTCAATATATTTTTTATCGTAATTCTATATATGAGCAAAGAATACAGCAGTCCTGCCTCACATATTCTGACACTCTTCGCTATTTGGTCAGATTATCTGCGGGCGTGCAAAGAGATAAACAGACAAGCATATGATTCTGCTGAAGAATCCTTTCAAAGCGGAATGTATCTTTTCATATGTTGCGGTCCATAATAATCTATTCTTTATTTTTTTGAAAGATTTTGAGAAATATTAAGCGAATCACATATTCAAAGAATTTTATTTATCTACTGACTGATTGCCTAATCCAATTTATCCGGGTCATCGATACTTTTTGTTGATAAACAAGTTGGTGATTTACTAAATTGTGTGGTATCAAATATTCATTAAGAAATACCGCTCCTATATTATAGGATTTGAAGTTTTTGACAGTTAATTATTGTACTCCTTTTGCTGCAGGGTTTGTCTTTAATATATAATACACAAAACATTGCATCAAAAAACACCAATAAGTAGTCAGAATTCAACAGTGAGGACGGATATCGACCTCAAGCCCACCGGGCGAGTTTGTGATTGGATTAATATGACAATATAGAGTAACATGTCATTGTATATCGAATCCTTTTTGCAATAACCTATGACTTCTTTTCCCTTCTCTGTTGCCATAGACATGGCGGAAATTTCTAATCTTCGATCTGATTTTCTAGGACAGACATCCACATTTTCTTGTCGCTTTTCCAAAGATTTTCATTTTCGATAAGTTGCGGATATTGTTCAAGAAGTAGTCCCAATCCATCAGCCTTGGAAACCAGAGAAATTGCAATACTCTCTATGTTTTCTAGACCAATAGACAAAAGACCCTTTTCTTGAGCGTTAATCAATACTATTTTAGTGGCATTAATGGTATTATCTAATGCGGTTCTAAACACCTTCTTAATCTTTTTGTTTCTCCTACTTGCGGACCACATTTCAAAATAAAAAGGATAAAAATCGGGGTAGATTTTAATATTTTTTCTGAAAGAGTTAATGAAACTTGCAGCAATTTCCTCTGGGGAGTTTCCTGATATGTCTTTGAGAATAGAGTGGGTAATTTGCTTTGAACTGAACTCCAATGCTTGACATGCCAGCTCTTCTTTATTAGTAAAATAATATAGTGGTAACCCCATGCTTACTTTTGCAGATTTTGCTATATCACCGATGGTTGCATTATCGTATCCTTTTTCTGAAAAGACTTTTAAAGCTGTATTTATGATTAACTGGGATTTTTCTTCCTTTGCTTTAGACCTTGACATCATCATATAACTATCTCGATCCTATATATTATTTGTTTGAACGATCAATCAAAAAGTATATTAATAGAGCAGTTTAAATTGATTGTATGTTCAATCAAAATCAAGAACAAAACAAAATAAATGAATCAAAACTTTACGAGTTTGCAGAAAGAGTAATGGGAGATCTAGCCGCCACATTAAGCTCAGTTATGGTAAATGTTGGAGATAGACTGGGATTGTACGAGGCTTTGGCTAATGCGGACAAACCCTTGGACTCGTATGAATTGTCAAGAATAACAGGAACATCTGAAAGATGTATACGTGAATGGCTTGCAAATCAGGCAGCAGGTGGTTATATAGTCTATGACAAAGAAACGAAAAGGTACAGTTTTCCAGATGAACATGCAATGGTATTAGCTAACATAAATAGTCCAATTTACTTACTTGGAGGATTTCAGGCAGCTTCATCTTATTTTAAGGATGTGGAAAAAATATCTGAAGCGTTTAAAACTGGAAAAGGACTTTCATGGGGAGATCATAGTCATGATCTTTTTGAAGGTACAGAAAGATTCTTTGGACCGAATTACCGTGCAAATATCATCACCTCATGGATACCTTCTTTGGATGATGGCAAGGTAGAAGAAAATCTAAAAAAGGGTGTAGTAGTCGCAGATGTGGGATGTGGACACGGATTATCCACCATAATTATGGCCAAGGCATATCCTAATTCAAAGTTTGTTGGATTTGATAATCATGGACCTTCAATAAACAGGGCAAGGAAACTCGCTCAAGAGGAGGGATTAAGAGAGGACCGAATTACCTTTGAAATCCAATCAGCAAAGAACTATCCTCTACTGATTCCAGATACCAAATACGACCTTATTACAATCTATGATGCACTTCATGATATGGATGATCCAGTAGGGGCTGCACATCATGCTTTGAAATCTCTAAAAGAGGATGGAACCATTATGCTAGTCGAACCCTTTTCTAATGATAATTTGGAGGACAATCTAACCCCGTTAGGAAGGATCATGTTTGCGGCTTCAGCCTCGGCATGTGTTTTAAGTTCCATGGCTTGCAATGGGCCTGCATTGGGAGCCCAAGCTGGACAATCTAAAATTGCAGAGATTATGAAGAAAGCTGGATTCAAGAGATTCCGGTTAACAACACAAACTCAGGTCAATATGGTATATGAAGCTAAACCCTCCCAAACCTAGAGTTCATGGAATGGTTATAAGTAAAGTTACAAGGTCACAATAAAGGAAACTATCAAAGCTTCATTTTATTACGATTCAATTTGAGTTAGGTCAATATCGATAACTGTTTAAGGATCTTCATCATCGTTAAGTCTACCAGTTCGGTCGCAGGTATCAAATATCATAATAAAGGTTCAATGGAAAAATCTAGACTCATAACATAATAATTACAAAATCTACCATGTAGTCCCCCTTTTTAGTAACCCTTTATTGATAAATAGTGTACAATTTTAAAACCTACCAATCCAAATATAAGGAGACTGGCAGTAGTTCATATGAACCAAAAAATATTAGCACAGACAACATTCTCCCTTTCTCAAATAAAAAAGATAAATCGGGAAACAACATTACTGTTTTGATTTGTCGATTGACCATTGAATACCGATTCATTCAGGTATGAAATACCATCGGAGGACGATGATTATCCGATGATATTACTCCTGTACTTCCTGAACAAGTTTGTTAATGTTATTTTCCTAATCTATTATGTCTTCTATTGGCGTAGTTGATGATAATGGTGACCTCTCTATTACCCAGGTACAGAAACCGAGATTTGGGATGGGACAAAATTTATCTGCAATCTTCAAGTATGAATCATACAAGGGAAACAGAACTATTCGGTCTTTTTTATGGAATTTGGATACCAAACCGAATTGAACACCAAACAATAAAAGAAAAATATGAAGAAATCGCTGATTGACTCAATCTTGAAATGAGAGTTTCTAGAACGGAAGGAAAACAGAAAACAGGTAAAACAAATACAGGAGATAGTTCATAATTAAATATTGTATCTGGATGAAGAGACATATTATATGTATATTTTCGTTAATTGTCATAACAATCATTGTAATCAAATATATCGATTATTCTCACTTTATTGAAAGTTATATAAATCCACTACAAAACAAGAAACAAATAGAAATTAGCCCAAATTACAAAGATAGGATCAAAGTGGATCTTTATGTGAAAGGTTTATCATTTCCCACTAGCATGATATTTGTAGATAATAATTCCTTATTGGTAACGGAGAAGAATCAAGGTAATGTTCGCCTGATATCCAAAGGCATTTTGCAAAAAGATCCTATTTTTACTATAAATAACATTTCAAATGAAAAAGAATAGGGCTTGTTAGGAATTACCTTATCAAACAAATATGCATACGGAATAAGGAATAGTTTTGGTTTGGCTATTGATCCTCTAACTGGAAAACTATAGGATACTGAAAATGGCGAGGACAACTATGATGAAATTAACCTTGTCCAATCTGGTTTTAACAGTGGATGGTCCAAAATAATAGGACCAATCTCAAGAAATAATAACACTTCAATTTCTGATCTTGTTGTGTCTAATGGTTCTCACTATTCAGATCCGGAACTTAGCTGGAGGCAGCCTGTTGGTGTAACAGATATTGAATTTTGGAATCTTCTTTGTTAGGCGATGACCTGGAAAATAATATTTTCGTAGGAGACATTAATAATGGAATTTGTATTTCCTTAAAATAGATTCAAACAGATCTGCAATCGATTTGAATCATAATGTTCTTGATAAGCGCGGTGGAAAAGGACTACAAGATTTAGTAGTAGACGATAAAAACGAACTAGAACAAGTCATATTTGCAAAGGGATTTGAAGGAAGAATTACAGATATTGAAACTGGATTGGACGGTAATTTGTATAAACTAACTTACTTTGATGGGAGCATATATCGAATAACTCACACTGAAAAATAATAAAGATTACTTCAAATATTGTCTTTATCAAGCGTTTTTCTTAAATAAGGGAATAGGAAAATGTTTGCTACTGAGAGCATATTGACAATATAACAATTTACAGAAATCAAGATTAAGAGATTTTACTTGCACGATGAATCAAAATTAGACTCGTATCATATCTATTACTAAATCTAGAGCCATAGTAATTTCAAGATATCTGAACTAATTCTAAGTAATTTGGACTAACTATTTTTGCAGCATACATCTGACAACACTTTTCAAAGCTCATTGAGGACGAATATGATTATTACATCATTACATCATTACTTTATCTAAGTTTACAATATACCCAAACCGCCTTCTGTCCCAGTCACCTTTCTTATAGAACGCGGATTCTCCAAAATCAGTAAATGAAATTTGGATCAGAGATCATATCAGATGCGTAATTTTATTGAAGTTCAAAATATGATGGTTTGACAGTTCATATGAAAAGAACGATTTGTATTGATACTTGATTGAATATGTATGTTTTATATTACAGCCTATTGCCTCTCCATTATCTCTAAATCAGCAATGCCACGATGAGTTATTTGAAATTCATTTTGATCATTCATTTCTATTAACCTATTATTTTGCAAGATTAGGATTGCCTGATTGAAATATGTATGAACTGCCCTGGTACTTACTTGCAATGACTGTGTTGATACCCAAGGAGTTTTAACAATACGTTCACTATTCAATTTCCTCATGATTGCAACCGCTGTCCTTTTAAGATCATCATTGATACCACCTACATTCCCTAAAATAGACATACAGTCTGTATAAATATCGACCTTATAACCTTAGCTTCAAGAATACCCCAATAATATGTTCATTTGTATGTGTGTCTAGCTAAATAGGACCGGATCGATAAATGCGGAATACAATTCGAGAAATTTAGTTATCAAGATCAAGAGAATCTAGAAGTATAACAGATTTTAGATCAATAGTAATCGAATGCTCTTTTAGTAGTAAAAAAACATCGAAAACCACAAACCCATTATTTTTATTGTATCCTTTCAAATGAGTTAAAGGATTCTCTATCAACAAGTGTCAAAGGAACGATTTGATCTTATCATGATCTTGATGGATTTTTATATTGCATAATTTTTTGTGTGCAAACTATTTGTAGAAAATAATAAATCAAATAAGACTTAAATAGATGGTAATTTGACGGAAAGCAAAGAGAGGCACTTGTCTTGACATTAGATGAAAAGATGAAAACATATAGAGAAAACACGAAAGAGGCACGGATGTTTCTAAACACAATGAATGCAATCACTGGAGCGTGGAGCTTACCATGACAACCGAAACAGACATCCCTTCTAAGAACGACTATTACATATTAATGGTCTATGCAGCACTGTTCGGTGCCTTATCAGCTTTGCTTACAGTGGGTTATATCACCCTCTATAGTCAAGGAGTCAAGCTCTTTGAGCAAGTAAGCCTCATGGTACTTAATATCAACATATGGCCATTAGTCTTACTTACCATTGCTGGGGCATTAATTGGCCTTGTTATCAAATTTATTGGTCATAATGGGGGATTAGGAATCGCCCAGACCGAGTATGCCCAAACAGGTCGGATCAATCCTCGCAAAGTGCCTAGCATCATACTTCAAGGATTCATCTCACTATGGAGCGGGGCTCCGATTGGTCCAGAAGGTCCTCTAGTTTTTCTGACAGGAGGTTTTGGAACATTTCTCTCAGAGCGACTCAAGCTCAAAAAGAATGATGTCCAGGTACTTGTTTATAGTTCCATAGCTGGAGCTTTTGGCGGATTCTTTGGTTCACCCGTGATTGGAGCTGTTGGAGCCATTGAGTACATGTTCATTAAAGAGCTGGATCTCAATCGTCATTTGATTCCGGGCTTATTGGCCGCTGCTGTTGGATACGCTGTCTATTCCGCAATACTACAGGATTCATTTCTTGGAATATACAGCTTCCCTGACTATGCTTCACCCCGCCTTATTGACATGTGGTGGGCTTTGCTTGTGGGCATAATTGCTGGGTTTGTCGGTATTATGTTCAAGATAGTGTTCGGTATCGTTCAACGTGTCTTTGCGCGACTTGCCAAAAGACCGGTTAGTTGTGCGATCATAGGAGGTATAGTCATAGGGCTCATTGGAACCTTTCTCCCGTTGACACTGTACTCTGGTCAAGATCAACTATTGCAAATTATTCATAACCCTGCAACCTATGGAATAGGACTTTTGCTTATTATGGTGCTCGTGAAAACTCTCATAACAAGCACGTCATTTTCCACAGGATTTGAGGGCGGACCTATATTCCCATTACTCTTTATAGGTGGATGTTTAGGGCTTGCGATTTCTAAGGGTCTTACATTCATTCCAGAGGGCATAGGAGTAACCGTTGGAATGGCAGCCGTTGCGTGTGCAGTTTTCCCGCTTCCCTTGACGATAGCTCTTTTGTTAGGGTTCATGGGAGGACAAACTGATCTTTTGCCAGTAATCGTTATTGGAGCAGTTACCGGTTTCTTGATATCAAAAGCGATCACTCCTCTACTTCCAAAACCTCATTCAGGGCCTACGAGTAACGAATGAGGTAAGCAACAAACATCAAAGTAATTTTGTTTTTGTTGGCGACTAATCAAAGTGGTCAGATCATATAGAGGTCAAAATATACAATAAATATTTTTACCAACGTAGTGAAAAAAGACAGCTTGTAATAGTAACAACGGTGACGTCACAGTCATTTTCCATCGTTTCGCTTATCTGTGCAAAATTAGTGGTACTATTGGTGTTTTCAACTGTAATGTCTTCATAAAATTCGTTCTGACGTGTCAGCTCTTAATACAACTATTACTAAGTCCACCAGACCAAGTAACCATCTTAGTAACATCATTGAATATGATTGACAAAATAGTATTTTTTGAATTTGATTTTGATTTATTTCAATTTTGCGCTTACCTTAATAATGTGACTCATACTGTAAATAGCAGGACACCTCTCTTCAGCCATAATAATCAACTTCCGAAGTTTTTGGTCATCTGCAAAATTATCTCCTTCGCCCTCATTCTTACCAACATCAATTTCAAAATTTATTCCTTCTGTAATAGGTTCATCTGAAATATCAAAAGTCTTGGCAAAATTAACGTTACATTCTGCATTTATTCGTAGTTTATTGAGTTTGATTCCATGACTTGATAAAATACTTACGAATGTGTTAATAAAACATGAGGTTATTCCTACCACACAATACCCCATAGGTCCTAATCTGTTACCACTACCTCCCAAAAACGATGGTGAATCTATTTCGATTACTTCTTTGCCTTTCTCATATGCTAGTTCTGTTTTGAACTGGTATCCTTTTTGAATGTCAAAATTCCATTCCCCTTCCAATTTGATTGGTTTCTTTAAAAATTGTGAGTCCTTATGTCCACTTTCTATGGTCTTTTGTATCTTGTCAAGGTCAATGTTATTAACTTTATTTGACATAGTATTGTTATATTCTTACAATTAATATTTAATGAAATCTATCTTTAACTAACTATTAAACAATTGGCCATATCTTTAAGAATTATGTGGGTCGGTTGTAAGTCTACCACTATTTTAATTGAACTAAAGAAAATTAAGTGAATTCTATTACCGAAAGTTTTCACAAACACGAATAATACGATTACATTTGTAATTGTTATTGAAATGTCGATTAAACCAATTCATCACAAAACCAATGAAATACAAGGGACAAGCGTTCGATGCATCAACCTACACTAAATTCATTCAGAATATCCAAGAAAACTACAACGACAGACGCAAATGAATCAAAGTGGATCGTGCAACAGAGCGATGCATCTTATATAATTTGTTCTTTCTCATGACTTATGCAAAAAGAAAAGGACTATACATTGACTAGAGATACATCTTTTGAAATACTGCCTTTTTGGTGGCAGGAAGGAGAGAAACGATGACTGATCACAAGATCGGAACACGAGAAGAGTGGCTTGAGGCCCGGCTGGAGCTGCTCAAGGCCGAGAAGGCACTAACCCGACGTAGCGATGAACTGGCACAGTGGCGGCAGAAGTTACCTTGGGTTCGAATCGACAAAGAGTATCGTTTCGAGACTGACGATGGCACCATGTCTCTAGCCGATCTCTTCAGAGGACACTCGCAGCTTATCGTTTATCACTTCATGTTCGGCCCCGAGTATACTGGCGGCTGCCCGGCATGCTCTGCCATCGCCGACGGCTTCAACGGTTTCGCTGTGCATCTCGAACACCACGATGTATCAATGACCGCAGTCTCGCGTGCCCCTATCACTGCCCTTCAGGCCTACAAGCGCCGTATGGGTTGGACTTTTAATTGGGTGTCTTCTCTGAACAGCGACTTCAACTACGACTTCAACACTTCTTTCACTGAGGAGCAGCAGGGTTCTGGCAGTGTCGACTACAACTATCGCGAGCTCAGAACGATTCCAGACTCGGAGTCGGGTGCAAATAAGTTCGCGATCATGAGCGGCACCGACGTTCTAACTTACACTCGTGAGGCACCAGGTATGAGCGCTTTTGCATTTTCTGACGGCATAGTCTACCACACTTATTCTGCCTATTCGCGGGGCCTCGATGCACTATGGGGAATGTATCAATGGCTCGACCGTGCACCGAAGGGGCGAAACGAAACTGATCTGTGGTTTCGCCGGCGCGATGAGTACACTCCAGGTTCTCACTAACGGTCGACATGTAAAAACGAATTACTTTGGCAACGATAATCAGGCAGGTGCGATAACAGACATGGTAACAAACCTAAGTTGAAGTAGAGTTGTGGTCAGAATCAAGCCATCGTGAATTGCGACAGCAGCTACAGTTCCACATACAATAACATGGCACAAGTACAATCGAGAAATGCTTTATCTTTTGTTACGTTACTAATGTTGTATACTTCTTTAGATAATTAGCAGGTTTATTTTTCATTAAAGGCAGAAGTCCCTACAACAAACTTTTAGATTGTATTTCCCTGCGACATTAATGAATGCACAGAAAGATGGATAACGTCTATTAAAACCTTCGAGAATTAACCTTAATCAAATACGATTCTGCAAAAAAATATGAATATTATTAGCTGATGACTTATGTTTTAGAGTAAAAAAAGAAATGGAAAATCAGAGAAAATCATTAGTCATTGATGAAATCGTCTCTGTCCTAGTCTGCTAGGATTAGATTATCTAGTGGATGTATTTGTATTAGAGTTTGAATTATTGGAGTAGGCAGATGTATTTTCAGATGGCGGTCTAACATTATCAGTATTTGGAACATTGTATACTGGATTTGTAGGACTGTTTGAGAAACAGTTAGACTTTGAAATATTTGTTCCTATATCAGGAGTACATTTACCTTGAAGAGTCTGTGCAGTTATATTGTTATGGGTCAAATCAAAAGACGACATCCCTAAAAATCCCAAAACAATAATTATTAAAACCAATTTTATGGATATTTTATGAAAATGTTCGTTATACAATTTTGATTTGATTTTTAAATTCCTCATTTATGACTTTAGGATAGTATAGTATTTAACATTCAGTATTAGAGTAATCTAGTAGTCATCGTGGCTATTTTGATGACTGGACTAACTTCTAGTTCACCATATGTATTTGCAGCAAAACCTGACCCGGGCTTTATGAATAGTAATAGATGCAAAATATTTGCCACTGACTCTCCAATTAAAAATACAATCTGTTGTTGGAAAGAAAGCGATGGGAATGTATTTTGTCAAACTTGCACATATAAAGTTGGTGAAGGGTATTCCAAATGCGATGATAAAGAACTGCAGCTTGATACACCACCAAATCCTCCACCATCATCTGGTCCAGCATCACCCATACAAGATGATGGAACTTTAGAGCAGCCTGATAATCCAAATAGAGGTGGTTCTACAAATAATCCAAATATTGATAATGGGATTTTAGATTCAGATTAAGGTTCAAATGAAAGCACTTTACAACAAGTTACTCGGTGGTTCAATTATCGGTAGAACCTCTCCTAAAGTATATTTCGTATTAAGGTCCATTGGGCATCTTATAGTTTAATATTTTGTAATCATGAGACATATATCAGCTATACAACAAAGCCTTATTTTTCAGCTTGGCAAACTTTGAAACTTGGTTACCTTAACTATAGCGAACATTACAAGCATCGGGTATAGCTTTTCTAAGTGTGGTAATATCGACATCTGAGCATGTTTCGTATGTAAAGTAGTTTTCTTAATTTGCTAATTTGAATTAAATTTTTGATGAATAATATCTATTCAGTCTTTCTTCCAAAATATTTGTCGGGTATAATCTCTGGTATCAAAACTAGCAATAAAAGAAACAGACTAGCTTGTAAGTATATGAATGAAAATATTATGGCTACAGAGTACGTTAATATCGTAGCTACTATGCGCCTACTAGAGCTTTTCTCAATTAAAGCCTGTATCGACTTGTCAACCAAATCTGGATTCCTTTTGACATAATAGTATATCACATATATTAGTAAACCTGCAAGAATTGCATTGAACGAAAACGCAAAGATCGAATTTTGACTATCCAAGTACTGTGTAAGTAATGTAGTTGAGAAGGGTATTAATCCAATAATCATTAGAAACGAGATGTTGATCCAGATTAAAGGGCGGTCTACATAGAGTACCCAGCGGAAAATTCTATGATGTGCAACCCAAAAAGCACCAAGGGTTGAAAAGCTAATCACGTAAGCTAAGAAATCGGGCCATAAATCAGCAAATTTAGCAGAAAGTCTTTCTGAAGCGAAATCCCCTTCTGTAAATAAGATGAGCTCGGGCACGCTTATGTTAAATACCAATATTGTCATAATTATTGCAAATACCCCGTCAGTAAGGGATTCAAGTCGCCCCTTACCAAAAATTAAACCCTTTTTTTCTAAACCCATTCTTAATCAATCATTTATTAATTTAGGAAAGTATGATGAGCGAGTGTAAGATTCTGGATGAAAATAAAAAATCATGAGAATAAATAGGTAATGTCATACTTATTAATAAATTAGTGCTATAATATAATAACTAGAAAGTAAGATCTGATACTAATTTGTCCACTCATACATAGCATGGCCTGTAGTTTGAACTCGGAAATATATGCATTTGTATAAAGGATTAATTCCAACAACAGATATGTAATTTGCGTTTAACTATACACGTATATCATAAGTAGTAAAGTTATATTCAATTAGTGCTTCTCTGATCCGACCAAATTTTCCCTTCATTAAATTGGCTTTTTTAAACCAAGTAGGTATACGATATTATTAAAAGCTACTGCTAATAGTGTATATTCAACCAACTATTAATATATCCGTTAAATATGTCCTCTCTATTTTAGGAATACAAGAAATGAATATCTCAAAAGTATGTTTGGAATCAAAATTGATGTAGTAATAACATCAATTTAATCACAATACAAACGTTAGAAAGACAGTACTTTTGAAAATTATTATATTAATGAGGGGTCAAATAATACTGTTTAATAAATTTTGAAAATCCAAAACAGAAAATAAAAGAGTATTGAAAAATGTTTGTGGCTATACGTTAGTATATTAACCTACATAGGTGCTGTTGAGTTATCTGCACCCGTAACATTTCCATCTGTTGCGGTATTGTTTGAAGACATTGGATCTGCCGTAGAACTCAATTCACTATCTGGTGTAGTTGGACCTTGGGCTATTGCTGCTGATGTAAAAGTGCCCGCCATTAAAGAAGCTGTTGCAAGAATACTTGCGATTGCAAATAAGTAGATTTTATTCATGCGATTTTACTGTACAATTTATATCATTTATTTATTATCTAAAATGATACTATATTTTTCTGATGTACTTCTTATATAGTATGTTTGGATAGAACCCAGATTTAAGAATTAGATGGATAGAAACGTTATGAAGAACAATGGTGAGCTGTATCTGGTAATTAAATATAATGTCTGTTGTGAATGTATATTACTAATCATTGGTTCTTGTGATATAACATCTATTTACGTATCTTTTATCGGCCATCTAATAACCATACATTGCTACAATATTAGTATATGTTATTCACTAAGGTTATTATATACTAAAATGAAGGATTGTTCTTACGTCATTATTTCTGATAAATTATGGGTTCTATTGCTAATGATATATTGACTGCAGCTAAAAATAGGTTTCAAAATAATAATAGTAATACATATAATATGTCAAAAATTGTTCGTTCGGAACACATCCAAATTTAGATACATAAAATGGTCCATAATAAACAGTATTCATCTGGGGTTCGTTTCTATAGCCATAACGACCTTATGCTTGCACGAAGCAAAATTACTCTAATAATCCCAATTGGATTAGTCACATTATTGATTTTCCTAAAGACATTTAGTAATGGGAACGAAATCATCATTCTTAAAGAAACCATTTCGACCAAAAGGTATTATCATCAGGAGATGAGTCAATTAGATAATCTGGTTGTTTATCAAGAAATGTATCATTTACTCTGATCATAACTGCGGTTGTGTAATTGAAATCGAGGATACCCCCTATGAAATTAGGATCGATTGTTATCTCCACTTTATTGTCAGTCATTTTGTCTATCCTTGATAAAGGAAGTGAATACTTATTATTTATATTGTCATAAATTGCCAAATACCATCCTTTGATTCTAAAATTGGATTCGCTGCCAAAGTTAGGTATAATTATAGTAAAGACCTGATTGTGGTCATTTAATGGATCAAGTTGGCTTATTAGCCAAAGATATGTTGATTCATATTTTTTATTTTTATTTGGATCATCATCCAAATTGATAGTGAAAATCAAATCATTGTTATACATCTTGCTGATCTGAGTGGAAACAATATCATAAAATCCATGGATTTCAGGCATTTGAGTAGTTTTATCAAGAGTAATGAGCTTCGTATCATATTTGGCATCTACAGTGTTCCCGATTAGGACTTTCAAATTATGTGAATTGATTAGGAGGGGCAAACCACTATTATTATTATTATTATTATTGCAATCAACGTTACAAATAGTATTAGATTGTAATTTGTTATTAGTGGTAAGAAGAAATGATGTAAGAATGGATATTGAAAAAGAAATTATGGTAATTATGACGATCAGTGACTGATGACTTTTCATAGTGCAGATAATAATTTAGCATTGAAGATCGAGATTAAGATTTTCCCTAATAATAAACCTCAATAGATTCACTCAATAAATTATTGATACCAGTAAATTTTGGATCCTTAGATTCGATGCTCTACATCTCAAAAGGAATTTTGATAAGGTAAGGTTTCATTACAAAATTGGACTCGCATCATATCGATTGCAAAGCCTACCTAGGTTTTAGAGTTTTATGTTTTGTCAACATGAGAAAAACCTCTACTAATCATTATTGTTTATGATCTTTAACAATAATCCGGATAGTTCTTCTGGTGCCGTAATCATTGAATCATGACCTGGTCGAAGCTCAAAATAATCCCAGCCATCTGATTCTTTCGATTTTATGCTATGAAACATAGAATCTCCGAAATCGGTACATGTGATGTAAGTTCTTGATAACCTCTTGGGTTTGATTTCTTTGATTGATAGAGGCTCGTCATGAGTATGGAAAGGCATTGGACATAAACGACTTTTCATCCAATTAATATCATCATTATTAGTAACTCCAAATTCCTCAGGTGTATAGGAGAGTACAAGCCAATTTTTACCTTCTTCTTTTAGTCTTCTTTGTTCATAAATATCTCTTAAACCAGGTATCAGATCAAATCCACTCTTACCATCTTGTGGAATATATGCGTCAAGAAAAACCATTGATCTGATTCTATCAGGTATTTTCTCTGCTACGCCGCCAATCACCATGCCTCCATAGCTGTGACCTACCAAGACCACATCATAGAGATCTTGATACTCAAATACTTGAACTATATCATTGATATGGGTAGATAAATTGAGATTCATATAATATGTGACTTCTTTCGCCTAAACCGGTAAGTGTAGGAGTATAGATTTCATGATCATACATCTTTAGAAAAGGAATCATCTTATTCCAACATCATCCTCCATGACAAGATCCATGGACTAAAACAAGTGATTTATCAATGGAATACGTTGACAATGCTTTATTATTATTGCGTAAATATTTAAGTATAATTAGTACTAAGATTATGGATAATCTAATTAGAAATAATTTGAATATTTCGATTTATACATCAATAAATTTTCAAATTCAGACATGATAATGACAGAATCTACATTTAAGGACTGATATAGTCTTGAAGACAATCGTTAATGATAGGATGCTAATTCATTAAGAAGAGAAGAGATAAAGACAGATCATGAAATAAAATGTGTACGATGTTGTAATCACAAATTTATCAACCTAATTTTCACTTCTACCAAGTTATATTTGAATACAGTAGTTTTTGGTGGACTCATTGATTCGACTAATTATCCATACATGTAGGCAAACTTCCGCCATGACTTTCACGGTATTCCTTTAGCAATTGATCCTTTACATCCTCGGCGTTTTCCGTAACCAAATAACTAAATCTCTTTGCTTTGCTTATACAAGGATCTGATAACGATTCTAACAATGATTGTTTTATGTTGATACCACCTCCAATGTATAGAATTTTCATGCTTGCATGAACCTTAAAGACTCCTGGCTTGTCAAGATTAGCAGTTGTAGTGATAATAGAGTGATTAAAATCTAACCATTCAGACCAAGCATATCCTTCTTTCTCTCCTTTGTTGTTCATATCCGACTATTAACTTTAAATGACTATGTATAAAAAGAAATCAAATTCTAACAAAATGCCAAATCAATTTAAAACATAAACTTCTAAGAAGATTAACAAAAAAGTTCTAATGATAACACAAACAAATCCAATTGCTAGTAGTAAAAACGCAACGGAAACCAAGTGGGTCGTATTGAATTTGACTCCAAGTAGCATTAGTTCACGATTTATAGAATTCTTCTATTTCAAATGAACCTCCTAATAGAACCTATTGGGGTAAGACTCAATATTTTCCTCCAATGACTGCAATTAAATTGTCAGGTACCTAAAATCACAAATTATCTTTCACAGCTACAGCAACATTAAGAGATGAATTTACAGATACAAAAATTCAAAAAATGAAAACACGTACCCCAGATTCAATAATATTTATTTTGATTAGTGCATTAATCCTAGCATTAGTAAATTCTGACTCCCTCAAGAAATTTTCATTATATTTCATATTTGTAACTACGTATAGCAATAACTCTTGGGTTGTGTAGGTGTGAGAAGTAGGGCAACCCCCAACCCCATTGGCATTCATGTGAAAGATGTGATGCTAAATAAGAGGCAATAATTATAGAAGGAAATTTTATCTATAAGTATGTAAGTTATCTTTTATGAAAATTATTAGTGCCACTTCCGAAATTCCTAGTATGACCAATGAAGAAGCAGAGAAATTTCTTGAAAGTAAATTGAATTTGCAGTTGGCCACTATCGATGAACAAGGCGATCCAAATATCCAACCTGTCTGGTTTTATTATGACAAAGATGAGGAAAAACTCTGGATAAACACATCTAAATTTGCTAAAAAAACTCAAAATATTCTAAAGAGGTCGACTATTTATTTTTCAATAGACGATGAAAATCCTCCAGTTAGAGGAGTCAAAGGTAAGGGAATCGCAACCATAATAGATGATCTAAAAATAGTGGTTCCATTAGGAGAAAAAATTAGTTTGAAATATCTTGGTACGCTGGATCATCCGATAGCAAAAATGATTTCCGAGGATTCAAAGAAGGGAGGTGTTGTACTTGTTGAAATTAGTCCAAAGTTCTTTTCTACTTGGGATTATGGTAAAATGCAGTTTTGACTTGCTTATTACAAGATTTGTTCTCGATTTTGCATTATTAATAAATTTGAGAACAAATATGTATTTGAAGTATTGTGTTTCTTGCAATGATCTCATGGTTTAGCAACATCAATATTACTAATTTTTGAATCATATAAAAATTCTGATAATTAACCTTCTATTCTTTTATGAATAAACCTATTGAAAGTATAATATTAAATCTCTTACATCACAAATCCCAAATAAAGTTTCTATAATGTCTTGAAGCCTACCAGTCATATTGTAATTTTACTACTTAGTAAAACCACATAGTATTGTTTAAATTGTTACCTAGACTCTCAATAAAATACCCGTATCATCTTTATGCTCAGTAGTTCAGGGAGAATAATAATGTTAGATACCAGATAAACATGATTGCAATTAAGGATCAGTATAGAATTTGTAAAAAATAAATAGATTTGTCTAGTCTTCATAAAGTAGTCTTGGGCTATTTGTTCTTGGGATAATTTTCAATGTGTTTTTTTGATGACTTCATTGCAACTAAGAGCCCTAGTAATACTATAAATGCTATTTGAAAGACTTCTATCGCAATTGCCATGTCTCCAACCATTCCTCCCCTACCGGTTATTGGATTTTCGGGTATCCTAGTAATAACCCATATAAGTACAAATGCAAAAGTTCCTGCTATGCCAATGTAATCCCATATTTTACCCCAATTTCTAACCGTAGGAACAATCCAAAAGACTTGAGCCAAACCACCTACCAGAAAAAGGATTGTAGAATTGGTATTATTGGTTGGCAGCATATTTAGATGAAGAATGCCCGCGATTCCTGTACATATTGCTGCTGCTATGGAAATTAACAGAATCTTATTCATTGCTAGTATAAAGTTATAAAACTATATATCTTATCGATAAATTGCTTATTACAAGATGACAAGAAAAATGGAATAGGATTATATCATAGATCTTGTTTATTCCTTGCTAGACTCTCTTCTTGGATCAAAAAATGATAATCAAGATAAATAATAAATAGGAATTTCTCCCAAGTCATTCTTACACCTGGATCAAAGGGTGAAACTCAAGTCTCATCACTTTTGCGCGTAGTGAGAGAGAAAAGTAGTAAAGGCTACATTCATGTGATAAGCATCATGACAGTTGAACAAATCTTGGTCATTATACCACAATCTGATAACCATGATGATGACAGTAAAAAAAATAGATAGGTAACACTCCAATCTATCTTACCATTCTTGCATGAGAGAAAGATACAAAAGCATGAGAAAGTTCCCCATGCGAACTTCTAATTGATGCCTTTATTACTTTTCTCTTTTTTATTAAATTTCTTACTCGAGAAATTAGAGGTCGTTGGAAAATACAGACGAATAATATCCAAAAATATTGATTAATTTAATATACTACATGACTAGATACCAACGGCTCAGTAATTTAGGAATCAGTTGATAAAATGGTCAAAACTGTAAAGGACGTAATGAGAAGACGGCACCTCCATATGATAAGTAAGTAGAGGATAAATCTCGGAATGAAAATTCTTGAAGATGTTTAAGATGACTATCACCTTATTTATCAAAATGAAAATACTAAAACAGTTTGACAAGTAGGTATGGAATAGGAATATGTTCAATAATATAGATTCTATCAATTTTGTATTTGAGATTGGCCCAGACAAATGAATCGATGAGAGAAGATAAAGAATTCCCTAACTCAATACTCAAATCTGTTCCTTTGTACTCATTTTGCATCATTGTTTCATCAAATTTATAGTTAATTCTAGAACCATTTCGACTTCATAATTTTCTGATAAGGAATCATTCTCTCATAACAAAATCCTTCCAAATTATTCCTAAATCATGGGGCTACCCCCAGGTTTAATCACACGATTCCGTATATTATCATTATTGTATTCTAGACACCCGATAAGAAGATTAGCTAAAGGATTATCTACCCCTCTATTCCAACTATTGATTCCTCAAATAATGGAATAAGTTGTAAAACTGCTTCTTTGAAAACTCTATATTTGATGCCAATAATAATTCAACACAATGGAAATATGAGGGCCTGAAGGAACTACTAAATCAAATAAAAGTTATTTTCAAATTCAATAATCACAATATAAACTAAATATATTTAGTTCCTAGAAAAATGTTGCACTAGACTGTATGTTGAATTATTAACCCACTCCAACGCATCAAGCCAAACATACATTCTTTTAGTTTGCGAGTGCATGGAAGGGAAGTAAGACAGGGGGAGGGTTCTCACCGGTTCCCTCTATTACTTCCCGTTCCATCTCCAATCATCCATATTTTGGTCTTAATTCATATTTATTCCTCAATATTTTTAATCAAAAATGGTCACCTCCATGGAACAATACACGAGGTGTAAAGATGTAACTTAAATGTGCTCAGATGATGGATGGATGGATGGATGGATGGATGGATGGATGGATGGATGGATGGGGATGGATGGATGGATGGATGGATGGATGGATGGATGGATGGATGGATGGATGGATGGATGGATGGATGGATGGATGGATGGATGGATGGATGGATGGATGGATGGATGGATGGATGGATGGATGGATGGATGGATGGATGGATGGATGGATGGATGGATGGATGGATGGATGGATGGATGGATGGATGGATGGATGGATGGATGGATGGATGGATGGATGGATGGATGGATGGATGGATGGATGGATGGATGGATGGATGGATGGATGGATGGATGGATGGATGGATGGATGGATGGATGGATGGATGGATGGATGGATGGATGGATGGATGGATGGATGGATGGGATGGATGGATGGATGGATGGATGGATGGATGGATGGATGGATGGATGGATGGATGGATGGATGGATGGATGGATGGATGGATGGATGGATGGATGGATGGATGGATGGATGGATGGATGGATGGATGGATGGATGGATGGATGGATGGATGGATGGATGGATGGATGGATGGATGGATGGATGGATGGATGGATGGATGGATGGATGGATGGATGGATGGATGGATGGATGGATGGATGGATGGATGGATGGATGGATGGATGGATGGATGGATGGATGGATGGATGGATGGATGGATGGATGGATGGATGGATGGATGGATGGATGGATGGATGGATGGATGGATGGATGGGATGGATGGATGGATGGATGGATGGATGGATGGATGGATGGATGGATGGATGGATGGATGGATGGATGGATGGATGGATGGATGGATGGATGGATGGATGGATGGATGGATGGATGGATGGATGGATGGATGGATGGATGGATGGATGGATGGATGGATGGATGGAACAAATGCACTCTTGACTTATCATACTGGAGTAACTAATAATACTCATATGTCTTTAAATTCAAAATCAGTTCATAGTCTTCGTGTATTTACCTATTTGAAGATCATCTAACTAAAATGCATAAATAGAAATATCAATCTTCATTTTTTAATAACGGTATTTTTTTGTAAATCATTCAATTTGAAAAGTCAACGTGAAGCCTCTAATTTAGGTAAGGTAATTATTATCAATCCACATTGATTAGCAACATTACTGGACCAACTTATTAAAATCTATTCCAAGATCGGATAGGATTGTTTGTGCAGCATTTCTTCCGGGCGCCATCGAGACACCGGGGCCGGGATGACTCCCAGATCCACAAAGATATACATTCTCTACCCCAGGAATTTTATAATTACATAATCGTGCTATCGGACGCATTGACTTAGTTTGATAAGGTAACAAGCTTCCACAGGCTAGTGTTCCTTTAATTGATGTAGAAGGTCTTTTTTCATAATCCGTTGGAGAGAGTGCTGTTTTTTCTAAAATTACATCTCTTAGATTAGGGATATAGTCTCTTGTAACCATTTCTATTATTTGAAGTGCATATTGGTCTTTTACCAGATTCCAATCTGATTCATGTTCATCTCTTCCTTTATTTTCAATTTTATAGGGAACATTAGGTATGAGGAATTTTATTAAATGTTTATCAACTGGAACCCTACTTGGATCCATAACCGAATCATTACTCATTATTGGAATGGGATTTTCGGGTACTCTTCCACTTCTGCATTCGGAGAAAACTTTTGAAAAATATTCTAGCTCTGGTGGAGAAATATGCACCTGAGCTGATTTGTTTATTTCTTCTCCTGCCTTATACTCTAATTTCTTACTTAAGGCTAAGTAAAGTCCAAAAATGGCATCACCCCATTCAATTCTTTTGATATCTCTTACTATATCAGAATCAACATTGTCTTCACCAATCAAGTTGACAACCAATGTGTAGGGATCGGTACTGGATGCAATTAGTCTATTAACTTTGATTTTGCGTCCATCTGAAAGACAAACTCCTATGGCTCTATCTTTCTCAATGACAATATCCGAAACTTTCGAATTAGTCATTATTTCTCCTCCTTTGGATTCAAGATACCTTGCTAAAGATAACGGTAGATTTCCAAAACCCCCCTTAACGATGTTATTACCTTGATCTTGAATAGTTCCTGAAAAGAGATAACATAATTCTCCACCGCCTGCATCATCAGGAGAAAGGCCCACAAATGCTGCAAATGTACCAAACATTACCTTGACTTCGTCGGATTCAAATTTCTCATTACACCAAGATCTCATTGATTGTAGTTGCTTTCTATAATCTTCATAACTCACTTTACGACGGTTTTCTTCACGTCCTTTAGAGTCCAAAGAACAGGGTGAAGAATTTATGGAATTGATTAGGACAATCTTATTTGAAAGAAATTTATTATATAATTTATTCCAAGTTTTTCCATCTTGAATTGAAAATTTTTCAATACTTTTTACTGTTCTTTCTATTGAAGGATACATGGCAACATATTTACCATTTGGAAATACATGTGAATAGGATATTTCTGGATATATAAGTTCAAATCCATACTTGCGCAGCTCTAATTCCATTGGAACTGGAGAATAGTTAGCGAGCTGATAACCAAACGCATGTACATCAGATTTGAAGCCAGGTAAAGTAACTTCTTCTGTTATTGTCATACCTCCTATTGAATGATATTCTTCTAATACCAATACTTTAAGCCCCGCTTTTGCAAGATAACAAGCACAAGTCAAACCATTATGTCCTGCTCCTATTACAATCGCATCGTATTGAGATGAGTATACAGATGAATTCACCATTAAACCACTACGTATTAAGAAGATTGACCTTAATGATTTAATAATTTCTTTCATTTATTATTAACTAATTTCTCATAATTGAAATTTAGACTCATGCTAAATCTATTGCAAAGCCTATCAAAAAACCCCCGTGCTATTTTAGTAACAGTTTTTAGTAAAAAATTCACAATAATGCGATTTCAAATATCAACGTTCTCAAATATTTAGAGTGTTATCAATAAAGTGGGAAAACTGTTAATTTAGTTTGTTGATTATCCTTGGACAATAGATTTGTCATGTTGAGTATTTAATGCTTGTCCGATAATGTCGAATACTAAATATCCGAGTTGTCCTTTGTGGTATTCAAAATATATCTATAATAACAATAAAACCCAAGAAGAACACATTAACAAATGAATCTTATTCAATTAGTCATTATGATTGGGATTATTTCGGTGGCATCAATTGTTGGTTACATAGTCATCAACTCCACTCTATTTGGCTATGCAATTGATGAGTCATTGAAAAAATCAGCATTAATTAAAGACAAAGTAGAGAGTCTCCAAAAATCGATGACTAATGCCAATATTAATGACGATAAGGGGGTCAATATTGATACAATGTTTCAATTTAAAAGGGCACCTGAATTCCAGAAAATTGAAGACAATATAAATACAAAGAGTAACATGCCTGTGACCATCGCTTCATTGAAAGGAGATGTAGTACTTGTCAACTTTTGGACTTATAGTTGTATCAATGTTTTAAGGACACTTCCACATCTTGAAGATTGGGATACAAAATACGCTGATAGTGGATTAGTAATAGTTGGAATTCATACACCAGAATTTGAATTTGAAAAAAATACGGAAAATGTAAAATCTGCACTACAAAGATACGGAATAAAATATCCAGTCCTTCAGGACAATGTATATGGTACCTGGAATGCATACGAGAACAGCTATTGGCCTAGAATGTATCTTGTGGATGCTCAAGGATATATAAGATATGATAAGATCGGTGAATCTGATTACGATCGCACAGAAAAGGTAATTCAGTTTCTTCTAAATGAAAGAAATGCCAATAAAAGTATAAAAAATATCAATCACAATAATAATACTTATCCTTATTTTGATAATAGCAAAGTAATTCAGAATGCTACTAATAATACCGTTGCTAATTTTCTTAGACAACCTGTCGACTTTTCAAAAATACAAACACCTGAATTGTATTTTGGAAACCAATCATCTCGTTCAGCAATAGGAAATCCTGAAGGATTTCATTTGGGTCAAACAATAGATTATTTCTTACCTTCATCATATACATCTTCATCGATGTCAAATTCAAGCACCAAACCTAATACAATATATTTAGAAGGAAAATGGAAAAACAATCCTGATAATGTAGAATTACAAAGTAATACGGGTCACATATTACTAGACTATTCGGCAAAGTCTGTAAACATTGTAGTTGGTGTTAATAGCAGTGATAAAAATGAAAGTCAAGTAACAGTATATGAAAACAATTCTTTGATATCGAATAAATCCAAAGGAATTGACATTGGAATTAATAGTAAATTCATTGCTAATGAGCCAAGGCTGTATAATATAGTGAATCACGGATCATACAGTGACGATAGTCATATACTTTTGATTGAAATTCATGGAAAAGGATTGCAAGCTTACGTATTTACATTTGGATAGGTTACTGAACCAAATTAATATCGGTAATAAATCTAAAGCATATTTCATATTAACTTGTAGTAAATAAAATAAAATAAAGTTATTGGACCTTTATGTTTGTATCTTGGTATACCAAGAAGTTAAACAATAAAGGTTGTTCTTTGTTTGCTACTGGCCATGTAGTTGATTGAGCGCCTGGTTCATCGATCTCTCCCATCGTTTCATCTCGTGGCTCAGGAATACTTACTGGATAGTCTATTGGTGGAGAATTATCCAATGATTGGTCGCTTGCAAGTGGGGTGTATGATTGAGCTTGTTCGGCAGTAAGGGAACCAACACCTGGTAATTCAGTATCATCAGGTATGTTTATTGTAAATAGAAACACAAAATTTGGGCTCAATGCTTCATCCCTCAAATCCTGATAAAACGTTTGCTCATTCATTACGTGACCTACCATTAGATGTGTAAAAACATCTTCGGCTACTATAGTATTATTTCCATTTGTGATATCTGTGACTTGGGCGTGTCCATATAGAAATACCATGTTAGAAAGTTGTGGTACATCTGATCTATCTACGTTGGAAGCTCCATGTTGTATTTGATTAAAACCTACGTTATTCGTAAGTGCTGCAAATTGTGGTTGTTCTGTAGGAAGAGATGCACTAGGACTGTTCCAGTTTACATCAGTTAATGTGATTTTGTATTCATGACCTGCGATTTGATGTGGTCCATATGTTAAGGGAGATGTATAAGTTGCTTCAAATCCAGTCATATTGTTTGTATTCCCTTTTTCAAAAGTACCAATAAACTCAGCATTCTCTCCAGCTGAAACTCCGCAGGTCAATGCATCGGCACAGCTAAAGTTATCAAATGGAAAAAGTCCACCAGGGCCAAATACATTGGATAATCCTGCTGCAGGTTCAAAAAGAGCGTCAGATGCTTCGACATTTATTAGAGTATCATTATTGTTTGGTTGAGGCAATGAGCTTGTTCCAACATTTTTGTCACCTTCAGATTGACCAAAGGCTAAAAACTCATTACTGTTTCCATGAACATATACCATGCTTGAAGACATGAATATTAGTGGTGCGATAGCCAAAACAAGTCCAATAAATAAAAATTTAGATCCTTGCCTATATGAGCGATCGGTATTTTTATCAGGTAAACTTGTATTGTCTTTGTTAGTTACGTTTTTGTTGTAGTCAATTCTTGACATTACAGAGGAATGTTAAAAAAGTTATTTAAGCAAATTCCCAAATTATACCATAATTACACCTCAATTTATGAGAACTAGGTATTGATAGTATCGGATATTATTTATGTAAATAAATCTAGTTCCCTGATTTTATTACCTGCGCTAATAAACTTTTATCATACAACATAATAATATTAGTGTCTTAGCTTGAATTCACCCGATTCTGATTCAAACAACAAGAAAGATACAGATAATAATGAAGGTAGAATCGGAGGATCTGAGTTCAATAATGACAATAATAAGAACAAAAAACCGAATATAAATGAAGAAAAACCTGTCGACCCTCGTTTTAAGAGGCTGCCATGGTCAATGATAGTAAGTACTAGAGGTGGAATTAACAGAGCAAAAGTAATAAATTTTTTGGTAGAAAGTCCGTCAAATGCTAACCAAGTATCCGTTCAATTAAAACTGGATTATAAAACAGTAATACATCATCTAAATGTCCTAAAGAAAAATAGCCTGATTGTTACGGACAATGAAGATGCCTATGGTGCAACATATTTTATATCTCCCTTAATGGAAAAAAATTATTCTGCATTTAAAGAAATTATGGACAGAATTGGGAAAAAGTAAATTAAACAATGTTCCTTAAACTAATTTAATAAACAAATGGACTTCATGATCGCAGCAGCTATTGCAGCTCTTCTTAACATAGGATTGCTTGGAACAATAATAGTAATATATGTACAGAATACGAGACTTGTCCAATCATATTTTACTTATGGCTTGATAACTGTGGCTTCAGCATTTATGGTCCAAAACATTGTAATTGTTATCTTTTGGTTTAATCTTTACACAGCTGGTCCTGCAATAAAGACGATTGTGGATGCCGCTGCACCCTACTTGTTTGTCATTAACCTAGCTCAAACGGTGGGTTTGGCAGTGATGGTATGGATAAATACTTAATAAAAGAAATAAACAGTATTTTACCATAATTAGTAACCTTGTCGATGAATGGGATTCAAGTGTTATTAGTCTTTGCTAGGAATATCTTTTGAAACCTTTCTTGGATATCCATTTGATCATAAATCAATTATTAACCTTAAATCATAACCTCTCGAAGGGTAAAAGTTAAAATGGACAATAGTATAGAATTCGAACCGAGGCCCAAAATAAAACAACAATACCATCAAGACCGATGTATGAATGGTGGGAGATAACCATGTTTTTAACTGGGTTTTATTTCGGATGGATACTGCATGAAGAAACCAGAGTAAATGAAGAGCATGTTGCGAGTACTAAACCAGCAATCTCTTTATCTTCAATACCAACTCTAAAACTACTCTCAGTTTCATAATTTATTCACATTATCAAAAGCCAATCAAAACTAATCGGAAAGAAAGGATCATGCTCTATCAGTTTACATTTCTTTCCTGTCACTTAGGCTAAAATTGATCTTTTTAGCTGGAAAAAAATGTGGTATAAAAATTAAGTTGTTTTTATTACTTTTCTAAAATTTTCAAGATTCTTTGCCATTTCTTCTTCGAATGACTCTTCTGTATAGCCATGAACTTCTATACCATGTTTCTTCGCATTTTCCATCAATTCTTCTTCTGTTTCGCCATACATCGTATGAGTACACACGGGATCTCCCACATCCTTACAATTGATGCTTAAAGTCATAAATTGTAAATGCTATTGCACTAAGTTAAAGATATCTATCAACTTCCAATTTTAACTGGAACTCATTATAAAAGACCAGCTTAGGCTTAATATACGCACGGCTAGTTTCAAAAATATTGATAAATCAGATTTTATCCTAAATACGAGAGAAGATAATTTCACATTTGGACTCGTAATTCATCTATTTCAAAGGCCACGACACCCGCTGTAAGTTTACTATCTTACTGGGACTCAAAGGCAACAAAAGGTGAGAAATTGATAGTTGGTAACAAATTACAACAAGAGTTTAGAACAATTTGGGAGAAAAGACACATATTTTTTGTTCATTTGTGCAACAATATCGTAGTCTACTAAGGATACTTAGAAACATAAGTATATTTCTTGATTAGATCCAAATGTTGTCCTTTGATGCATCCATAGAAGTTCCATTTAATCATTTTGCGGATAATAAAAGTCGGACCCAAAATTAGTCTCTGCTAAAATATTTAATTAAATATCATAGATACAAAAGTGTTCAGTCCTAACCAAAATATCCAAAAATAGCAATTCAAATAATGATAATGAAATTAATGGAAACGATTAGTTTTGAGCTACGGATCAGAATATAATCATGTTGATATTGGACATTTTTTAATATTATTCCATCACATTAAATAATCCCATCCATCCTAAATCTGAAAATTCATTTATATGCGAATGAAACATGTATTTTCCAGGATAAAGATATTTAAATTCCAATATGCCTCTATCGCCTTGACCTAGTGTTACAATGTCATTTTCAAAGGAAGGTTCTTTAGAAGTTCCACTTGGGTAGTACTTGTACATATTTCCATGCAAATGAAATGAATTAACCTGATCAAATTCTAACATATTAATCAGGTAGATACGATAATCTGAGTTCATGTGAATAGGAATTGGGTTTTCCACATAATCAAATGCCTTACCATTTACAGCATATACTTCATTTCCATGTTCAAATGCTTGTGGCATATAGTCTTCTTCAAATTCCTGAGGAGTTGGAATACGGCTAGGACCTATTCCTTCTTTTTCATAGTCTAAATCATATCCATTCATCAACATAACCATCTCAGTCATATTTTGTCTTGGTACTTTGGGGTCAATAATAAAAGCACCATACAAACCCTTGTTGATATGTTGATCAATAGGCGTTGAATGACAGTGATACGGATAAACACCATATGGCTGTGCTGTAAAAGAGTATGTAAAGTTTTGACCTGGTTTTATAAACCCTCCAGGTCCATCTATTCCATCCATCTCTGAGGGATGTATTGAATGTAAATGCAGTGAATGAGTATGGTTGTTTTCCTTACTGTTTATTACATTTATCTTTACTAGATCACCCTCTGTTACCCGCATAGTGGGACCAGGTATTGTGCCATTAAAAGTCCATGCATCTAAAAATGTTAAACCATTACTTGCAATAGGTATAGATTGATTTTCCTCTATAATCAAAGTAAATTCCCTGACTGTTTGATTAGTTCGGCTGTTGTTGTTATTGTTATTGTTGTCATCATCATTATCATAAGCTGTTAGACTACTACTAGTAGACTTGATATGACCACAGTTAAAAAAAGTCAAATATTCTATGGAGGATGGCTTCTTATCGGTATCAGGACTACAATTCTTAATTTTGTCATATTCCTCAGTAGAAATTAAATTCTTGCTTGTATTATTAGAGGTAACAAGAGAGCTGTTGTTAACTGAACTGTTTTGTGAACCCAAATCCAAAAGAGAATTGGGAGTAGAATTTATCTGTGAATTTTCATGGATTAATCCTTGAAAAGTAGTCAAACTATTATTATTATTATCCGTTGCCATTATAGGATAAACGGAGAAGGAGAAAGATAAAAAATATACAGCAATAAAAGCTACTAATAATGAGACAAGATGTATTGTTAAAAAATTTGGAGTTTGCATAAAAAAGACCTATGATTTATTGTCATATCTTATCAAATATTATCATATCATATTACTTGTATGGTAACTTTTCTCCTATATCTTTTAATGCTGAAATTGCCGTATCAACTGTCATGGTTGGACCTGCTGTCCATACCAGGAGTGTTTGTTCTGAACCCGTATCCCTTGCTAAACCGCGGAGATCCTTAAAAGAGTATGTGCTGTCTATTGAAAAACCATTATTTTTAAAATCCTGAACGTATTCGTCGATATCTTTAGTTGGGACCATAAATACTCCAACGGTTTCTATGTTGTTGTTGGATGTAGCTGGAGATAATGTAGTAGTAGTAGTGGCTGCGGCCTGTGTTGCTTCATCACTTGATGGAGTAGTAATAGCACTAGATCCAATGACAGTGTTATTTGCGCTTGAATTTAAGACATTGGATTGGTCTATCACTTTAACATCGCCCTTCATTACAAATCCTTTTTGTACTGCTTCTTGATCAATGTCTGGACTAATATACCCAAAATTCCCTACTGTATTAAAAACCATAGGGTTAGATTCGGTAAACTCAGGTAACGTTCCGCTATCAAATAAACTTTGATCATTATTTAGTATAATTTGATGCTCGTGGCTAACGTCACCGCTAAACCAAATAACTTTCGTTCCTTTATTTATTATTGATTTTTGGGGTAGAAAAGATTGCTCAATGAATCTATTTTCTTTTGCTTCCCCATTACCATGATGGGCTTCATCAGGTATTAATATTATTAAATTCTTAACGTTACTTCCTAATACAGCAGTACCTGTATCGTAAATGGATTTAGCATTGATATTCGGTTGAGTTTGTGTATTATTTAATGTAGTAGCAAATGCAATGAAGTCATTATTAATGTGATAATTTGAACTAATTAAAGCCAATGTCAAAATAAATACAAAAATTCCAGACAAAACGATCGTTTTATTTCCTTTATCTAAGGTGATAATTTTTTTATACATCTGTTTAGCTAAATCATGAGTAACATAAAAAACATCCAACAAATTAGGTTTCCCTAATTATACCTTCACACTACTAAAGTAAGTTTCTATAGATTATTATGTAACAATAAGTCATTAAGAATTACAAAAAATAAACCAAAGAAAAACAGAAGATCTCCTACGTAATCAACAGGGATTAATCATATCTTCTAACCACTATCATCCATCTGGTAACTAACAGGTATTCATTATCCTGTACTTTACCAGTCCTGACACTATATCTGAAACTCCATCATACTTTCTTAACCTATTCCTAAGCACATCATCCATTATCCTGTACCTTTTTTATTCTGCAGAGGGCATGACATGTTCTACCACTATCCTCTTTGCAGAATGGTTCTTGTTGTAATCTTTTTCTATTCTGCAACTAGCTCTCAACCTTGTCCTTCTTGATACGTAATGATGATTTTTGTTGAGGAAAGTTTTTTCCACTCCTAGAAAGCCAAGGTCAAACATAAAACCTATCAAGATATAGATGAAGTATATAGACGATAGTATACCAAGACCATGATAACCCCTATCTTTAACATCCAGTTTGAAACGTCGTCTACCAGCACCAGCACCAAATAGCTCTTTCTCCATATTTCTCTTATTGTGAGATAAGCTCTTTATCTCGTGTTTTGGATATTGATTCCATTATTTTATAAATGTCATCAAACTGCTTGACTGAGGTACGGGTGAATGACTTGAAAAGTGTTGGTTTCCTGGATAACCTATCGTAGGATAACAAATGGTATACATCTTTACATAAGATGTACAGAAATAAAGCTGTTTTGGACTAATTACACAAAAGAGATCTTTTTATCTTTTATAACTTGATTAACACACTACAATAGTATATAGTCACAATCTGGTGGTGGTCGTTGGATTGAGTCTTTTTATCAATAGTAGGAATTAATTTTGCATTTATGAGAAAGATTAACCTATGTCACTTGAGACACGTTCATTTAATTAATTTCCCTTAATATATCTATATACGATTCGACTTATATGTAAATCAAAAGGTCAGTCAACATATTCAACCTCATTTGTAAGACAGATATCGTTTAATTTTTCTTCTTGTACTATCTTTAAAATAAAGAGACCTGCGATATATTCACACATCTTTTCAAAAGGTGTTTGTACTAATTACACGAGATCTAGATAATTGTTATGAATCAGATTTACAATCTCGTTCCTACAGATTTAGTAGAAGATTAAATATCAACCCGTCGAGTGTATTGGCATGACTAATTGCCATTATTCTTGAGTAAATATTTAAGAATAAATGGTTTTACAGATATGAATATGCAAACTAAGATGTAAAGTCTGAATATCAATGACTATTTCTACATTGAATTCTCAAAAAACATCATAATAGTATAATCTACGATAAGGACTGATATCGCTTTGAAGTGCACCAATTAAGTGCCAAAAGTAAGGAATAAGCAAATTTTAGCATGATTAATACAAAAAGTCTGACACAGATTCGCAAAATATCTAATACTAAACACGCAGGGGCGGTAGGTAATAATGTTATAGTAGTTCATACGTTACGAATATCGTCATTTGACCTCTACTGTTTTAAAGTGAGATTAAATGCCAATTGCAAATTTGGATGTACCTTTCCGTGGACGATCTCCATAATTTTTGAAGGTTGTGAAATATTCTCAATATTATCTTTTAGCTCATGCAATGATTCTTTGAGAAATGGAACTGAGTTATTTTCTCCGAATGTTATATCTTTGGGCTCTAGTTCCTTTTCATAAATTTCAATCATCATTATTGAGGTTTCCAAAGCATTATCATATTGAGATTTGTCTTTAAGTTTAACAGGTTGATTCCCTAATTCTATTGAATCATGACTAGAGTGATTATCTGTATCTACCGCGTTACTGCCATTCATTTCTATCGTGCTGGCTAATGAGAAATTCATATTCAACATTATGTTTGAAGGTATACCAAATGCATATCCATATTTTCTAAGAACTTCATCTCCTAAATTAGCCATCATTGTTGCGATAATTGTGTTATTATAAAATTGATCACTATCAATAAGAAGCGAATCCTCGCTTACGAGAATATCATCAATTATCTCATTAATGTTTTCTATATTGTTATTAGACAAAGATTTGCTTGCATTAGTTGAACCATCAATTAAGCTATGGTTTATGAGTCGGTTTTCAATCAATATCATGTTCATAAAAGTAAGAAAAGTTGAATTGTCATCTGTATCAAAGTTATGAGCAGTAACAATAACTCCAAATATATCCACAAACAACAAAGACAAAATTGAGAAAATTAAAAAAAGTAGTGGGATTTTCATTTATCGAACACAATTATATCCTGAATGTGAAATCAATATGGCCATTCAAAGACATTTATAAAAAATAGGATAAGGATTGCTAATTAGGTTTGAATACAACTATACGTGTGTTACCCGTATCAGCAACATACACAGTCCCAGATTCTTTATCAACACCTACACCCTCAGGATCAAGTAATTGTCCTTCTCCAGCATCAGCGCCGCCACCAAACTGCGTAATATATTGACCGTCTTTAGTAAATACCTGTACTCGGTTATTGTTCTTATCTGTAACGTAAATATTATCGTTACTATCTATGGAAAGACCAGACGGACCTTGGAATTGGCCATTTTCTGTACCCTTTGTTCCCCATTGGGATAAGTAGGTGCCGTCATTGCTAAACTTTTGTATCCTGTCGTTGCCATAATCTGCTATATACACATTTCCACTGGAATCTACTATAGAACTTTCTGGATTTGAAAGTTGACTGTCGCCTTCGCCTTCAGAACCCCATCTATATAAGAATTCACCATCCGTTGAAAACACCTGAACACTTGGATGATCTCTATCTGTTACAAACAGCTTGCCTGTAGCATCATTTGCAGGAACGTGTGGATGTAAGAATTGACCGTCTCCTGCGCCTTCAGAACCCCATTTTGCCAAAAATGTACCGTTATTATCGAACTTTTGGATTCGATAGTTAAACTGGTCTGCTACGTAAATATTTCCTTCTGAATCCATAGAAAGTGCTGATGCCTTATGGAATTGACCATCGCCTTCTCCACCTTCTCCAAATTTAGACAAGAAATTACCTTCAGGATCAAATATTTGGATTCTGTGGTTTGCATAGTCTGGAACATATACTTTTCCATTAAAATAGTCAACATCATTCTGACCGTCAAATTGCCCATCTTCCTCACCCACTGAACCCCAATTAGTATAATAAGTAAAGGATAGATTCTGAGGTTGAGATGCAGATTGTCCAAAAACCATCGGAGAATAGGAATCCAATGTTGTCATTAAAGTAATACCAAATAAGGCTAGTACCATAGGAATGAAACGTCCAGATAACCAATTGCGTTCATTGACATTAAACAAGTTCAAAATTTGTTCATTTCCATAACTTTTTATACCAATTATATTTCTTTTATCAGTCGACATACATTTATACCGAATGAATGTTACTGTTGGTACTATAAGTATTTTTCCATTATTCTCTTTGTTACTCCCATTAGGTATATATTTAACTCAAGTAATAATTTAACATCAATGCTAAAAAATATAGATTAATGGACATAAAGAGGGGTGATATAATCAAACTTAAACCACACGACAATATAGATTAAATACGACCAATACCATCATAAATGCAAATATCAAATATTTTATTGACTTGTTTTTCTTTTGAGAACAATATGATGTTCATGATGTGAGTTGAGAATTATAATTAGTCACATTTTTTCTAGAAAATAATAAGATCCTGTAAGATATATCTGAGTGTATATCATTTTATTATTTTCAGTTAAATAGTTTTCTTTTGTTAGATAAATACTAATAAATAAACCCAGAGGTACAACAAAATCAAGTAGTGCAAGTAGTAACATATCGTTACGCTGTGTGATATCATTCATTAATGTGATTAATATATCCTTTCTTAAATGTAATATTCCAATATAGTCTTTATATTCCTTAACAAGGATTACAAACAGGAAATTGTGTTTCGATAAAATGAGATAGTTTAGAAAATATTATACAGAAAAATCAGTGATAATAAGAACAACAACATTCTTATTTTTTTCTAGTCTGTAATGGTAGCAGAATGATATGGGGCTCCACATTTCGGACACATCGCGTGATCACAAAGACATTCTCTGCAGTAATCACTACTTGCCTCAAATTCAGTTTTATCTCCTTTATAATAACACATCTCGCATACTAAATCCACCATTATTATAAAGGTAAGATATCGCAACTTAATAATTTATTTATGATTTTATAGAAAAAATCTGTTGATAACTAATTTTCTTAATATAAAACTTCACGGTCACAATTGACCATAAGCAAAGATTATCGAAATTGAATGCCCCCAATAGGATATAGAGTGATAGCAGATTGATCATCTTGTATTCCTATTTTATAGCCATTTGAATTTTCTATACCCGATATCCTAAACATCTTTAATTTCAATAATAAAGAGATTATTGTAAAATGAATTCAATGCATGATAAATGACTGGAACGATTAACAAATCATGGGATTAGAAACAAGTGTTTCTCATATCAAATATTTTTGTCCAAAGGTGTGTCTTTCAATGTAATTTTTTGACTAAAAACAAAATAGCCCCTATTGGTATAAAAAGAACAAAAAGTAGTAACAAATAAGGAGTATCTTCTACATATAAGTGGCTCGAAATTAAAAGTATACCATAAATATTGATAACTATTGATGGGGCAACTAGTGCGACTATCAATAATTCATAATATTTGGTAATTACAGATGATGATGTTAATCGATTCGTTGGAGCTCCTTGATCTGCTACTGCTGCTGTTTTAGATGCACTTTGAATCCTCAATCCTAAAATAAAGGACGATGTTCCTACCAGGAAAGAAACTACAGTAAGAATATTGCCTGTAAGACCAGGGACTATAGCTAGCGGCGCACCTATCCTTGTTTGTGACTGTGTTTGTTGTTGTGCCTTTGCAAAGTATTCATTGTTAAGTGATAGTAAAGAGAAGTATGTGAGTAAGAGTGTAAATGTTAACAAAGAGAAAAATAAGACGTTCATTAAGGGACTGACCAATAATATTATCCCCATACTCATGAATTTATTCATTATGAAAAAGTTGATACACAACAAATCGAAATCCATAGTCAGTCAAAAAATGTATAATCAGATTGCTAATGCAAATACCTGGATATTCATGCAAATAACTTTCTATTATTAATTGACAAATATCGATCAAGGTTTATTGTTAGGAATAGGACACTAGAAGCCTATTCCAAATTTTAATGGATATAAAGAGAATCATAAGACGAAATAGACTAGCTAACTCCGTATATATAATGGAATTAAAGTCCTCTGGGCTAATTAGTCTCTTAGTTCAAATTATTAGAGATTGGATGCCTTATTAGAAGAATAATTGTTCTAAATTTAGAATAATATCACTAATAGAGATATTGAAGTAAAAAAATCAAGACAATATACAAAATATCAAGATTAAGTTATTTAAGTTATATAAATAGACTTGCAATATCTTTATTCGCCACTAAGGTCTGGGATAAGCTGATAGAATAGATAAGTCAAAGATTATTTATTCAAGAAATACAATGTAATGTATGTATACATCAGATCCGATATAATATCATTATTTCATATTGATGAAATTTAAATACTATATTTCTTGAGAAAGGATGATGAAAACTATCTATAAAATGGTTTCGGCAATTTTTTTGCTGGCAGTTTCTGTTTCTACGATTGCAGGATTTAATTTGAACCACGTTCTTGCTCAAAATCCTTCTAATCCCGACCCTACTGTCTTGAAGGGAGCCATATCGGGTCATTCAAATAATGGTAACACAACAGAACCAGCATGGATAATTAGCGGAGTGTATAAATTTACTGATGTTAATGCATCCTCTCCTGCATTTAACGCTACTTTCTATATGATCAATCTTGACGGTACAGCAGAACATACCCATTCGATATATGATTTGAAGTTATCGGGAGATCCAGTTATTGACAGTAATTCCAACTCTACTACATATAATGGAACTACTACAGTAACATTAAAGGATGGACCAGTTTCTAATATACCAACACAAATAAGTCTACTAGATGATAGTGCAATAGCCATTACTGTTGAAGGTAATTTAACCAATAAGCACTTTGGAAGTACTCCAATTTATGGAACTCAGCATCTTATCTGTGTAGAAGTCCCAGATCTGTGCAAATAACCCTATAAGGTTAATTCTTTTTAGAATTAGCCTATTAACGATTTCAGTTCGACACTTTATTTTATCTACGAAAATATTTTGATTAGGTGGAGCAAGGGATCAAACACCTTTAGATTGTATAGTAGGAGTAGGAAAAACCTAGTTATACATGGTTTTGCATGATAATGACCATAATACCTATTTAAGTATGGTATCATGAATCTCAGTAGAAATAGAACATGTTAATATATTAGAAAAATAAACGATCACTCGACGACACTATTTCAGTAATCTTTTATCTCATCATTTAAAAAGTGAAGACATCTACACAGATGACTTTACAACTACATAACCATAAAATAATGTTTAGTAATCCTATGAATAAAATCGTAATAGGTTTTAAAGGCAAAATATTATCTATTTTATTTATTTTTAATTAATTCCAAGACATACAATAGACAGAATATCAGAATTCAGGATTTCCTGAGACGGGTTTTGATAGTTTTACAAATGTCTAGAATAGTCTAATGATTAACTAAATAATGATTGACGGGCTACTTTGCAAATAATACTACTTTGAAATAAGATTTTAGGTAACAATAACATTTTCCATCCGTATAATGGATAATGATGTCGCTAACCCCCCCCCCCCCCCCCGTTTTGAGATCGTTGTTCTATAAGATCTAGATTCTTAATTAGTTATAAATATAGTAACATCGGATTGGCATGTTCTATCCATTCTCCGCGCTTTGAGCAGTAGAAGGGGATGCTACTTCACAAATTTGTTTTTGATTCTTCTTAAAATTTATTATGCCAAAGATTGATATCATTATTGACAAAAATATTACAAGGTATAGAAGAGTCAAAGTTGATGTAAAAATACCACTTGAACTTTGGACACCTAGGTTACTGTGGTTGAGATTTTGGTCCATCGATTCTAGAGAGGGTGGAGAAGTTACTGATAAAAATGAAGCCGCGATAAGGATCAGTATGCCTAATACGGATTCTACTTTTAAGGATTTACTAATTTTCCTCAAGAATACTATACTGTTTGACTTCATGTCCAAATCTGGATGGGTTTCTCCATTCTGCGCAATATTGGTGTTATTAGATGAAATTAGTTTTGCATAATTGTATATCTTGACTTGGTTATAACGACCGATAAATATCATTGGAAAAGCCAAAGAAAGTTTTACTATAAGTATTAAGCCGTAAACGGAAGTAATCAAGGATGATAAATTTTGCAAGTGT
This sequence comes from Candidatus Nitrosocosmicus oleophilus, assembly GCF_000802205.1. Taxonomy (NCBI): domain Archaea; kingdom Thermoproteati; phylum Nitrososphaerota; class Nitrososphaeria; order Nitrososphaerales; family Nitrososphaeraceae; genus Candidatus Nitrosocosmicus; species Candidatus Nitrosocosmicus oleophilus. The sequence continues at coordinate 948,481 of NZ_CP012850.1, read as the reverse complement.
ACAAAGGCCAAGTACAATCCGGTTATACCTATTACACTGATAGCAGTAACAGCGATAAAAGAGAAATACATCAAACTCTGAGTCATTTGTTCTAAAATTCTCTTATCTGAGCTAGGAGATACACCATTTGTATCAATACTATTGATCTGATCCATAGTAATAAAATTCCTCTTTGTAAAAAAAACAGTAAGGTAGAATAATCCACCTATCCAAATAGACACAGACATGAAATGAATCCAATCTACCGAAACCGCCAAAGATGAAAAAGAATCCAATGAGTTACTATGACTTACCATACTATTAGAATAAAGATTGAATGAGCTCAATACAACTATGGAAATCAAAAGTATCTGAGTCAATTTACCGTAGATAAATGTAATTTGGTTCGGGTCTTGGCCTTGCTCTTGATTCAATCTTTTTTTCTTGTTGATATTTCTTCTTATCATGATGAGATGTATTATTAGGATGCCAACTATTGCAGCAGAAGTAACAATCCTCATCATCCAAACATCTCCAACAGGGGTTGAATAAATAATCCAAAATGCTGATGGTATATCAAGTTCCAAGTTCTGTGCCAATTCATAGGATGAAAGTATGATGATTCCCGAAGAAAACACGATAATTGAAATACAGCAAATCAGAAGAAGGAGGGTCAACTTCCTGGATGTATGAGAGGAAGAGGTAGAAACGAATTGTCTAATATTATTTTCTTGAGCTTTTTTATTGTTACGAAAACATCTTTGTAAGATGAGATGATTAAATATTAATCCAATAAGTGCAACCTGTGAAATAACTAGCACAGCTTTTAAAACTGCGTCATAGGTAGAAGTTACTGATTCGGTTGATGCATCAGAAGAAAAGGTGTCATCCTGTTCTTCTTGTGCTAGAGCTATAGGCGATACAAACGATAATGTATAAAGTATAGCAATAATTAGAGAAAAAGAGACAAAAGATTTCATTGAAATCATGACTCAATCCCTCTATACGCATGTATAAGAAAAAACAATGCAGGTCCCAATTCTGAATCAAGAGTCTTATTCTCAGTCAAATTGTATGTTTTTAATGAATTTTCAAGTCCTATAATTGGTTGTGTGGCATCTGCTTCCGCACTTTTCTGACCCCTCATATTTGGAGAGATAATTAGTAATTCTAAGTTAGTCGCATTATTAACAGGTACTTGTCCACTGACCCGCTCCACCTTCATACGATGATTTTTTCCATCAAATGAACACAAAGGGATCTGCCGTGCAAATGGGAATTGTAAATTTGTTAAAATTAATAAAAGTGTCAAAATCCCAAAACAATGGACCATATTCCTTAGAATTTGATGGATCAATGTTACGTCTAATGTGTACAAAAAAGTATATAACTAATCTAGTTCAATCATCGAAGTCTATTATTGACATTAATAGGATTCAACTGATGTAGACCCATGCACTATAGCCTCACAGAAAATCTGCATTTGGTAGAGTATCTTTTATTCATCGTTGCATTGAAAATCAAGTGTCTGATTAAGAATTATAAAAGAATTTACGTCCATCTTAGCCAATACCGGAAGCATGATAAAAAATTGGAAAGAAAATCAAACGATGCCTAATACAGGAAATCAAATGTAATTTTTGTATTTTCTAGCGATATATCTTTTCTTGGTTATGTTAATAGATGCTTTCTTGTAAAAGAGAGATTTATTGATCAATTATCAGAGTATTTTAGAATCAGTGCATGTCAAGTTTTCATATGCTAAAATGCTTTAAAGTGAAGTGAAAATAATCATTCTTAATGGTTATACCTTGCAAACCTTGTGAAAGCAAAGAAATAATTTGATAATAATGATAATTTCTGATATCAGTCTTTTATGCATTTTAGTTGCATATTAGACCAATCATGAAAATACTCACAAAAAGTGAAAAAAAAGAACTAGTGATTAAGTTGTACAAAGACGAAAAAACTTACAAAGAAATAGCAAAAATGGTAAGAATATCTCCAAGGGATATTGGAAAAATAATTAAAGAATATACAGGAGAAAAGACAGTCTTTTATACTAAACCTATTACCTCCAAAGCATATAGTTTGTTGCTAAAGGGAAAATCACCAACTCAAGTAGCTATTAAATTGGATCTAAATTATGAAGATATAAGGAGAATTTACTCACAGTATTTGAGCCTTCAAGAAATGAGGTCCGTTGAAACAATTTATACAAACTATAAGGACTATTTACCTCGCATACTGCAAATTATAGATTCACTCAAAAGTGGTGAAATTACTATTGAAGAATTAGTCGAATTTTGTAAATATGTTCAAGATATACCAACCCTTGAGCACAGGAGAGCTGAATTACAACACAAAGTAAACATCTTATCTCTCAAAACAGATCCATCATAGTTGTGGAATGAAAGACTGTTCTAAACGTGATTGGGGAATACCTTCACTTGCCTGAATCTGAGGCCTACAAATGCATAGTTTAGAACTGAAATTTCAGTCCCTCTAATATTATTCAAGAATCTGAAGCAGGATGTATTGCTCATTTCGAGAATTTATTTAGAATTAATTCTAGTGCAATGATCTAAAAATAGCATTTCAGGAAATAAAAAAGTTTGTTCATTTATGGACAAATAAGAGGAGACATTGCTAGAAAATGAAATTTATTTAAAGGAGATAGGGGTTTCCAAACATCACATACATCCAACATCCAACATCATGCTGTACCTCAAAGCAATTTTGAATATGGTTCACTGTCTTTGATTCCTGGATTGTATATCATAGGTGACGAGGATTTTAGCCGGGATTGAAAAACAATTGAGTAGACTTTAAACAGTCTGTACAGAATAATAAATAAGGAGTAATAATCTTGCAAAATTATTTTGATATATTGATTATAATCAAATTATCCCATTTTCTTTTGAAAGGAATAATGTCAACCAAAAATATTGACTCTGATAATGTAATAAACTTTGAATAAGGAAACTTGGGCAATTTTAAGATTGGCAGGGCAACATTCGAGCTAGGTTGGAGTTATAAAAGGAGTTTAAGACAGCGAATGCGTACGGATACCGGTTAAACCCCACATGTTTCAGTTACGATCTATGATAGGATGAAAGTTAGAATGGACGACTATATGTAAATTGAATAGGAATCCCGGAGGTATCGCAGGAACACCGCCAGAACATGATTTATTGATAGTTGGATGAACCAGGTATTTCAACTAACTTTGTTAATATTGGATACTAAGCAGTGACCCATGATGAAGAATTAACCTTATGAGATTACCAACAAGAAATCCTTTGGTTTTAATGGTAACTTTTTCTACCCTATACCCACTTTGATAAATCACTCATTTTCTTTTTTTCTCTTTGCTCTATCAAACATTTGTCTAGCAAATGCACCTACAAACGCACCTGCAAAAATTCCAATGAACTGTCCATATGTTCCCCAAAAATCTTTAAATTGATCATCGATACCCTTGGGTGGAATTACTGTTACTGTCAAGTTTACAGGCTTTGTTAAATAACCTACAGTTGGAAACTTTTTGGATAATTCAAACTTTGGATCTATCGTCCCACCTTGAGGAGCGGTAAATGTTGGTTTTGTTGTTGTGGCCATCGATGGCTCCCTTATTGTAACGACCAAAGGGATCGTGTAAATGCCAACAGGAGTTTGTTGAGGAACACCTATTTTAATCAAAGGAGGTTGATTCCTTTGAATAGTTACATGAAGTTCACTTGAGTTAAAACCGGATCGAATATTGTAATCGTCAATTTTGCTGTTAAAACTGCTAATACCACCCAAAGTTATATTAATAACATCATTAGAAAAACCAGAAGTGGATTTTATCCGAGCTGGAATTAACTGTTCTTCACCTTGCCTAATAGATATGTCACTTGGTGAAGTGGAAATTTCCAGATTAGGAGGAGGTATGGTCACCCAATTAGTAAATTGTCTAACTTCATCGGATCCGATTGACTCTGCTGAGTAGAACAATAAATTGTATTCACTGGGTGAATTTATAGAACTCAGATCCAAGTTTAACCTAACATAACCAGGACCTACAGATGATTCGGTATGGGACTGAGTAAAGTTAGTTTTGGATCCGATTAACATATAACCACCGGTCGAGGACAATTGGTAAAGATATCCACTTAATTTTCCTGCCATTGATTCTATATAAAAATCATAATCTGCACCATTATATCCTGTTTTTGTGTTGGCGTCTGCATCAATAAGCATTCCATAGCTTAATTTTCTAGGGGATTGATTATCAGTAGAATTAAAAGTAGAAGAATAATTGCCAAAACCAGAATACAACCAAATAGTAGTATTTAAAACCTGTCCGTCGCTAACATAATTGACTGCCAGTATGTCAGTGTAGCTTGATTTTAGATAAGCATTACTGTTGCCATACGTTTGAACCCAGTCACGATTTTCATTTATTAGTTCTTGAAGTTCAAAAGTGGGTGACAAAGCCATAGCAACATTATGTAAAAAATCGTTGCTCACAAATGACAATAACAAGATGAACGATACAACTGCAATTGAACTAAGACCGTATATGTTAAACTGTATTTGCACCTAATGTGGTAGGTTGTATTATAGGGGACTAAAAACTTTTTCTTATGATGTTTTTTGAATAAGGATAAAATTCTTATCCTTACTTTGTCCTCATGTCCATTTTAACATAGATTGTTAAAAGTTACTAAATATCTATTTTATCTGATTGCACTGATCTTAAATACATTTTTATCAAATAACTATAGATACCATATATTCCCCCCGACAGTTAAAAAAGTATATCAAATCACAAAGACTTGTAAGAGTAGATACACCCTCATTAATTTCCAACCCGTCGAATATCTCATAAATACATCAAATGTAGAGAAACCTTTCTTGACGCGTACTGAGTTGGCACATATTATAATAAGACTAGTACCGAATCAAGCAAGAAAAGTTGTAAAATAAGAACTAAGTTCAAATATTGAGCTCAAAATCCACTTAATAACAGATATTGTTTTATTGTTTTATTACTCTTAATTCAGAAGGAAGAACCGTTATTTTCGTATATTCTTGTATAACGGCAATTGGATATGTAGAAATAGTCTATGCGGATTTTGATAACAATATTTATTGCTATCAATCATAGTATCAAAAGGCAATACCAAGGACAAAACTGTTAGTGTTTGAATTTGTGTCTAATATAAATACTTAAGGGAATTATGATCAACCAAAAATATTGTGCGACATTTAAGTTAATAAATGATACTACAATGGATAATAGAAATACTAGAGGAAGAATTAACAATTGGGTAAACAAGCCTTTCTTGAACAGGGGATGAAGGTTTTCTCCCACGGCGTTAATCCTTATTGCATACCACCAAATTACAACAAGTAATGTACTTGCTGCAATCACTACTCCATAATAAATCAAATATGCGACCCGATATGAATCAAAATTTATGACCAAAGATGTGGAGATTGATAAAAGTGTTATTAGGAGCAGAAAAAGTAAGTTTAGATAAACCATAGAGAGGTACGAATCCTTAATGTGATTGAATACCTGATGATATGAAACCCAGAAAAGGGCAATAATGAAGAAACTAAGAACGTAGCTTTCTACTTGGGAAGACATTTCAAATAAACTTTCAACTAGTTGTGTTTCAGTAAGGTTGGAACTAAGTCCAGGGATATCGATTGTTAAGGCCATTAAGGTTATAGCGAATGCAAATACTGCATCACTAAATGCGATGACGTGTTCTAATCTTATTCTAGGTGTAAATGCCTTTGTTGACAAATTGAATAACTCAAATTAAAAAGATACCATTTTAAACTTTGTTCTAGGCTCATTGTATATGTCGCATAGAATCGATGTACGCATTACCTTGAATTACATAGTCAAGTATCTTGCAAAGTTCTTAGAGTTTAAATGAATTAACTTCAATACTTTAAGAATGATTTATGAATTTAGGCTTTGTAATAGAGTTTCTTACCCATAAGTTAAGAGAGAGAATGAATAGTGCTGTAGATTCTATTACACGTTTTGGAATAATGGTTCCCTCAAGACCATACAATACTACTAGTCTGTATTGTTTGTCTGGATTTAGAACAAAAAAGATTGACAATATTGGATGATCACAATTATTTGCATCTACTTGCATAAAATAAGTCGTAATTATTACCTATGAATTTCCTTATTGTATATGCAGAATTTTAAAGCATTAACATTATTATTTTCTGCTATCATATTTTCTAATTTTGTTTATATTGGATCCATCTCAAATCCTGTAATGGCTATTCCCCCTCAATTTATTGATGACCAGTTTGTTTTTGGTCCAATTCTGGACTTTCAGAAAATGAAAGTGGTGCTGTTAATTGGATTATGAATGGAAGTTGGAGATTAAACATATCAAATGATACTTCCATTCAGAATTATCAATCTTCAGATGTTTTTAATGCTGCGATTGAAATGGTAAAATCTGATGGTACAACAAGGCATACACATACTATGACAGATTTTGTTTTCTTAAATGTGTCTCATCCAGACAACAACTCTACGCTTTATAACGGGACGTCAACAATAAGTTTGCAAGCTGGGCCCGCAACAGATATTCCTACTACTTTACAAAAATCAAATGACAATGTAATAATCATAAATATAGATCCAGAAAGTGTAGATAATCATTTTGGTAAGTTACCCATTTATGGTACTCGATCTGATCCTCAATTTATGCATAATTCATCCATGTCAAGAATAGTCAAGTGATTTGAGCACAGAATAGTCCATAAGCATTCTCGCACCCTTTCCTAGGGTGGATTTCTGGGTAAGGCGAATAGTCTTAATATTGTTATTGTTATTGGAAAATTAGAGTGTCAGATTGGAGATTATTGGCAATCTATAAATAACCGATGAATCTTCTGTTATATACCTACCAATTCATGAAGAGGATCACTCTTTCAATTGAACGAATACCTACCAGTGTGGAGTAATAAAGGCTACATTCATGTGATAAGTATTGTGATGATAGAGTCAGTAGTGACTTGTATATCACAATACAAAAACATGGAGGGTTACGAGACACCTATTGATGCCTTTATTACTCCGCAGGTCTTATCATCACCTTTATCTAGAAATTCATGTCTTTGTTACCTAAACTTTAATTAAATGAAAGTGTTTTTCCCAAAAAAAGAGATAGATAGGATAATAACAAAAGTACGTGTATGTATTCGATTTTCTACAATCAATATGGACAATATTCCCAGCCAGGTCCTATAGACAAGATAAGATAGATTTTTAAAGTTCCATTAAATTTGAATACCATATCCTTTCTATATGTTTAGGACATCAAACCAGGATCATTAAGTTGATAATTTTGTAAAAGGTTCTTTAAACCATAAGAAAAAAATTAATCCAGTTTAATTAACTTTTTTGTGCCTAATAAAATAATTGATTGAGTTTTTCTGATGCCATATTTTGTCATGCATTTTTAGATCTGCTTCTGTCCATATACTTAATCCGCCATGGCATAAATTACATGTAACCATGGAATTTCTATCCCCTTTTCTTCCCTTGAGATTCATCGTGTACATTGTGCATGCTCAGTGTTAAGCGTTGCTATCTGAACATTGATAGTCTTTCAGCAATTCCGATCTGAATTACCATTATGATATATTATTTTTCCTCCAAAGATACAAATTGTATATTGTGCCTTGAAAACAGCTTTTATTGTGATATTGTGTACAGTATTCAAAAATCTATTTAGAAAATATTTAGAATGGGACTTTCCACCATCTTACTTCCTTTTTGAAACATGTCGGGCAAAGTAATTTTGCAGTATTTAGCTGAATATTTCCAGACGCTTCATAAAAGGCGGTGCTCCATGAACATGCATCACATCTTATAAAGTACTTGAAAAGTATGTCTAGATCAGATTGATCCTCTTTATTCGTTGGCTGTTGGAAGGCATTTTCTTGTTCACGGATCATATTCTTCAGACATGCTTTAGCATTCAAACAATAAAAATAATGCTAAATAAATGAGTATGAAAATGTATATGTTAAATATTCATATTATATGACTAGGAAGAATGTAATCACTTAATTCATTTCTTAATAATATATTTTTCAACTTGTAGAAAACACATGAATCCCATTAGGTTAGTAATATCTTGTTGTCACGAATATTGAGATAGATTCTAAATCTCAAATCAGGTTCTAACTCAATCATTACTTTTTCATGCGGAGTTGAATTGTAAACAAAGTGAATATCATATCGCAAATAAGCTATGCCAAGTACTTATACCAGGTTTGAAGATTACGAATTTTTACACAGCATTTTTAGTTACCTATCAAGAGATAGGATATCATTATCAGTTTTGCATAATGGGAGTCTCAGGGATTGGAATGAAAAAATTAATTTGGTTTATTTTCAGACATTTTTGCGAAGGCATCTTCTGCTGCTTTTTTTAGTTCCTCTTCAGTTAGATCCTTTATATGAGTAGATATTGACCATCGGTGGCCAAATGGATCTTCTATGCTACCATATCTATCTCCCCAGAACTGATCTTCAACTTCCATCAACACCTTTGCTCCCTCGGCTACTGCTTGGTTAACGATTTTATCAACGTCGTCTACATACAAAAACAATCCAACAGGACTACCACCTATGGTCTTTGGCGAAAGAGAATTCATTTCTGGAAATTCTTCTGCCAACATTAATTTGGAATTACCAATCTCAATTTCTGCAGGGCTATTCTTTTCCCATCTGGAGTCATCATCCGGCCATGTTCTTTTGCTCCGAATATTTTTTTGTAATACTCAATTGCTTCTGATCCATTATTTACTATCAAATATGGGGTTATAGAATGATATCCGTCAGGGATTTTTTCACCTGACTCATTAAGGTTCTATAAAATTATAATTTATAAGTTAACAAGGGAATAAAAGTATTGTTGTCTGTCTATCAGCATGAGATTCATTGAAGTGTGTTTTATTGAAAGATTGTAAAAAGGCCTTAGAAATCCAATGTAAAAAGATTGATAAGAAAAAGGCATCTGGAATTACCATTCAAAATAATGTCTGGCATTAGCTCCAAGTTAGCAGTCGTTGTAACTTTATAATGATATATCTCATTAATAGATCCATCTTTTGGCAACTAAGCCCAGTAGATGCACGTTACTAATACATATTGCGAACAGACCAAACGCCAAGGTTTGTTTTTCTTAAACACAACATCCTAGCAATAGAATCAATCTGCATATCTAAAAAAGAATGTTTTCTATTATTAGCAAAGTTATGAAACAATAAAAAAAACAAATGTTGGTAATAATTAATAACAATAATAAACGTCTATGCTTGATAGTCTACAGTTACTCAGTTCGCACCAAATCAGAGATTGATCCACAATTTCATTTTTAGATGATTCCACCTCATATTTCTATGAGCGATGCACCGGTAAGATAATTAAGTCATAAACTAACAAAATATTCTCCTGAAGATTTGAGAAAAGAATAAAATTTCAATCATTGCAATTTCATTAAATAATATAAGAAGGGTTTTTTGATCCTGCGTTGAATATTTATAACATATATGTAAAAAAGCTAAAAACTACGAAAACTAAGGCAGCAATAGCAGCACTAGCAGGGATGGTTATTATCCATGCATAAATAATTCTCTTGCCTACACCCCATCGCACGGCAGAAAGCCTACGAGTCGCTCCCACCCCCATTATTGCTCCAGAAATAGCTTGTGTTGTGCTGACGGGTATTCCAAGCCAAGCCATAGCTGCAAGAATCACTCCACCCCCAGTTTCTGCACAGAATCCCTGATAGGGTTTTAAATCTGTAAGCTTAAATGCCATAGTTTTTACAATTCGCCATCCACCAAAAAAGGTGCCTAATCCTATCGCAATTGCCGCACTCAATATAACCCAAATAGGTACAACAAATTCAGTCGACTCCAAAAAACCTCCAGCTATCAACAATGCTGTTATTACACCCATCGTTTTTTGTCCATCGTTAGCACCATGAGTCAACGAAAAAAAAATTGATGAACATATTTGTAATTTGCCAAACACCTTATTGATTGATCGGGGTTTTTTCCTTTTTAGAAAATACACCAAGAGTATAGCAAGAATAAATGCCATGAAAAATCCCAAGGCTGGGGAGGCAACCATGAAAACAATAGTTTTTTCTAATCCTTCAAATACTATGGCTTGAATCCCTCCAGAAATTAATGCGGATCCAATTAAACCTCCAATCAATGCATGGCTACTAGAAGAAGGCAAACCAAAATACCAAGTAATTAAATTCCATACAATAGCTCCAATTAAACCAGCCAATATTACTTCAGTAGTAGCAAATTCTGGCTGAATTATTCCTTTCCCAACAGTTGCAGCCACAGCAGTTCCAAAAATAAACGGTCCTATGAAGTTAGTAATTGATGCCATGGTCACCGCATGTAATGGTTTCAGAGTTCTAGTTCCAACCACTGTTGCAATTGCATTTGCTGAATCATGAAAACCATTTACGAAATCAAACAAAAGGGCTGAAGATATTGCCCCGATGGTGATATACATCAAATTCTCCTCCATGGTTAAATATTCAAGTTATTAAAGAGACTATATCTTTCTATCCAACAATTACACAATTCTAAATATTACCCAAACTAACATGCACAGACATACTATCCATATTTAAGGACTATGTCTTCTATTATATCAGCTACATCTTGACATTTGTCTAATGAAGATTCGAAATTTTCGTATATTTCTTTTAATTTTATTACTTCAATAGCATCAGTGTTGGTTTCAAATAATTCAGCAATTGCTCTTCTGTACAATTTATCCGCTTGTTGCTCATATTTTTTGATATTATGACAATGAGGTAGCAATTCAAAAGCATTCTTCATATTATGTAATGTTTTGGTAACAAAATGTATTTCTCGGCTTGCACCAAGAAGAATCTTAGAAAGGTCGATCATAATAGAAGTAGGTCTTTGAATATTAAACAGCAAAAACCTATCTGCTATACCATCTGTATAATCCAACACCTCGTCTATTGCACTAGCAAGGCCAGCAATATCCTCCCGATCTAATGGAGTTACAAATGTTTGAGATAAAGTAGTAAATAAATTATGGGTTATATTATCACCTTCGTGTTCTAAATCCTTGATTTTGGATATCTTTCCTTTGCTAAAGTTTTTTTCCTGACTTTCTAGTATGATTTCAACCAATGATGTTGTTGCATCTACTAAATTAGCTGATTGTTTTTCCAACATCTCGATGATTATTTTATCATTGCCTTTCAACCATGAGAGCCATTTTTTAGAAACCACGTATGATCTAAGAGGGTAATTTCTTCTTTTATCTTTATCGACCAAATAAATGCATCAATCTTTTTCCATATTTTCTAGGTTGATTGGTTCACGTTGACGAAAAAAAGGGTCCAATCGACTTTATCATGATTATTTGAGACAGCATAAATAAACAAAAGGTAGGTTTGTAGTAATTTGGAAGCAACTATCTAGTTGTTACCACCATCATCGCCACTGCCATTCTCCTCATTGCTATCTGTGTTTTTATCGTCATCGCTTTCATTACCAGCGTCACTATCTTCTCCATTGTTATCTCCTGTAGAATCTGAGTTAGATGGAGGACCTTGATCCTTTTCTGAAGAATCTTCATCTTCTTGCTCACTTTGTTCTTCATTTTCTGCATCCTGGCATTCAGAAGAATTTCCTCCAGAAGAGCCAGGTTTCTCACTGCAATTTTTATCGTTATAATATGGATTCCCATTATCATCTGTTTTCTTTTCCCCGCGTTGATCATCATTGTCATTATTATTTTGATTATCATTATCAGAATCATTCCTAGGATTACTTAAATCATTGTTACTGTTATCATTACTTGGCAATCCAACGCTACTACTTGAAGATGAAGTATTACTCAAAACATTAGCACCACTAAAAGAACCTCCAGTTGAAACAAATGACGATTTTGAACTAAAAGGCAAACTCATAGAGCTTTGGTCAGATTTAACATATAGTGAGTAGAATGCACCTTGAGATTTAGTTTTATTGTCTGTAATGGTAATATCAAATGGAGCCACTTGATTCTGAGACAAATTAGCAACATTTAATCCAAAACTTTGAGTTCCAACTATACCAAGACTAGAGTTGTCATAAAATGTTGCAACAAGATTCAAGAATTGTTCTGGGAATGGTCCTTGGTTTATTATATTACCGGTGATATGAGGATTACCAACATTGTCTAAGAATACACTGCTGTCATTAATAATTAGGTTTGCAGGTTTTTCTGTCGTAGGTCGAGAACTAGTGAAGAACTCAATAAAGTTAAACTTTCCTACTATTTGAGGGTCCTGTACCAATATGTCAAATGGAGAGGATTCACCATGTCTCAAGGTTCCTATCGATGTGAATGCAGAATGATTTCCTACTATAGTCTTGTTTGTCGTATTGGATAAAATAGTGGTAATTACAATATCCGTTTGAGGATCAAATGCAGTATTATTTACTTCACCTATGACATGAAAATTTCCCAAATCATCTATAAAAGATGAAGTACCTATAATCTGGATGGCATTAGAATCAAGGGTTTGAGCAAATACTAAATTGGCCTTTAATGAAGGATCAAATCCGGCAAAAGTAAAAATGATGGAAAGCGATGCTATCAAAGTAGTTAGTAGAAATAGGCTTGCAGTTTTTTTGGACCTTAACAAATTAATTGTTAATTATTTAACAAAAACACTTATTAAAATAATTTGTTAACATGGTTAATAAAAATAATTCTACTAGTTAAATTTAGAACAATCGTATATAATAATTGCAAATTATTATTTGATCTGTGAACCTTGTTTTTGAGATCGATTAATCATAGTAATTTAATTCGCCTGCTTGGTTGAAATTCATCTGGTTTATGAGTTCGTGAAAAATTGTTTGGTAATAAATCACAAGATATTTCAAATGGACAATCACAAATATTCAAATCCTGTTTCCTCGTAGTAGATGTCAACCGTAGTATTTGTCTATCTAATGGCATGTCGTTTCTTATTCTGATTTGCTCATCTAGCATTGCATTAAACAACATCATCAAAAAAAAATCATGAATTTACCGGAAAAAGGCATAGTAGACCAATATCCACCCCAAAAATCTTTTAAAATGATTACCAATAGTCGAGGACCAATTACATTAATTCTAAGAAATATCGGGCGAGGTATACAATCAACTATTAGACAGGGACTGCAAAAACCTGTACTCTTTTTAATATGGTAATACAATCATTATTTATGAAATTTGCATCTAAATTGTTTTTGCTACCGTTTTTATTCGTATTAATGACTTCTCTTTTTACATTGACCTGCTTTGGCTCTGAGTTAGATTCAAAATTAAGTAATGACACATATACTGGAACCAATTTCAGCAAGACCAGTCAAATCGATCTGACAAGCAAAGGTAGTATTAATAACTCATCATCAGCTTTGGGCAAAGAAGAGAGTAAAGGAGCACTAATAGTAAAAGTAACCACATTAAATGGAGGACAGGGAAGGAATTTCTCATCTGATTTCATAGTAAATATTCATGCCAACGACCCAGTCCCTGATGTCTTTAAAGGAAATGTTTCGGGCACTGTGATAAAATTATCAATGGGAATGTACAGTGTTACTACATCATCTATTCCTAATTACAATACTTCATTCTCCAGTGACTGTAATGGTGGAATAATGAAAGTAGAAACGAAGAATTGTAACATTGTAATGACATATTCTAAAACGGGTTAAGTGATTCAGTGTTTATCGTATGGTATTCTTAGACCTCACAGTATAGCCATGATTTCTAGATAAAACTATACAATTTTTATATCTTAGCGTGACCGTCCGCAAGCCCGTTGAACCAGTTAACTTTGTGTTATAGATTAGATCACAGTTATTAAATGCAGAATATCATGGTTTGGTGATTTCAGGATCTAGAGTAGGTCATCAAGTCAACTTGATTAACGTTAAGATATATTATCACTGGGGACGTTCAGTGAAGACTCTTACGAATCACGTTGTGACAAAACATTCTCAAATAATTGTCTTCTAGCATTGGTCGTTTTGGATCAATCTTTAGAACCTGACTAACGACTCTGAGATTGAATTGAACTATTTAGAATCCATAGAAAAACCATCAAATTTTGAACTTTACAAGTCGTTCAATCATATTATGAGCACTGGTTACTAAAAGTGCAACTCCACTTCCCAATAGAATACCGCCTATTAGATCAGTAGGATAATGAACTCCAAGGTATAGTCGGGATAAACAAACTAATCCTGCTTCAAATACAAGAAGAATGGAAATCAATTTCTGCCTAGGAGATTTTCTTAGCAATAATAAAGCTGTTACCGCACCAGCTGAAACCATACTGGCATGGCCAGAAGGATAGGATTCATCTACCGGTAATTTATTGACAGAAGCTCCGTAAAAAACAAGCGGTCTATCCCTGTCAATCAAATCTTTAACCAAAGTAGTCAAGGGAATAACAAGCATAAATGAAAGCAAGATAATTACGGCAACAATTCTACCATCAATTCCTTCGAATACAAACAGAAGGATAGGAACAATAATCCAAAAATACTCTCGGCCAAAATCGGACAAAATATTCATGATTTCGGTTGTGACAGAGGAAAAGAAATAGCTTCGAGCCTGCATAATACCAGTGTCAAATTCATAAATCAAACTGCCCTCAGATGAGTAATCATTCAATTCAATAATATCATTATAAATTGCAAGTGTAAAGACTATGAAAATTCCAAATATGATAATAGAGGAGACTAAATATTTATTCATTACAACTTGTTGATTGATTTATTGAGAATGATTTCAATTTTTATCCGCAGCGGTAGAATCATTTGTTAAACATCACTATCCATTTGTTCTATAGTTTCTCTCAAATTTAATTGTAAGAGCAGAAAAAGATCGTTGGGTATTATTCTCTTTCACTTTTCAATAAATTGAATAAAATCCATTTAAAAATACTATCCAAGACCCAATTATAATGCGAATGAGGGATCCATATCAAAATCTTTTTTCCTAAATAAGTGATAACTCTATATCAAGAGATATTAGTCAATAATTACAATATGAGGGTCCATGGTTCGAATATTCATTATGAGATGTTTTCATACTACAGATTGGTTTTGATTAATATACTGATTTAATCAATTAATGCAATATAGTTTAAAACCCATAACAAAAATACTAAAAATAATAATTTTTTTCCTTTACTTTTAAAATGTCCGGACTATTGTATATAATAGATGATTGATATCTGTGGTAACATCCGCATTAGTTCCTATAATAAGATTAGAACGCATTTGAAATGTAACCTCCCTTACTTGCTTAACAATGAATATGATCTTAGTGACCAGAGCTTCAAATTCGCTATGGCTCGTGGAAAAAAGACTAAATAAAAGAACTCAGCATTGTTACAAGTAGTCCTAAATGTTTTACAGACCTGTTCAATACACGGTATCAAAACCCTACAAAATAATTTATTGGCAGTATTTAGCATTGGTTACATTAAGACATGATCACCATAAAATGGATAAAATACATTTTGTGTGTGAGATGGATTCCTTTACGAAAAAAATTTATGTATTAATTTAATACATTCTCTAGTGAACATATTTTTTTCCATATCAAAATATAAGATATCAATCATTCTATCCATTGTAATAATCTTATTAGTTACTACTGTCGGCATAGCATCTAATATTATGGATCCCGTACAACATAATCCTTACTTGATAAAGGCTTATGCACAAATGATTTATGAGCCAGGCCAGAATCCTACAGCCAGTTTACATCGGGGCCATGACAATAATATCCTAATTACCAGCGGACAAAATGAGCCAATGTTAGTATCTGCATCTGGACACTTTGCAAATAACCAGATGGAAAATGGGGTAGTAACTTGGATTCAAGGGGGGCTATGGAATTTGGAAATCAAAAATTCTAGTGAGAAAAATGTGAACAATTCAAACATGAGTGCAACTTTTAATGCCAATTTTACCATGATAAAACCCGATGGAAGTCTTTCCCATAATCACCTGATAAATAATTTTACCTCAAATAACGTTATTCTTGCTGGAAATGACATCGTAGTTACAGGGTTATCAAGCATACATTCCGATAATGGAACCCAATACGCACAGGTGCCAATAACTATTCATCTTATGGGCAAAAAGGTTTTGGGTTTAATGATTGATGCTAACAAAACTGGAGGGCATTTTTCGAGTTCTAATGAAATGTTTGGCACCTTAATCAGCGGAATAGGATTGGATAGTTCCAATATCAACAATACTACTCACCCTAATCCCAGAGTCAATTCTACAAATTTGAATCACCTACACGCACTAGATTAAGTGTCTAGTACTATAAACTAACCAGAAAATCTTACATTTCTATTAAAATATCTCGACAGGGATATACAATGTAAATTAGTCCACCTGCTTAAATCTATCTTTAACATACCGTATCAAGTATACGATGTTTATTTGAGGTTAAAAGTACGAATTTTGTTGCCAACGCAAGTTATTGAACGGCAATTTATCATAAATTTTCTAGCAATAGCCATTAAACAGATATGTCTATAGGTGTTTAGAAGGTAGAAGATCATAAATAAGATAACGGTATTTATAGCATGATTTCGTATAATTATATAAAATTGAAAAATTATAGAATAAATGATATTTATTCTTTTAAGCAAAATACCAAATTCTTAATTTCAATGTCTTTAATGATTTTTATTTGTTATCTTATTTCATGCTCATTTAGTTCGGCTGAGGCGCATTTCAGCCACTCTGCCCACTATAATAATGGAGATACAGGAATTGGGGATAAGTATATGGTTCTCCAACAAATAGAGCCAGAATACACCAAACCAAATGAATTATCACAGATCCAATTTAGCATTCAAGATAAGCAAGGCAAAGACACAAGCAATTTGGTAGGGATGGTTGAAATTTATTCAACACTTACCAATGAACGGTTGTCTGCTTACCCTTGGACAAAGCTAGCAGTAGGCGATTTCCAAATTCCCTACATATTTCCAAAGGTAGGAAATTATCAAATTGTTTTAAGCATACTAAATGATAATTCCAATGCTTCTAGTGGTGATATCATCAATACAATTCCTCCCGCACGTACAATACTAGGCGATAATTCAAATTGCAACTGTGAAAGAGCCGTATTTAATGTTTCTATAACTGAATCGTTTGGCTTCATTTTTACCACAGTGATCTATGGTTCAGCTGTAGGAGTTATCTTGATTGTCGGATTAGTTTTAAGCTGGATGTTTCTAAGCAGAAGAAAAAGCAAGACAAATCCGATATCAAACGATGAATTTATTAAATATTCAGTCTTGTTTTTAGCACTGGGTGCGGCCATAGTTCACCTTGCAGTATACTCCGGTCACGCAACTCTAAGATATGAATATAGTATATTCCTCATATCCGCCGCAGGTGGACAACTTTTCTATGGGATTTCATATATCTTGCTAATTTTCTCTGATGATAAACTCACGGTCAAAAAAACCGACAAAAAGTATGTTTCAAAAGAGTATTACAAAAAGTCTTTAATCTTAAACTGGATTGGATTGACAGGGTCTTTGGTTCTAATATTATTATACTTGTACTCAGTCACTTTCCCTCCTCCACTCTCACCAAACGCAACTCCCGAAGATGTGGATCTTGCAGGAATTATGGCCAAGGCATTAGAAATAGTATTAGTAATTGGAATCATTTATTTAATGCGAACAGAAAAGAAGAGATACTTATACAGCATTCAGACCTATGATGAGAAAAGTACGTGATTTTTATATAAAAACACTCGTCGATCCCATATCGAATAGATGTTAAAATGGAACGGTTAATCTAAGGAACCATGTGATTGATATGGGACTGGACCGCACTCAAGAGAGAAGCACTCAGCAGCATTGGAAATCTTTTAGATCCCATGATTAATTACGGTTTATCGATCAATACACCGCTAAATTCATCTTGTTACATATGAAAAAAATAAGTAGAGGAGGCATTTTTTTATCATCATAAAGGTTTGCCATATTTTTGGTCGATCGGATTTTAGTCATCATCTTCGTTGATATCATCTGGGTCCTCCTCATCGGTCGAGTCAATAAATCGGAAGGAACTCAATATGTGTTGTATTGTTTCTTGACTTTGCTTTGAATCAAATTCAACCACGGTATTTTGGTAAGTAAGAATATACAAAACATCATCATGTATCAATAGAATTCTTTCCAAACCTTTGTCAGGAATATTAGTCAATCCCTCCATTGCAGTTAGCACTGACACGGTATCTGAACCATCTATTGCATACCTGTTTTCCTCTATCTCTCCTACTACTCTTTCTTCAGGGGGTAAAATTATTTCCACTACTTCCTTTAAACCTCCTAGTTTCTCTGCCATTACTGTATCGGAATTTGATTGAGATTTCATGATTTTGAATGAATTATTACCATTATACACTAGTACATCGGAATATTTTGAAAACCTATTAATCTTCTCCTCAACGTTCCAGTCAGAAGGATATTCAAAACTGATTCCCAACCGATCATCAGAGTAGATAGTATAATTCAAATTGTTTTCAGTGGAATTATTTGATACCAACGAGCCATAGACATTGTCGTATTCATAACATGCTAGAGTCATCAACCCAAAACAGAAAATAATGCTAAAAGGTACCAATACTTTAAGACCATACATCTCATAAATATTATAGACATTAATTTAAAAATGATAATGCAAGATTGTTCATAACATTTTTCTATGCAGAAAATACAGTAGCTACATCAATTGGTCTCATTTTTTATATTAACAATTTCCTCTAACATTATGATCGAGTTTTCGTAATTAGCTTATCCTACATGCAAGAATTTCTCCTAATTAATTTTAGGTTATTTTTGTAGTAAGAAGGGCTTTAAGATTTCAGATGGACTATCATGTATTATTTGATTGAATTTCAAACTTCAACTTCAACAACACTTTGATTAGAATGAAAGGATAATAGAAAAGAAGATCAGGATAAGTTCAATTTATCTGCAAGATGCAAATTCAAATGTATACTGTAATATGGTATCAATAATTTCAGAAAGAACTTATCTGATGTAATTCATTTTGGGGTATACCATTTGGCCTTGACCCCATCTTTATATTAATAACACGACGACATTTTTTTGTACTCATCGTGAAAAATATGGATAGAAAGGTCATGTAAATTGTTGGCATTTACATAAAAGACACCTATGATCATAAAATTTTGGACCATTAGGTTCATTCCTGTGCTCTTTCTTTGAATGTGTACAATTTTTACAGATTAATAATTGAATACTAGCATCATTCATAACTTATTATTTGCCCTACAAATATATTAATGGTTGGAAAATTACTAGAAAATAGTAATTTCTGGCTATGGATAAGACAGTAAATTCGCTAGAATTTGAAAAGGTCCCTTCAGAATGCCTTAAAGTTTTCCCACAAAGGTGACAAGTTATGATTCAAACATACGTCAAGAAGGTATGGACAATTATGTAGACTATGCAGTAGAATCTAGTCTACGAGAATATGAAAAGAAATTCAGTTGATTATCGACCAACCCACAATAATTGAGTGATTTTAGGATTTTCTGGACTGAGGATTGAGAACAATTTCATAGGGAGACTTTATTTGCAAACCACATTTGCTTCCTACACTGGAAAAAAATCTAATTCCAGAAAAACATCATCAGTCGGTTAAATTATAGGTCAATCAACCCTAAAATAAGTTGTCTTTAGAAAATAACTAAAGGTCCAAGAGAGATTAGGTCAACATTTGAATTTATTGAAAAATTTTATTGCCAATCGATTGTAGGATATTACTTTAGATTACCTTTCAAAATTACGGTTTCCTCAGACAAACTAGAACCTAATATAATCTTATATAAGATGAATCCAAATAGTAATTGATGTCATATAGCAAGAATGATGATGAAGCAACAATTGCAAACGTGCCAAAGCGTACTAAAGGTAATAACCACATGTATTTCCAAAATGAAAATACTCAAAAGAAGAATAATACTAATTGAAATTAAACAAAGATAAGCTGGACCTTTCTAACCCCTGAATCAAAGAAAGCATGAGGATATAACAACAGTGTTTTAGATCTATAAAGAAGATTAAAGACTCTTTTGTCAAACCATTAAGGAACACAAATCAATACTTTATCAAATGGAATAAAAATATGCTCGCAAACAAAGGAGTAATGATAATTAGTACCATAATGAAGAATTTTCAATGAGATTGTAGAATAATTTGTAATTATCAAGGACAATAAAAGAGAAATGCTGATAGATTACTTACATTAGTGTGAACTGGATCATTTAATGCACCTTTTGGAAATGTAGTGGCGAATCTAATTACGAGTGCAATATTTAGCGTGGTAAACAAGTCAGAGTGAGATGATAATTCAAATTAAGAAGTGAAGTTTTACTTTATGTGGGTACAAGCATGCATGATTAGTCAGACCTCCTTTACTACTCCAAAGATTTGATTTGTTATCAATGTTTTATACGTTCTTATATGAGGAAATGTATATATAAATATGAGAAAACTTATTGAGGTCATTAATAGGAGAAATCAGCTTAATAACCCTAAGAATGGCAACACCAGGATAATAAATAATCCTGAAGGGATCAGATTCATTGAGACATTTCATAACGGCAGTTGGAGATATTCGCGTGCATATTAGATAACTCGATTTAAACCATAGAATAAGATCTCTTGTAGATGGATTTGCTTACTTTTGTCGTGAATCCATTCCCACTGGAAACATTTTAAGTTAACCCAATCAGTGACATACTAATGGTTTTTTTCAATAGGCGTTAAATGCAATGTCAGGTCATTACCCTGTCTAATAATTAGTGCACATAATGGCACTGGACTACTCTTGTCCATCTGTATGAAACTAATAAGTAGAATCATCCAAAGATTGTATAGAAGGTCTGTTTCTGTTGAAATGCAGAATTACTAACATTAATAAATCATTTAAGTCATGACAAGAAAAAATATTTTTAATCATTGAGTATACTATGCATATATATATCAAGATCTTGTACTCCTACAAGTTTGAGACACTGGGTATTCTGTCATGAAGGATGTAAATTACGATTTATCTTTTAAATCAACCAATAGATATTTTTCCCCTAAATAAGTACAAAAATATGATTTTCATGGAGTAAGAAAAAAGAAATTAGAAATCCAAATTGAAGTAAATATTAGTATAAACATTTAAGTTTATACTTGAATAGTAACTTATCTTGTCAAATAACCATTTTGATTTTGACTATTGATTTCCAGATTAATGTAAGGATAATAACAAGTTCAACGTATTGAGAACGTCGAGGATGAAGGAATAAAGATGCCTATGCTTATGTTAAAATGTAAAACTTGTGGTATAATATTTAGTGGAGTATATACAGACAACATGACTGAATTTAGAAATGAATCTGATAAGAATCCAAATTCAACATTCAAATGCTCTAAAGGGCATTTGAATAATTATGCGCTTGAGGACTATGTAGACCTGTCATAGATTCAGAACATTCAACTGATCTATCTTAATCATGTTTTTTTATCTCGGAAAAAATAGGAAATAACAAGGAAGAATACAAGTGCTAAAATATTTTATTAACAAACTTAAACAAACAATAGATTAGTACGCCATTTCGAATTTGTACTATGAACCTCATTTTTTATTTCATTTAAATAGGATACATATACTCATTCAGGTCGAAAAATTCGGATTTAAACAACGAATTCAACATCCATCCAGCAGTACGTGACATTCACAAACGCCATTCGATCTTCTAGCAATTGTAAGATCTTTTTTACAAATTATCATAGGTAAAATTGACTTTCCTAATCCTATTACAGTTATTTATTTTATATCTCAAAATACTACTAATTAATACAGAATATCTAATTTCAGTATAAGTACCTAATAGTAGAAATATTGTCAATAACGGTATTGATGTTTCCCAGTGTCAATAAACACAGATATACTTTTTAAGCCTTAATCACTGGATTTTGCTTTATATTTTTTATTATTTAATGCTAGCTCATTCACTAATGCATCTACTTGTGCATCAGTATGAGAGACATCGAGCCCTCTTTGTTTGATTTCGTTTATTACATCTCCAATAACAATATTATCTATTTGGATATAACGTTCTAAGATCCTCAAAACCAAGAACGTGGGATGAGGCGCATTCTTAAATAAAGGGGATAATTTGCTATAATGATAGTGAAGCGCATCTATTTCAGCGATAGATAGATTATCACATTGTGATACATCAGATACTTTTTTCTTTGCTTTTTTTAATATTTCTATTTTAGCTGATGGCTTTTCTTGTTTATCATGTTTAACTTGTTTATTCGGCATTGTATTATTGACGCTCGATGTCATAAGTTATTTTCTTCATTCTATTATTTTCTTAAAACATCTATTGAATATAAGTTTGTTTTTTACCTGGTTTAAAACTTCAATCCTTTATTAATTTACATTAACATGAATACAGCCATTGGAAAGATGGTCTTCAAATATACTTGTAATTGTTCCAAAATTATTAAATTCACGACTAGAGGGGAAAATCAAAGACAATTCCCTAAATCATTTTTCAAGACTTCTAACGAGTGGATAAACATTTAACCTAACGAAATCTATATCAAGTTTTAAGAATTGAAATGAACAATAAATGTCCCAATATGATGGTAGGACTTGTTTTTTTTTTGTATTGATAGTTGTCAGTAGTGTTTTCCTTCAAACAGACGTTTTCAAACTCAGTTCATCTTTATTTGCCAGCTTCTTTTCGGCTATTACTTTACGTAGATAAACCATAGACATCATTCTTCCACTAAAATTTCCTGTACCTTTCATATGTTAGATATATACTTTATTCCTATCAAGTATATCGAGGGGATTCCGCACTCAATCCCTTGTGATCGCTCGTATAGAAAAAATATAGTATTTTTTGGGCTATTACATATATTAGATCACTAATATATCAGGATCCATATGCCTTCCTTTGTTGAAATTAGTCCAATTTACTAACCAGGAATTTAAGTTTATTAACAAAGTTAAATCCATCCCATTTCTTTCCATTAAACATTCTAGTGTCGGAAATAAGTTGGATTTTCTTATTCCTATTCTATATACCATAATATTGATAGACCAACAATCAAAACGACGAACTGGATGTATGAAATAGACTTTGTAATCAACTAGGCAATGTATATGATAGAATGTACGCCACCATACAGAAAACAAAATTAGTGTTATTGAGTTTAAAATGTCTTTAATCTAGTCGGTGACATGAGAAAATAAGAGCATATAGCAAAAGGTGATGTCTATATATTCAAAGAATTATGTAATAATGAATGAATAACAATAAATCCAATATTTTGGTTCCATTTGATGCGACTGAGCTGTCAGTAAAGGCCTTAGAGAAAGCAAAAGAACTTGCAACAAACCAGAGTTCTACGATAATCGTTTTGTATGTTATTGATGATACAAGTTTCTATCCCAAGGAAATTGCAAAATTTATTTCAAATATGGATGATCTTGACAAAGCTAGGCACTATTTTGAAAAGACAATTAGAGATGGAGCCCAGATAATGGTTGGAAAGGAGGTAGATAGATTAATCCGTGACGGTGTTGCAGCTAAGTCAAAAATTCGGGTTGGTCATCCTGCAGATGAGATCCTTACCGTATCTAAGGAAGAGAATACAAGCATGATAATAATGGGTAGTAGTGGATCATTAAAGAAAAGACATGATAGAAAAGGTATAGGAAGTATTTCTAGATGGATTTCAGAAGTTGCAACGTGTCCAGTAGTTTTGGTAAGATAACCAAAATATAGTAAATACCGGTAAAAAATGTGTAAATATCGATGAATTGGTAGCGTTATTACAGCTGCTTATATGTCTTGTTGTATAATATAATTTATTATTATGATGTCTTATAAGTTAGATAAATATGATAAATTTTCGTTAAAAATTCTAATGGTTTCCACCGAATATCCTCCCATTCCCGGAGGCGTAGGTAGGTATGCAAAAAATCTCACAGAGGGATTGAAAAGATCGGGTATTAAAGTTTCTGTTTTATGCAACGAGAAGGGAAAAGGAGATTATGGGGGTATTGATCCTGAAAATGGCAATAATTCAAAAGTAATCCTAGATGTGATTGATGAGTATGTACCTGATCTTGTCCACATCCAATTAGAACATGGACTTTATGGACTTAAGATGGACGTCATCAATCCAAACAAATTAAGTACGAACATAGACGAATTTTATAAAGAATGTAAAATACCCATAATCACTACATTTCATTCTGCATATCCACTACGACAATGGATGGGTCTGTCAAAACACCCAAATATTATGGATAAAGACATGATTACTTTTCCGATTAATCTGAGCAAGCAAATAATAGCCTACTGGAAACGCTTCATAAACTACCGATCTTTTAATACCGCAAATAAACAAAAAATGCAAATGAGCCAGGCCAGTATTGTTTTTTCAAATTATTTAGCCAAATTAATAGCTGAAAATGATGAAAAATCATTGAAAAATTTTACTGTCATATATCATGGTGCAGAACCAAATTTTAATATGCCTATAAAGAAAAAAGAGGCAAGGGAAGTATACACCTTACCAATAAATCGTAAAATAGCTTTATTCTTTGGATTCATGACACATACCAAAGGGTGGGACATATTAAATAATTTGGATATTCCAGATGATTGGGCGATGGTAATTAACCAGTCGGAAAATTTATTCAATACGATAAAGCCGTCTTCAATTGATGGTCATGATAACCATAGAGCAATTCTTAACACAGAAAGTAAAAATACACATCATGGTAAAATAATTAATTTGAATCGTGGATTCTTAACAGATAAAGAACTTTCAATTCTTTTTTATGCATGTGACATAATCGTCCTTCCCTATACCGTAACTTCAGGTTCAGGGGTAATGTTTGATGCACTGGCTCATGGGTTACCATTTATAGCGACTGATTTAGGCTTCTTCAGAGAATTTGCAAATAAAGGACTTGGAATAGTAGTAAAAAGAAGACCTAACGAATTTGCTAAAGCAATAAAGAAACTAGGAGCGAATTATTCTCAATATACTAAGAGAATTGACGAATTCAATAAGGAATTAACGTGGGACAATGTTGCATTACAGCATTATGCACTTTATACCACGGTTTTAGGCGAGAACGAGGGAATCAAAAACAACCTATTCCCTTATGTTAGTCCATAACAGAATTTCAGTGTTGTGATTTTATCATGATCGACTTCTATGTTATATGATCAAAGGATTCATAGATTAAGGAAGAGATTTGATTGTTTAAATCTCTGATAAGAATTTGAAAAGACTTCTTCTGAATTTGTTTTTACTGCATTGTCGTAATATTTAACAGTTAATGTAAAAGGTAACAATTTGAATAGCTTCTAAATTACATCCTATAGAACAAAAATTAACATAAAATGATAGCCGGTAAAATTGTTTTTCCAATTTTATTGTTTCCTACTATGAAAACAGTTTTTCTTGATCTTTCACTAATTCATTGAGTTAACAACTCATGACATACTAACTGTTTTGAAAAATATAATCTACAAGATCGCTTAACTTGGCAGTGGCAACACAACATACCTTGTCCGCACCACCATAATAAACAAAAAGTTCTCCATTGATAATGCAAGCACCTGTAGGAAAAACCACATTGTTTACATCGCCATATTTCTCATATTGTGTAGTAGGTACTAGAATGGGTTCTTTGCTTCTACAAATTATTTTATATGGATCTTCTAAATCCAAAAGTGCAGCCCCAGCACTATAGGTTCTGTCTGCGCTCACACCATGATATATCACCAACCACCCGTATTTTGTTCTAATAGGCGGGGAGCCAGCACCGATCTTTAATTCTTCCCATTTTTGTTCCGGTTTCATGAGCAAAGTATGCGTTTCAAAACTTGTCAATGTAGTCCCCTCTCCAATCCATATGCTAGGTTTATCAATTCCGTATGCGGCACCTACCCATGAACTTGGTCTATGCAAGCAAAAATACGTCATCTTTTCACTACTGACGGTATTTTTGGAAGATAATTTGGTTGGAAAAAGAACCACATCTTTGTTATCCATCCCTTCATTTGTAATGATACCCAGTCTTTCGAATTTGGAATAGTCTTTAGTAGTTGCTAATGCGGTTGATACCATTGGACCTTTTTTTGGACGATCAGGTAATACTACATAAGTAATGTAAACTTGACTGTCGATTTCGGACAATCGTGGATCTTCGATACCATATTTTTCGTAGTCCACTGTTGGGTCAAACGCTATTTCATCACGCCTACGAAAGAGATAACCATCCTCACTAGATGCATATCCTATTCTTGAAAGGTAGTGCTCATATTCACCGATCGCACGATAAAGCATGTG
The DNA here is from genome assembly GCF_000802205.1 of Candidatus Nitrosocosmicus oleophilus. Lineage (NCBI taxonomy): Archaea > Thermoproteati > Nitrososphaerota > Nitrososphaeria > Nitrososphaerales > Nitrososphaeraceae > Candidatus Nitrosocosmicus > Candidatus Nitrosocosmicus oleophilus. The sequence continues at coordinate 921,941 of NZ_CP012850.1, read as the reverse complement.
AATTTTTTTTCCGTCATTTAAGATTGCACAATTAAAAACAGCTTCGGACTCCCACCAGTTATTCTTATTGGGAATAAGTATAGGATTATCTGAATATCTCTTTAGGATTTGGGGTTTCTCGGGCGTCAATGGGATGAATCGTCAACACAGAATTTGATTTTTGAGATGACCTCGTTTTGAATTGGCATAAACATTGAATATGGTTATTGGCAAGGTATTTAAATAGAACACTTAGAGCAATGCTTAACGGTATTTGACCTGAGATGGACTATATACATTTTGGTATATAGATGATCTTTCGATTCTTAATTTATAAACAAACTAACTCCATTCTCGTTTCATATAGAAAATTTCGAAGAAAATGGCAATAATAATAAGTAGTATGAATCAGAAATACAATAGAAGTGTACTTTTGTTCAACTAGAAGCATGTAATCGTGTCATTAATTGAGAAAGACGGTAAGGAAATAAAGAACAAATTTAGGTGAATTGCTGGCACTTACAAAATAAACATCGATGATCATAAAATCTTGGACCACTGGGTTGTTGTCTATGCTCATTCTTTGAATGGGTACAATTCTTACACATTAACAATTGAATGTTATTCATGTTACTCATAACTTATGATATACATGATACAATATTAAGGATTATCAAGACCATACTAAATGGCATATATAATCAAGCACAATCAGACATAAAGTAATTGTAATAGAACATGACAAAGATTTCTTTCACTATCTAACCAACATCACATGCAGAAATTCTCAAGATTTGGTAATAGACGTTAAGAGTAATCAATATAATTAGAGGTTAATTATCTCGAAATCCTTTCGTTTTGACTTTTGAGCATATTTAGTTGAACTTTTGCCTTTATTTTGAATAGATATTATTTGGACATGCTTTATGGAATTCAAAACTTTATAAAGTTATTACATTAGCAAGGTATGAATCACAAGTTCAAATAAAAAGCGATGCAAACAGATTTGATGAGAATTTCAAGACATGTTTAGGAACACCTACTCACCCATTTATGTTATAAGCAGGCCTAGATCATGTTGATATCGTAAACAAAATACGAATAAACACTCCTGACATGAAATATAATTCTACAAAATGGTAAAAATTGTATATATCTTTTAAAGATAAAACAACATAAAAATATGATATTATGAGATAGTGAAGGAGATCTAATTTGCACGTATCTCTGGAGTTTCAAAAAATCTCCTGCTAAATTCCTTAGAGATTTCTTCCTCTTTTATGAGCTCTCCTCGTCGTCCAGGAGTTCGCATCATTTGTTGTCTAACACTCCTTCTTTCATCGTCTAACTCATTAAAACCTCTTTCCATATCATATATTTGCTGTTTCTTAGTTCTTAATTCTTGAGAATATCTTTGGCGAAAAGATGTTTCTATATCTTCATTCGATTGTTCTTCAGCAAGGACAACCATACTTTCTTTTTTAGTTTGATTGATCATAGTACTTTTACGAAGAGAATCTAATGACATAATGGGAAGGTGATTATTATTATAACTTTTTTCTATTACCATATTACTATATACATACCAGGTCTCTTAAGTATATTCTGATGAATATCGTTTTCAGTTCGTGTTAATCATCATTTCGATATCTATTAAAAATGATTCCTTCATGTGAACTATTAATCTAATAGTAAACAGCATGATCTAGAACTAGAATAACAAAAATAATTACTAAGACATGATCGACCATTTGAGTTAATTATTTCAAGACAATATCGCTGATTACCGCACCGGATAACATGCATAACACTATTTAGAGACCAGAAATGATATCCATTCTTATTGACATTGCTCGATTGATGGAAAATGGACTTGAATTTGTTTTGGGAAACGCTTTAAAAAATTACACTGATATACCCCCAGAGGAAAAGAGAAATAGAAAGAAACAAACAGTATAGTTGAAGGTCATGGTTTCTTACAATTTTAGAACAATTTCTTGAATTCCAAATTCATCCATAAAGTGGTATAGAAACAAAATACGGAAATAATATAGGGATCACATATTGTCAATTACCTGCACATTGGATAAAATCCGGGATTTGAACTAAACCTACTATTACGAGTAGAAATTACAAATTACAAATTACAAATTACAAATTACAAACCTTGACCATGAAATATTTCGATGTCATTATTGATCAAATTATCTAAATAATCCATCAACGACATTCTAATTGAATTAGACATCATTTCATGAAAGAGATATAGAATGTTTAGCCTTTTTCAATGAGTGCAGGTCCACTGAAAAATATCTCCAAATTACGGGTATTATTAATATACTTTGGAATCCATACTATTTATGATTACTATTGGTAGATCTTGTATACGGTATGGGTATAACCGATATAATAAAAGACGCTCCTACAATTTTTAGTATCCTAAGTAAATATATGTCTATAAAGTTTTTTAAATCTAAACCATTTATCTATGGTTCTGCAGACATTATCAACGTCTGTAATTTACATTGTTCCCATTGTTATTGGTGGAAAACTAGGAGAAATGAACTAGACGAGTTGAGTCCCGGCGACTGGAAAGAAATAATAAAACAGACCTTTAAAAAACATCATGTTTATGTAGTTACACTCGTTGGAGGCGAGCCTATGATGCGTAAAGATATTATAAAGGTTTTTTGTGATGAGATGCCTAGAAGAATTTGTGTAGTAACAAACGGTACTTATCCTTTAGTAAGATTTGACAAGCTTTACTTTTACTGGGTATCCCTTGATGGTACAGAACAGGTACATGATAGCATTAGAGGAAAAGGCGCTTATGCGAAAACCAAAAAGAATATTTTAGACTATATCTCCGGGCCCGCTCGCAACGGAAAACCAGCTTGGAAGGACATTTGGATCACAATGACCATAAATTCTCTAAATTATACCACCATAGAAGATCTAATTGACGAATGGAAAGATACGATAAATAAAATAGGATTTCAATTTCATACTCCCTTTGCAGACAATGATCCACTTTGGTTACCATTCGGTGATACAAGAACTGAAATAATTAATAATATTCAAAGATTAAGAACTAAATATCCAGATTTTATCATGAACACAGAAAAGCAACTAGAATTAATGAAAGGAAATTGGGGAGGAATTAAAACTACCCCGGTGGACTGTCCTTCGTGGGCAATATTATCGTTAGATCATAAAGGAAAGTCAAAACAGCCTTGTTGTATTGGAAGCTCCGATAGTAATGCAATGAAGCCAATATGTGAAAAATGTGGGTTGGGATGTTATTCGATATTAGTTGCTCAAGGATTGAAAAATAATTGACAATGATTCGCATTGGCCAACATTCTCAAAGAATTAAGAATATTCAATAACAAAATTCATAGATGATAACATCCATCACACTCAATTATTAAGTGTCTTTTGATAGGTTCATTCCTCATACATGCATAGGTGTGTAAAATTAAAAGAGATGAAACGCATTGCATAAACTCTGGAAGATGTCATCCAGCGACAAATAAACAAATTCAGATAAGATCAAACCATATATACATGGAGACCAAACACGCTAGGAAAATACCATGGATTATCTATTGTTGTCAAGGCAGAAGCATCAAGATAAACTTTGATGAATAAAATCTATATTACCATTCTCTGATTTCTAAATCATGACTTTTCTAATTAGTACACTATTAATGTGTGGATTAATTTTCATAATTTTAACCATTCCTTATAGCCCCGATCTGTTGAATTTTTCGTTAGCACAAAGAGGTAATTTTCACTTTGGTAATCAAGACATGGAGAATGCTGGAGGCCAACTAGGTCAAGGTAATGCTGGAGGCCAACTAGGTCAAGGTAATGCTGGAGGCCAACTAGGTCAAGGTAATGCTGGAGGCCAACTAGGTCAAGGTAATGCTGGAGGCCAACTAGGTCAAGGTAATGCTGGAGGCCAACTAGGTCAAGGTAATGCTGGAGGCCAACTAGGTCAAGGTAATGCTGGAGACCAACTAGGTCAAGGTAATGCTGGAGGCCAACTAGGTCAAGGTAATGCTGGAGGCCAACTAGGTCAAGGTAATGCTGGAGGCCAACTAGGTCAAGGTAATGCTGGAGGCCAACTAGGTCAAGGTAATGCGAAAAGTATTGGAGGTGTAGGTTGTCCAACTGGTCCCAAAGGCACATCTAATGTAGGTTGTTCAGCTGATGCTAATCATGTAAGTAGTTCCACAGATACCACAAATAATATAGTGGTTTCGGGTTCATCATCTTCAACTGGTTCATCATCTTCAACTGGTTCATCATCTTCAACTGGTTCATCATCTTCAACTGGTTCATTATCATTAGATGGAAAAATATACATAATTCATGGGCCGACCGATAAAACTGGAGGTAATCCTTATTCCTCTACTGCATCTTGCCACAATGGTGACTTGATCGTGGGAGGAGGATCCATTTATGATATTTCTGATGGAAATGTAATTTCTTACTCTGCAATTCCGGATTCTCTTAGCACATTTACCACCACGATTACCACTAGTTCAAGTATGGATTCAGCATTAACTGTACAGACATATGCAATATGCTATGACAATCCTTAATATTTTTGGCTTGGGCAGTACAAATTCCCAACACATCAGATTAATTCGCTAGCTTAACTTGCATCTTGCACCTACCCATGACAATAAAACTAATTCTGAGTATCATCATTTAAGATACAGGATCATTGTGCTTCATATCATGATAGTAATAGACATCAAATGATATTCATTAGTAGGTCATCCCGGAAATAGTAACTGCTAGTCTATACAAATCTATAGTTTCTTAGGAAAGAAATTATCGATGTCGATATCACTGACAATGTAATACAAAGATATCGGACTGTAAGTAACAATGTAAAAAGAAGATAAATAAATTATTAGACTGCCAAGAAGATGAGAAGATATGAATTCAGCTCAATAAACAAGACCTAAATGATATCTTTATTATAATACGATTTAACTAATTCAATATATCATGGAAAAGAGTCAAAAGATCATTATAGTCTTATCTATTCCAATAATCATCGTAACTGCAGTAGTAGTAGGATTAATTGCCCCATTCGCTTTTGAAGAACAATGTAAACAAAAGGCCAGTGAAATAATGAATAATTTATTTGCACTGGAAGGAAATAAGGAAAATTTTCTTGCATCTTATGAAAAAGGGACTATATCAAATCTATCCCAGTCGGAATTACAAAAATTAGATAGGGTATTTAACAATTGTCCTGACTTAAAATCCATATCTACTAACGAATCAGAATATAATATTTCTTTTCTACGGAGATAACCTCTCTTCAATATAGATATTTTTGAGTATAGAAAAGATTTGAATTAAAGGGTAGAATCAATATTCATAGGATTTTACACCAATCTGATGAAGAAAATCATTGGCTTTTGGATATACTCTCATTTTCCCAACAAATCGAAACCCAAGATTGAATTCTTTTCTAAAATATTAATTGTTAAAAGAGTTAAACTGCTTATGAATAGACCGAATATGAATAAAAGACCATAATTTTAACCAATGACTTGTCAAAACTATCAATACAAAGAATTCAATCGCCCAGGCCTCCTGAAAATTGTGTTCTAATATATGACTATAAACTTCAGAATGGATAAAATATTCAAAATCCTGACTTTTCAATTTTGTAGGTGTACTCAAAAATCCTTGTTTTATGTTTATTTGGGGATAACTTGGAAAACGGTTAAAACATTTTATATTGCGCTGACCTCCAATACAATATTATTGTTTAAAATTGCCAATAGATACCAATATCTATAAATATCTGAGGCTCATAAACACTCTATGAATAAAACAATTAGAGAAGTGGCAAAAATAATGGACAACAAGATAAACAGGGATCCCAATTCGATACAATCTGAAAGGTTGACCAAAGAACAGGTACAAATAGTTGAAGAATTTGTAAATGCTTTTAACAAGAGGATATCCATGTTCCTTGTCTCCTAATATATTATGAAAATATTATATCTTCATAATATTGGTAGTATCTCTATATGAAAATTAACATTTTACTTTAATAAAAACACGTCTCAGTCAAAGTATTGATTGCTAAATGAGAATAACCTGTTGAAGTTACTACTAGTAAAAAAAAACAATTGGACTTTATTGTATCTTGGTTTATTGTAGATAAATTAGAGCATTTATTATATCAACAAATGATTTGCCATTAAACCATAGGTTGCTAATTGTAATCAAACGAAGTATTATTATAACATTTAAACATAATTTTATCATTGTGAATCGGAAAAATACACTATCTATTCTATTAGTGTTAGGTATTTTATTTAGCACAATCATCCATAGTAATACAAATATTAGTCCGGATTCTACTTTTTTCCAAAATGCGTATGGTCACAATTTTCCTCCAAATAATTATGCTTCATTTCTCTCGTCTTTAGATCAATTTCAGACCGAATCGAATCTTGTTCAGTCAAATCTGGTAAATAATAATGCAACTTTGGCTCAAAAACATGCAGATGAAGCTGTTAGTATTTTTTACTGGGACTTGTTGGTAGAAATAGTTAAACAGGATAAAAAAATTGGAGATGATCTTAAATTAGCAGTAGAAAATTTGCGCAACTTGACATCTTCATTTTCAAATACCACTTCTTCAATTCAAGGTGAAAAACAAAAACTAGAACAATCAGATCAATTAGTTGCAAGTATCAATACGAATGTAGATAAAGTCATAACTCTAACGGAAGCTAAAAAACAATCAGAAGATTCTAACTTTCTAAATCAAGTTAGTATGTTCATATCAAATATATTTAGTCCAAAAAAGGATAACAACAATGGCTCAATCCATCCTATGAGATTTGCTGATGGAGTAGACGAAGTACTAAGGAATTATGGTGATGCCTATAGTGTTGACTTTGATATGACCGATATGGGAAATATGGGAAATATGGGAAATATGGGAAATATGGGAAATATGGGAAATATGAACAAAGGGTCTATGGCTGAAAATAATAATAGCTATAATTCTAGTAACAATAGTAACATGGATATGAACATGATGATGGATATGCCGCCATCAATTAATAATTCAGATACCAATTGGAATACTAATAAATCTATAGTAAATATGGCAAATTATCAAAGTGCAGAAGGCATGGCTGAAAAACTATTGGATATTTTTAATAAAGAACTTAAACCAATAATATCCCAAAACGGCACTTCCACATATAGTACTAATCTGGAAGGCGGTATTAAGCAACTTGTAAATTCAATAGAATTCAAAGTTCCACCAACTGATATAATGATGATCGTTCATACTCAGATTCATCCGAATTTGATAAAAGCTTTTGACTTGCAGATACTTTCAAGTACTTAATAATCAGGGGAAAATCTTTATTTTTATTTGATTTAGTATAGGTTACTAAATCATTCATAGTTGCCTTGATTGACCCATAAATGGCCTTTGTAGTATCAATGAATAGTTAAAATTAGTTGTATGAAATTTTGGTGTTTAGTATGGATCTCAAGTTGGCGTGTAAGATATCAAACTTGTTGTTCATGGTAGTATTTTGTATATTATATGATGAATATTAGTATTCTATAACTTAACTTTTTAAGGTCTGTGCATAGAACACATCTATCTAACAACTAACCAAAAATTAGTACTCATACTATATTAGTAAAGGCAGACAATATTTAATATTAGTAAATAACAAAATGATCTGTTTGATTATTTGATTTTTTTCACTCAAAATACTTTATCAGTAATTAGTACGTAATGACTCAGGAAAACAATCTATTAAAACAACAAAGGGAAAACACACAAAGTCAAAAAAAAATAGGTATAGTTTCGATTCACGAACTGTAAACCAATTAAATTCATTAATGCTTAAAAATATCTAGGGCATTATGAGAAAGAGAAAAAATAAAAGTTCTGTAGGGATATAGATGTATCCTTTATTTGAGCCTAAGAATCTGGGGGATCAACCCAATTGCTGATTGGTTGTGGATAACCACTATCCATCGTTGCACCCTGACCCACGTAAAATGTAAGGCGAACATATTGGTCGCCTTTTAGAAGATATAATTTATTATCCTCTTCACTGAGAAATGAAGCATCGATATTCGAGGTAAAATTTTGAGCTAATGAACCTTTAATTGGTACTTTGAATGGCAATATTAGTGACATGATGGCAAGAACTGACAGAAATAAAAAGTATTTTTGATACCACATATGACTGCTTTATAGTTAAAATAAATAAAGGTTATGGAATGATATTCCGAGTATTTAGGGACCTTGGAATTGTGCCTTACAATCTGTTTTGGATCACATGTTATCATCTAGAGTAGCATGAATTTTTCAATTGATAGAAACTCCGTATCGAATTAGCCGTCGAGCATTAAATTTAATCCTCTTTAAAACGCCTTATTAATTTTCCAAATAATGTCTGTTGTCAGCATTCAAAAACAAAATATTATTTGGCATATCTAATTTTTGATCATATTAGTAACAAAACAAACGGATAATCATACTGTTCCTCTTTTTAAATTCGATTTCCATCTGATCCGAGAAATCAATACACCTAAATGCAAATGCAGTAGCCATTTAACATACGCTCAGGAATAATTCAAAGCATCTTTTGAATCAGAATTCAGATTTCGGTATTCAGGGATTTCATTCTATATCTTGTTTCAACTTTGTAAGTATGTCTATGGCATCCAGAGAAAATTTGGATATCCAGCGATCATGTAATTCTCGAATAGGAAGAAGGTTAATGTAATTCCATCGGTATTTGCCGCTATGTTTAACTAGAATCAAATCCGCTTTTTCTAAGACGTTTAAATGTTGCATTACCGTACATCTATCCATTTTTTTTAAGATTAGACACAATTCTGAGGTTGTATGTGGTTTATCCTTTATCAAATCAAGGATTTCACGTCTGCCAGCATGAGCTAGTGCCTTAAGGATATGGTCATACTCCCTTTCTGAATACATGTTACATTTATATAACATATACTACTAATAAACCTTATAACGGCGTATATTCATGAATTTGAAATTTAGAGTGCAAGCCAAGATAAAAAAGCCTATAGAGGAAGTATTTGATGCAGTCTATAATCCAAAGAAATTAAGCAGATATTTTACCACAGGTGGAGCAAGTGGGCCACTCGATGAAGGAACGGAGGTCATGTGGGATTTTCATGATTATCCCGGTACTTTTTCAGTATATGTAAAACAGACAATTAAGAACCAGAAAATCGTTTTTGAATGGGCTAGTGCAGTTGAATCTAATCGCTTGACTGTAGAGATAGACTTTGAACAGCTTGGAGATGACATGACACTAGTAACGATTTCAGAGGCAGGCTGGATAAATGAAGACCAGCCATCGCTAGACGAATCATATAGCAACTGCCAAGGTTGGACTCAAATGGTTTGTTGCTTAAAAGTATATCTAGAATATAATAAGAATTTAAGGGAGTTCTTTTATTAATATTTAGTGAGTTTGTATGCAAAGTAGTATACATATTTCATAATTAATTTAAAAACATAAAACTGCAAGTGATATACAGGTCGAACACTCTTCAAAAATCCTTAGAATACGGACCTAATATTTATCCTTTACAAAGTTATCTCATACCATAAAATCATTGATTTATTTTGTATAAGAGCAGAATCTTGACAACAGTGTTATGCATATAGAGAACTGTTGACATTTCATAAACGGCTTTAGTAATAGACGATACGCTATCTACTAATTAACACTACTTGTTAGAGTTATATGTAAAACTTCAAAATCAAGCATTATCCCAATATATAAAAGGGTTCAAGGAATGATTTTTAGTTGTAGAAAAATTATTGTTCTGAAGTAATTAAAACTATTGAAATATCAAAAAAAGAGATATATTTGTTACATATCAAAATTTTGATGCACTCAATTCACTATTCCTGATATTGACTGATTCTCAAAATGATTATTTATATTCTCAGGATCAAAGTAAATATCAATTTTTTCCTGGGATAAGGCTATTACGGTGGGTTCACTTGTAACCGGTCCGTCCCTCATGGTTATAGTAGAGGTACCATTAAGGTGAATCGTTTGATTTTCAACAACGGGTGATCCTATTAATTTAAAATTATTTATCTCATGTTCGTGTCCTGCGCTTCCGTTTGGTTTGGCCATTTCAATAATGGCAGTCAAGCTGGGAGATGATGAATTTATTCCACTCATAGACCAGTTACCAGAGTTTATCCAGGTTGTGTTTCCTGAAGAATCGGTCTGAGTATGATTGAATACACCGACTTTAGTATCCCCTATCTGTCCATATGCAACAGAAGCATTACTGGTCGAAATAACCATTCCAACTACTAAAAAAATAGTTAAACTAAAAGAAAGGATAAATCTTCTTTCAAGTCTTGTTAGGGTAAAATTCTGATCAAGATCCATTTTTTGTATTAGTACATACTAATATAAATTCCTTACCTATTCGTTAGTTCACATAGATACCAGACATTGGTATTTTTTATTACCAAATTTAGATTTATTAATAATAATCATGGCATGAACAAAAATTTTCTGTCAGATATATTAGCAGATGATATATATACAGTTGCGAAAAGCTTTTCCTCAGTAACAAGTCGGGACTTCTTACGCCATACCCATTTCCAAATGTACGTGTAACAAAAAAATGGAATCAAATTAATGAGACTCAATTAGTGAAATTTAGTAACAAGAAATAGAATTTAGGCATTTATCACGCTAGTCATAATGAGATGAAATTGTCTTTCCCTTAATCAATTTCTGTACGAAGACTTGGACAAATAGACAAAAAAGTCCATGAAATAAGTATTTAAGCGGATTAATCGATATATAGAATATGGAATTGAGGATAGAATTGTCCATGAATGAAATAGAATATATGTTTGGGAAAATTTCTGCATCAACTCTTGTAAAATTATTTCCGTATCTAGGCAGTGGGTTGAATTAATGTTGGAAATGACAAAGTTATTGTTACCACAATATGAATCTAAGGACTATGGTAACATCCAAAACTATGTGGAGCTTCTTCACGCTGGCAACAATTTTCAAAATAAGACAACTAAATTAAAAATATATTATAATGACTTTTCATTAAATTCAAAACAGAAAACTGATCCTCATGTAAATAACGAGGAGCTTACAACGTCTATCAATGATATTCGTAATAACGATAAGAAAATTCTATCATTGCTACAAAAAGAAATGTTGGCAACATATTCATTTAAAGCTCTTGAGAGAAAACTTGATATTCACCAACAAAGTCTATCAAGGGCTTTAAAAAGACTTTTGGATTTGGACCTAATTGAGAAAACATCATCGGGGTACAAGTTGGTTGAAAGAAATATGTATAACTTCAATCCAATATTGGAAGATAATCTTTTAAATGAAGAGATAGAAATAGATAAATCAAAAAAACATAGAAAATATAAGCAATTAATCCAGATCTATATGCCCGTAAAGAGTAACATCGAACCCATAGTGGATAATTTAGCCGGGAAATGGTTTGGCAATTTAAGATGGTTCGGCCTGATAAAAAAAGAAACAGGTTTTAGACTTCAGTGGATAGCAGTAGACAAACACAGTAGCAATAAAATATTCCAGATTAATGTTAGTATTTTATCAGAATATATTATTGTAGAGACTGATGCCGTTTCTGATGGTGAGAAGGTAGAAGCTATGCATTACTCAAACAGGATAATTGAGGAAATAATAAAAATTCTGCAAGAGAATTTACTTGAAGAACTTAAACCAGAAAAAGAATATACCCCCATTTACGCTAATGACATAAAAGTTTCGCATGATAGGAATAATTGAAGAAATAGAAAACTCAGTCTGTTATGACTTTCACCTAAAACGGGAATTAAGAATATTGTAAGATACAAAAATTCAAACAATCAATATATTTTCTCGCACATTATAGACCTCTTGTAAATTAATAGGAAATCAAAAAAATGTACTTAGGAATCATCGCTTCATGAAATGGATTGTTTGATACCAAGGCATCATTATCACGTTATGTTATAGTTTCTGCCTTAATTTTGTAAATCCTTTTGAAGTAACTATCCCCGACTCAACCACAGGTTTTTCTCCGATTGCTTTTTCTATAGCTTCATTTGACAATTTCAATGCTTGTTCAATATTCATATTTGTGTCATATCCTTTTTGAATCACGTCTAGTGCCCCATCGGAAGCATGACCTATTGCAAACCCACCTCCTTTCAAATAAGTTCCACTAGGATCAACTCGGTACAAATGTATTCCACTTTCATCTACTCCAGTAATGATGATTGAAGCTGCTTGCGGTCTTACAGCATAAATTGTGTAATTGTGTAAATACGTACTTAGATGTTTTGTGATAGATCTTATGTCGATAGAGCTGTCATATGAAATGCGATGTTTCTGTCCTTGCAGTCTTATTTCTTCTATTAAATGTTCTATGTCTGCAATATAGCCTGCTCCAGTCGCTCCTATGTGTTTATCAATTACGAATATTTTTTCATTAGGATCTACCAAGGGTAAAGTGGGTTTGATATGGCTTGAAATGAGGGCGAATTCCGAAGTTTTTAACCCAATTGTTGTTGAACCCTTATTTACTGCCTCTAGAGCATTATCTACTAATACCAGGCGACCACCTTGTCCATAATAGTATGGATATCTATTGTTATTTCCAAAACTATAAGGAGAACCTACAGAATTATTATCTTCAGACATTTGTTATTATCCTCCTACCCCTTATAATACAACACGTTCGGCTGCTACCAATTTTGGTATGACTAAAACATCTATTCCATTGCCAGAGCCTGGGTCCCGTTCCATTGCCGCTGCAACAGCCTTTTTAGCAATTTCCTTTGCTTCGTCGTTTGTGATATCAAAATGGTAAAGGCTTTCAAGCACTCCATAAGCTATAGGAGCTCCCGAACCTGATGCAGCATAATCTTCATTTGTAATCGCACCACTCATATCTGCAACATTTACATGTGAACCGCTGGTATCTACACCTGCTACTAGTAACTCGACGTAATAAGGTTGATAATTCTTTAGCCCCGAGTAGGCGAGATTTGCGATCAGTCTTGAAGATTCTTTTACACTCAGTGGGAATCCCCTCCGTAGTTCTATCAATTTTCTCTCAGCTGCAGTAACCTTGATTAAATGCTCTGCATCGGACAGCTGTCCTGCAATAGCAATTGCAAGGGTATCATCTATTTTGGAAATTTTTTGTACTATCTTGGATCCTATAAAGAAGCCTTTACTAGCGCGTTTATCGGATGCAAGTACTACTCCCTCAGTTGTTTTGATTCCTATTATAGTAGTCATTTTGTTATAGTAATATAGAGCATAGTCGAATTTATTGACCAAGTTCGGTTCAAGTTAGTCACGGTTGACTTTATTTGTTAGCAAGACATGCCGAAAAAATTATAACATTGAATTTGTTGTATACCTCACAGGAGATTTCTAAAAGGGTATCATTAGAGCTCATCGATAATATTTTAAGCCATTAACCATGATTCAGTAATTTATACACCATATTCACCTATCAAGTTAACAAATATCTCTTGATTATGGATTACGGAACACAAGGTGGTTAAAATTATTAAATAAATATTAAAATCCAGTAACGGCATCTAATGATAACCATTAAATGACAAATAATTCACAACAGAAAAAAATTAAGAGCGGATAAGATGGATAGAATATTTAACACATTCTACCTGGTTTGCAATTACTGGGATCAAAGATATGATGTTTCTCGGTCCAGCTCTCATGATGACTGTGATGATCTGCATGATGAGGATGAGTATGGGTCACGGTATGGGTATGACCATTGTGAGTAAAGAAGTGAGTGTGTGTATCTAAATATTGACCATCGTTGTCCGTTGTAATTTTACCTAGAATATCAGAAAGTTCTCCTATTATTGCAGTTAGTTGAGCGGTTGCGACTGTTGAATTATTACTTGATACAGTATTTTGTGCTTGGGTTAAATTTGCGATCAATTCAGCAAGAACCTGGCTATTTTCTTGATTATTTGATTGAGCAGAAACTTCATTGTTTGATGTCCAACCTCCACTAGTTATGCCAAATGTTACAAAAAGCACAGATATGATTGCTGATTTCAGGAAGATAATGTTCTTCATTTCAATTTAAATACTATATGGGTTGTATTTAAAGAAAAGTACGATTATTGTATCAAATACATACATGTACACAAATAATTCAAATGATCTAAAACTTTTGTATAAAACGTTAATTTGTAGAATTCTAGAGTCAATGATTTACAAAAGTAGACTACGATATTTTTGTACATCGGTACTGATTTATAGCATGTTTTAAAAATGGTGGAATGTTATAAATATTGTTATTTAGTATCTTTTAATGAACAATATTCTTACAGTCGCAATCATAGCCGTATTGGCTACGTCAGTATTATTGATAGGAGCAAACACGCCAGTATTCGCCCAAGAAAACATGACAATGAATACTTCTTCATCTACACCAGTTGATAACACTACACAGTTGTCAGATACAGGGATGGGAATGGACGCTAATACCATGATGGGCAATAGCACATCAGACAATAGCACAACAACACAATAAATAGCAATCTACTAACATCATCCTTATACAACCAAATTTTATTTTTTTGTATCCAAAAAGCTTCATACACACAAATATCGGATTTGGAAAATTGTTGGCCTCAATTTTATGTTCCATAGTTAATCTCCTCGTTATCGATATATTCTAGGGTCTGAATTCGGAGGGCTATGAAACGATATTAGTAGATTGACGTAAATCCGATAATAAAATGAAACAAAATGTTCAAACATTCAGAGATTGTATTTTTACCAATAGTATTAAGATAAAAATGTTGAAATTGTATTATATGATCTAAAATCTTTAGACTCAATTGTCATGAATCCTTGGGTGGTTTAAATCTGTGAGCCTTTTAAACTTAAATGGACATATACTGATTGGCAATGGATTAACATAGGCGCTTTAGATGTTTGAGTATTTTTAGATGAAACAGGGTGTGTCTCTAGAGACACAAAACTATCTATAATTAACCAAATATATTCTATGGATAGCAAAATATCTTTATAAAGATTTGATGAATTTTTGTACTAAAAATAAAATGTAGTTGAATATCGTCAACTCCGCTTTTTATTTATACGGTATTTTGTTTGAATTTTCAATCCTGCTTGTCTATTTACCGACGCCAGGGGTAGAAAATCCTGGTACTTTTAATAACTCTAAACCCTATAATGAAATTTATGTTCGCCAAACTATCCATGGTGTATGACAGCAAACTCTATAGAGCATAGAAAAATAAGGGATAAATCCATAATAGTAGAATGATGGGTCCCCACTTTTATACGATGTTAATCAGGTAAATTTAATGAACATGACTAAGAAAATAACTGTCACCATAGTAATTGCGATAGTATCATTGTTTGCTGCATCCGGCATAACAAGTAGTTCCGTATTTGCTCAATCTGATGGCGATGACGAAACAGGAAAAAACAATTATGAAGAATTTGTTAATTGTCTGGCTCAATCAGAAGGCGAAAAGGGATTTGTATCTGAAAGCGAAATAAGGGATTGTTTTAGACCAATTTATGATCCAGAGGCAGGTGCTAACACAGCATCTAGTGATAACGCTGACGCCAGTAGCGACAGTAGCGACAGTAGCGACAGTAGCGACAGTAGCGACAGTAGCGACAGTAGCGACAGTAGCGACAGTAGCGACAGTAGCGACAGTAGCGACAACATTGCTCCAAACTCAAATAGCGGTTCAAGTAATTAGTACAACGTTAATGGTGGGCTACGAACACACGCTTATCTATAAGCCACAAACAAGATAAAGAAAATGTTACCTTACCATCCACTTACTATCCGAATGAATGGCAAGGTATTATTTTTATTTACCATACTATAAAAATCAGAAAATTAATTTTTATACACTGATCATAACAGTGGTAAGTTAATGATAAAGAAGGAGTAGCATCATGATCATATCGATTTCATGATGAATCATTTTGTTTTCTTTTGCATTATTGTTATATGTAGAATTCTATTGGACTTGAGCTAAAAAAGAACAACTTTCATTATATGGATGAAGAATAATAGTATAAGATCATTTGTTAATAATATTTAGGATATTACCATCAGGATCTTTGAACCATGCCACTTTCATATCACCATCAAAATGAATATCATCTTTTAATGTTGTATTAGGCAAGTCATAATGTTCAAACTTTACACCTTTAGATCTAAGGTTCTTTACCAAAACATTCAGATCCTCATCCACTACCCAAGTTGCGCTAGTGGCTTTATTAGTTCCAGCAAATTGTGATTGATATACTATGATGGCAGAGGTACCACATCTATAAACCACTACTTCTTCTCCAACAGAGTCTATTTTTTCCAGTTCCAAAATGTTCTCATAAAACTTTCTAGAAATTTCTAAATTCTTAACAGCTATATTTGCTAGCGCATTTTTAGTACTCAACATAATAAATTCCCCATTCTGAATTAGAGATGTCAACATTCCCATAATTATGTAGATTCAAAAAAGAGTCGAATAGTAGTTGTAGTCTTTGATCATGGATCAATTGTTTCATAGCTGAATATGTTCAATATGTTATAAAAATGGGTAGGGGAGTGAAAGTATAGTTAGTTATTTTGGTAAGAGTTGCTTGAGTTATCCGAGGGGATCCATATTTTCAATTTTCTTAATCTTCTTCATCTGACTCTTCGTCCGAGGAATCTTCTGATGTGGATGAAGATGTACCTGGTCCATTCACTATTACTTCACCAACCATGGTGGGATGATATATACAATAGTAATCAAATTCTCCAGGAGTATCAAATGTCAGACTATAAGACTGATTTGGAATTATAGCATCAGAATCAAATAGATTGCCCTCATCCAAGTCACCATCCTGTCCAGAAGTTACCGTATGAGATATGGTATCTCCATTAAACCACGTTACTGTTTGTCCAGATTCAATCTCGATAGGGTTTGGCGAATAGGAATTATCACCATCTATTCCCAAAATCACTGCAGATACGGTTTTGGATGCTAAAGTGCCATTTTGTGGAGGTGAGGTGGGAGGTAAGCTAGGTTGAGGTTTTGATTCAATGCTATCAGATATTGGCAATATTCTATAAATTGATCCCGTGTAGCTTAAAACATACAAGTACCCATCTGGACCTACCTGAATATCGGTTATTCCCCCGAAACCTTGTCCAAAGATCAGGGGCTGGTTTTCTTTAGGCTCATCTACTTCATTATCTTGTAATAATTCTGTATTACCAACATAAGTATCATTTATGAAAATAGCATCTCGTTCTTCGTTCAGTGTAAATCTATACAACAAGCCATTGTTGATATCACCTACAAACATATTATTTGCAAATTGATCTCCAAGCCTATGTGAATTTAAGAATTTAAGGGCTGTCACGCCTATTGTCGTATCCCACACAAACTTTGGATCAGCATATTGACTTTTCCCAAAATATACCAAATCTGCTTCTGTGGTACCATGTTCTAGTAAATCCTTGTCCACATAGCCCTGGATTTGTTCCCAACCACTATTAAAGCCAGGAAAAACCAGATTAATTTCATCTGCCGCTACTGGACCATTTTCAGTATCCCATAAGTTCCCTGTCAATGGATCGAAATCTATGCCAAAACTATTTCGGATACCCATTGCATAGTAGACATTCAAAGGCAGCCCTTCCCCAAATATTGGATCACCGGGATCTACTATACCACCGTCTTGAGTGATTCGAAGTACGCCTCCCAGACCATTCGGGGCCGGCCCATCAATTATATTTTGGGCTTGGGTTCTGTGGCCCCCAACTTCCCCTATTAAATAGTAGACATTATTATCAGGACCAATTCGAATTTTACCACCATTGTGCTCACCCCTACCATTTACTGGAATTGCGGTTAAATCCAATAATAACACTGGATTTATCAATCGACCATCAACAAATTCATAACGATATAATCGATTTCCTAATGGATCAATAAGAGCATCAACATCACTGCCGTCTACACCATTGCCTGATTCAGTATAAGAGAGAAAAACATAAGTTTTTCCGTCTGTTTGTTTTGACACAGCTATACCTAGCAAGCCGCGTTCTATTGCACTTGCTACCGGTACATCAAGTACTGGTTGAGGCAACACAAAACCGTTTGTAACTCGCATCACTTTACCTGTAGTTTTCTCAGTGACTAGAATGTCATTAGGACCAAGAAAAGCCATACTAGTAGGAAATTCCAGACCATCAGCTACTTTTTCAACCGTAAGGGTATCATCATTGACTGTCGGTCCGGTGGGGGATAAAGGGGCTTTTGCATAAGCCCCATAAGAAACCTGAACATATGAAGAAGATATAGTAGAAAGTAAAATCAAAGATATAGCGAAAAAAGAAATCAATAGTTTTGTTCTATGAAACATGGATAAGTCTAATAATATAGAGAAATATCATAAATTAATTAAGGTTTCGTAATAATCTATTAATGTTCAACTATACAGAATTATTTCATTATTAATCACATAAAATAATAATATCATCAACAATCTTGAATTTCTCAAGAATATTTTGCAAGAGCAGTGAATTTAACTGGAATTATCCATTGGAATTAGAATCCTCTAATACATAGCAATGAGTAATGAATATTAGTCCATGTCCCTAGAATGTCGCCTTTCTTAATCTCTGATAACCTTAGACCCCACCACAAAAATTGAATCCTAGTGAAAATCTTGACAAGTATTAAAGAAGAGTCAATAATTAGATTCACTCGTGATTCAAATAATAGATCTCATTCTTATTCGAAACAGTCAATCCAGTATGTGGGCCTCCACCACTTGCATATATCTTATCATCATATGAAGCAACACCCAATCCGTGTCGAGCAGTGGGCATTGGCAATTCTTGGCTCCAAGTATCAGTAGCAGGATCATAACGTTCATTATTATTAAACGTTCCTTGATTTTGTTCACCTCCCAATACATAAATTGACCCATTTACTGATGTGGCCGCAATACCACTCCTTTTTGACGGCATTGGCTCAAGATCAGTAGTCCATAAATCCGAATCAGGATCATATTCCTCATTTACATCTACATTTACTAATGAACCAGTAAGTCTACCCCCGATCACATAAATATTTCCATCAACCACGGCAGATGCAGCATGATGTCTAGATATAGGCATCGAAGATAGTGTCATCCATTCAGTGGTAATCGGGTCATATCCTTCTACAACTACTTGAGAATGATCATAACTATCTCCTCCAATTACATACAATATTCCATTAACGAAATTTGCATTTGGCGAACCTCGTGGTGTAGGCATAGGATTACCCACGGTCCAATTGTTGGTAGCTGGATCATAAATGAATAGGTTGTTACTAGGGATCCAATTCCCCGTATATCCTCCAACCACATAAATCTTGCCCCCATAGGTGTCTGAAGAAGAATGATGAAGAGGCAAAGGTAATGACTTTATGTTTTGAGCCCAAGTATTATCAGTTGAATTATACATTTCTACAATATCTGTAATTTTACCATCAAAAGTAAAACCACCTATCACATAAACTGTGTCATCCAAATTAGCTGCCGTTACCTCAGTTCTCGGATTAGGTAAATCCATACCCTTCATTCAAATAGATTTTCCGGAGAGGGTCGCGGCCGCTAAAGAGGGATTAAAGATAGGAACCAAAAAAACTGCAATAAAAAAGATCGACAACATATAAACAAAACATAGAATAGGTATAAGAAATTGTTTCATATTCATAGTCTGACCATAATAAATATAAGATTAATGGCAATCCTCGAATATGATAACATCATGATTTGTGACAATAAAAGTTGGTAGAAATATGGAAATAAATAAACCAATCAGACAATATTTCTTCACCTACAATGTAAGTTAGGCAATTCGTCTCAATTAGTTAAATCATTTTCGTAATGACTGATACTGAAAAATGATAGGTAGTGATAAATCATTTCCATTGAATTCTGAATTAATTAGCAGAACAAAGACTCAATACTCCCGAGTGCGTCATTTAATCTTTATCACAGAATAGTCAAGTTTTAGACCTACTCTTTGTAATTATCCTGTTCACATAGATAAAGTATGGTATGAAGTAACAGACTACCAAACAAAAGATATAAAAGCTGATCAAGTAAAGAGAACTAAATTGGGTTGCAATAATTAGATTAGAATTCTCACCCCTATTTGGATTAAGATTGATTTGATTTCCTAAAGAAAATCCAAATCATTTTGAAGGATGAATTATAATAGTTAAAGTTAAATACTTGAACCTAAGGGAAGCATGGAATTAATTTCCAGAATATATCATATTATTAAATAATTATGTATATACGCCTTAAGATAAATGAGGTTAGATTTTCCACCTAAATATACTGAAACCATAGGTGCTGTAAAGATCCACTCACTTCAAAAAATATATGAAATAGATTCCGGGTGTAATTTTGGTACCACTTCGCAGGCATATAACAGTTTGACCACGGCATTTGACAATGACACATTATCACAAATATTTCAAGCCATGGCAGTTGTGATTCCAGTTAAGGATGAAAAATTGAGTCTTTTGGAAGGGGTTTTAAGCGGTATCCCTAACGAATGTTTAATAATCATAGTATCAAACAGCCAAAGACATCCCGTTGATAGGTACGCTATGGAAGTGGAAATGGTTAAACAGTATTCTCTGTTTTCAAACAAAAGGATTATCACAATACATCAAACGGATCCTAACCTTGGTAGAATATTCCACAAGATTAATTACCCTTCAATTTTGGATCACAATAACCAAGTTCGTCAAGGCAAAGCAGAAGGAATGATAATTGGGATTTTGCTATCCAAATTGCATAAGAAAGAGTATGTGGGGTTTGTAGATAGTGACAATTATTTTCCCGGAGCAGTAAATGAGTATATCAAGATCTTTGCATCGGGTTTTGCTATGTCAAATTCTCCTCTGTGTAATGTAAGAATATGTTGGCACTCTAAACCAAAAATAGCAAACAACAAAGTATATTTTCCAAAATGGGGAAGAATATCTGAATATAGTAATAAATACCTAAATGACTTGATCTCATACATTACCGGATATGAGAGAGATATTATTACAACGGGTAATGCTGGAGAACACTCACTTTCTATGTCGCTTGCAGAAAACCTAGATTTCTCTAGTGGATATTCCGTAGAACCATATGAACTAATCAATATCTTAGAAAAATATGGAGGTATTATTTCCAATAAATCAGTGGACATCAGACAACATGGTGTGGAAATATTTCAAGTTGAAACAAGAAATCCCCACTTCCATGAAAATAAAGGAAATGAACATATTCAAGGAATGCTTCAAGAATCCCTGAATGTAATTAATAATAGTAAAATCTGCAATACTGAAATTACTACAGATATAAAAAATCATTTACTCATGTTACAGCAAAAAGATAGTCTTAGTAATATCAAATCAAATGATAAAATTATTTTGATGGATCCGATTAAGACTATTGAGATAGATAAATTTCATGAACTTGTAGTTGATAGTCCAAGGCTATTAAAGCAATTCAACATTGATGAAAAATAGTATCATTTGATTATCGCCACTAACATCAAGGAGGACCCAGAAGGGTATCTTTATGTTCTTTCTCATCTCTATGGTAATCTCTATAGAATAGTTCCTAATTAAGACTAAGATCTAATTATTTTTGTTGATTCATGAGTTTTGAAATCAGACTAATCTACTTTTTGTATTTTCTTTAATAAATCTTAGAAATCATCAATCAAGAACAACAATTTAACAAATTAGTCAAGATTTCAGCAAGTATCAAAAGCCAATCAATCACAAAGAGGATATCATAAAAAGGTGACTCAAAACCACATATTGTAATTTATGCAAATTTGCAGCCTTGTAAATAATAAATTAGATTCATGCAAATTGGTGATAAAATTACAGGATCACTAAACAACAATTAGAAAATCCGATCTAAAAATTATGCAGTAGGAAAGATGAAATTGTATAATCAAATTTTAAATGCAAACCAAATCTTGATTCTAACAAACCTATATTATATTAGAAAACAATCGTATGTATTATATAGTATTTTAATAAATTAATGGTGTGAGATGAGGGATTACTAATGACGATGCTTAATCTAAATGATACCATATCAAAAACCACAGAATATAAAAAATTTGTATCTATCATCATACCTACTTTTAATGAATCTAGGAATATTACGGATTTACTTAATCAAATTCAATCAAATATACCTGCAGGAACGAATGTAGAAATCATAATAGTGGACGATAACTCCCCTGATGGAACTGGTCTGATAGTGGAAAAATATATCAAGGAAAAAATGGGCACTTTATATAGAGATCAGGTAAACCCAAGCACCTCAATAAAGATAATTCATAGAAAAGAAAAAACTGGCTTGATTTCGGCTCTTGTGAACGGAATCAGTACAAGCGAGGGCCAAAACGTCCTAATCATGGACGCTGATTTTTCACATCCTCCCGAGGTAATAAACAGAATGATATCAGAGTTAAAGAAAGAACCCAACTGCATTATTATCGGTTCTAGATATATTACAGGCGGAGCTATCAATGGGATGCCTCTTAAAAGATTATTGCTTAGTATAGGAGCAAATTTTATTGCCAGACATGGATTATGTTTAAAAAATGTTTATGACCCGATGTCAGGGTTTTTTGCTTTTCCAAAACATACACTTCATGGCATGGAATTTAATACAGATGGATTTAAAATATTGTTAGAAATTTTAATAAAGAAAAAAAATACCGTCAAGGTGAAAGAAATACCCTACACTTTTAAGGATCGAAAATACGGACAGAGTAAACTCAACTTTCCAATAATTTTGGAGTATATTAAGGCAGTTTGGAAACTCTATCGTTATGGAAGAAAATCTAAGAAACAAAACACTCAATTAGAAAAGAGAAAATCGGTTCGATTCATTTCAAAGGCGGCTAGGTTCTACACTGTAGGATTCAGCGGCTTTGTTTTAAATTATTTGATATCAATTCTTTTATCAAATGGTATCTTGGGGAGCTTTGGATATTTGCAAGCCACTGCAGTCGGGATAGCTGTATCAGTAACCACAAATTTCTTGCTAAATAAATTCTGGACTTTCGAAGACAAAAATGTCAATTTGACACGATTCTTAAGGCAATACGGAATGTTCATTGGATGTAGTTCATTGGGCATCCTAATACAGTTCTTGTCAATATATATGCTCAGAGAATCAGGAGTTCCATATGATATTTCACTCTTAGTAGGAGTCACAATAGCATCAGTTAGTAATTTCTTATTTAATAAAAAATGGACTTTCAAGGAAAATATATGGGGATAACAAAATTGCGTAACTGAATCCTTTTTAATTTCATATATACAATCAAACTGAGTTGATATCTATATAATCTTATTTCAATTGGTATTCAATTACGATGTAATCTGTTAGTGAAGAGTTTGACACGAAATCTATATCAGAGAATGTAATATATTATTCACATAAAAGCAAAGATACTGAAATAAAACAGTGAAGAATCAAAAATCGTCCTTCCGTGATAGGTTAACCTAAAGGTATCTAGTTCAAAGTTTCTGCCATGTAACCATTAATAACTATATTAATTAATAAGCAAATATGAGAGGTATAGATAATTAATGAATTCTATGTCTTCATCATTATCAAGTGGTAGTGAAACTGCAACTACAACTCCGATTACGACAAAAATTATTACTATTGCAGACTTGAATAACTTAAAAAAAGATCGAACAATCCTTATTGCTGGATTCCCAGGACCTGGGCTAGTCGGCTCAATTAGTACAAGCTATATAATTGACAAATTAGAAATGTATCAGATTGCATTTGTAGAATCTCATTACATATCTCCCGGAGTAATATTTATTGATGGTAAGTTAAGACATCCATTTAGGTTATACGCAAACAAGGAAGGAAATGTTTGTGTTTTGGTATGCGAAGCGCCCATAATGATGGATGGTATACATTTTGTTCTAGATGCTGTAATGGATTGGGCTATGAAAAATTCGATAGAAGAAGTGATGGTTTTAGATGGAATTCCTGTTCAAGGCATACCTGATTCTGATAGAAAAACAGTGATTTTGGCAAGCGAGAATATGGAACAGAGTACAAATAAAGAAATTAAAGTTACAGATGATGAAGTAAAAAAAGATAATGGAAGTGAGACCGAATTTGCCCCGGACGATGGATCTAACCCACAAAGTAATTTCAATAGAAAAGCGATTGAAGATTCAACTAAGAAGTATACTACATTCATAGGAGGTATTGCAGGCGGATTGTTGTCTGCTTGTTTATCTAATCAAATTCCATGCGCTGCAATCCTTATTCCATCTTCGAGCGGAATTCCTGATCCTGAAGGAGCTTCTTTATTGATTGAATCATTTAATAATTTTATTAAAGACAATAAACTAAAGATTGAGACGAGTCAATTGAGAGAACAAGGACAAAAATTGAAGAAACAATTAGAACAAATTATCAAAGCTGAACAAGAGCAGCGTGCTGCAGCTGGAGGAGGAGGAGTAGGAGGATCTGAGGATGGGAACGTTCCAAGTCATCGATTGATGTATGGTTAAATATTGATTCTCTTTCATGGGAATACAAACACATATTTGAACACATTCGCGAAGCATCTCAGAATCGTCTTACCTACCTACCTTTACCAAATTATTCCAGAATGGTGTAATCCGCCAGAGACGAAGGCATAACCTAGAGATGTTGGATGACTAGCATTTTAAATTAAAGACAAATAACGATATTTTCTTGATTGTATGATTATCTAATAAATATAGATATTTAATATAGTATTACCACTAGTCACATACTAAGGAAATATTTTCTATTAAAATAGTAGAAAATTAACAATAATTAGAACAAAACGGACAATTTGACCATCAGAAAATAAAGAATGAAATAATGAAAGACTTTTAGGCTGAGAAATATTACCAAAAGTCCATCACACTGATAATAGAAAAATAAAATGCAATAACTGCGTTTGCTGGATTTACATCTTTATAGGTGCTCTAATATCGTACATAGTACAGCTTTCAGAATCAAATATACTAACTTTAACTGTATTTGATGCCATATTGGAGTTCATTCTAGGTTTCATAATCATAATGGTTTCTGGTGGACAATGATCATGATCATCTAACTGTCGCACCTTTGCAGTATGATTATCCATTAGGATATAGGTTTTAGTAATCTACCATATCAATAACTAGATTATTTTTTTTACAATCAAATGAAGTGTCCCTGCACGTCGATATAATTCGCCAATAATATCAAAAGTATTACCTTTTTTTAATAGCGCCCTAGGACCAAAGTAATCCCGGGGTTCCAAAGAAGCATACCACTTTTCATTAACGATTACAATTGCTTTGCCCATTACAATCTTTTCAACGGATACAGAATATTTACTTCCAGATATAAACTTGATAGATTCGATTAATGCAACTGTATTCTTATTCAGCCATATAGTTCGCTTCATTTTGGTTAGGTTTTCAATCGCCTTTCCAATAATCTCATGATCAATGCCCATTACCTCATTTAGATATGAAACTTCTAGTCCAGTTTTCCCTGCCTTTCCGAGTAGGTCATGTATTTGTCTTTGAACTCGCTCGACTAATTTCTTTCTATCCAGATTCAATGAGACTTCATAAAGATCTTCCAAGTTTCTTTTTGTAAAAGGTATAGATTGTTCTGAATCATGGGAGCTACGATGGCGGTAGGACAGTTTCTTGACAAGGCTTTTAATTTTCTTATTAGAATTTGAAGAAATGGAATCCAAAATGGGATTAATATTTTCGTTGTAATTATCTTCATTTACAGATTCAGAATATTGTTTGGATTTTTCGTACAGGAAAAAGAGTTCAGATTCAAGCATTTTGTCGGGATTCTTGAAAGTTCTCTTGTCATGTTTCTCAAAAATAAAATTCGAATTCTGAAGACTTGATTTCATCCGATTAACTTTTCTTTTAGAGATCTCCAAATATTTTGTATCAATAGAATTTTTAGAAATTAGAATGACTACCTTTCCATTGGAAAATCTACCCGTCCTACCTTTCCTTTGTATAAACCGAATTTCGCTTGGAACAGGTTCATAAAATAGTACAAGATCAACATTTGGGATGTTAAGGCCCTCCTCTGCAACTGACGTAGCAACAAGGACCGGGAATTTTCCCATTTTAAAATCACCAAGAATGGATAATTGTTTATCCTGACTTAGGCCTCTCTGTCCATTTTTATTTGATTGACCGTAGAACCCTCGACAGGGTATACAATTGTAATTTAGAAAGTTTGTGATTTCTTCAAGCGTATCACGGTACTGAGAAAAAATCAAAATCTTTTTTTGATAATTAGTAGGTACTAGTTTGTCTTTGCAGTCTTTGTAATTCAAATTACCCTGTTTAGTAATAAAAGTATCAGTATCCCTAGATGAACTCCAGGATGTTTTTATGTCTTCTTTTAGATCAAGAAACTGACTAACTACTGATAACACTTTGATTAATTTGGGTGGAGGTTCATTATTATGATCCTTTAATTTTTCGATTATCTCGTTTACTCGTGAATCCAAAAATAGTTCTTGATAAGTTTTACTTGCGAAGTTATCTTTAGCGTTGTCTAAGAATTTTTTGAGAGCAAAGCTGCCTTGGGATTCAACCAAATCACGACAGTATAACAAGATCAGAGATAGAGATTGAACCTTTAAAGCACGAAGTAAGAAAAAATTCATATTTTTTGGATCTAGTTTCGATTTTATATAGTCTCCAAGTGACAAGAGATCCTTTCTATATACACTTTCAACCTTCCTCTTTCTTATGAATTGGTTATTGATTAGCCATAAGATTTTATCATTGATTAAGGAATTCAACAGGGCTGATAGATCCTTCTGATAATCATTCATTTCGATGGAGTAATGCTCTATGTTAGTATCAAAGATATATGGTAACACATCATCATCTCGTTCAGATTTGGCAATGATTTGCTCTATAAATAGATTTGAACAAATCTCTTTGATTTTTTCTTCTTTTGCTCCGGGGCTAGCAGATAATCCTAGGATTAGTGGATGCTTACCATGATCAGAATTGTTGTAAAAGTGTCTAGAAATGGATGTATAACTATAGTCCTTGACAGCTCTTTGGGCTTCATCAAATATAATTAAGTAAAATTCATCTTTATTAAGTGTACCATCTCGGATATCATTCTTTACCAACTCGGGTGTAGCAAAGTACACCCTAAACGAAGAGGATTTCCAAATAGTTTTTCTAATTTCTGGTCCTATCTTACCTGTTAAGGCAATGCATTGGTCTAAGAGAAAAGTATTCTTTTTGAACAATTGAAAATGTTGAAAAACCAAAGGACGCGTAGGAGCAAGAACTAGAACTTTTGATTTTTTCCAGTTGAGTAAAATGTCAAGACTAACTAATAAGGCAACAATTGTTTTTCCTAATGACGTAGGGATCACAACTAATGAATTATTATATAAAGCCCTATTTACAATATCCTCCTGGTATTGTCGATATTTAATCATTTCATCCCTTAATAGAGGATGAACAAAATAGCTATTGACCAAAGTTAAATTTTAAAATATCAGAGAAGGCTACTAATGGTGGTATAGGATCGAAGTTATCAATATTCAGATCTCAAATACCTCATTTGATTCACTCTTTACCATGGTTTTCCTTTCAGGGTTAACACTGTCAATAGATTGTGCTAATTGTAAAACCTTAGAATTACTAATTAATTCCAATATGGAATTTAGCTCTTCTAGGGATTTGATTACAATCCCTCTTTTTTTACTTGGAGTGCCATTTGAATTGAGTGGATTAATTTCTATTGCTATCGTTGCTGGTCTGCCACGATATTCAGGAAGTTTAAACAAAAAAACGCCGGCTATGTTGGTAGGTTTTCTTTCCCAATCTTTACCTTCTTTTAGAAATTGTGATAATCTTTCGTCACCTGACATTTATGCAATCAATAATTATTTCATTCACTATCCTTTTAATTTTATCTATTCACTTATCAATTAGAATAATATACCAAAAGTTTTTAATATATAGCACGAAGGGACGGAGCAGAATGAACTGTCCTAGTAATTCAAATGTTAGAAAAAGACTTTGAAATAGGCATTAGACCAACGACATTAACACGTAGGATCTAGCCCCATTGGGAATTGAAAATAGATTTAAATAAAAAAACCTCTTGATATATCACATATAAAAAAAATGCTGTCACTGAGCTAAGATATGATAAGGGCACCATTCTATTAGACGGTGATTTTCACACCCCATATTCAGTATTTGACCCTAGAATTAACAGATATCGGGCCCTAGGTATCTACTATCCGGAAATAATTCACTATTTCAGAAGAAATAAAATTGATTATATAGATAAAGTACGAGACTACATCATTCCACTCAATAGGAACCAATTCAAAATAACCAATGAATTAAGGGACTATCAAAAAGAAGCTTGGAATAAATGGATAACACACAATATGAAAGGATGTATAATTCTACCAACGGGTGCAGGCAAAACAATAATTGCTTTACATGCAATATTGAAAACAAATACCTCAACGCTTGTAATAGTTCCAACATTAAACTTGATGGAACAGTGGTTTGAAGCCATGGAAAATATCCTAAAGATGAAGAACCAGATAGGCAAGCTTGGAGGTGGCAATGAAGACATAAAAAGCATTACAATTACAACATATGATTCAGCTTACCTCAAATCGGCATATCTAGGAAACAAATTTGAATTCTTAATATTTGATGAAGTACATCACCTGGCTTCTGATAAATATTCATTGATAGGAGAACAGTTTATTTCTCCTTACCGATTGGGTCTAACAGCAACAATAGAGCGTGAAGATGGCAAACATGTGAATATTTACAAATTAGTAGGAAGGATAGTGTTTAGTAAAGATTTTTACGAACTATCTCAAGATAATCATCTATCCAAATTTAGATTAAAAAAAATTAAGGTAGAGATGTTGCCAGACGAAATTTTACAATATAAACGAAGAATTTTTCAATATAACCAATTGTTAAAGGAAGCAAAGATCTTCTATCCCATTAGACTAGAAAGATTAATCATCCTATCTGGAAATAATAGCAATCTTAGAAAGGCTTTACTTTTGAGAAATGAAGCTGTAGATATAGCTCTAAATAGCTATGCAAAAATTGTAGAATTAGAAAAGATATTAAAACACCATACCACAGAGAAAACAATAATCTTTACGGTTCATACTAAACTGGCTTATATTATTTCAGACAGATTTTTGATTCCTGTCATAACACATAAAACAAAGAATGAAGAAAGGAATGAAATCTTAGAAAAATTCAAGAAAGGATTGTACAGAATTATTGTCACCACCAAGGTTTTGGACGAGGGAACAGATGTACCTGATGCCAACATGGGCATAATACTAAGTGGTACTGGAAGCAAAAGAGAATTTGTTCAAAGACTAGGAAGATTACTCAGACCTAAAAAGGATGCTGAAAACATGGCTAATCTTATTGAAATAATTTCATCCGACACAAGCGAAATCTTCACTAGTAACAGAAGAAATAAAGGGATAAACAATAAAAAACAATTAATAGATAAATAAAATCAGTGAGAACTAAATGAGAAGAGATCTAATAGTCCGAGTCTGACAATCAGAGAATGGTCAGTGAATAAGAAATGATATCTTCAGATTTACTAAGATGTAAATTGGATAATAAAAGTTATAAAATATATCCCATTTTATGTTCTCTGGAACAGAACTCTAAAGACATCGAGATAGCTAAACAAGTCATACAAGTTTTTGAATATTCCTATCAAAATAGCGTTATAAAAGAAAAGTTGAATCAGTCTCTTAAGAGTCTGGAGCAATCTTATAAAGACTATAAGCTCATTAGAGGATTAGCCGCAGTTTTAGAAAAAAGATGCATGTTTAGATCCATATCACTAGTTAACTCAAAAGATCCTCATCATAACGATTCAAAACAGCCAATCGAAATTTTCAAAAATTTCTCTGCAATGGATATTAGAAGAAGCGTTTTTGATGAATCAGCCAGCCAGAATATCGCCGTTAGTGAGCAAACAAGGAAAACAATTCTTGAGAAAATATCTAGTAAACTAGGAATATCCAATGAGATGTTGTCAAAAGTAATGTGGTCTGATCTTGATGAAAACATGATAATATATACATATGAACCGATCAGTGTCAATAAGTTACTCCTTTTTTATAATGTATCTTTGATTCAGACCCTACTTTTTAGCTGCCTAAAAATTAGAATAGATTTGGGGTCGAACTTAAATCTAGGAACTCGGTGGAAAGAAGTACTCAGAGAAGTAAAAAGGCTCGGTCTAATGTACTGGTTAGAGGTGGTAGAGGTAACTACCCAGGATTCTAAAGAAAATACGTTAATTTGTTCAATTGAAGGTGCTTTAAATGTAATAAAATTGACTGATAGATATGGTACCGCGATATCAAAAATAATACCCAATATTATGAAATCAGAAAGATGGCACCTACAGGCAGACATTCTCAAGGTAACAAATAGCGGAAAGAAACTAATTTACGAATTTGAAATATCTGAAAAGTCCTATCCAAACTCACTTCCTTCAGATAAAATGATTAAAATGCACTTAAATTCCTTTTATCAGAACAATGAATCAAAGAAAGATCCTTTTCTAAAGAACAAGAAATCCCATAGTGAATATGATTCAAAAGATAGAAAGGATTTAAACATCCAAGAAATCAATATCGAGAACCTGATAGATAATTCTAATGTGCCGATTCTTTTTGACAGCAAAATAGAAAAGATATTCTTTCAAAAATTTGAACTATTTAAAACAGGATGGACAATCGAGCGAGAACCGGAACCTATTATAACAAAACAAAAAACTGCTTTTATACCAGATTTTGTCTTGTCAAAATTTGACAACAGTGTATTTGTTGAGATTATTGGTTTCTGGACAAAAGAATATCTCGATAGGAAAATAACTAAAATATTTGAAATATTACAGAAAAAGACTTATGATGAAAAATTTTTCATGATCCTTGTAATCAATCTTGAAAATTTGATGTCGTATGAATTAAATGAAGAAGATAAGATAGCCCATATTAAAAATAATAGGAATGTGTTGATAACCTCTTATAAGAACGATAAGATTTCATTCAGAGAGATACTAAAATATATTAAAGATATTGAAAACATTTACATAAGTCGTAGTGTTCTCAATACACAGAATCAGAATAAGATCATTCAAAATATGATAGGACTCGTAGAAGAATTTATAAAATCTGAAATAAATTTTTTGTATTTAGGTAACCTGGATGAAATGTTGAAGAGACATTGCACCAATGGTGACGCATTCTTGAAGGTGAGCCTCAAGGAGTTGATGGATAAGAATAATGATTTCAAATTCATATTTGAAAGTGAGTTATCCAAAAAACGACTAGTAATGATTGATGATTATATCCTCAAGGCGCAGTTTATTGAAAAGATTTGGAAAGATATAAAAAATATCATTAATTTGGGCGAAGCATGTAATATTTTAGATTCCAAAAAAATACCCGAAAAGATACATCTTAATTTACTCACGTCGCTTGGATTCCATATTGAGTGGAATGGTCTGGACTACTCGAAAGCCAAAATGACATGGAAAAACAGGGATTTACCCGTATAGCAAATTATTTTTTGAGCAATACAAATATGTTTTTAGGTGAATCGCAAAATAGCCCTCAGAAGAGATCATGTTTCTCAATTGGCTTGAGGCATTTTATGCAAAAAACTAATAGATGTGATAACATATATTCATAAAAGTAAACAGATTTAAAATAAGAAGATCATATATTGTATTTGAAGAGTGCGGAGAAAAGGGATTTGCAGCTATCTAATGATTCAAAAATAATTGATAAAAAGAACAACATTGAAAAAGTTGAAGTAGGGCCAAAAAAGGACAAATGGTTGAGAAATATTAAGGAAAGCTGGAGAAATGTTCAGTGTGCTTGTGGAAGCAATTTCCATTTTGATGGCAATATAGATAAACTCTTTGAATGGGAAAGCATCCATCTTCGACACCTTGCATCTGATTCTGATAACCATTCAATAATTTCATTTTATCCAACGGACATGATAATATATTATCATTCTAAATCGGGGTATGTGATAGAAAGAAGAAAACATAAAAGTCATGAAATAAACGAGATTAACCAGTCGCTGATTATGGGCAAAGTAACTATGACCGGGGTATAAGAATAATACGAGATAGCGGAAAGAGTGTCTGACCATACATAATAGCCACGTTGTAATTATTGGTGCAGGTATTCTAGGAACAACTTTAGCATATGCTATTTCTACTCTGTCAAGCTCAAAGATAACTATAATTGAGCAAGAAGAAAGGGCAGGTTTGCATACTAGTTCGAGAAATACCGGCAAGGTCCATGCACCTTTTATCTATAATCCTGAAAAGAAGAAAATATGGGCCAAAGCTGCCTTATATGGTTATAATTTTTGGAAAAAATATTGTCAAGCAAATAATATTTTGTTTGTAGAGGATGGAGTAATTGAAGTAGCAAATGATGAAAAAGCATTAAGCACACTTTCACAACACTTGGAATGGGGAATAAAAAATGGTCTAGATGAAAAGGAGATAATCATGATGGATGAAAAGGAGATATCAATTTTTGAACCCAATCTTAAATGTCAGTCGGCGATCTTATGTAATAAAGATGCTTCGGTAAATTACGGCCAGATTACCCAAAGATTAGCAACCCAGATATGCGGTGAAAATCATCAAGTAACTTTTATAACACGATCTAAAGTTCTAAACATTAAAAATAGAAGTGATCCAAGTCCTGAAATTATCCTAGAATATATCAACCTTTTTGAAAACAAGATAAAAGAAATTAAATGTGATTTTTTGATCAGCGCCGCGGGAAGCAATTCAATTAATATTTTAGATATGACCAAAACAATCCATCAGTATTGCGACCTTTTTTTCAGAGGTGAATATTGGATAGCACCACCAAAATATAACAAACTTACAAACCATAGTATTTATTCAGTACCTGAATTCCAACAATTTCCTTTTTTGGATCCACACTGGATAATTAGAGCTAACGGAAATAGAGAAGTAGGACCTAATGCATGTCCTGTTTTTTCACCCTATGGCTACAACAAGATCGTTAATGCTAGGGAATTCCTTCCCAAAATATACAAACTTATGAAGGGAAAAAACAATAAAATAATTAGAACGTTATTCAGTACAGAAATGCTCAATCTAATCTACAAGGAAGGATTAAGTAGCATTTCTAAAAAATATATGATAAATAGGGTGAAAAAGTTTCTCCCCATTATAGAAGATAGAGACTTTAGAATTCGTGGAACTGCTGGAATTCGATCAAACTTGATAGACAAGGAAGGAAATTTTGTAATGAATCCAATTTTCATGCTGAGAAATAACATGCTTCATATATTAAATTATAATTCTCCAGGAGCCACAGGTGCCTTCCCCATAAGTTATTCAATAATTTTTAAACTTCTCCAGCGAGGGATTATAAAAAATGATCGAGAAGATGACCACAAGGATACTCAACTAGCATTTTTTGACCAGAAACTAATTGAAGCTTGTAAGTATGAAATTGATCTTGATTTTATATGATCATAAAATTAATAAACAAAGGATTAAAAGCTGATAACAGTACTTACATGTTTTTGCCATAGGCATAATATAGTATAATTCGAAAATAGGAAGGGATCATAGTCTAGCTTGGTATGATGCCAGCCTCGGGCGCTGGAGGTCGTCGGTTCAAATCCGGCTGATCCCATTTTAGAATAATAGATTCATGGATCATCCAATTTGGATGATACACATAAGTAACGCTGCGACAATGTTATATATATTATCAATAGAAACCCAAAGATTGCACCAACAAAAATTAGACTGATATAGGAATATTACCAATACTACTAAATGATAGCATGTACTTTAGATTATCTAGTAATGGGCAGAAAACGTTCAAAATAATTTAAAATTAATAATATTTTACTAATAAATTGCTAATTTTGATTATGTATTTAGTAAGAATTTTTACAAAGATAGACGAGCTCGCAAATTTTAAATAGTGTGAACAGGATACTAGAATAAATTATTAATTTGGACGATGTAGAAGATAGTAAAGAAAATAAATCTACTGATGAACTCGCGGACCTCAAGGAAAATCTAATAAAAAGCGGCATTAGTACACAGCAATCGCCCAATTTAGTCGAAGAAGGAATCATTGCAGGTAAAAAGATTGCGAAAACTTCTGTTGTGACTTTACTTGCTATAGGTATTGTAGAAATAATTACAGGAATTCTCAGCGGCAGTGTTGTTGCTACCGCTGATGGATTAGATTCAATATCAGATGCAGCCATTTCTTTTATAGTATTATTAGGTCTAAGGATCGCACATAAACCAGCTGACAAAAAGTTTCATTTCGGGTATCATAAAGTTGAAAGCTTTACAGCATTAATAGCTGCAATAGGAATGATAGTGATTGGTCTGGTCATTTTTTATAATTCCTATCAGGCATTGATTCATCCCCATGAAATAAGACATCCTTATATTGTTATGGCAGTCCTAGCCGGAGCAAGTGCATTATCACTTCATAGAGCATTTCAAATGCGCATTATAGCTAATAAGTATAATTTGCTCTCACTAAAGACAGATGCGAGAAATTCCATAAAAGATGGATCAGCTTCAGTCATTGGTTTCTTTAGTATACTTATTGCAACACAATTTGGGTTTGTACAAATGGACGCAATAGGCGGAATGATAATATCATGTTATATCTTCTCAGTTTCATATTTATCACTTAAAAAATCATCCTTGATATTAGTAGACTCATGGCAAAACCCAAAATTAACAGTGGTAATAAAAAACATAATTTCAGAGCAATTTAGCGACGAAAAAATAGTAGTTAGAGACGTATTACTTCGCTCTTCGGGCATGATAGATCAAGCAGAGATCCACATAGCAGTTGATGGAAAGGAATCATTAGAAGAAGTCGAAATGCTATCTTTAAAAATACAGCTGGTAATTAGTTCTCAATTTCCCTCCATTGAGAGAGTGTTGGTAATACCACATCCTTATTCCGCTTCGGAGACGCGTGTAACTTCAAGAATGGATCGGTTCAGGAATATAAAATTAAAAAGACCTTCATATATGAATAGAAATATCAAACAGGATGAAAACACCAAATAAAATATGTCGAGTTGGTAATTACAACAATCATTTTTTATTTGAATGATATTCAATGATCTGATTCAATAGTTGAAATCCATGTCTATTGATATACCGGTTTTGATCTATGAAAGAATATAACAGAAAACACATACAAAATATTATTAGATTCAATAATTACATAAATGAGTTTATATACTTTTATTAGTAATAAATATCGAATGAATAGTTTCATTACTGTAAATAAATTTTTAGCGACTTCAGCGGTATTAGCAATATCATTTGTACTACTTTTAGGTCCAACTTCAATGACCATGAATGTATTTGCTACAACCAATACAGCTAACCAAGGTATAGGCCAATCACAATCCTCAACTCAACTTGGTGTTTGTGTATCAGGTGACGGCACCCTTTTCTCATGTAACAACCTAAGTGACCAAAATCAAGCAAATAGCGGAAATAACGCAGCAGCACAAAGTGGTGGCAACGATGATGATGATGATGATGATGGCAACACAGCTAACCAAGGTATAGGTCAAGCACAATCCTCTAACCAAAATGCTCTATGTGTATCAGGGACTGGAACGTTTGTTTCTTGTAACAACTTGAATGCACAAAACCAACAAAACAGCGGGAACAATGCATTGGCACAACAAGGTGGTAGTGGTAGTGGTGGCAATTTAGCTAACCAAGCAATTGGTCAATCACAATCCTCTAACCAAGGTAGTGGTGTAGTATCTGGTGGCAACACTGCTGGTTCAGGAAACAACGCAAACTCACAAAGTCAAACAAACACTGGAAACAACGCAGCAGCACAACAAGGTGGTAGTGGAAAAGGTGGCAACACAGCTAACCAAGCAATTGGTCAATCACAATCCTCTAACCAAGGTAGTGGTGTAGTATCTGGTGGCAACACTGCTGGTTCAGGAAACAACGCAAACACACAAAGTCAAAATAACACCGGTAGTAACGCAGCAGCACAACAAGGTGGTAGTGGAAAAGGTGGCAACACAGCTAACCAAGGTATAGGCCAATCACAATCCTCTAACCAAGGTAGTGGTGTAGTATCTGGGGGCAACACTGCTGGTTCAGGAAACAACGCAAACACACAAAGTCAAACAAACACTGGAAACAACGCAGCAGCACAACAAGGTGGTAGTGGTAGTGGTGGCAACACAGCTAACCAAGGTATAGGCCAATCACAATCCTCTAACCAAGGTAGTGGTGTAGTATCTGGTGGCAACACTGCTGGTTCAGGAAACAACGCAAACTCACAAAGTCAAAATAACACCGGTAGTAACGCTGTAGGACAACAATAAACGTAATTTTTTTTCTATTTTTTTTATCAGTTATTTCTCACATATATTTACTAAGGTATTATAACATGATCATTCAAAATTAGTTATTAGTCAATCTTCAATAATGATCTAAAAATAGTTTGTGTAAACTTATTAAATATTTAAATGGATAAAGACTGGGTGTCACATTTAGAAGACCTGAAAAATAAGTAAATAACAGAAACCAGATCAGATTTTAATCCTCAATCTAGTAATACCTAAGGTCAGAATTCGTACAAATATCAAACAGAGCGAAAGGACCGCAATCATTGAATAAAAGGAAAGTAAATTGGGTGTAAACCCATAATGAAATGGATCATGTATTCTTACGTGATGCTTTTCCGCCGGCCCTCGCTACTCGTGTTCTAGTTTCTTCGCTAGCTGCTTGTAATCCTCTTTCATCATGCTTGGCTTTTCCGCCGGCCCTCGCTACTCGTGTTCTAGTTTCTTCGCTAGCTGAAGCTAAACCTCTATTATTACCATTTTTGTTGTTATTTTGAGGCATAATATCAATATATGTGAAACATACTATTTAATCTCTATTACCTTTGTCAAGTCCAATCGAAGGTCTGAGCCGCCAATTCAAGGATTTATAGCTGTTATATTCCTGAAATATTAAATCAAACAAAGATTTAAAACTTAAAAACAAGCAACATACAATAATGATCGAATTCATTCATTCATTCAACTAGAAATTAAAGTAGTTATAAAAAGGATAATAATTTTAGTTTATTTTGCTTTGCGATATAATTTATACATTAGTTCATATAGACTAGAGAATTCTCCGAACCTTTAATAGAATCTATAAAAAACTTTCAAAATAGTAACACCAACATGTCTTGAGGTCGTGAGTTCTTATATTCAAGGATTTAAAATATGGTGTATGATCAATAAGATATGAAGTTGGTAACTTATTAGATACTTAAATTCTAAAGTTAAAACATAGGTATGAAGGATCGAGTGGTATTTTAGAAACCATTCAGATCCAATGATACGGTTATATGCTGTAAAGATAAGGAGAACGAGTTTATTTCCGTATTAATTCAATTCATAAAAGTTGAGATCGTACTAATGAGTGTTTAAATTCATTGATATTCATAATCACACATGACACAAATATGTGAACATATTGATAAATCTAACAAGAAGGAATTGACACCAAGCACCATAGGATGCGAAGAATGTCAAAATGAAGGAAAGAATTGGGTTGCATTACGAATGTGTCTTACTTGCGGTCATGTCGGTTGTTGCGATTCTTCGGTCGGACTTCATGCTAGGAAACACTTTGAGAATCACAAACATCCAGTTATGGTAGAACTGCCAAAAAAATCGTGGAAATGGTGCTATGAACATGAATCATATGGTTGATATAAAGAAAAGTCCTTAAGGCGAGGATAATCTGGTTTGTATTATCGAGACAATTGATTCTACTCTATAGATTTCAGGATTGTCATGGGAATAGCATCATGAAATTGGTTTGACTATGCAAAATTAACAACAGTTAAAGTTGCATCTTACTAGTGACAAAAATACTTTAATCTAGTCATTTGATTTCTTCTAGGTCTTTGAAACAAATTCCACAGATTTACTATTGCATTAGGAAAAATCGGTAGATGTTATCAAGAAAATAGCGCAGAACAGAGCAGCACAGCATAATAAATAAAAATCAAACATACATTAGTTTCTTCATAGAAATAGCCCGGCCCAGATTCGAACTGGGGTCAAAGGCTCCAAAGGCCTCTATGCTTGGCCACTACACTCGGCACTTGTAATACTACCGGGCTTCCGGGCATTTCTATATTGTAAGTACGGACGTTATTAATTTTACGAATCTATTTTTTATCAATTGTAGATACATATTTTACGAGTTTTTCAATCGGATCTTCCATTTTATTCAAAATCCGTGCGGCACGGTTTTGTATTAAAATGCATTCTTGTTCATCGTCTAAGAATGATTTCAATAATTTGTCAATTTGTAATGGACTAGAAGCTTGAATAACCAATCCAATTTTTCTTAAATAGTCATCAATATAGAACTGAATTGGAGCTATTGAAATAGTGGGTTTACCGAGTAGTGCAGACTCTGCAGTCATTGTGCCCCCTGCACCAACAAAAATATCAATATTACGTAGTAATTTAACTCCATCAACAACTTGTCTCAATACAATGGCCTTATTTCTGAATCTTTTGGACATTTCTGTAATTTGATCTGGATATCTACATAGAATAATGATGGTAGTATTATCTGCAAAATTATTTACAACAAAATCTACTAGATCTAATGGTCGTACTCGCAAATTCTTGTTAGAAATGTAGGCAGCCTTTGATTCTTCAAGTCTTATCAGGATAGTTTTTCGAGAGTGATCTATCTTTAACCCTTTCAAGAATTCAAAATCTTTACCTACACGTGGTCGTTTCCTACCGTTCAGTCGGAAGGTGGTTTCATCAATGTCTCG
Source organism: Candidatus Nitrosocosmicus oleophilus (assembly GCF_000802205.1). NCBI lineage: Archaea > Thermoproteati > Nitrososphaerota > Nitrososphaeria > Nitrososphaerales > Nitrososphaeraceae > Candidatus Nitrosocosmicus > Candidatus Nitrosocosmicus oleophilus. The sequence goes on along the minus strand of NZ_CP012850.1, from coordinate 882,779 downwards.
GCTCAACCATGCAACAGGATCTAAGCCCTTATACTGAATGACTTGGTTAGAGGATATGCCATATTTTTTCCAAGCGGAAATAGGTATGACAGAGGGAGAAAACAACTTTGTTAACAATGGGATAGTTAATCTTGCAACAGCTTCTGCATGTGGTGAATCATTGAAACCAATGTGATTTATTCCCAAACCAAAAGAAACTCTCGAAGCTTCAGGAGATGAAAAACTGATCACCAAATCAGGTGAAAATTTTGAAATTATTTTAGCCAGCTTCATAATTCGCTTTGAACTTTGAAAGAGTTTATCATAAAGATCTGATCCTCCATGGTTACCAATCATCAAAAGATTCAATCCCATTAATCGTGATAATTCATTGGCTTCTCTGTAATTTCGTGATGTACATAAGACCTCATGACCCTGGGTTTGCAATATACTAATCGCAGGTTTAAAAAACATTATTTGTTTTGGAGTCAAAATGTCAAACCAAATCTTCACAATTAGAATTATTCTTTAATATTAAAAAATTCTTTCGTTTCTTGAAGTCGTTATTTAGTCGAAATTGCAATAAAAATCAATAAATCCAAAACTAAATAAAGAATCTAAAATTAAGGTATTGGGGGCGTAGAGAATTTCAGACGAAATAGATAATACAAATGACACTGTAAGCGAACAACCTAAAAAATTATCAAAAGATACATATCATAATAGTGGAAGGAATGTTGAAAATCTGGAGACAGAAAAGAGTGATCCTAAAGACAAGCTTGTTGTGATTTATGGATTAAGCACTGAGGGTTATGAGATTGCAAAAAAGATACTCCGTAGGCAATCAAAAGTAATCATTATTGATGAAAATTCTAGGTTGGGAATTGTTCTCACTTCTGAAATTGTAAAAGAATACCCACATATTAACTTCTTAAATGAGGAGGAGCTCCTGTTAAATTTGGAACCTTTCGATAAAGCGATTAGTAATGCTCCAATCGTCTTTTTTGCACCCAGGATAAGAAAAGTCAATCAGGATGTAAAGAATGAAATAATATTAAAATTTAAAGAGATAATTACTTATTTAAGGAAAAATACTGCAATTGTAATTAATGTTCCACTAGGAATTGGAGGAAATAATGAAATAATCACACTCATTGAACATCAGTCAGGTTTAATGGTTGGGATAGATGTTACATATTATTATAATCCATTAAATTCAGACAAGAGATCTGAAATAACATTGGGTTCCCATCAACAAAGAAATGAAAATTTATTTTTAAATAGCATTTTTGATTTGATTAATGAGAACAATCACATTCAAAATAATATCAAATTAGCAAGTATAACATCTGCAGAATTAGTATACTCGATTAATATCATAAACAATTATTCAAAGTTAACATGCATCAATGAGATTTCAAAATTAGGTAAATCAAAAGAAGATAAACGAGAAATCTTTTACAAAAATGTAGAATCAATATATTTTGATGAAATAGCAAACGGCTTGTTCGATCTAAGGATTATTGGTTTGTCTATATCTAGTTCCACTGCATTAAGCTATATGGTGAATGGGACAATTAGATCGATTGAAGGATTCATAAAAAACTTGGTTGATGAAACAAGAAGTCAACTAAAGCTCAGGGAGATAAAGGCCAGTAGAACAAAGGTTACTATTTTTTGGACGATTGACAATCACGAAATAAGAGGAGACAAAACAATTATCCGAGAATTACTGGAATCAAAACTACGAGATTATATTGCAGAAGTAGAAATCGAAGACGTTGAAAATTATATCCCCAATTCTACTAACAACATCATAATTGCCTGTTCAAGTGAAGACTATAAGAAAATAATTGATAGAATGGGAAAGAATATCAATCACCGTCATCCTAACTACAAGTTAATCATAATAGCGGCGAACTCTACTTTCAACACAATGGAATTGTAGTACGAGAATTGTGCAGAAAATTTGAATAGGAATGAAGCATTAATTGTGATCTGTATTATTTGTTCTCCATCGACTTTCAACATTACTTCAGAACCTTATAAAATCATCCGAATAAAAAGGATCTAATTTAGAATATAAATTTGTCAGGAGAATAAAAAATGGAATTTAAGGAAATACTAAACATCCCAATTAGTTTTTTTTACATCGTATTCCGACCTAGAATATTTTATCCTTGCCGGGTGTCCCATTACAACTACATCTGGAGGTATATCTTTAGTTACAACAGAGGCCATTGCAATAACACTATTTTTACCTATTGTTACACCAGCTTTAATAATGGATCTCCCTCCAATGATTGCTCCATCCTCAACTATCACTCCAATCATTCTTTTGCTCATAGGATAAGGATCATTGGTAAAGGTAGTTCCAGGGCCAATGAAAACATCATTCCCAATCTCTGTAAGTGGTGGAATATAAACAGAACCTTCTATCCTACAGTTGTTTCCAATCTTAACATTGTAATCCACGTGAGTAAGTGAGCCGATCATAACATCATTACCCACAACGGTATTATCCCCAACATACGCAAAATGCCATATTTTAACATTTTTACCAATCGTAGCTTTAGGAGAAATGAAATTGATTACAGAACTTTCTTTTTTTTCAGACATTCTAATTCAATTAGATTACCATTGCAGTCCATTTATAATTAACTTAAAATACGAATTTACTTATCAGATGAGGTGCAGGAACTGAGACACCAAATTAAGTAGCCAAAATGACAAAGATAAAAGATCATTAATGTCTTAATCAGAGAACATTACAATTCAAGACGCATTTCAGAATGTGTATATTATTAGCAGAAGTACGGGTACGTCAGAAAGAAAGGTAAACGGGCGTCCCAGTGTTGCTAGAAATTAAAGCTGCCTCAGCTATCTTTGTTACGGCGGTAGCATCCTCAGGAGTTACGAGATACTTGGTAATATTCCCAGACAAAGATTTAACAAAGTTTTCTAGTTCCAAGGTTAATGGTTCTCGAATATTCCTTCGTGGAATAAGTGTCTGGTTCTCATCATCTATTTTTATTTCCTGAGTGATAAAGTCTCCGGTTATGGTTCCCTCAGAACAAACTGCTGAAAATCTTCTAACTTTTTTTGGAGTAATCCAATTAGATGCAATTATTGCTACTTTTTGATTTGGAAATCCTAACATTATTGTTGCAAAATCTTCAGAATTATGAAACTTCTTTCCTGCACGAGCAAAAACCACATTTGGCTTACTATCAAAAATAAACAAAGCAGTATCAATATCATGAACTGAAGTATCATAGATTATACCTACGTCTTTTATATGCATGGGCATTCTATTTTCCCTATGAAACTCCATCATTAATAATTCCCCATAAGTATTGTCATCAATAATTTGCTTGAGATCCTGTACAGCAGGATTAAAACGCTCTATGTATCCAGAGGTTAAAATTACATTATTCTGTTTTGACAATTTTGTAAGTTCTTCGCACTCAATTGATGAGAAAGATAATGGTTTTTCTACAAACACATTTATCCCATGTTTAATTATTTCTTGCGCGACTGGAAAGTGTGTTTTGGTTGGAGTACATACTAGACACGCATCAAGGGAAGTTTCCTTTTCAAGTAATTGTTCAACAGTTGAATAACTATTGATCTTATATTTTTTTGCTAAGGCTTGAGATCTATTCTCATCTGAATCGCAAATTGCAGACAATACCCCCAAATCGTTTAATACACGCACGTGGTTCTTACCCCAGCCACCAGTTCCAATTACGGCAATTTTGATTGATTTTTCATCCATTTGTTTCAACATCTCCTAAATAGCATTATTTTTCTTGATTGTAGAACTAATAACATTGAATTTACCATACTGAAGTAACCCACGTATTAAAATCAGGTATTTCAGATACTACTATTTTTTGGTAGTAATCAGAGATTTTTCTTGTAAATTCGCCAACTGTTCCGTTTCCAACCTTATGGTTATCCACGCTTATTATTGGAGTAATTTCAGCTGCAGTACCTGTAACAAATATTTCATCGGCAATGTATAATTCTGTACGGGTAATGGATCGCTCGTATACCTCATAACCAAGATGCTTTGCTATTGTGATTGCAGTATCTCTAGTAATTCCCTCAAGCACAGAATCCGATAATGATGGAGTATAAATCTTATTATTTCGAACTAGGAAAATATTTTCTCCTGGTGCTTCACTCACATTCCCATAATAATCGAGTAATATCGATTCATCATATCCATTTCTTTTACACTCTTGAGTAGCTAACACGGAATTCATATAATTACCGCCAGCTTTTGCCATCGGTGGAGTAGAGTTCTCATTTATTCTTCTCCATGAAGAAATGCATGTTCTTATCCCGGTTTCTGGAAAATATCTTTCAAAAGGGAAAGCAATAATGGCTAGATGAGAAGGAGAGCGTTTAGTAACATTAAGGTCTATGCCATGTAATCCAACAAATAATAGGGGCCTAATATAACAAGACTTTCTAATATTATTCTTCCTTAATAATTCAACAGTAGAAGTACACATTTCAGAAAGGGTATAATTTGAATTTATAGAATAAACCTCGGCAGACTGAAGTAATCTTTGCATATGCTCCTTAAGTTTAAAAATAAACAGATTTTGATCATTGGAGTATCCCCTGATGCCCTCAAAGACTGACGTTCCGTAGTGTAACGCATGAGTTGTAATAGGAACGGTAACAGAATCCCATGATTTGAATTCACCGTCAAACCAAATAAAATCAGCATTTTTAGTATTCATAGATTTGCAAGTTTTTTACTTCTATAAAAGTGTTAAATCTACAGTAATCAACTTAAATAAACCCATTTTTTGGAAATTTCATACCCATAACACGTATAGTTTCATCCTTTGTAATGGAAAAATTTTTTATAGTTTCCCAATTGTCTTCTATCACTTGGCCGACTTTAGGGGAAACATATTCATGCCATTTCAAATCATTATTTTTTGATCCCTCATTAGGGTATAGATTTTCGGTGGATAAAACCGATTTATATAAAAGATTTTTTACATTCGTTGACGAGATAACTTGTCTATTAGCTTTAACTGGATTAAAACCAAAGAGGGATAACAGAACCCGTTCGGCTCTATCTCCAGTATAGGTTATGAAAGAATTTTCCCGGATATTAAGAATTATCTTATTTTTTAATCTCTTAAATGCAGGGGATACGAATGGTGGAAAGTATTGTATGTATGGAGAAAGAAAAGCATAATCCCCAAGAACATGAATATTTTTGTGATAATTAAAAGATTCCAATATCATTTGTTTTCTAATTTCGTAGGAAAATGGGAAACTTCGTGTATTTATTTCCATTCCATCTTTCAAAAACCTGACCGGATAAATATAAACGCTATAATTCTGTAAAAGATTTTGGATAATTGACTCGTGCGAAATAGTCAAAGGGTTAATATGTGCTAAAAATATCGCCGCAATTTTTATTTCCATAGCACAAAGGGAGAAAAATTAAACTAAAGGTATTTAAGAATTTCTTTTTATCTGAATTTCTATTGTCGAAACATTTCTTGTTCTACCGTCCTCGGCTTGAACGGTTTCAGATCCTATAAGGATATCACCAACGGCATAGCCAGCATTTTCCATTCTCTTTAGTATTATTTGTGATACATCCACAGCTCTGCCAATGCTTAAACCACGGGCTTTAATAGTTACAGAAGGTTGATTTGCCAATTGAATAAGTGTTGAAGTTACATAAGCCATCAATGGTTTTTTACCGATGTATATTGCGTCTCTTGTAGGGCTATTTTCTTTGTTTTGTTGATTAGGTTGTGAGTGTACTTCTGACATCAATATAAGTAATTTGATGGGATAATTTAAATCTAAGATTTTTTAGTAATAGAGAATAATCTCTTATTAATATGTTATGAAGAATCGTCAATAAATTCTTTTATTTTCAAATTGAGTTTGTCATTAGCAATCTTTAACCTATTAGAACGATCCGCAAGAATTTCCTCATATTCATTCATTCTTGTAGTAATGTAGGATATCATCTCTTTTTGTTCATTTTTATTAGGAGAACCTTTAGTAGCGCGATATTCTATTGAATTTTCTGGAGTCAAACTTTGGATTATACTTTGAATCTTTTCTAGCGTTAGGTCGGGATTTGAATATTCGATCAGTCCTAATGCTTTAGATATGTCACTCAGTTTTAATAGATTCAAAGGGATATTTCCATTCTTTACCGCATAATCTACTAAAGTACCGATTAATTTGTGAGACTCCCTAAAAGGTATTCCTCCTTTTTTTATAAGTTGTTCTGCAATGTCTAGTGATATAGCGTAACTTTTAGATGAATCTGCGTACATTTTGTTTTTATCTACACTCATTGTGGATATCACACCGACCATAATAGATAGAGAGTCTTCAAGTATTGAAGTAATTTTCCATAACAAAGGTTTTATTTCCTGTAAATCTCTGCTATATCCTGAAGGTAATCCTTTCATGATCGTAGAAATTGCTACCAAAATTCCCTGTACGACCCCTGTCTTTCCACGAATAAGTTCCAGAGGATCAGGATTCTTTTTTTGCGGCATTATGGACGAGGATGAGCTAAATCGATCATCCAAGAAAACAAAACCGAATTCGGATGTAGACCAAACAATAAGATCCTCTGCTACCTTACATAGGTTTAACATACAAGTCAGAGAAGTAGAAGCGAATTCTATCAATGAATCTCGTGAACTCGTCGCATCTATACTGTTATAGACAATATCTGAAAAACCTAACATGGATGACACTCTTTCACGATCTATGTTCATACTGCTTCCTCCAATAGCACAAGCCCCCAGTGGAGAACAATTAATCCTTTCATATGACTCTGAATATCTTTCGAAATCTCGGGTTAAAGAAAAGCAATATGATAATAAATAATGAGAAAAAACACCCAATTGAGCCTGTTGCATATGAGTGTACATAGGCATTATGGAATCAACATTGCTGCTTGCCTGCAATAATAATGATTTTATTAGCAGAATTATATTAGCACTTATTCGATTTAGATCATCCCGAAGTTTCATTCTAATGTCTAATATTACTTGGTCATTTCTCGATCTAGCAGTATGCATTTTCCCACCCGATTTGATATCGGTGATCCTTATAATAGCAGATTCTATCAATTCATGGATGTCTTCAGAAGTGCTATCACCATATCTGTTTAATGAATCGGAATTGGTCAATAAGTGATCTATACCTTTTAAAATAGCAACTAGTTCTTTTTTAGTCAGAATACCAACTTCATATAACATTATTACGTGAGCCTGACTTCCCAAAATATCGTAATAAAATAAGTCAGCATCTTCGGCTATTGAAGACAAAAATGATAGAGCTTTATCATCCAAATTTCCGCTGGGCCTGGACCTATACATTCAAAAATTTTAATTTAAACGGATATTTTAACATAATAAAATTGATTAGACGAAAAATATTGGAATTTAGTAAATAATTAATAAATAGGCAAGATGACAATATATGTTAATCATGTCTCAAGATTTACAACTAACTAGACGTCTAATATTTGATGAACTTACAAAAATAGTTGACCCAGAAATAGGAGTTTCAATAATGGAGTTAGAATTAATAGACAAGGTAGACATCGATAAAGGAAAAGTTGATGTCGATTTGCATCTTACAAGTCCATTCTGTCCAGCAGTATTTGGATTTAAGATAGCACAAGATGTAAGAGACAATATTTTTAAAGTTGAAGGCATCAACGATGTAAAAGTAAATGTTAGCAATCACTTCATGGCAGAAGCCATAAACAAGCAGGTAAATGAAAGTAAAAAACCTTCAGAAAAACCAGATGAGAAAAAAGAGTGAAAAATAGTCTGTTACTAGGCAAATAATGAATTTTTTGCTATTCCTCTTTTGACCTTAGAGTCGCAATTTTTTTATCATTTTTTGTAATTCCGATCAGATGGCCCTTAAGAAGCTGAATCCCTAATGCCGGGTCAACCCCTTTAGGGCATACATTACTGCAAGAACCCGCAAAATGGCATCTCCAAATTCCGTGTCTATCATCAATTATGTCAAGTCTAGTGGACTCGCCAGAATCTCTATTATCGGCCATATATCGATAGGCCTGAGACAAAGCCTGAGGTCCTGGAAACTTTGTATCCGTTGCTACGGTAGGACATGCAGAATAACATAAACCACATTTAATACAATACGAGAATTGCAAATATTTGTCTACATCTTCTGGAGTCTGTTTAAATTCAACCAAATCATCTTTATTTACAACTTCAATGGGCACCTTTTCATTATGTATATACGGTTCGATCTTTTTGTGATGAGAGAAGAATTCTGTAAAATCTGTGACTAAATCTCTTATCCTTGGGAAACTAGGCAGTGGATCACAAACTATTGTTTGGTCATTTAATTCGGATATTTTTGTATAACATGCTAATCTGGGCTTGCCATTAATTTTCATGCCACATGACCCGCACGAAGCCATTCTGCATGAATATCTAATTCCTAAGCTGCTGTCAGAATAAGATTTGGCATCTAACAGTGCATCCAAAACGGTAGTCCATCGTTTAACAGATACTTCAAATTCGTCATAATGTGGAGACTCTTTTTTGTTATAATTAGTTCTATATACCTTTAATTTTATTTTGTTAGTTTCTTCGCTCATATCTATCCACACATGTTTTTATTTCAGATTCAAGTTTAACAATCAGAATTGGTGTAAAAGATGACCAGTGTATTAAATTTTCTTGATACATATTATAATTGACTCCCAATAATAATCGTTCTTGTACCATATGCTACAACACCAATCATTGCGGCCAGCACCAATATAGTTATTGTGGACTCCCACCATTGATTTTGTTTAAGTTCTATCAAGATAATTCTCAAGCCATTAAATCCATGAATGGAGATAAAAACGAGGATTAATTCCAACAGTATCACATAGTACATATTATGATAATTAGCCACTACGTTATGAAATTCTAAACTTTGGCCAAAGGGCATAATAAGTCTAAATAATATATGAATTGCCACAAAGAATACGGCACATATCCCCGTCAAATAATGAATTTTCATTATTTGACTTTCGCGCAATTTTAATAACGGCATCCTAGATTCTAAGCTCCATAAAATAATTCAAGCTGTTATAGGTGTTTGTCATGTCCAACCTTAGCTCACATCTCCAAACATAACCATACCACCATACAACATGGCAATAGCAGCTAATAACATAGCAACCCATATGCCAGATTTTTGCTTATAATTCAAAGAAGTTGCATCATATGGATAATCCGGTCGTCCTGGTCTACCTATGCCTATTCCAGACTCGGTAAAAATAAGGCGTAATCCGTTAACTGTATGAAAAGTGCTTGCACCTATAACCAATAATAGAAATATGTGGCCTCCAGTTGTCTGAGTCAACTCTAACATACTATTCCAAGCATTAATCCCATTTACTAATGAGCTAGTTTCATATATATGCCCTATAAAGTAGATTAACAAACCTACTCCGGTTAAACGTTGCAACCAATAAGATACTCTTTCCCAACCATATCTAGTAGGGTTCAACCAGCCCATCAATCCTTCACGTCCAGATTTGAGCTTAATATCGCCACCTGTACTAGGATTATTCTCACTATTAGATTTTATACCCATTTAATATTTTCTCTCCACTGGTGCATACCGAGTAAATACGACCGGATGCCATTCCATCCTAGGTTCCCCGTCACTATTATGATACGCAAGAGTATGTTTTAAAAAGTTATTATCATCGCGGTTGGGATAATCTATTCGTGCATGAGCTCCTCTAGATTCGCGTCTATTTATTGCACCCATCAATACTATTTCAGCAACTCGCATCATGGAATCTATTTCCATCACATTAATGAAATTTGTATTGTATTCTTTTGCTTGATCATCAACGTGTTTCCAACTCAAAGATTTAAGACTACGAATTCTTTTTAGTCCCTCTATGAGATCATTTTCATTTCTGTAAACATAAGATTTTTCATCCATAGTGTCAGTCAAATTCTTTCGAATTTCATAGGGGTTAGAATCGCCACGACCTCTAAATATCCCATCATAAATTCTCTTTTCTTCCATCAAAAATTGATGATCATCCGTACTTGGAATGCTATTCTTTTTACTTAAAGCGTGATTGGCAGCTAATTCTCCAGTAATAGCACCCCATACGAGACATTCAGAAGTAGAATTTGCCCCTAAACGATTTGCTCCATGAGTACTATTACACGAGGCCTCACCAGCTACCCACAGCCCATCAAATTCAGTAGCACCATCCACATTAGAATGGATGCCACCCATCATATAATGACACACAGGTCTCACTTCGATGGGTTCATCAATTACGTCTATTCCAGAAAATTTGATTCCAATTTCTCTGATCCCTGCAAGTTTTTCTTTAATTCTTTCTGCACCTAGATGTGTTAGATCCAATTTAAGACAATCGGCACCTGTAACATGTTTAAAACCCCTCCCTGCCTGAATTTCAGTTATCATAGAACGAGACACCACATCTCTTGGAGCAAGTTCTAATTTTTCGCCTGCATAATTCTTCATAAACCGCTCACCTTCAGAATTGATCAAATATCCCCCCTCTCCCCGCGCACCTTCGGTAATCAAGATTCCAGATGGCAAAATACCCGTGGGATGGAATTGAACAAATTCCATATCCTTTAAAGCCATTCCAGCACGGTATGCCATATCTAAACCATCTGGAGTAGAAGAATAAGCATAGGTAGAGAAGCTATAGATCCTGCCTGCGCCTCCGGTACAAATTATGCCTGATGGGGCAACGACCTTAACAAAATTGCCATTTTTCATCTCTATGCAAGTAAATCCTTGAAAGGTATTCCCTTCATGAAGGATTGAGGTACAGAACCATTCATTAAAGAAAAAAATATTATCATATTTAAGACATGTATCATAGAGCGTTTGCATTTCATAAAATCCTACTTTATCTTGAGCATAAGTAGCCCTCGGAAAAGAATAGCCACCAAATTTCCGTTGATCGATTCTTCCATTATCCCGTCTCGACCATGGCATTCCCCATCTATCTAGTTGTATTATTTCAGATGGAATCCAATTTACAAGTTTTTCTGCAACGTCTTGGTCTGCTAAAAAATCACTACCTTTAATAGTATCATATATATGCGATTCTATGTTATCACCTTCGTTTTCATACAGTACAGCAGCAGTACCCCCTTCAGCAGATACAGAATGAGAACGCATGACCTGAACTTTTGACAGAACAGCAATTTTTAGATTCTTGTTTTTCGAGGCGGCAGTAATAGCAGCCCTAAGTCCTGCCAAGCCAGACCCTACTATAAGTATATCGTAAGAAAGAGTTTCCGTCAAATACTTTATCTCATGATATCTAAATCAAGTCAATAATAAATTCTTTCTAATAATTAATCACAAGTTTGCAGCACATCTGTTATTTATTATCAATTTTTAATATAATTGCATAAATAGGAAATTAAGCAAAAAAACTCGTTTTTATACTGATCTTATTTATTAGGATTGGGTTTTTTGGAGTAGACTATCCAATCCCTTTTCGCCTACTGCACCAACTGCTCTATCTACTGCATTACCACCAACAAACATTACAAATGTAGGTATTGCATACACTTCTAGACGCATTGCTATTGATTGATTGTCATCTACGTTTAATCTACCGAATTTGACTTTATCCGTGTATTTTTTGGAAAGTTTATCAAATATTGGGAGCATAAATTGGCATGGGCCACACCATGTTGCCCAAAAATCAACTAAGACGATCTTGTTATCAGATATAAAGTGTTCAAAATTATTTTCGGATAATTCTATTATAGTATTAGAAGAGGAGGTAGATCCTGATTCGTTAGTCATTTTTACGGATAATCTATATTAATATTTGATATATAAGACTTTACGATCACATGAATCATTATATTAATGAAAAATTAATAGATTTTTAAGGAAAACGTATTAACATAAAAAACTAAATTTATATAAACCGCATTCAACTGTACTATATATTTTGTTATAAATTGATTTTTTTTACATTTCTAAATATTCAAAGATATTTTATTGTAATTATTATATGACATGATAAATTAAGATCTGAGCACAATCAATAGGATGAAATTATGCAAAACTCGTATGATTTGTAGTTATCAAATTAAAAAATTTCTGAGATACCATTGCTTGCATGATTTCTTCTTCAGATTGATATCCGATTTTGACCATGACAAAATTCTTTAAATGTATTTTTTACCTAATTTATATATGCTAGATAAAAGAGTAGAATTAACTGCCTGAAAAAATTAGATCATGATGTGTTAGAATGCGACACACTGTTATAAACCGACACATGAGATACCAGCATATCATGAATTTTCTATATATTTCTATATATTTCTATATATTTCTATATGAAAAAACGCTTATAAAGAAATGATCTACCCAAACAATGTAATAGACAGAATAAGAATATTCTAACCTCCATTCTTTTTCCAGTGTTTTGTAGGCACCAATCTATTGATAAAATGATACGAAAATTAAAATATTTATATCATTTAGATCTAGATTTAACTATTTATTATAAATAGAATAATAACATTCTAATTTACTAATAAAGTTTAGAATGGCAATAACAGATATAACGCATCTTAAGTGCTAAAAGGCTATAAATCTACTATATACTCAATTATGGTTTCATTTGTATCTTTATAATTGAGTATTTTCATTTCATGATAGGTTATTCCTTTAATTTCCACCTTAAGTTCATGCTTACTAATATCGACAAGTTCGCCCTCACCATAGCCCGTAAGTAAGTATCTATTAGAAGATTCATCAAAGGTAATTTCAATCTTAAACTTTGAAAAAATCACTTTATCAATGAGCATCATCAGCAAGATTTTATCAAGCCAATCAAACAATAGATTCTCTAACTCGTCACCCTCTGCAAAAATAGGAATCTGTTGCTTTTTCTCTATATTTTCTATATCATACATAATATTAACCAAGCCCATTGCCGAATATTCAAAAGCTTCATTCATGGTTTGACCTCTGATGCGTAAATATGCGTCCGTCATATGGTCAAGATATTCAACACTGTCAAGAAACATACAGCATTATTAAACTGATAGATATTATAATGAACCGGAAAATCTAAATTAAAAAATATTGACAATCTAAACAACAATGAAATTTCTACTGCCGAGAGGGATGAGGGATCTAGAGCCAGACGAGTACAAGGACATCAATGTGATCAGAAATGCTTTCATAGACTCTGCAAGAATTTTTAATTTTATGTTGATGGAACCGTCTCCATTAGAATTATTATCTACCCTCGAGACAAAGTCAGGTCCTTCTATAACTAAGGAGATCTACAATTTCGTAGACAAAGGGAATAGGAATATTGCTCTTAGATTTGACTTGACCATAGGATTAACAAGATACTTTGTATCACGAAGAGATCTGAAGATTCCCACAAAAATGGCCTCCTTTGGGGGAGTTTGGAGATATGATGAGCCACAAGCAGGAAGATACAGATTTTTCCATCAATGGGACATTGAAATATACGGCCCTACATCAATAGAATCTGATACTGAAATAATTGAATTTACATCAATTTTTCTACAAAAACTTGGATTGAGGAATATACTAATCGATATTAGCAGTAGAAATTTAATTGAAGAATATATCAAAAATATTCTCAAGATATCAAACGATGAAGAAACTTTTGAGATATTTAGGGCAATTGACAAAATACCAAAGAAGGGAAAAGCCAGTGTGCTAAAAGAATATGATGAAAGAATTGATATTAAAGTCCTAGAAAAAGTGATTAATTTTGCAGAGAAAAAAGGTAGTTTCAAGGAATTAGATGGTGCTATGAATTTGCTCAAACTGAAAAGCTGGGAAGATCTAGGAAAAATCAATACGTCGTTATCAAATAAAGGAATAAATAACATTCGAATTAATTTGGGCATCGTAAGAGGTTTGGACTATTATTCAGGGGTAGTTTTTGAAGCAATAGACACAGGAAATGATCTAGGATCCCTCGTTGGAGGTGGTCGATACAACAAACTTACCGATGCGTTTGGAAGAAAGGATGTTGGAGCCATTGGAGCAGCGGGTGGGATCGAGCGTATTGTTTTGGCAATGAAACAACAAGGAATATTTAAGAAAGATGAAAATGATGAATTTAAAGATTTGAATTATATAGTATATGACTCAATCGAAATATATGATTATGTAGAACGATTAGCCTCGTATTTAAGGAGAAACAATTTTCCAGTTGACTATGACTTGTTAAGAAGATCATTTTCAAAACAAATGGCAGAAGCAGAAAATAAGAAGAGTAAAAAAATCATAATTGTAAGTAAAGAGGATTTAGAAACAAATGGTGAAGTAATATTAAGAGACTCATTTCAAATGACAGATAGGAAGATAAACATAACTAAGGGCTTTGATGAATTAGTTAATGATTTAGTCGAAATAAGATTGGGATAAATCTAGAGTTTGATGGATTTTACACTTTTCATTTTAATAAAACCACTTGGAGTCTTTGCATATACTTTTCTCAACACTAAATCTGGTGGATCATAACTTATGTATAGATCACCCTCGCTTAGTTCTTGAACATTATAATTAATTTCAATTGTCTCTTCAGGTATCCCATGTTCTTTCAATCTTAGTTTGGCTTTTTCGATTAATTCGGAATCAGAAGTATTAGGAGCAAAGAAAATTTTTCCTATTAAATTAAATTCATTCATAGGTTTTATATTATTTACAAATTTAACACTATATAAATATCAGATGACATTAATTACATATTTATTATATGTATCCAAAAGCGGGATCTGTTTTTCTTCTGAGGCTAACGATATGATCCAAAATTATTTTTTCTTCTTCATCTAATTTATTATTAAAACGATTCAGTAGTAACTTAGCTTGCCTACTATCCAGATAGGTATAAAAAACATCACCCTCGTTAATTTGCCGTCCTATCTGAGGCCCATTAACTGATACAGCCACTTGCATTCCCCTAGTAGCTTCTTCGATTGATTTACCCTTATCCTGGATCTGATGTATTACCCCCACTTTTTTTCCATCAGGATTCATTATTGACATTTTTTGTTTCATTTTGCCTATGGTAATTTCCGCACCAAAAACAGCTGGATCACTTCTTCTAAAAACATAGCCTTTCATAAATTCAAATTTACAAATTGGAAATATTTCATTAAATAGGATAGAATCCTCATGATTCTTTTGGTAAGATACCCAGTCGGTATAGCTACGCACCAGGTTATAAATAACTTTTTCATTAAAGATCTTGACATCCCTTTCAAACGACTCTTTTTCTGCATCTTCTAAAATTTTTACATTAAAGCCCAATATTATGCCCAGGTATCTGTCCTTTTCTTTAACTGCAGATGCAGTCATCACGTCTCTTCGACTTATCTGTCCGATGTCTGCAGAGCGGATTGGGATGTTCTCTTTTTTTAGCATTTCCGAAATTGCCTCAATCGAACCTATAGTATCGCATCTTAGAATAATGCCATTGGAGTCTGTGTTAATAAGTGCAGATTTTACTTCGGATTCAACTAGATTTTTTATCTTCTCTTCGTCATCGGTAGAGGCGAGTCCATATAATGGACTGCCGGCTATCACACCATCCAAATCAGGGGAAGTTATTTTTAATCCCGCAGCAGAAATTACCGTATCTACATGACGAAATTTATCCCTGGGATCACGCATTTCATCAAGTGGCTTTGGCAGAAGTAACGATTTAATCCTAGTCACTATAACAGAATTGCGTTTTGCGACCACTACTGAATCACCTTGCTTTATGATACCGTCCAAAAGAATGACATTAGCAGAAGGTCCTAATCCGACTTCTTCATTTACTTCTAGTATAATTCCTTTAGCGGATCCTTCATGCCTTTCTAATTTTTTTATCATGAATTGTTGAGCCAATCCTACCAGGACTGTCAAAAGCTCAGGAATACCAACACCACTTGATGCACTAACTGGGACTAAAGCAACTTCTTTAGTAAAATCCTTAACACGCCAAAAAGCTTCTGAATTGAATCCTAATTGTGAAAGAGAACCCAATACACTATAAGTTTTATTATCAAGATCGACTTGAACTTCCTTCGGCTGAAATTTGATCTCTTCGGTAATGAAATTGGTAATTCCTTTTTTCCAGCCTGTAATACGATCGACTTTGTTTATTGCAACTACAAAAGGTACTTTCCTATTCTTTAAAATGTTTATACTTTCTATAGTCTGAGGTTCAAATCCCTTATTAACATCGACTACAACAATTGCTATATCTGCAGCTGATCCCCCCCTTAATCTTAAATTTGCAAAAACCTCATGTCCAGGGGTATCAATAACTAATAATCCAGGAATAGCATGATCATGTGATAATAATTTCTTAAATAACGGACCTGTCAAACTCTGAATTATTTCTATTGGAAAAAAACTTGCCCCGATATGTTGAGTAATACCCCCAGCTTCTCGCGATTGAACGAATGTTCCCCTCATCTTATCTAGTAACGAGGTTTTACCAGAGTCTACATGACCTAGAACTACTACTACAGGCTGACGTAGATGCACTTATAAAAATACTACTGATGACTCTTTTATGAAGCTTTCATGCGAATCGGAAGCATGAATAATATTATCACTTATTCCCAGACCAAAATCGCCTCTTATTGTTCCAGGGGCAGCATCGAAAGATTTTGTAAGGCCAATCATTATCCTAACCGTGCTGACGGCATTATTTCCTTCCAAAATACATGCAACTACGGTCCCAGAGCAAACAAATGAAACTAGTTCCTTAAAAAAAGGTTTGCTTCTATGAATTGAATAAAAATCTTGAGCTTTTTCATCTGTAAAATCATAGGTCTTTAGTTGTTTGATGTTAAAGCCCTTTTCCTCAAAACGTTGAATTATTTTTCCTACCAATTTTCGTTTAAATGCATCTGGTTTAATAAGTATTAGAGTTTGTTCTACCCCCATTTCACTTTTGCTTCCTAATTCCACCTTTGATGTATTTATCAGTCCATTTAAATAATCGTGGATCACGTTTCAAATCGCGAAGATTCTTTTTGCATTTTGATGAACAAGTCCATTGGATCGATCCATCATTTTTGACTAACATTATCCCTTTACCCGTATCAACATGCCTTCCACAAAAAAAACAGTTTCGCAATGATGCAACATTCTTACTCATTATTTAACCACCTGCAATAACTCCATATTTTAAGCATCACTTTATTTTTCTTGCCTCACGTTCTGTTTCTCTAAGCATCAAAATATCATTCATTCTAACTGGTCCCTTTACGTTTCGAGTTAAAATCCTGCCTTTGTCTTTTCCTTCAGATATCCTTACGCGAACTTGAATTACTTCTCCAGCGATTCCAGTTCTGCCTACGATTTGAATTACTTCTGCAGGAATGACCTTTTCCTCAGTCTTGCTCATTTAATAAAATACACCTGTTTTACTCAGACTTGTTTTTTATGCTATCAATAGTATTTGTAATCTGGTCAAGAATTTGTTGAGATTCGCCAGGATCTATTATAGTTGCAGCAGCAGAGCCTACATCAATTCCTAATGCACCACCCAAGTCTTTCTTACTAGGAACGAAAACATATTTAGATGAACGTTCATCGCACAAAATTGGCAAATGTGCTACAACCTCTGGTGGTTCAACATCTTCTGCGATGACAACTAATTTGCTTATTCCTCTTTCTATTGCTTTTGTAGTTTCATTTGTTCCTTTTCTAATTTTACCACTCTGTTTTGCAAGTCTTACTGCCTCATAAACGGCACTAACCAGATCTTGAGGTATATCAAATTTTACATAATATGGTTTACTCATAATTTACAATCACCCATTGGGATCATTTCCACTCTTTCTTATGATAAAAAAGAGTATTAAAAATGTTATCATATATCAATCAGCAGGGTTCAAAATATTATTTATTAAATTAAGGTATTCTTTTACTTTTGAATCTAACAAACTTTCATCATTGGATTCGCCATAGATTCGAATCAAAGGTTCTGTGCCGCTAGGTCTGAACATTATCCACGACTCAGCATCAAACCATATTTTCACTCCATCGATCCTTTCTATCTTGAATACAGATCCATGTGCAGCACATACATCCAAAACATGTTGCATGTCATCGTTGCTAGACAAATTCAAGCTAGATTTGTATTGAAATGTATTATCGAACATAGAGAAAATATCTGATAGTGACGATTTTTTATCTGTTAGCTTGTCAACGCTTTTTGTGGTTTGTCCCTGTTTTTCCTGCTTATGATAGCTCATCATTTCTAAAACCAAAGCTGTGGTGATCGCTCCATCACGAACTAAATTCAGAGGTCCATAAAAAAAACCTCCATTTTCTTCAAATCCGATAAGAGAATTAGTATTTTTCATGCCATAAGAAACCTCAACGCTTCCGACCTTAGTAAAATAAACATCCTTCTTAACCAACTCACCAATTTTTGAAATAACCAATGAAGAATTAACAGGGCATACGATTGTCGTATCCATTTTCTTATTTTTAATTAAATGATAAGATAGAATTGATCCTGTTTTATCTCCCCAATGGATTATTCCCTTTTCATCACAAAAAATACTTCTGTCCCCATCCCCATCGTATGCAACACCCAAATCAGAGCTTGTCTTTTTTACCAGTTCAGTAAGACTAGATAAATTATCCATTTTCGGCTCGGAGCCCCTTGCAGAAAAATTTGGATCAATATAGCCATTCATGATTAGCACTTCACATCCTAATATTCTTCCTATCAAAGGAGCTACTAACGATTGGACCCCGTTACCACAATCCATGATAATCTTAAGATTTGATCGTCTAATAATGTCAATATCTATAAAAGATAGCACCTTGTCGATATATTGTCCCAAAACATCCAATTTGAATAAGTTCCCAAAGGAACCAGAATCCCCTCTCATGAACTTTTTTTCATAATAGATGGACTCAATTTTTATTTCATCATCTCTAGACAGCTCAAATCCATGGGTTGAAATTGGTTTTATTCCGTTATACTCCTTAGGATTATGTGATGCTGTAATCATAATTCCACCAGAAGATCTCAAATTTTTGACAGTGAATTGTAGACAAGGTGTAGGTGTCATGCCCATCGTATATACATCGATACCCATTGACATTAACACAGCCGATATAATTTTTTGAATTGCAAAACTAGAAGAACGACCATCATATCCCAACACTATTGGCCCCTTTTCAAAAAAACGACCTATAGAAAAAGTGATATCTATTAAAAACTCAATTGACAGATCTTTTCCAAATATCCCCCTTATGCCATTTGTCCCAAATAGTTTTTTTTCCGTCAAAACATCTCCCTAGTTAAATCAATATTTATGCCCTCCTAATAATTATTTAAACGATAAGAGAATGAATAATCCGTCAGGTAAGAAAGATCATCGAACAAAGAATTTAACATGAAATGTATTAACAATAGATAAATTTGGCTTTAATGTAGTCCAAAGTAATGCGGGGGTTGCCAAGCCCGGTCAACGGCGCAGGTCAGAAATTGTGCGAGGCTTAGAATGAGCTTGGAAGTTTCCTACAACCCTGTTCCTTAGGGATTCGTGGGTTCGAATCCCACCTCCCGCATTTATGAACTAATTTGAATTACAAATCTAATAAGAGTTGAAAATTCCCTAATTATCATTTGAAAAGCTTAAATAACATTCTGATTTTATGAAACAGGTTGATAGATCCACACAGTTGGAGAAGAATTTTCAAACATCACGACGATGTTTTGCGCTTTAATAGAGGATAGACATATGAGGCAACAGCAAAAAAGGATACAAAAGCCAAGAATTGTGAAACAAACTAAAGAATTTGACTATAATAAACCAATTTCAAAATGCAATGTATGTTATACTTTATGCGGGTGGCATTGCTATGAATGTGAAACTGATTTTTGTCAAGATCATTTTGTACAACATAAGGAAAAAGGATTGTGTAAAAAAGTTATACAATAGATATTTCAATATTAAAGAAAATTACATACAATGTTAGAATTCAGATCTTGAATAGCGACCTCTTTTTTCAATTTCACTTACTGTTTTAAATACTTTTGACGTTATACTACCACATATTTTCTTATATCCATTATAGAAATTTCTAAAAGATATGTCAAAATCATCTACATGGAAGCTGGCCAATATTTCCTTAAATAACCGGATATCTGCAGCTTTATCTTCATATCGTTCAGAAAAGAAAGACAATCCAAAATCGATTGCAAAAATGGCTCCATTTGAGGATATAATAAAATTGGATGTGGTAATATCTCCATGAATTATGTTATTACAATGAAGGGTTCCAACGATTTCCCCAAGATTTATACAAAGATCGGGGGAAAAAAAGTCTTTGACCGTTTTTCCTTCGATGTATTCCATTATAATTTC
Source organism: Candidatus Nitrosocosmicus oleophilus (assembly GCF_000802205.1). Taxonomy (NCBI): domain Archaea; kingdom Thermoproteati; phylum Nitrososphaerota; class Nitrososphaeria; order Nitrososphaerales; family Nitrososphaeraceae; genus Candidatus Nitrosocosmicus; species Candidatus Nitrosocosmicus oleophilus. The sequence continues at coordinate 862,323 of NZ_CP012850.1, read as the reverse complement.
AAAATTTTTTATGTCAAGAAAATAAATGAAAGGAGTATTGATCCCAAAAAACTTTACTTGGGATAAAATATTAGCTTCATGAATTGTTCGCCGTTTCCTCAATGGAATATCGATAGAAGAGTTACGATATGCTTTAGCAATTCGAACCTTTGAAATAGCATTAACACCATGCCAATTAATGAGGTACAGTTCTGATTCAGCACCTTTTTTTAATAACATTCTATCGTTCGTCAATAGATAATTTTAGTAATACGTTATTACTTTAAAAATTATGGACAAAACATCATCTTCATCAAATAAAGAAAAAAATGTTCTATTTGAAGACTGTTCAGAAGATACTTTGAAGAGTGGAATTCTTACTTTAACAAATAGAAAACTCGCCTTTGAAAAAACCAAAGGTCGAATAGCAACATTATCTAAAGAATTACTTGGTGAAAAAATAGAATTTGAATTAAAGGACATTGCACAAGCAAGATCTGAAGGAAGAATTATCAAAAAATTAGTGATAGAACTAAACAATAGTAACAACACTTACAAGTTTGGAGTGATGAATCCCGGTAACTGGGTTAAAGAAATTAAGTTACAGATCGAAGATCAAAATAAAGGTAGTTCATGAAGTTATCTCCACGGAATATGTACACTATCCAATCTCCAAGACTGGTAAACAGATGCATCTTCGGGTTTAACGCTACTAGATGGACAATTTAAATACATCTGAGCACCAGTCCATGCTATCTGTGTGCCGTTATCCCCACAAAACCTCTGTGGACAAGAATTAAAATTAGAACTATGTATATCGCAGGCGGTTTCAAGCATGTTGGACAGTCTCTTATTCGCTGAAACACCCCCAACAATTAGAAATTCCTTATTTCCAGTAAAGGCTAGTGCACGTTCGACCGCCTCTACAATGATAGAAAATGCTGTTTCTTGTAGTGAAAAACATATGTCACGGATATCATTATCGTTGTCATTTAGCAAAGTTTTAACTGCACTAAGTAATCCCGAAAATGATACATCATTCCCTTTAATAATATAGGGCAGTGGGTATATCTTTCGACTCTTTGATAAATAAGATACCTCTTCGATCTTATTTCCACATGGGGATGAAAAGCCCATTTTTCTTCCCACTTGATCAAAAAGTTGTCCTAGTGTAATATCCAAAGTTTCCCCAAATATTCTCCATTTATTCTTATAGTAAATAAGTAACATAGTATGTCCTCCAGAAACCAATAATGTTAATGGACTTTCAGATCCAGTAAGTTTAATTCCTAATTCTATATGACCCACTGCATGGTTTACAGGAATTAGAGGTATATTATGAAAAGAAGCCAATGATCTAGAAACAACAGCGCCTATTCTTAAACAAGGTCCCAATCCTGGACCAGCAGAATAAGAAACAATATCAATGTCCTTAATACCAACTCTAGCATCTTGTAGACATTTTTTTAAGATTTCGGTAGCTACCATGGTATGATGTTTAGATGCATCCCTAGGATGAATACCCCATCCTGCTGATGCTTTATAAATGTCCCTTACTTCTGACAAAATAAACTCGCTTTCTGTATTGCCAGTATCACTTTTTTTGTCAATTTCTATTATAGAACATCCAAACGTATGAGCGGTGCTTTCAATTCCTAAACATAACATAACATGCATTAATTCCTACTCATTGTGGATACTATCTTAATTATATCGCCATTTTTCAGTTTATGCTCAGCACCAATTCGTTGTTTTGTTCTTGCATCAATAGCATAGAGAAATCCTTTTCCCAAGTCATTGTGAATCAAATATGCCAAATTTTTGGCAGTTGAGTCATTGGAAATTATTCTTGCATCAGGAAAGACATTCCCCTTTTTGTCTGTAAATTTATATTCGTCCTCCACTGGATAAACTACAATATTTTGTAATATTTCAAAACACGCATAATTTATTACTTGCTGAATCCCTGTCGAACCGAACCTGTGTAATATACCAGATACAACCTCCAACGCCTCATTCTGTTTGTTAGAAAGTGTTTCAGATTGCTTGATTTTGAAACTCGAATCCCCTGGCAAATAATAAATAAGATTTTTATGAGAAGCTCTCCTTAACAACAATTCAGCCTCGCATACAGTAGGAAAAAACGGTCTCTTTAAATTCTTCAATTTTTCAATATTGATATCTGATGATGAGATATCGGCTTTGTTAGCTGCTAAAATAATTGGTTTGGAGCGTGTTCGTATTTGTTTGCTTAATATGAGCAAATCCTCTTTAGTCCATTCGCTTGGCTTTTTGATCAAATTTATATGGTCCAAGGAATTTCTGATTAATTGTTCGCTAATTGATAGACCAGAAAGTCTATTAGACAATACAGTTTCTATCCTTTGTTTTAGATTTTCACTTTCTCGTATTATTTTGTCCCAATCCCTCAGAATTAATGAACGTATCCAAAGATCAAATTCATCTTCTATGAACTCCAAATCAAAAAGCGGATTTCCTTCACCCGGATTAACTGGCCTGCCTTCTTCGTCGGTAGATCCTGAGATATCTATTACGTGGACTAGAACGTCAGCCTGACGAGCGTCATCTAAAAATTTATTGCCTAAACCTCTTCCCGAGTGTGCACCGGGAACTAGTCCTGCTACATCTATTAGTTTTATTGGGATATATCTTATTCCGTCAATACACTTAGAAGTAATGGGATTATCCAAAACACCCATCTCTTTACAAACACAATTTACTCTTACAAATGCAACACCGATATTCGGATTAATAGTAGTAAACGGAAAATTAGCAATTGGTATTGATGAATCTGTAGCTGCATTAAAGAATGTTGATTTACCAACATTTGCTTTACCCAATAAACCAATTATCAATTCTAAAAGATTAGTTAACAATGGAATATATATTTACGTAGTATTTTGGACCAAAATGATCAGAGAATGTATAAATGTCAAAATTTTTATCGTTCTAACGATAAAACAATTCTGGATCTTAATGGGCGGAATAGTTGCAGTGTGCGTACTGGATGAGAACGTCAATAACGAAAAGATAATTTATCAAGTATTTCGCGGGATGCAATTACTCCAACATCGTGGAAAGGCAGTTTGGAAAATTAGTTCGGGTAAATTTGAGGTCGGTGGCTATGGCTCGTTGCCTACATTTGATACCATACATGAGAAAATTGTAAAGCAGCTGAATCATCCAATGCAAACGACGGTTGGACATCTTTCAAAAAAAAAACCAAAGTCCAAAAGAATGGAGAGAATAAATTTTGCTCTTGATGGATTTTTTATAGATTTAGATAAATTAACAACACATCCTTTAATAAGAAACAGAAAATCCGAACCATTAAAACAAATTCATTACATTTTCAAAGAACTGCTACTGGCACAAAAAGATCCTTATAAAGCAGCTGAATTTTTGGACAGGCATTTAAGGGGTAATTATGTAATAAATATTAACAATGAAATCTATGTTTTTAGAAATAGTACAGGATTTAAACCCCTCTTTCTGGGACGGGATGAAAACGAATTATTTTTTATGGTTACTTCCGAGAACTACCTAGAGAGTTTTTTCCACTTAAAATTAAAAGAAATAAATCCAGGACAGCTAATTCGTTTAAGTCCCAAGTATGGTATGGATATCCTGACACAACTGGATAAGAATAGAATCTTAATGGATCCATTCGAATTTATTCGCGAATCACATGTGTCAAGTATTTTTGATAACAGGAGCATTTATTCTATAAGAAAAAATATTGGAAACATTCAGGCCCAGTATCTATCAAACAAAAACATAGACGCAGACATGATCTTTGCGGAACCAGATTATACTAGACCAATGGCTCTAGGCTTAAACATAGGATTCAAAAATAATGGAAAAAAATTTGAAATGGTTGAAGGTATAATAAAAGACAGATATGATGATTCAGATCCAATGATTGATTATTCGGAACAGGTAAGTAAGAATAAATTACTATCCAATGGTAAAACCCTTAAGTTCATTATTACTCCAGTTACCTATGATAATAACATTCTATCAGTTCAAGGTACAATCCAAACTGGAGGCACCATAATTGAAACAGTCTTCTATTTAAGAAAAGCAAGGGCTCATAAAATTGATATAGTAGTTAGCTACGTTCCCACCATTGATGGCCGCCAGGTTGGATTATATACTCAACAAAAGGATCTTATTGGAAGAAAATATGTTGGCAAGATATCATATATAGATGATCTGAATAAGAAGATAGCATCAGAATTAGGAGCTGATTCTGTATTTTATAACTCTCCGGAGATTTTGGCGAAAGGCATTGGGGTTCATGAAAGTCAGCTATGGTTTCCCGAATGGATACGATTTTTGGACTATAAATAGGCAGACAATAATATACCCCATATGGAGAACTTTAACATTAAATTAGTTATTATAGTGTTTCAATACTGTTGAGATTAAATAGAAGGAAAGTTATTCTAGAGAACAAATTTGTAATCGAAGGGAGGACAGTAATAAAGCTTGAGCTTAGAGAATACAAATTAAGTGACATCGATAATGACGAAGCATGTTCAATAATGATTTATTTGAAAACAGATCTGGAAGACATAGAATTAGATTACTTGGGAAAACCAACTTTGGATAGAGATAAGTTCGAAGAAAGTTTCAACTTCCTTTGTAATCATAGCGGACTATCATCGGCCTTAAATAGATTATTTATAGAGTTGGATAGTAGAATAAGATAAAATTGAAGGTCAATCGTTATATATCATACCAAGTCAATTAGCTCATTCAATTTGCTTATTCTTGTATAAGATGCTAAAGATTTATTCCAAGGCTGATCAAAAATTATTATCTGTTTAGGAGTAACAACTTCCTTCGCATTGATTGGAGAATCATCGACCAATAGAAAGAAAGGAAAATGGCTCTTTGACACGTCATCAAAAATGAAAACAATATCATTAAAAGGTATATTATTTAGGTCTAGCCAATGAGCCACAAATGGCATTGTAACACGCTCTCTCTTTGTAATAATGGAAATTCGAAAGCCCTTGTCTTGTAATTGAATTATTACATCTGAAAGGTCGTTACTGGTTGGAGGTATGTCCTGCCAGCGTTTTTGCCAGACCATTATGAATAAATCCGTTATCTGTTGTTTGCTTATTGATAATATATTATGTATATGCCAATCAGATATATCCCGCTTTTTTATTTTGGTATTAAAAATTGTATTATATTCCTCTAACCAGATTTGCATTACATCAGCTAAAACAGAATCGAGATCTAGTGCGATAGTTATTTCAGATACCATTGAGGACTAATATTGATCAGGTTGCATACATAAATATCTATTTTATCCTATAAAGATGACAACTTTATAGTCAATTTCAGGCAAAGATAATAAAAAACATTTAATGATCCCTATCATCAACTATATGATATTTTTCGATTTGAATTGTAGTATGATAAATTTCAAATTTCTTTTCTAAGAGTGAATTTATTTCTCGGAGTATCTCTTGTGATTTGGTTGAATCAAAAATAACTATGTTCAGACAATGCAATATTTCCGGAAGTTATACTCCATATGTGGAGATCAAACACTCCTGTCACGCCTCTTATCTGCAGAATTGAATCCTTTATTGTCCTTATACAACAAACTTGACGGAGAAACTGTCCATTAAAATTGATATTGATCTTTGCAACAAATACCAAACACGAGGTATAATGAACAGAGCGAGACCAAAGCTAATTATGGAATCTATCAGATAATAATTAGTATAATATATGAGAACAGCTCCAATGATGATTGCAATAGATCCAAGAAGATCACTAAATAATTCTAGCTTTGCACCTTGAATATGAAGAGCATCGGTCATTCCTAAATTGTTATATTCCTGTGTTGATTCAGAAAATGTATGTTCCGCATGTTTATGCGTTCCTTTTAAAAGCCTGAGCCCAACAAGATTTACAATTAATCCTATTATGGCAACGATCAGCATGATGGAGCTTTCTATGTCGCGAGGTTCAAAAATCCGTCTGTAGGCTTCAAATATGATAAAGATTGATATCAATAACAGAATAACACAATTGGCAAGAGAGGACAGAATTTCAGATCTATAGAATCCGTAGGTATGCAAAGGAGTTGGAGGCTTTTTACTAAATATGGAAGCTACAAGAACAAGTGAAATTCCGAAGACATCTGCAAACATGTACAGAGCATCTGCAATTAAAGCCAGACTTCCGGTGATATATCCAGCCACGATTTCTACCGCTAGATAGATAGTTAATATAACTACAACTATTTTTAACCTCCTAGTTTCTATTGATGTTTCGGTTCTCGTTATGATTTCATTTATCATAATATGATATTTGTTAAATAGTGTATGGAGAGTGAATACAGATTTCGATAATGCAGGACATGTAGATGATCGTAGGATTACTAGGATTAATTAGTCCTACAGTGTACTAAATCCATAATGCAGAAAAGATTTCCATCTTGCCAAATTTTTCAATGATATGGCATCAACATGCCAACTTTTTCATCACAAAACCAATTTATTAGAAAAACAAAAAATGCAATAGTATTTAAGTATAACTTTATATATTTATAAATATGTCATTCAATCTTAACGATAGTCCAACACATTTCACAGTTCTTAATGCAATTTATAAGAATTTTAATACATCCGATAAAATCATAAAATTTACAAAACTTACAAAGTCAGAAGTTGAGACAATTCTTAAGGAATTAGAAAGTCAACGACTTGTAGATAAATTTGAAAAGAAAATATTTTTCTTTGGGAAGAAAATGCAGTACAAATTAACAGACACAGGGTTAAAAGTATTAACTTCAAAACAACAGGAACTAGAGAATAAGTTGAGACAAGTTCAACAATGGTATTCACAAGGTGATAAAGCCCAACTCCAAACATTTATGGGAAATAACAGATCATGGATGCCATTTTTGATTTTTTCGGGCATTATGGATATGGTGTTTTTCATGTCGTTAATGTCGTTTATGGGTATGGCCCTTAATCCAATGGAGAGTTCAATGGCTGGAGACACAGGAGATACCGGTGGCACGGGGTCGGAGTCTGATTCGGGAGCCGGCACGGAAACAGGAGCAACAGAAAATGTAGACATGCAGGGCGGAGACACAGGGGGAGGAGGATTTGATTTTGATGGCGGAGGTTTTGACAGCTTTTAATAAAACTTAATTTTTTTGATATTTTACACTACATTTTCTGAATGTCGACTACATTAATTCAATATTTATTCGGTCAACGTAAATAAATCAATTCAATAAAAATATATTTAATTTTATAATATGAAATGATAATCGCAGTATGACATGGAAGGAGATATTAAAGATTTTTTTTATCGCGTTAATTGCCGGAAATATAATGGGCATAGTATTGATTCAAATATTTGAGACTCTTACCATTACTAGTTTAATAATTCTTGAAATATCACTGATAATAACCATAGTTTTACTATTCATCGCAAGTAAGTTATGGAATAAAAGACTGGCCAAAAAAACAAACCGCGAAAGAGAAAACAATCCAGAATAATATTAAAAAATATTCAGAGACATTAGACCCGGCATCTGAATTTTGTTTCATCTTACTTTTCGAGCTAGTTTTTCTCCCAATCTAGTATCATACTTTCATGGCCGAGATCAACTTGGATTTTATAAAATCTGCAAAAGCATCATTGATTTACATCCATTTAATTCACTGTTGAGGTATTTTAAAATAAAAGGTAGCACCGCCATTGGGATCATTGGTTGCCCAGATCTTGCCATTATGAGAATTAATAATACTCTTTGATATAAACAAACCAAGACCAGTACCTTCAAAAGACTTTGAAGTAAATTTAGTAAACAATCTTGGAAGTATATCAGGATCGATACCTTGTCCAGTATCCGAAATACTAATGATCACATTTTCAATATTTTTTACCACATCTCTCTCAATTTTTACTTCGATGTTAATCGATCCTTTTTCAGTAAACTTTACAGAATTGCCTAGAAGGTTAAAAATAACCTGTGTGATTCGATTTTTGTCTGCAAATACAAAGATGTCTTGGGGTTCATATATTATATCCAAATTTTCTAGTTGCTCTGGATTACTGCTTAATAACTGGGTTTTTATATCACTGATCGACGACAAAATAATGTCCCTGATATTAAAGCGTTCTTTGTTAAGCTTCAGGGACTGACTTTCGATCTTAGTAATATCCAAAATATCTGATGCTAATCTCTTTAATCGTTTGGCGTTTCTAATAATAGAACTCACTTGTTCTTTGTCAACTTTGACTTCTTCTTTTCCATCTTCGAATTGTTTTTCAAGAAATATCGCATCTCCAAGTATAGGCATTATGGGAGTTCTCAATTCATGAGCAGCAATATTTATGAATTCTTTTTGCATCTTATCATGAATGCTCAGTTTTTCATTAGCCGATTCGAGTAACTTATTATATTTTATCAATGAATTATTTGCATCTTTTAGTTCTATAGTTCTCGAATTTACTGCAGACTCTAGCCGTTTATTCCAGGAAAGGATCAAAAACGCAATGCCCAAGGCTACCGCTCCAATTATTAGGATCATTAAAGTACTAAAATTTTTCTGATTATTTATCAAAAATCCCACCTCAGCTGCTAATTGATGAGGAGAGCTCACAAACAAAGTCCACAAATACTTTCCACCTATATAGACGGGTTGATATGTAATAGTAGTCTTGTTTCCCCCATCCAATATTAGATCTTCAGCTCCAGCCGATCCTTGAAGAGATCTAGCCAATAGAGAATTATAAGGTCCTCTAATTTCCTCAGGTACTAGGGATTGAAATTCTTCTCCAAGATAGTATTTTCCAATGAGCGAAGGATTACTACCATAAATAATAATACCATTCTTATCCATCAACCCAACATTACCTGCTACTTGAGGAGCTAATTCGCTTTGTAAAAAACGACCTAATTCATGAATTTTGATGGATGCAACGATAACCCCTTTAAACACAGGTTCTCCGTCGGATTGTTCCATAACAGGAAATGAAATATAAAGTCGCGGAATTTTGTCTATAGATTCTATTGCACTACTATAATAACTAGCATGAGTCTCTTTAGGAATAACAAAATATTCTCGATTACTTAAATCAATATTACTATATGAATCAATTATACTAGAGTTAACGTTGCTTATTGAGACAATTCTACCATCTTCATTTATCCAATAGTATCCCTCAGTCAACGACTTTGTCGAGTTCTGAACTTCATCCATAATTAGTTTAGTTCCATCTATATTGCTGTAATTTACAATTTTAGACAAGATCTCGAGGTTAGTAGATACTGGATCTATGATATGCAATAGAGTTTTAGAAAGACCGTCTGTTTCAATTATGGCATTTGACCTTATATCACTAGAAGCAATCTCACCAATTTGATCTGCGGTTAGGCCAGAATAATGATATGATAATATAGACAAAGAAATACCTACGCCAATTACAAGAATCAGCAAGAAAATATTATTTCTAGATGATACTATGCTTATCATTTACAAGCTGTTTAACATTTTTGATATGAAAGTTCCATCTAAATTGCTAACATAGATTTAATCTTAAAAATTAAATCATTCATATCGATCGGTTTAATAATGAAATCTTTAACATCAATTGATGGAAGAACTTTTGTAAATTCATCTCTGTTTATTTCAAACGCAGTAATGAAGGCAATTTTGGTGTCAGGGCGCATTTCCTTGATATTTCTATATAACTCAAAACCATTCATCCTAGGCATTCTAATATCAGTGATGATTACGTCGTAGTAGCCTAATTCGTGATTTTTAAAAGAGCTCAACGCATCATGGCCACTCGAAAATACTTCCACCTGAAATTCATTTGTTATTTCCAAATCTCTCTTAATAACTCTAAGAATATCTTTTTCATCATCCACTACCATTATTCTAGCCATCTTATTCTTGTTAGGATTGTTAATTTCAACTTCGGACGTCATGGATATTATTTTTACACTAATAATTGATTAAAGGAAATATATTAATTAGCATTTCTAAAGAATTCGTAATTTCTTTATATAATATAATAAGCTTAAGACATTCAATAGTTTAATTTTAACAGTACAAAGTTCATTCATGAAAAAACAAGGTTAATTATGGTAATGTGTAATTAACAAGACGATATATTTTACCCAAAGAATTTTTGTTTCAAAACTAAGGCATTCTCAAGATTGGATATGGGAAAAGGAGACTTTGGAAGAATTACTAAATAGGCCTAAAGACCATAACATAAAGTATCAACTGAATATAGATATTAATCGTAATGTTCGATCAATGAAGAAGAGATTGTATATATTTTTAATACCCATAAACCGAATTTTCGAGTTTTTAGGGTAAATACGTGAATAAAGATTAATTTAACAATACGTCAAAATAATTTAAAACGCATGTCATTCATAATAAGAGAAATTGAAGAGAATGATTTTGATAATGGGTTTTTTGAAACACTCTCAAACTTATCCGCGGTAGGCGGCATAAAAACTAATGAAGTGTTAAAAAAAGAAATCATAAAAGAAATCATAACAAATAAGGATTATGTAATAATTATATCAGAGGATACAAAGAGTCGAGAGGTCATCGGTACAGCCACATTATTCATAGAACAGAAATTCATTCATAATGGAGGCAAGGTTGGCCATATAGAAGATGTAGCAACTAGAAAAGGGTACGAGGGTAGAGGTATTGGAAAAGAAATTATGAATAAGCTGATCACCATATCGCGAGAACGTGGATGTTATAAAATAATTCTTGATTGTGATGAAAAAGTATCTAAATTTTATGAGAAAATAGGGTTCAAGAAGAAAGCAATAATGTTGAGATTTGATCTTTAGCGCCAGTTTTGGCACAAACAATTTATACTGTCAGAAATAGTATTTGACATGGATGAAAATACAGAATTAACTCTAATAAAGAATCGACCGCTGGAAAGAATTTTTCGAAATAATATAGCCAGAGTGATTGATTTTCTTATAATAAATCAGCAGTTTAATTTTACTACAGCAGAAATAAGCAAATCTAGTGAAATACCTTTAAGAACAGTCCAAAGAATCATCCCCCAATTAGTTCAAAATAAGATTGTAATAGAAAATAAGTATAAAGGCAAAATGAAAAATTATGAATTGAACAGAAATTCCAAATTAGTTGAAATATTGAGGTTATATTCAATTGAGACTGTAAATGTATTTATCGAAGAAGCTTTAGATGAAAAAAGAACCCGAGCTTTGATTTCAAATAGCAAGTTAGCTCGAATTCACCCTTCGACTACCGTAAACTGAAAGAAAGTCCAATCATAACATCATTTAGAAGAAAAAATCATAAAACTAAACATAATCAAAATTACTTGACAGATCATAAAGCTATTCTTTACGCATGAAATAGAAATGTAGTTCATATTTTTGTGCTTTTGGTTCACGCTACATTACTGTAGTAGTGATGATGATGATGATGCAGTGCAATCAAGAAGAAGATAAAACATGTATTTGCATACATACTCAGATACTCAGATACCTTCCTACTTACTAGTTAGCTATCTATATACACTTACACATATATCCACATACTTACTTGTCGGTTGTAATTTTTTAATTACAGATCAGGTGCGTTGGGCTATTGGTGATGGCAGGCTGAATATCTCGCCCGAAGGCTTGATAATTACACCTCCATTCCATCAACGCCATCTTCTATGGCCGCCCTCCTCCTTACGGAAGGTTGTCTTTTCTCGGGAAAGGCTTCCTCCTTAGATGCTTTCAGGAGTTATCCTAAACAGCTTAGCTGCTCAGCTTGCCCTGTCGGACAACTGATAAACCAGAGGCTGCGCTGCCCTGTTCCTCTCGTACTAGGGGCAACTTCCCCTCAGACAACCACGCCCCTGTCAGGCAGAGACCGACCTGTCTCACGACGGTCTAAACCCAGCTCACGTTCCCCTTTAATGGGCGAGCAGCCCCACCCTTGGCTCCTGCTGCAGAACCAGGATGGGAAGAGCCGACATCGAGGTACCAAACCGCGGGGTCGATGGGAGCTCTCGCCCGCGACGAGCCTGTTATCCCTAGGGTAACTTTTCTGTCACCACCAGCCCCCAATAGTGAGGACATGATGGATCGCTAAGCCCGGCTTTCGCCTCTGAATCCCGTATCATTGGGAATCCAGTCAGACTGGCTTTTGGCTTTGCCCTCACCGGCGGAGTTCTGTCCCGCCTGAGCCAATCTTTGGGCCCCCTCGATACATTTTCAAGGGGGTGCCGCCCCAGCCGAACTGCCCACCTGCCGATGTCCCTGTTAAACAGGTTAGCGATACGGTAACAAATGGCTGGTGTTACACTTTTGCCTAAATCAGTCCCGGAGAACTGACCATAACGGCTCCCAGCTACTCTCTGCATTTGACACCATATCGCAACAACAGGCTGCAGTAAAGCTCCACAGGGTCTTCTCTCCCCGACAGAGGTTCGGGGACTGTTCGTCCCCGTTATGTGGCTTCACCGGGTTGTAGGCAGGGACAGCGGGGCCCTCGTTGTTCCATTCATGCACGTCGGAACTTACCCGACAAGGCATTTGGCTACCTTAAGAGAGTCAGAGTTACTCCCGGCGTTTAGCGGCCCTTAGCCCAGTTGAACCCAGGTTTTAGGTACCGCCACTGGCCAGGATACAGAGGCCATACACATCCTTTCGGACTAGCGACCACCTGTGTTTTTATTAAACAGTCGGGACCCCCTAGTCACTGCGACCTGCAGTCCCTACTCCTCGTAAAAACTGCAGGCACTCCTTATACCATAGGTACGGAGCTATTTTGCCGAGTTCCCTTGCCATACGGTATACCCGATAGACCTTAGACTTCTCATCCAGGGCACCAGTGTCGGATCTCGGTACGGTCTTGAAAGTATCTTCCTATTTCTGCTTTCATTGTCTCCTGGAATCAAGTAAACCCTCCTTGCAGAAGGCCATTGGTATCTCGCTTTAATTCTCGCCATTACGGCACTCCTCAAAGCTAGAATACTTAGACAGAACGACGGTTCTGCTTACCCTATCCGGAAGCGACAGAAGAGGTAATAACGAACTTTCAAGGCACTGGAATATTAACCAGTTTCCCATTCAAACAATTCTGTTGAGGTTGTTTTTAGGACCGGCTAACTCCCGGCTGATGACGCATTGCCGGGAAACCCTTGCCCATGCGGTCGCCGAGATTCTCACTCGGCTATGCTGTTACTACCACCAGGATCTGCACTAGTAGTTCGGTCCACTGGACTTTACAGCCCAGCTTCTACCCAAACACTACGCCCACCTACCACGCACCGACATCGTCGGTGGTCTAAAGTATCGGTAGTCTACTTGAGCCCCGTACATTTTCGGGGCTTTCGAGCTCGGCAGGTGAGCTGTTACGCACTCTTTGAAGGATGGCTGCTTCTGAGCCTACCTTCCTGCTGTCTTTGCTCGAAAACACCCTTTGGTTTGACACTTAGTAGACATTTGGGGACCTTAACTTTAGTCTGGGTTGTCCCCCTCTCGGTTATGAGGCTTACCCCACATAAACCCGCCTCCTAGCTTCTACGACGCTTGCACATTCGGAGTTCGAATGGATGGCGAGCTCTTTCGAGCCCTTACCGCCCGATCGGTGCTCTACAGTACAAGCAATCTCAGCTAAGGCAGGACTGCGATCCACTTCGGTGGGAACTAGCGATCACCGGACTAGATTGGTTTTTGACCCCTAATCCCAGATCAGGGGACCGATTTGCACGTCAGGACCCTTGCAGACCTCCAGCGAGCTTTCGCTCACCTTCGTCTTATCCAGGACTAGATCGTCCGGTTTCTAGCCTTACTGCCATGACTCAAGACCCTTTCAGATCCATTGCCTCTTTTTTCAAATGAAAAAATGCGCAAATTCGGTTTCCCTTCGCCTTCCCTCTGTTAAAGGTTAAGCTTGCCATGACAGCAATCTCCCTGGCCCGTGTTTCTAGACGGAACGTATGACTCTAGAAATCCTTTCGAGCCATACACGTCTGTAACCGATTGGTTTCAGGCGCTTTTAACCCCCCTTCCGGGGTACTTTTCAACTTTCCCTCACGGTACTAGTATTCTATCGGTCTTGATGAATATTTAGCCTTGGATGCTACTTTCACCCATCTTCACTGGCCACTGCCAAGGCCAGTTACTCTGAATATGACAGAATCCTGCTCTCATTCGCCTACGGGGGTATCACCCTCTATTCCGGTACTTTCCAGTACACTTTAGCTTCGATTACAGGATCCTATACGCCATATCCGTAACACCACATCTCTATCATGTTACCATAACAGATTCAGTTTGGGCTGTTCCGCTTTCGCTCGCCGCTACTAACGGAATCTCAATTGATTTCTCTTCCTCGTCCTACTCAGATGCTTCACTTCGGACGGTTTGCTCTCCCTAGCTAAAGCATGGGAGTGTATAGAGAGACCTCATTCGGAAATCCCGGGGTCGTCGGTCGCATGCACCTAACCCAGGCTTATCGCAGCTTGCCACGTCCTTCATCGCTTATCAAGCCGAGTCATCCACCAATCGGCGTCTTTGCACCAGTCCAGTAGTTATAAATAAATAAATAAATTTACTTACTTACTTTCTATTTTTTATTTTTTGTTGGAGTTTCTTTCTTTCTTTGTCCTTTGGATCTAGTTATTAGATTAGTTATCTAGTCTAGTCTTTTAGTTAGTTAGTTAGTTAGTTCCACTTGTGGTAGAAAAGTCTAATTTGATTTGATTTGATTTGATTTGATTTGATTTGGTCGGTATTTGGTATTTCGTATGTATGTTTATATATTAATCTCTGTTTGCACTACAACCAGTTACACATAATATTTTACTACAATTCACTATTCCATTATTACGCGAATAATAAATTATTCATTATCACAATAATTTTGGATTAGTATTAGTTATTCTATGTATTTCATTTTCTATCCATATATGATTGGAGTTTTCCTTTACATGATGATCATTGTAAACAACGTTTACTACATCAACTTCATTCTTTATCTTCTACTCCTCATTTTTTTATGAGACAAAGAATTGCATCCGATACTACATATGCTGATTTTGTTTGGAATGATCAGATAGATGATTTTAGATTGTTTTTATGGTATGTATTATAATATTTACACAGACTACGCCAATAGAACTGTCCAGCAACTATGAATATTTTTTATACTAAATACAACATACTAGTCAGTTTTTCGAACCGTATGAATGAAAAATGAAGGAATTGATTGATCAGATTGATTTGATTGCACTCCCTCTCTTTTTTATCTTACATCATTCATGTATTAAGATGAAGATGATGATTATGATAATATGATAGATTTAGGGATTTTATTTTATTAGTATAATTTTATTGTAAAGTCTCGCAGATTAGAAAGAGCACTAGGCCCCTTCTAACCCACTACCACTACTACAATATAATAACTAAGGAGGTGATCCGGCCGCAGGTTCCCCTACGGCCACCTTGTTACGACTTCTCCCTCGTTGCTGACCCCAGGTTCGATAGTACCAATTAGGCACCACCTCGCCAAGAACCAACTTCGATGAAGCGACGGGCGGTGTGTGCAAGGAGCAGGGACGTATTCACCGCGCGATAGTGACACGCGGTTACTAGGGATTCCATATTCATGAGGGCGAGTTTCAGCCCTCAATCATAACTGTGGTAAGGTTTAGAGATTGCCTCCTCCTTTCGGAATCGAAACTCATTGTCCTTACCATTGCAGCCCGCGTGTGGCCCGAGGGTTTCGGGGCATACTGACCTGCCGTAGCCCCCACCTTCCTCCGTCTCAGCGACGGCGGTCCCTCTAATTAGCTCCACTACTCCTGAGAATAATGGTAGCAACTAGAGGCAGGGATCTCGCTCGTTACCTGACTTAACAGGACACCTCACGGCACGAGCTGGCGACGGCCATGCACCTCCTCTCAGCTTGTCTGGTAAAGTCTTCAGCTTGACCTTCACTCTGCTGTCGCCCCCGGTAAGATTTCCGGCGTTGACTCCAATTGAACCGCAGGCTTCACCCCTTGTGGTGCTCCCCCGCCAATTCCTTTAAGTTTCAGTCTTGCGACCGTACTCCCCAGGCGGCAAACTTAACGGCTTCCCTGCGGCACTGAGTTAGCAATAAGCCAACTCATCACCGAGTCTGCATCGTTTACAGCTGGGACTACCCGGGTATCTAATCCGGTTTGCTCCCCCAGCTTTCATCCCTCACCGTCGAGCGCGTTCTGGCAAGCCGCCTTCGCCACTGGTGGTCTTCAATGGATCAACGGATTTTACCCCTACCCATCGAGTACCGCTTGCCTCTCCCGCCTCCTAGCTCTATAGTATCTTCCGCAGCCCATCTGTTAAGCAGGTGGATTTAACGGAAGACTTGTAGAACCGGCTACGGATGCTTTAGGCCCAATAAACGTCCCGACCACTCGGGGTGCTGGTATTACCGCGGCGGCTGACACCAGACTTGCCCACCCCTTATTCTGCACCATTTTTAGAGGTGCCAAAAGATCTCCTTAACGGAAATCACTCAGAGTAACCCTGTCAAGCTTTCGCCTATTGCAGAGGTTTCGCGCCTGCTGCGCCCCATAGGGCCTGGGCCCTTGTCTCAGTGCCCATCTCCGGGCTCCTCCTCTCAGAGCCCGTACCGGTTACAGGTTTGGTGGGCCATTACCTCACCAACAGCCTGATCGGCCGCAGTCCAATCCAGGGGCCATATAGATTTAAGTCATTACCCATTCCAGAAGTGATGACCTATCGCGGTTTATCCTCAGTTTCCCGAGGTTATCCACGTCCCCTGGGCATGTTGACTACGTGTTACTGAGCCGTATGCCACATATTGCTATGTTGACTCGCATGGCTTAGTCCCACTCTGATAGCAGTCGGGTCCGGCAGGATCAACCGGAGTCAAATAAAGTAAATAATGGCTGTAGAATTATTATTTACTTTATTATAAATCGTCGGTTGAACTTTTATCGTCCATTTCATTTCTTTTTTTCCTAACTTTTCCTTTCCTTTCCTTTCCTTTCCTTTCCTTTCCTTTCCTTTCTCCTCCTCTATTCTTGTTCTTCTATCTTATTAGGATAGGAGAAATAGCAAAGAAAAGTTAAGTTAAAAAATTGAAAGGACGTTTATTGAGTTTCTTTCTTTATTGTATATCAATTTGATTTGATTACAATAAAGAGAAAGAGTACGATCGAAAAACTAGATTTGTATGTTGTTTTTTAGTACAAATAAATAAATCACACATTAGCTAGATTTGTTCTATAGGATCATCTTTAATGCAATTATAATAGCATTATAGTGATCTATACTTCGATATCATCTATCTGATCATTCCCATGTCAGATTCAATCTATCAGGTCAGCACTGATTTTTTTGATCGAATCTCCCCTCATCATTTTCATGTTAACTAGTTTAATGACATCGATTAGTTGTTTCATCGAAAAGTAGTTACTTTGTTATAGTTACTAATTTTTCCATTCACATTCTAACTCCTGTGCGACTTGCGGAATGCAAGTCAAAATAGATTTTTGTTCAGTATAATATTAACCTTAGGGTATGAATAATTTTAATCAGAAAGATATATTGGACAAGAAATATTTCAAGTTATGCCCTGACTTTTACTACGATCTATCCAAATTCTTAAACCGAACCTAAAAATATCAATAAATAATAGGATTGGTATGATAAAATAATATTTCATTTAACAAGATGTTTGTAGTTTAATCATTATTTGGGGTTGCATGCTGAACGCTATGCAGTTCTAATAACAGTTATGAATTGCTTATTTGACATCAACATTGATTCGTTGGTTGATGTCGTATTCACCAATTCTTTGAACGGTTATTTTTATTTCCCATTTCCCTTCCTGACTAAGATAATTTCCAATAGAGGAATAATTTCCCAATCCTACTTTTTTCATAGTATCAACAAGTGATCCTAAGTTCTTATCAAAATTATTAAGTTCTAAAAACACATTCCTAATATTTTCAATCGCGGTATTATTTACATAATAAATATCAAGATTAAAGGTATTTGAGCCTGTTTTAAAAGGAGCAATATTAAAATTAAGAACTAGATTGTCAGTGGTCGGAAGATTTTTAGAATAATTGGGGGACATATTTGATATATTTTGTTCTGATGGTTGTTTTGTTTTACTACTGTTGTCTTCAACTGAAAAAACGTATGAGCCTTTTGTAATATGAAGGTCGTCTTTAGATATTACAAGCCAATTGACGGTGTAAACGCCGGGGATAACTTTAGATGAGTCTAATGTAACAGAAAGTGACTTATCTGAATTGGATGCTCTTAAATCGGTGTTACCAATTCTTTAATTCTTAGAACTCATAATTTTGATATTACTTGCTCTTGGCTCTGGATTTTTTGTAACCTAATTTGGATCCTGCATTTGGTGAAGTAGGAAAATATGAGTCAGAGACATTTTATCCAACAGTTGCAACAACATTTGACTATAGGATTTATGGAAACATCAATGGAACAAACTTTGATGTAACATTCTCATGTCAACCATCAGGAGGAGAATCTGCACCTTCTGATAACTCTACAGTTGACATTTCCGAAAATGTGGTAAGAAAGGCACTGCAAGGAGGTTTCGGATGTCCTGAGGATAGAACAGGATTCCCCGAACCATATATTTCACAATTTGATCTAAGCCAACAACTGAATAGGAACTCTACCTAATTTTTTATGTATTTTTATAAATATTGTAACACATATTGTGCTTTTGAATAATACTTGATTTTATTATCATTTGTCATATCATTTGATCTCTTAACTAATATTCCAAACTGCCATTACTCAGGGCGGAGCCCATTAGCCTCGACGATTCAAAAGCGGTAACGTCCGCAAACAATGTAATAGTTAAGGCATTATCGATTGTAACCTGGGGAGCTGTTGCATGATTAACCTGCAACGAATTTTTTATAAATCTCTAAACTATTTCAGAAAGAGATCCTGAAGAGAAAATGGAATAAAAGAAAGGATAGCCATTACCCCAGCCCAGCCCAGCCCAGCCCAGCCCAGCCCAGCCCAGCCCAGCCCAGCCCAGCCCAGCCCAGCCCAGCCCAGCCCAGCCCAGCCCAGCCCAGCCCAGCCCAGCCCAGCCCAGCCCAGCCCAGCCCAGCCCAGCCCAGCCCAGCCCAGCCCAGCCCAGCCCAGCCCAGCCCAGCCCAGCCCAGCCCAGCCCAGCCCAGCCCAGCCCAGCCCAGCCCATTCTTAAAGCTAATAACATTATCCGCACAGCGGTAACAGTTTTATCTATATTATTGTTATTTCTCCAAGTATCCAAATCATTAATCCGTGACCAAGAACCATAATCATAATAATTGATTGAACTCTTGACTATCGAAGTATGATTACAAAATTATACATCAAATATTCAAAATTCATAAGAGGAAGAAACGGCCGTGAATGTATTTGGTTATAGAAAGATGAGATACAAAAATACATAAAAATATTAATGTATAGTCCAATACGATTCAGAAAGGCGTTTAATTTGATCCAGATAGATGAAGACAGAATTTTTGATATCATTAGAGACAGAAAACCTCGTTCCATAGCTTTGAATGGTCCTGAACCCCTATTACCAAAAATTCAAAAAGTTTCTGAAAAAATTGAAAATGAATTCAACATAATATCATATATAATAGGAGATAAGAGCTGGGGTTCTTGTGATCTTAACACTCATGCTGCAGAGATGCTGGGTGCAGATATATTATTTAACGTAGGACATACTATAACTATAGAAAATTTTGGAGAGAAAGTATTCATGATAAATGCCTTTGACACTATAAGATTTGATAATGTTGCATTAAAATGCGCAACGGAACTAAAGGGGCGATTTAAAACTATATCATTAGTTACAGACAGTCAACACTTGCATCAAATTGACACGGTCAGGAAGATTTTTGAGGATAACGGGTTTGTCGTGGTAAAAGGAAAAGGTAAAGGACAATTGAATGATACACAAGTCTTTGGTTGTGAATTTCATCCGCTGCACAACATCAAAAGTGAAATTGAGGCTTTTATTTTTCTTGGCCAAAGTAGATTCCATTCGATAGGGATAGCCCTTTCTACAGAAAAACCGACATTTATGCTCGATCCATATTTTGAGGAATTTTTACAAATCAATAACGAAGCAGAAGTTGTCAAGAAGAGAGCAATACTCTCTGTGTATAAGGCACTCGATGCAAGAACTTTGGGGATAATAATAGGATTAAAAGAGGGACAATTTGCAAATATTAAAGCTTTAGAATTTAAGAAAGAGCTAAGCAAATTAGGAATTAACATACAACTGATAGCTTTGACCGAGATTTCAAATGAGAAGTTAGAAAACTTTAGAGAAATTGATGCGTTTATTCAAGTAGCATGTCCACGACTAGGAACTGATAATTATTTTTCCAAACCAGTACTATCAGTTCCACAAGGATTAGCTTTGATAAAGTTATTAAAGAAAGAACCCATCGAGGAATTTTTCAAAATTCAGCATTGGTTATAAGGTAAACTTGGATAACGCCACGAATCCGAAGCATCTGATACAAAACTTGCTATTGCATGTCAGTTATACAATTCTTCTGCATGATTGACATTTTATAGAGATTACCAAATCAATCTCCTAATCAGAGTTTAATAAAAAATAAACCATAGCATAAGAAGCATTGTTTGGTTTTCAAACAGTAATCGATATCGAATAATTGTTGCAGTAGAATTTGTAAAGATTATATTTAATCATCTGCTATCATAAGCAAATTTATGGTAGTTATATCAAGAAGGCTTTCCCTGATAATATTTTTTATTGCAGGTTTCATTTTTATTGGGATAGGTATTGTTTCAATTATTGATTCGAATATCCCCAGATATGTGGAAATTACTGAGATGATAAAACCAAATCAATCTGGAATATTCACTCCAGATATGAATTCGGGCAACATCGCAAATATTTATGCCAATGGATCTAAATTTACAGTGCTAGTAATAGACCCCAACAACAAATTGATAATGAATAAAACTGGAAATATTGGGGTACTGAATGAAACTGTTACATCGGAAACAAATGGTAAGTACAAAATTCAGGTTATTAATGAAGGGGAAAATACATTAAATTTGAATTTAGGGGCGTTTTCGAAGGCCAGTCCACTTGCGTTTAGTGGTCAAATGATGTTGATCATAACTGGTGTTGTGATATTAGGATTAGGAATCAGAACCAGAATGCAGTCATAACTACCTTATTTCGTCTTTCCTATACGAACCTAATAACTTAAAGAAAATAGTAGCCGACTTGACAGCTAAAAGAGAGGCAGAAATTTTATCATCATTAACGTTTCCCTCTAAATCTACAAAAAAATAATACTCCCAAGGTATATTTTTCGTGGGTCTTGATTCAATTCTTGTTAAATTAATGTTTCTTAATGCAAATTCTTGGAGTATAGAATATAATGATCCAGGGGTATGAGGGATAGAAAAAATAACTGATATCTTATTGTCATCGGCTTTCCTATTATAACTTTTAGAAATTATTAGAAATCTAGTAAAATTATTAGAATTATCCTCGATGTCTTCTTCTACAACCTTCATGTCATAGATTTGGGCAGCATGCTTGCTAGCTATTGCTGCTGCGCTAGTACTATGAGTTTCTTTAATAAATTTAACAGATCCTGCAGTATCGTACATAGGGATTGATTCTAAGTGTTTCTTTTGAATATATTTTCTACACTGAGCCAATGCCTGTGGATGAGAATAGACAACAGAAATTTCGTCTGGAGACGCATCATTATCGATGATTAAACAATGATGTATTTTCTGATATATTTCCCCGATAGCGTAAAGAGGTTTTTCAACTAGTAAGTCGTAAGTTTCATTTACACTCCCTTCTGTAGAATTTTCAATTGGAACTACTGCCAGATCCACTGTAGAATTTTCAACACCATCAAACAATTCACGAAATGATCTAAACGGAATGAATGAATAATTTGGATCAGGATATTGAATACGCGCAGATGCTTCACTGTAAGATCCAGATTCGCCTTGAAAACCTACCTTGAATGCATTCATGTCATAGGAAATTGTTTATCATACAAAAGTGTAAAGGATTCTTTTCCATAATCAATTGAAACTTTCCTGTCTTCAAAATTACCACAGGAATTGCATTTTAATCCTCCAGGTACTTTGACAAATTCATTTCCACAAGAAAAGCAAATTGTATACACAACTCCCAAGTCTCTGTCCTCTAATGTTAAATGAATTGAAGAATTCAATAAGCTGAATACTCTTCCCCTTATAATATCGCCCACCTTAAAAACAAATTTACCTTTATAGCTTCTCTCACGCCAGCCTGAACCATAGTTTCCCCCTGAATTAGACATACGAGTCGAGGCTATCGCAGAAAAACCAGATTTAGAATATTTTTCATTGATATAAACAATCCTTACCGATATCATATTTCCAAATAACATATCGATATATCCAACAATAATATCACCAATCTTGGGTATCATAGGTGGATTTTTTTGTTTAACACTTAAAATACGATCGACCATGTTAGCGCTAGATTTTCCAATAACAGAAGATCTAACCTCACCCTCATCTAAATAGGTGTTTTTCCCCGCATCAAATTCTTCAATTATAGCTAACGGTTTTCCAGGAATAATATAATCAATTTCATGAGTTTTATTCAAATCAAATCAAACGATATTTGTTTTCTAATAGTTATAATTGTTACATTAACTCAGGTATCTAGTTGATCACTTCGAGCATATCTATTGCTTGTTTAGTTTCTTTGACATTATGAGTTCGTACCAGAGAGGCTCCATTAATAACGCTATACATCTCAGCAATAATTGAAGGAATTAGTCTATCTTCCACAGCTAAACCAAATAAAGATCCTATGAACGATTTTCTGGAAATTGAAACGCATATCGGTTTTTTCAAAGACATTAACAATTTAATATTAGCAATTATATCGATATCACGCACGTACCAATCCATTCCCAGAGTTTTGGAATAAAATGGATTTAATCCGTCTTTTCTAAAAAAACCAATCGAGGGATCGATGATTAGTTTATCATCGTCGATTTTACATTTCTTGGCAATTCTAATACTTTCAGCTAGTAGAGAAATAGTATCCTGTATGTC
The DNA here is from genome assembly GCF_000802205.1 of Candidatus Nitrosocosmicus oleophilus. Classification (NCBI taxonomy): domain Archaea; kingdom Thermoproteati; phylum Nitrososphaerota; class Nitrososphaeria; order Nitrososphaerales; family Nitrososphaeraceae; genus Candidatus Nitrosocosmicus; species Candidatus Nitrosocosmicus oleophilus. The sequence continues at coordinate 839,141 of NZ_CP012850.1, read as the reverse complement.
CCCATCACCTTGAAGATTTTCTCTATCAGACAGATAAGCGCCAAGGATCACAGGAAGATCTTGCTCATAAGCCAGGATAGGCATTTTTTTATCATATTTTAAGCCAGTAACGTCGTTAATCGCATTCACATCTAATTTCAATAAGGATTGGATTACGTCGGATCTTACTGTATCAACAGATATAGGAATATTGCTAATTTGCCTAATAGCTGAGATTGCATTGTGTAATCGTTTTGATTCGAGATCCTTTGGAATTAGTGTCTTCAAGTATGGAGCAGTTGACATACCACCTACATCCACTATATCAACTCCATTATTCTGCATTCTAAGGATTGTATCTTGAATCTCGTCTTCTTGATGTTTTATCGAGTCTTTGTAAAATGATTCTGGACTTACATTTATGATACCCATAATCCGAGTCTTTCCATATGAAGTGACTGAAATATTACCCACATTTGTCAACAAACAAAAATATATTTTTTCTTTTAAAAACATTCAGATGAATCGATTAAATCGTTAGACAACTATCAAATATAGACCAGGTATCACAAAATTCAGAGAATTTTTTGAAAGACAAGCAAAGGCTTTGAAAAGATAATGAAAAGAATTCTCTATGATTAATTATGGTAATTTATTCAACAATATCACCGTCACTAGAGTGTGAATGTTTAAGTTTTTAGATTGCATTTTACAGGTAAAAAAGGGTTTCTTATTCAGTCTACAAATTGTCAGATTATAGAAAAAGGTACCATTTATTCAATTCAATTCCCTTTTTATGCCTAAAAATCAGTTTATGAAAGTCAAATAATAACATAATATTACTCTTGAATGATATCCTAATAACATAATATTACTCTTGAATGATATCCTAAGCATAAATCGCAATGATGACTTTTATATGTTTTACACAGACCGATCTTGATCTTGGGTTTTGATACTCGTTATTTCCATATATTGGCCTTTAATGCGGGACTAATTTACTTTGAAAAGCTTCGAAAAGAAACCACTAATCGAGGGCATTATTTTTTCCATGATTAAATTATCAAAGTCATCTGTATGTGGATCTAATGTAAAGATCAAGAGATACTCTAATCTATTTTTCTGATTTGTTATTGGTATAGTAATCCGCAAAATTTTTTCATAAAGAGAGCAAGTATAATTCAGTTTTCCTAGTATATCTTGCCACCTTAACCTAGTATATTGCCTGGTGGAGGCAGTGATAGCATATTGCTCAGTTTCTTCATCGCTTAAAAGTGGAATTATTCCTTTCCGCTCTGCAGTGGTAATAATTATTCCATGCTTATCAGCAACCCCAATGAATCGTATTCTTGAATCGATTTGTACAATTTCATTACAAAGGTTTTTAAATTCGGTAACATATTTTTCCATGATTTATTATTATTGGTGTTTAAACAATGTAATATTTTAATTTTTTTTATATAATAATCGTCCCTTTAGTTCAATTTTTGTTATCCTTGAAGCGGGTATTGTTTGAAAATTTTCAGAAATTAAGATGAAATCTGACAATGTAATTATTTTATAATCTTTGTAATCTCTATATGTTACTAGATACGAAGATGCATCATCTGCATAGAGAGCTTTACTGATAATTTCTTCTAATATACCTTTCTTAGGCATAAATCACAATTTATTTACATGTCATATATACGCCATCAAACGATCTTTTCACCTGATCTATATTGAGGACACTGATGTATGAATACAGCACAATGATATTGTACGTTTTTAATAACCTGCGACATAGTAAGTTCTTATCAAATCTATGTCATTCGTATTTAATAGCATGAAAGTGAGTGATCTATGGATCAAGGATTCACAAAGGAAGACAAATATCTCTGAGGCTAACAATAAAATATTTATTTCAATTGCTTTGTCGCCTAACTCAACATATTTAGCTGGAATGAACAGATTGATTATTTGTGATAGACTGGCCCTCTTACAATCGCTCATTAGTTCAACGCGGTGAGATCCTCTTCTCGTATGATTTCCTTGATGGTTGGGGTTCAGAGATAGAGAATATGAATATAAACAAAAAGGGTAAACCATTTGTATTTCCAGATTCTTTCATCTTGGCCATTGGTTACATTCGCTATTTATTTCACCTACCATACAGACAAACCCAAGGTATAATTAAGGCCACAGGAAAAAGGTTACCTGCTAATCCACCAAGTTATGGTCACATCTGTAAACGAATCAACAAGCTAAACATCGATATTAAAAGAGACAAGATGGATGACGATGATGACCTAATAATATCAATAGACAGTACAGGTATCAAGATTACTAACAGAGGTCAGTAGATGGATGAGAAATGGAATACACAAAATAGAAAAGGATATCTCAAGATCCACGTTGCTGTAGACATAAAGACCAGGAAAATCATTGCTTTGGAAGTGACAGATGAGAAGGTACATGATGGGAAAATGCTAAAGAAACTAGTCAATCATGTTTTGGATTCGAGAGAACCAAACACTGTAAAGATAAAATCGGTACTAGCTGATGGAGCCTATGATTCAAATCCAAACTTTGTGTATCTTGAGGACAAAAAGATCAATCCAGGTATAAAGGTAAGAAGGAACTCTATTGTTTCTCCTAAAAACAATAGGTTAAGGAACAACGAAGTAAAGTTACAAGCAAAGGATCTGTTGAAATGGAAGACAAAAAGAAAATACGGACAGAGATGGATATCTGAAACTGTGTTCTCAGCTATAAAGAGAATGTTTGGTGAATACACATCAGCAAACAGGTTTCAAAACATGGTAAAGGAGATCATGATAAAAGTATCATTGTATAACATTTTTAGAAGAATATAACATGATGATCATGATGATAACCGGAGAATAAGGAATTATGCAACAAAGCATATTTCAATAATAAATTTTCAAAAGATTTAATATTGAACTTTGAAGTAATGTAGTAGGCAAGCTAAGTATGACTCACTGTATAGCAATACATTCCTATAAGGGAGGCACTGGTAAGACCACAATAGCTGCTAATACCGCAGCATTACTTGTAAAAATGGGGAAAAAGGTTGCCATACTGGATCTAGACGTCTATGCACCCAGCTTACATAATTATTTTAAGATAAATCCAAAAAAATGGATAAACGACTTTTTGGATAATAATGCAGATATTTATGAATCGATAATTGATATGACTGAAATTCTTTTTAAAGATGATCAAAAGCAGAGCAATTTTACAGGGAAACTCTATACTGGATTCTCTAATCCTAGCAGAGACGCGATATTTAAATTTGAAATGGGTAATGGAACAGACTATTGGAAAAAACAGTTTAGGAAATTAGTTTTTCTTCGAGAACAAATTATTACCAAGCTCGATACAGATTACATCATTATTGATACGAGTCCAGGAATAAGACATTGGTCCATTAATGCCCTGTCAATAGCTGATAAGTTAATACTTACTATGAAAATGGATGATTTAGACATTGAAGGAACAAAAAAACTATTGTTTGAAATTTATACAACATTTGTACGATTTGGTGCTATTTCTTATATATTGTTAAATAGGATATCAGGATATTGTATTCCGGCCACTACACACGATTCTAATCTTGAAGAAAACCAAGATCATAAGAAAGTTTTGGAAGAACTTCATGCCGTTACGGGTGCAAACTCTCTTTCCCCACTACCATGTTATTGCGACATACAATTTAGTCCTAGAGAGTTTTTGACAGTAATTAACAATCCAAATCATCCATTTTCTTTAAAATTAAGAAGCATCATAAGCGAAATGACAAATAATGCGTAGAATAACAAATATTAATTTTAAATTAGAGAGCATTTCAGTAGAATTACGATAGAATGAGCAAGAAGAAAAAGAATTCAGACGTTGATAGTAACAAGAATAATACTTCTAACAAGGATGATAATAACGATAGTAGTTATTTTGCAAGAGGTCGTAAGAAAAGAAAACAATATTTAAAAATAATAGTCCCTGTTGTAGTTGGATTAGCCGCGCTTGCAATTGTGTTAGCAATATTTTTTCCCAGTGAAAATGTAGCCGCCAAATATGGTGCGCTAGGATCAGCACATGAACATGCAGCATTATTGATTAATTTAAATGGTACAAACTTAGACCTAGCACAACAAAAATACATGGTGAGGTCTAACTATATTCACGTAGAAACCTACAATCGCACACTGGATGGAACAACAATCCATAAACACTCGTCTAATGTTCCAATTGGTGAATTTCTCAAGAGTATTAGGATGGACGCTTCCAATGGGTGTTTCATTACAGATAGTAACCAGCGCTTCTGCGATAATGACCAGTATAAACTAAAATTCTATGTTAATGGTAATGAAACTAAAGACATAATGAGCTATGTACTAAACGATGACGACAGAATATTGATAACATATGGGAAGGAAAATACAACTGAGATAAATAGACAACTACAAGAATTAAACAATCTTCCAATTAATAAAAAATAGTTAGCTCCATTTTTTTTTATTAGAACATTTAGCATATTCATTGGAAAGTAAAACGTAAGTTAACGTATTAATTCAATTCAACTGGAAGCGTAGGATTATTACCCCATTCCCCCAAGAACCTAGGTACATTCTTACTTTTGGATATCCAAGTTGTTTAAGAGCGAGATAAGTATTTGCAGCTCGGTAACCACCTTGACAATATGTTATAACTTCTGTTTCTTTTGATATAAAGGAATACAACCTAACCAAGGCGTCAAATTCCAAGAATTTCTCATTGTGAAGATTGTTTGACCACTCAACATTAACGGATTTAGGTATATGTCCCCTGTGAAAAGCACGAGCAACAGTTCCGTTGTACTCAGCCTGGGAACGGCAGTCAACAATTATCACATCCTGTGAATTTTTGTCTACACAGTCTTTTACATATTCTAAATCAGCTAATATCGCCCTATTCGTATAAAAATTGAAAGCAGAATGTGAATATTGGTTTGTCTTTATTTCTACTGGATATTTAAGTTTTGACCAGTTTTCAAATCCGCCGTCTAAGATAAATGAATCAAGATGAGAGAAATAATTTAATAGCCAAACACCCCGAGAAGCGGTCGGACCGGAAATATTATCATAAAAAACAACCCTACTTGATGGATTAATGCCCAGATAATTTAATAGTAAACCCATTTGTTTTTCATATTGCAAAATTCCCATTTTAGAAGTATCAAACCAATGGAAATGCATCAAATCGATATTAATGGCACCAGGAATATGACCCTGCGCATACTCAGCAAATGATCTGGTATCGACAAGCACTAAATCAGAGTGTTGACGCCGGGTTAAGTCAAGTAAAGATTCACCATTTATAACGGTGTTCAAGGACCTAAGTATACATACTCCTATAGATAATGGTTTCTAGAAGTCCAAAGATAAATTTGAAAAAGTTTTTAATAAAAAGTACTAGAATACATAACGGGCAAGAAATGGCAAGAAAAGCGGCAAAGGCAAAATCAGAAGAAAATGGTCTTCCCGAATGGGCCGACAATGAACTGAAAAATGCAAATTTTCAGATACTAGACACGATTAATAGAACAGGTTATTTTCTAGACATCAATGAACAAACCAAAAAAGCAGATATCCAGCTCTACGAATCACTACCCGACGGTAGAACAATAATTGAAGAAATTGATTTAGCAGATGATTTGAAGGTTTCAGAGCTTATGAAAGGTTTCGTATATGAGTATAAAATCAAAATATCAAAAGCCAAACTAAGTGATCAATTATGTGAATTATTAAAAACCAAGTATCAAATTGATATGGACGAGATTTTTAAATTTGATTTGGAGGGTGCACAAATGATGGATGTAGAATCAGATTTTGATCCAAATAAGAAGGATAAGGATGAAGAGGAAGAGGAATAATAATGAAATTCAGCCAAAATTTTTGCGGAATTGGCTCTCAATAATTGAATCAATTATCGCAGGAAACCAGCCTTTGAATGGCACGGATAATCCAGCTAAGGTGGGTACAAAAATCTGAAATGAATCGGATGTAAGCGAGTTTAATACCGCCTTAGAAACAGTTTCTGGGTTTAACATATATTTCATAGGAGTTTTATTATTAAAATATTCATTATTAAAAAAATTGGTCTTTACGCCTATTGGACTTATAACAGATATCTTTACGCCTGTTTTTCTTAATTCACGATGTAAGGATTCCGAAAAACCCAACATTGCAAATTTTGATCCGCAGTATGCGGCCATTCCAGGGATACCAAAACTAGAAGCTAAGGAAGCAACATTAATTATGTGACCACTATTTCTCCTAATCATTGAATCTAGAAAAATTTTTGTAAAATAAATCATGCCAAAATAATTAGTGAAACTGACTTTTTCGATTTCCTCAATGGACGTTTTTTCAACCTTCCCAAATATGCCAATCCCTGCATTGTTGACTAAAACATCTATGTATCCATATCGTTCAAGTATCAGATCACCAACACGCTTAACTTCTTCTTTTTTGGACACATCACAACTTAGTGTCAATATTTCAAAGTCTCTTTCCTTCATCGATAGAACCGATTCATTCAGTCTATCGATATTTCTGGCAATTAAAATCAAGGATTTCAAACCAAATTGAGAAAAATCATTTGCAATGCATCTACCTATTCCGCTTGATGCACCGGTAATAAGGACTATCTTATTTTCTAGTAGGTCGGTCAAAATCTTCACCATATAAAAGGGAAATAATCGTTATTAAAATACTATCAATCAGCTCGACTGTCAGGTGTAGTGGAAGTGGATGAGGGTGGGGTAGGTTTTGAATAATTAGTTCCCAATGCTACCCTCATCAATGCAATCCACATTATCACTAACGGCAAATAGTAAGAAGCAATCCTCCATGCAATTATGACGTTTAATTGATCGATATCATTTATTATATTACCAATTTGCGAAACGTTATTCAGTTGATTGATATATGCCCATAATCCCCACTCGGCTAAGCCGGAACCTCCTATTGTGATGGGAAGGGTACCCAAAATTGTGGAAGAGGCCGTAGCCATAAACGACAAAAATAGACCTATGTAAATATCTACGGAATGTGTTAAAACTAGAAATGAAAGACCTTGGAAAATAAATGCGACCACTGTAATTGCAATGCCCACTGAAAATATTTTTACAGATTTAAATGAACTAAAGTTTTCTCTGCTCATTATGCACAAATCATCCAATGCTTTATTAACAGAATTAATCCCCCGTTGAGCTTTTTGTTCTGAAATAAATTTTTTCGCCAATCTTAATGAAAATGAAGGTAATCGTATATTTTTTTTTGCTGAATATATCAAGATAAAAAACCAGAATCCAAATGTAGGGGCAGCGATCGCAATAATTAGCATACCAATAAACATGGAGCCGTTAGCTATTGCAACAAATCCAGCGATAAAAGCTAAAATTGTACCAACAAATACATCGGCAATAATTTCCATGGTAGTAACCCAGGCTGCTCGTCCCGCTGGCACACCACTTTTGGTTAAAAAAGCGATTCGAACTAGTTCCCCACCAATATAAGAAGGAGTAGTTTGAGTTACAAACTCTCCAGCTAACCGGGCGAAAATAATTTTCCAAAATGAACTGACATTCTTTCCAATGAATTTTCGAACAAAATAATAAAACCTAATCGCTTGAAGAAAAATTCTCACCATTGTTGCAAGAAAAGAAAGTAAAAAAGGGATAATACCTACAGATAAAACATCATTTAGCGAAACTGGAGTAAATAGAAAAATAAGCATTATAGGTATAACACTTACAAGAATGAAAATTACTCGCCAATTCAAGGTATATCAACTAGTTCAAGAGAAGGAATATAATAATCATACAAATATAACAATAAAATTAGAATAGCAATTAGAAATTTTTGAAATGCATACTATATTCGTGACTGGCACGGCAGGTTCAGGGAAAACATTATTGACTTCGAGACTGTTGGAATGGTATCACAACAATGATGTCTCACCAATTTCAATTAATTTGGATCCAGGAGTATCTAGTTTACCGTATGATCCAGATATAGACGTAAGAGAGTTTATTGATTTTTATTCGATAATGGATGATTACAAGTTAGGACCAAATGGGTCATTGGTGTTGGCTAATGACTTGATATCAACAAAAATAGATGAAATCCAAACTCAGGTTCAGGAACTTAATCCTGATTACATAATAATTGATACTCCCGGACAAATAGAGCTGTTTGCTTTCAGATCTAGTGGTCCTTATTTTGTTTCAAATTTTTATTCAGATTCTAAAGTTACACTATTTACCATAGATGGGACATTAGCAATATCTCCAATTAGTTTTGTTTCCTTGATGTTCTTGTCACAATCAGTCAGATTACGTTTAAACATTCCACAGATCAACGTCCTAACGAAACGAGACAAAATAATTGAGCAGTTAGCAGAAATTTTGAATTGGTCCAACTCCATCACCTCACTTCAAGACTCTCTTAATCTAGAAAAAGATTCAGAGCAATCTTTATTGGGTAAGGACATTATAAAAACACTTTATAAAAGTGGAAATATGTTGAGCCCCATTGCAGTATCTAACTTAACTATGAATGGGATGATAAATTTAACTGCAGCATTATCAAGAATATTAACACAAGGTGAGGAGGAGCAGAAACACGAATGAAAAAAGAAAAGTATGAAATTGTAGCTAAATATATAGAATGCACAGCTACTGCATCTGCATCAACTGCAAATTTGGGTCCAGGATATGATGTATTTGGGCTAGGTTTGGATGTACTACAGGATACAGTATCCATCAAAATAGAGAGAAAAACAATAGCAAACAAGAACAATGTAAAAATAATAATGAATGGTGATCTGGGCAAAAGTATTCCAAATGATCTTGACTCCAATTCTGCAGGCAAGGTAGCAAAAAAAATTATCTCAGATTATAATTTATATAATTACAACTGTTTAATTGAAATTAGAAAAAATATTCCACCTGGTTATGGGATGGGAAGTAGTGCCGCATCAGCAGTAGCAACTGCAGTTTCACTAAATGCATTATTTGGACTGAATATTGATGATACCAAATTACTAGATTATTCTGCCGAAGGCGAACTTGCAAGTGCAGGTGTAAAGCATTTCGATAATGTCGCAGGCTCGCTTTTTGGAAATTTTGTAATAGTTAAGACTCATCCAAAATTAGAATTTATCAGGATAGATTCGCCAAATAATCTATTTATGGTTATATGCGTACCACTTATTCAAGTTCCTAAAATGAAGACGGAGTTTTCAAGAAAAGTTATTCCTCAACAAGTACCTTTACAAAAAATGGTTCATAATGTAGCTAATGCATGTTCCGTAGTTGCAGGTTTTTATCGCAAGGATGTAGGAATGATTTGTAATGGTATAAACGATTGTATTATAGAACCTGCCAGACAGAAATTGATCCCAGGATATGAAAAAATAAAGAAAAGATCTTTAGAAGAGGGAGCAATGGCTTTTACCATTAGTGGAGCTGGTCCTTCTACAGTAGCTTTTTTAGATTCAAGCAAGAAGGGGCTGCGCATATCAGAAGTCATGGAAGAGGAATATGATAAAATAAATATTAAATGTAAAACATTTATGTCTAAATCCGGTAATGGATCAAGAATAGTTTCGTTGAAATGAAAATCAGGGCTTTGGAAAATAGATCACTTTTTAGTATTTTTATTGAGGAATGCCCCCATCATTTTCTGTCTATCTTCGTGAGCAAAACACAAAGCCCAACCATAAATTTCCAGCCGCAAACCAGTATCAATATCCGCATCCATACCCTTATTAATTAACATTTTACTGATTCTTACAGCATTAAAACTATTTTTAGTGATCTCCCTAGCAAAAGTTATACAATGTTCCAAAAGTTTTTTATTTAGTAACTTTGAGAGCGCAATACTTTTCTCCTTTTCATTATTTTGATCGACAGATGGATCTAAATTAGACTTTTCCTCATCTGATAAGGAAATAACTTGGTTAACCAATCCAATAGTGGCAGCTTCATGTGCGGTAATCATTTTGCCGGTAAAAATCATTTCTTTGGCTTTTGCGGGTCCAACTACCCTAAGTAGTCGCTGAGTACCGCCCCATCCAGGAGGAATACCAATAGTTACTTCTGGTTGACCAATCTTTGCATTTTCGGATGCGATCCTTATATCACAAACTAATGATAGTTCACATCCGCCACCAAGTGCAAAGCCATTTATTGCAGCAATTACAGGTTTCTCCATCTTTTCAATTTTATTTAGCACGGATTGTGCAGATGAGGCATATTTTTCAGCAGTTACGGCGTCAATATTTACCATGTATGAAATGTCAGCGCCAGCACAGAAAGATCGTTCTCCAGCTCCGGTAATTACTAGCACCTTGATCCCCTCATCTGCAGAAATTATGTCGATTGCTCTGGCCAGTTCAAATATTACGTCAAGATTCATTGCATTCAAAGCTTCAGGTCTATTTATCCTTAATATTGCAATTTCATTAAGTAAATCTATTTGAATATATTTCATAGAAGACATAAACAAACTTCAATGGCTCTTTAAAATAAATCTTATCAAATTTCATTCGATAAAATCTACATCATCGCTTTTATCATTATCTTTTTGCAAAAATTCTCTTCTCGCATTGTTCATGAGTTTAAACAAAGATTCAAGCGATTTGATATCAACATCAGGACTATTTGGATTTTTCATCTCTCGAAGTTGTTTGGTAAATTTTTTGGCAATATCATACAAGTTAATTTTTTCGGCTAGATTAATGAATTCTTCTTTTTCGAACGGTTTTGGAAGAACTTCTGGTACACTTTTTAGAGTAGAAACGTATTCGACGAATGCTTTTTTGGGCCACGCGGATGCGAACATTATTCGTTGATCGCCTTTTAATTCCAAGATTTCTTTTGCAATATGTAAGCCATTTTGATTGGAAGACATATCTTTTGATGGTAAATCGTAATCAAGGACAACTAAATCGAATATATTATTATCCGATTCATAACCTTCGTCACCTTGTTGAATCGACTTTACGTATTCTAATATCCCATCTTCATAGTTTTTTGCAATAATGTAATCATGTCGATTTTCTTCTAACCATATAGAATACAATTGACAAATATCATCATCATCCTCAATGATTAGAACATTCATATTAACCCAGTTAAAGCAAACGAATAATAAAATTTTACTATGTTGTGACTAATATTTTTAATTCACTTGTTCATTTCGTAGAATTTTTACAAATGCATTGAGAGAAAGTGGTTTATAAATAAAGTGATCATACATCATATTATTATTCAAAAATTCCATAGCTTCCTTGTTTATTTTACTAGAGGACATAAAATAACCCTTAATTTTCTTATCTCTCTTTTTTAGATCATCATATAAGTCAAAGCCGTCTAGTCCTTTGACATTAATACCTAAGAAAACCAATGAATATTTTCCCGGAACAAATCTTTCTATCGCATTATAGGGATCTTCAAAATGATCAATATCGTATCCCAAACTCAAGATCGATTCTTTAACCGTTTCCAGATTTTCTGAAAAATCGTCAATAATTAAGAGTTTAAGACCATCGGTGGATTTATTGTAGTCGGGTTGACCAGGAACATTTGTCCCTTTCAATGGGATTTTAATAAGAAATTTTGCTCCAATGTCGTCTATCCTATTTCCAACAACAACACTCCCCCCATGGATTTCCACAATCTTTTTTGAAATGAACAATCCAAGTCCGGCTCCTCCAGAATTTGGATAGAATTTGGTAAAGATTCTTTCTGGATCATCATCTGGAATACCAGGTCCTTCATCTTCTATTAATACATTAGCATAGAAATCATCGTCGTTCTCAAAGACACTGATAATAATCTTATTCCCTTCATTCTTTTTTGTAAAAAAATAAGAATTATTTAGAATGTTCTCAAATGCTTGTTTAATGTATTCCTTATCAGCCTCTATAAACACATTAGGACGTCCTTGAAAAAGTATCCGAATACCCGAAGAGTCTTTGTTTGAAAATTGATTATAATCTCTAGCAATAATCTCCAAAAGTTCGCATAGATCAAAAATTTCAAAATCTAATTTCAGTGGATTTGCTTCAATTTTAGAGATATCCAGAATATCATTTGCAATATTTTTCAGTTTTTCAGCATTCTTTATAATAATATTGAGATAATCCAACATATCAGGGTCTTCAATTTTTGATTTTAGTGTTTTAGAAAATCCTATGATAGGTAATATAGGATTTCTTAATTGATGGGAAGCAATATCAACAAAATCTTGTTGAAAAATATTGCGTTTTTCGAGGATGATATTCTTATCAATTGTGCTCCAAATATTGACAAAAAGAGTATAGAAAAAAGTAACAATATCACCTGTAAGCGAATCGGATAACTTACAGGTAAACATTCGCTTATCAGTATTGTAATCTATTTTAAAAAAAGAAACTAGATTTTGGTTAGTAATAATTGTAATCATGTGTTCAGTGGGTTCGGCTGATGATAAGACATTTTTTACTTGTACATTCTTAAAAGGCTTGAAAAAATCCACTATCGAATCATATTGATCGCCATCTTTACATGAAATCAACAGTCGTATTGCAGGTGAATTCGTATCAGTATTTGCTTTTAAAAAATCGTAGAATGAATTCTTTTTTAAAAAAAGAAATGAATAATAGGAATTTAAAAAAATATCAACCTGTTGTTGATCAGACCCTTCGAATATCTTATCTAAGTTGAATTCCAATGTATTTTGAGGTTATTTTTGTCTACTTTATTATTTTCTTTTTTGTGTCAAAAACATCATCCAACATTACTTCTAGATCATCTTCAAATTTCTTCAATATTCTTCTTAAGCTCTGTTCTAATTCCTTTACACGTTTTTCTGTTTCGAGTTTAAATATTTCTCTAGAGATGGCAGAATACACATGGAAATGTCCTCCTTCTTTCAAAGTTCTGCTTTCTTTTACACATATTCCCAATCCTGTTAATTTTTGTAAAGATCTAAATACCGTACTCTTGTCACGATTTACAGCTTTAGACAAATCTTCTAAAGTCATTTGTTTATTATTATGTGCTATTAAGGTAAGCAATAAATCCATATCTAGTGGTGACAAATCATAGATATAAATAAAAAGATCCTTTAAGGTTGCACTCATACGAGTGATTGCATTAATTGATGACGACGGCATTTTACATATATTACTACACTTTCAAGCTATTTAAAATTATCTACAAAAACATCTATAAGAATCAATTTAGAGTTGCGGGATTGAAGATACAAAAATCAAAAAAATTATTTAATATAAAAAATCAACTTTTCAAATGGAGATTGGCTTTCATGCACCAGCCATTCCATTTCGGAGCTCAACTCCTCGATGTTCCTCATTGGATTCTGCTTCTGCGGCTGCCTTATGCATCTCAGACATTGCACATCCCATTTGAGCCTCTGGTTTGCCCTTTCTCATAATACCGCGATACAACCCAGCTTCTAATGTCTGTCCATGTTCTTTTTCCCAATCTTCTACTGGTACACTGTATTTCTTCTGTATCCTATCCCGGTACCATTCAGGTATTACATTAAATGCACAAAATGGTACTATACGCAAATCGGGAGTCAAATAGTGAATGTCACATCTCTGTAATCTCTCTAGATCCTCGTTATACTTATCTTGGAAATGCATCATGCCTAAGAATAATGATCGTACATGCCATGAACCTACAGAATCAAAGTTCTGTTTGAGAAGAATACTCGAAAACATGCGTCCTAAATCAAGCCCGTATGGTTGTTTACTACGATCTACAAACTGGTTAAGCTTTCGTATTACTTCCAACATGGTCCAATACCTATTCGAACCTGATTTAATCTCTTCAGTTTTTTCTTCGAAATACTCTAAGAGGCCTTTTATATCAACAAAAGACGTTAAAGGTGTCAGTTTCTTTGTTTGAACATCTTCAAAAACGTATGTTCCAGCACCACATGCAAAGTGGATGGATAATTCATACTTTGGTTTCTTGCTAAATGCCTCAATCACATTTGTTAAAGGCATACAGGATGGAACCGGAAACCAACCATCTTTTGATATTTCACCGTTAGTTTGTTCTTCAATTCGTTCTATGCAATCAGGTATTGTAATTCTATACTTTTCTCGTTCTTTTTTGCTCATTCTACCAGTTAATGAAACAGGCTGGAAATTTACAGCATGTACTACATCCATATTTTTTTGAGCAAATCGTATTATGCCACCTAATTCATGATCATTAATAGATTTTATTACGGTTGGAACAAAAACAACAGTCATTCCACACTTCCTTGCTGATTCTAGCGTGTATGGAACTTCCCAATGGTTTTTAGGATTTGTTCTAGCCGTCACTCCATCAAATGACAAATAGAGATTACTGACGCCAGACATTCGAACTTGTCTCATTGTTTCTGGTGAAAGTGCAAGTTTTATGCCGTTGGTGTTGAGTTGTACGTGATCGACACCCTCTTCTTTCATTATTTGGATAAGTTCTGTAATGTCGTCTCTTAACATTGGCTCACCACCTGTAATTTGAATAGAGTTGCCTGCTATAGGTTTCTCAGCCTTTAGAGTTTTCATCATCGCGCGTACTTGTTCATGTGAAGGTTCATAGAGATAAGCGCCCTCTAATCCCTTTTTAACATAAAAGAAGCAATACCAGCAGGTAAGATCACACCTATTAGTGACTATAATATTTGCTAAACCAGAATGTGAAAGATGGTTAGTACATAACCCACAATTAGTAGGGCAGGCACATTTATCAACCATCACATTTGGAGCTTGTGCACCTTTTCCATCCATCCAATAGGTACTAAATTTCTTATACATTTCATAAGAGCCAAAGTACAATTCCTCACACTCACCATGGCTAGGACAGGTTTTTGTCATGAAAACTTTGCCTTCTCTTTCAAAGACCTCAGCGTCTAGAATCATATTGCAATCTGGGCATATACTTTGAGTATATCTAATGGTACGTTTAGAACCAATAGTTTTACTAGTTAAATTGGAAATTTGTATTAGATCCATAATGTTGACCTTTAATACTGCACTTGATTAACTTTATAAAGATGATCTGACAAATCCTACGGTGTTTAGTTAGTAAAGTGCAATATAGATGAAAGATTTAATATCCAAGTTTCAACTAGTCACATAAAACTATGGAAATTAGCGACAAGGCCAAGAAATCTATGGAAAGCCTTGGATTAACAAACTATGAAATTCGAGTATATACTTCGTTGTTGTTTGCCAGTTCAACTACGGCATCAGAAATCAGCAAGAAATCAGGAGTCCCATACTCAAAAATCTATGATGTCCTAAATAGTCTGTATGTAAGAGGATGGATATATTCGGATAATCAAAGACCACAGAATTTTTTTCCTAAATCCCCATCAAATGCAGTTGAAGCCATGATGATAGAAATGGAGAACAATTTGAGGAGTAATAAAAATGTCATTATCAATGAATTAATGCCGATCTATGAAAAAACAGGATTAAAAGAAAAACCAGATATTTGGGTGGTAAGTGGATTATACAATATAGCAATAAAAGTTACTGAAATAATTCGATCAACAAAAGAAGAGCTCCTAATAGCCATCCCCAAAATTCCAGAGAATGTTGTGAAATCGATTCAGCCAGTACTCCGAGAACTCGCCGAAAAAGGAGTTAAAATTATTATTTTAGCATCAGATGAAACTAATAATGATACCGTAAAGGCAATGTCCAGAGTAGCTGAAGTAAGACTCAAGAATGATATGTTTGGTGGTGGAGTTATAGGAGATTCCAGACATGTATTAATTCTACTTGGAGAAGGAAAAAACGATCCAACAACAACTTCCAGCTATGACACTATAGCCATATGGGCAGAGCATACTGGATTGGCTAGTTTTGCTAAAGATTATTTCCATTATTTGTGGCAAGATGCAAAAAAATAGAATGAATAGCTAAAGCCTTATAACAGAATAGTTTAAAAATAGCAGGACAAACAATGATGTGAAAAGCCCTACTGATTAGATGAAGTAGATCTTGAGTAAAGAGTTTGTCCTATTTAATTTGTGTATGTTGTAAAAATTTGAATTTAGAAAGGTTTCAAATACATATATTCATTGTATTAATAACACACAGTGTAGAAAAGTAGTGGTCCACATAAGAACTACATCATCATTGGAAAGTTTTAGAAAATTTATAATTTTCAGCACTTGTAAATCATTCATCCCTAGTAATCATAATAGAGATCCAGAGATGTTTCTCGAAAGAGATACTGGACCAGGCGATATTTATATTGAAGCAGCAGATAAACTAATGGTAAAAAAATTAAGAGAAATTACATTTGTAAATGCAAAAGAAATATTTGGAATAATCTATTCATCGAAAACTGGAAATACCATTTTGAAATGGAGACAATTAAAGAAAAAGAATGGAAAAGTTATAGGCGAAGCGTCACCTAGCGCATTAGTCAATTTGGTGGAATCAGGAGTATTAACCAAACACTGGTTTGAACACTATCTGAAGTCTCAAAAACAAGATGAAGATTTGGTTAAATAGGATACAAATAAAAAATGAAATTTACCAAATTAAAGGATTCAGAAAACAAAATGGTCTTAACCTTAGAAGAACCAGATGATCTTTTCAGCCTAAGAAGAGTAATAGATATAGGAGACAGCATTATTGCCGATACTACTAGGGTAATAAAACAGGATAATGAATACTCTAGACCAGATAAAGGAGAAAGAATTAAGATCAGGATAATCTTAAGAATAGAAAAAATTAGTTTTGATGATGCAATCGACAGATTAAAGATATCAGGAGTAATAATTACTTCAAACAATGAAAACATACCCAAGGGTTTGCATCATTCTATTAACGTAAAAATCAATGATACGATCATCTTAGAAAAATCAAATTGGAATGAAAACTATATAAAAATACTATCAAAGTCGGCTCTTGAATTTAAATATTTATTTATCTCAATAGACTCACAAGAGACAGCTATTGCAAAATTAACTGGAACTAATTTGAAAATAACTCCTAACATACATTCCGGAAAGAGTGGTAAGAGATACGTTACTGATCAAAGGAATGTGTTAAATAATAAGATCTATTTTGAGAATATAAGAACTGCCTTGGATATTTATTTGGAAGAACATGGAATCAAAATAGTAATATTTGGTCCTGGAGAGACAAAGAGAAGATTCCTTAATCATCTAAGGGAAAAAAATGAAGCCTATCAAGACAAAGATTTTACTATAGCGGAGGGTATTGAAACGGCTGGTGAAGACGGGATTTATGTATTTTTGAGATCAGAAGCCATGAAGGATCTTATGTCCAGTAGCAAAATTGCCATGGTTTCTACGATTCTAGATAGAGTTATGCAACAAATAAACAACGGAGAGAAAAAATATGCAATGGGAATAAAAGAGACAAAATACGCTCATTCTTTAAATGCAATTGATTCGCTGGTTTATTCTGATAAGGTATTTTCAGAAATAAAAGAAGACGAGTTCATAAAACTACTAAACGATATGGAACATAATAACGTAAAAATTTATGCAACTGATTCAACTACCGATATAGGGTTAAGGGTGTCATCACTAGGTGGAATAATTGCATTATTGAGGTACCGGATAAATTGAAGTTTGATTTGGATTCATATAACACAATGATGTATTATGAACCAAGTCAAAAAACTTTCAATAAGCAAATATTTGAATTAAAGTGCACAAAATAATAATTTATTCATTAGATTTTGAATTCTGAGACTTCGAAAAATTTAACAACACAGTATCAATCCAAATTAGAAATCAGGATTACCCTTTGTGTGTATTGTTAATAATCCATGAAAGATATTCCGATGAAACATCATCCATCTTAATAATGACAATTTCAGGTACTTTATATGGATGATGGGCTAGTATTTCAGCCTTCAAGGATTGGATATGGCTCGATGTGGTCTTAAAAAAAGCGATAAATTCCTCTTCTTGTTTCAATTCAGATTCCCAAACATACAAAGAATTTATTCTTGTATAATTTACGCACGCACATAATTTCTTCTCCACCACAAGTGTTTTAGATAGATTGATTAAAGATTGCTCATCGGAGAAGGTAGATATCAGAATCATGCCACTACAACTAGACTGTTCATCATGCATTTGCATTCATTTATCTTATATAAGATAAATTCTATTTATTGGTATACAATAGAGGCCCATTATATGGAACTAGTTATTTGGGTCAGACACCATTCCCAGAACATCAAAAGGTCATCCAGGAAACTTATCTTGAAATATATGAGATGGACTAAGAATGCAAATATAAATAAGATCACTCTAATCTAATTTTTACAATCAATTCATGAAAATAGATAATATAAGGAACATATTAGAAAACGCTCACATAATTCAAAATGAGGAAACATATTACCAATTTGCGGGTCTAAAGTATAATCCCGCCATAATTCAAGAGATATCAAAATTGAAGATTCAAGGTTGTCGGTTATTTTTGAAATCTTTTGATACCCCTAGAGAATTGTTTTTGTCATCCATAGAAAGTCTCGCAGAAGATAAAACTAAAAGATTAGAGCGTGAATTACATGAGATCAGAAATAAGAAATTAGTAGACAAGAGGTACAGGATTGAAGATAACTATGTAAACTGGAGCAACTGGAGACAATTTAACGCGATAGAAACAAATCATAATTATAGAAAGAATGTTTTTGATTGTTTTATTGAGAAAACAGAATTGATAAAACCAGTTATAGAAAAGAGATTCAACAAGATTAGGAATATTTACGAATATGATGGAGGAATGAATCCTCTGCATGGATATTTAGAAAGTGAAGGGGTATCGTATAATAAGTTAAAAGAATTTGTAGAGAATCTAGCAAATTTAACAAGCAAACTATTTAACGAAAGACTAGTTGCTCTATCTAACAAAATTTTTGATAGAAATCCAGAATATTATGATGATTTTTACTATTTTAGGAACAGAGTTTTTAAAGATATCTCAGACGAATTTGCTAAAGCAAATCCTATTTCAACTGTTATCAAGACTCTAAGGGATTTAAGAATGAATGTAAAAAAAATATCTTTTGATTCAGAGGATAGAAAAAATAAATATCCATCTCCCATCTGCTTTTTTATACACATTCCTTCAGATATAAGAATTCTTTATAGAGAGGAAAGTCCATATTTTGATTTTCAAGGATGTTTTCATGAATCAGGACACGCGATGCATGCAACCTCGATTGATCCTAGTTTAGAATATGAAAAAAAATACCATATTCCAATGGGAATTAACGAAATCTTCTCAATCTTTTTGGAAAGACTAACGAGAAATAAGAAATATTTGGAAAAACAATTAAAGATATCAAATAAAGGAAAGCTGGATAAAATAATTGAACTAAATAATTTTATGGAATTATTTTTCGTGACTTTCTATGCTGCAAACTCTTTAACAAAAATGGATTTTTGGATGAATAAACGGTCCATCGAAAATACTAATAAAATTTACTCATCGATGATGAAAAAATATACAAATATTGAAATGCCTGGGCAGTACTGGATGCTTCACCACATAATGCCAGAATCAATAATGTATGTACCTAGTTATTTATTAGCTGCTGTAAGAGCTGCAGAGTTGGAAAAAAAAATTGAAGAATTATACGGGGAAAATTGGTGGGAATCAGAAGAAGCCGGAAAATATTTAAGAAGCATGATGAAAGATGGTGCAAATATTAATTTACAAGAATTTTCCAAGTTAGATTCAAGGGTGTTTTTGAAAGAGATTACTCGGTAGGAAACGATATAATGTTTCTCATGATCAGGAAAATGTTCTCTTAAAAATTGATCAGTTTGTAAAGTTTTAGTCCAATTATTAAAGATTAATGTAAGTTTGATTTTGTAAAGTGTGAGAAAGTTAAAGCTCACCTCATGTGTAAAACGCATTAATATTAACAGTAAATGGAACATTTGACTTGTGTGTCATTAAACTCGATAAATAATACACAAAGTATCATCATCCTAAATTAATTTAGCTAGGGGCAACTTTTTTAGATCAGAAGGGTTCTTCATGCAGTAATGCGGACAATAAGGCTGCCCTTAACTCTTTTCCGTAAGCAGCTTGTTTAAAATAAAGAGCATTTACTGTATTATCAATTGATGGAGATATTTCATCAACTCTAGGTAATGGATGTAAAATAGAAACATCAGGTTTTGACTTTTTCAAGATATTTTCATCAATAGTATACAATCCTTGAATTTTTTTATATTCTTGAAGATCCGGAAATCGTTCTCTTTGAATACGTGTTACATATATAACGTCTAATTTGTCTAACAAGTCATCAGATAATTCAATATGATGATACATTTTTACCTTCGTGGAGACATCGTATATCGATTCACTTCGAACTCGTAGTATAGACGGCGAAACAAGATGAATTTCGACTTTATAATTAGACAGGGCATAGATTAGAGAATATACCGTACGGCCATACTTTAGATCCCCTATTATTCCAATAGATAAACCATCGATTCTTTTTTTTTCTTTGAATATGGTGTAAATGTCTAACATAGCTTGAGTAGGATGTTCTTCGCTTCCGCTACCCCCATTTATCACAGGTTTTTCTGATATTTCACAAGCATATCTACTAGAACCATCAGAAGGATGACGTATCAATATAATATCTGAGTATAATGAGATGGTCTTAATGGTATCAGCATAACTTTCACCTTTCATGATAGATGAAGAATCCACATCCGATATTCCCAAAGATCTGCCTCCAATGGAGGACATAGCAGATTCGAAACTTAACCGGGTTCTAGTACTATATTCATAAAAAATATATCCGAGAATTAAGCCTTTTGCGATTTCCCCACGCTCTCTTGATTTCAAAGTTCTTATTTTATCAGTAATACCAAAGAGAAAGGTAAAATCATCTATATTGAAATCACGGATGGACACTATATTGCGATTGAAAAATCTATTTTTAATCATGAATAACCATGTAATTAATACTTGTTAAAATATGCCATCATTCAGTAGACAGCAAGGATAAAAAATCATCCAGAGCCACAGCTACTAAATCCACATTCAATACACATGTTACAACCTTCCGTAATAATTAAGTAATTTTTACAAACTGGGCATGCTTCTTTATCATTCTCTGTTCTAGTAAGAGCGTATGAGTCAGGTTTGGCATTAATTGATACAGTGTTAGATTCAAAACTATTAGGTTCTAGTTGGTTATCGAATGTATTAGTTGTTACTGCATATTGATCACTTGACTCATAATCCTTAAAAATTGGATTTACCTGATCAAGAACGTAAGGTTCATGTATGTTTGCTAGAATATAATCATGCAAATACATACTTGGTTTAACTTGGAATCTTTTTTCACGATCATTACCAGTGATGTGTAAAACTTGTTCATTCCTAGAACCATCTCTATAAATAGTTACCCCTTTTAATCCAAATTCATGGGCAAGTAGATATGCACACTTTACATCCTCAACCGTAACATCTCCAGGCATATTGATTGTTTTTGCAATCGCGTTACTGATCCATTTTTGCCACACAGCTTGAGCCATTATATGATCGGTCCAATGAATATCTATGGCCGTAACAAACAGCTTTTGTATCCATTCAGGTATTTCATTTATGCCACGAACGGATCCGTAATTATTTGCAATTTTTATCAAAATTTCATCAGTGTATAATCCATGTTCCTTCAATACATTCTCAAAAATCTTGTTAGTATAAAAAAACCTGCCAACAGTAACACGTTTTTCAAATACCAAAGCAAAAACAGGCTCAACACCATTAGATACATCCGAAATCATTGATAAAGTACCAGTAGGTGCAATAGTAGTGGTCCATGAATTTCTGATCCCATTGTTTTTAATTTTTTCTATTAAAGAGTCCCAATCATAATAATGTGAATCCTTAGGGATCTCATGATAACCTGACAGTGGAATATCTCCATTTTTATACTCAGTCTGATCAAATAACGGGAAAGCACCCCGAGATTTTGAAATGACGACACTTTCATCCATACTAAAATACGACAAAGTTTCAGCCAGTTTACTCATGAATTCATATCCTTCCTTTGAATCATAGGGGATCTGTAACATAAATAACAAGTCTGCTATGCCCATAATCCCTAATCCTATCCGCCTGGTTAGTTTTGTATTGATATCAATTTCCTCTACAGGATATTTATTGACGTCAATAATATTATCCAAAAATCGTGTAGCAGTTCTAATGGATTGTTCATATTTTGGCCAATCAAATTCATACATTCCATCTGCTTTTCGTTTTACAAATTTGGATAAATTAATAGAGCCGAGATTACAGGACTCGCATGGATACAAGGACTGTTCACCACATGGATTAGTTGCTCTAAGTGGTCCCCCTTTGGCATTCATACAGGGATTGTATTTATTTATATTATCAAAAAATATGACACCAGGTTCAGCACTTTTCCATGCACTCAAAGCTATTAGCTCCATTAATTGATGAGAATCGATATTTTTCACATTAACCTTGGTTCTTGGATTTTTAAGAGAATATTTATGATCTTCTTTATTTACTAATGATTTCCAAAAATCCGACCAGATCCCTACACTTACGTTAAAATTTTCATACATCCCTGGTTTAGTTTTCATTGTAATGAATTTTTCAATATCGGGATGCCAAGATTCTAAAATACCCATGTTTGCACCACGTCTTTTTCCGCCTTGTTTAACTACGTCTGTAATTGAATCTATAATTTGCATAAAAGAAGTTGGTCCAGATGCAACACCACTAGTAGATGCAACTATATCCCCTTCCGGTCTTAAGTCAGAATAATTTATTCCAACACCTCCTCCAGATTTAAAAATCATTGCCGCATCAGTGGATGATTTCATAATAGAATACATATCATCGGGCATATCAAGAACAAAACAGGCAGATAGTTGTCCCAATCGGGCACCCGCATTCATTAGAGTTGGGGTATTAGGAAGAAATTCATTAGAAACCATCAAATTATAATATTCAGTTATTTTGTTGCCATAATTGCTCATTTTTCCTTCTGCAATCAATCGTAAAAGTTCTTTAAAGCTTAACTTCATTCTTCCCAGTTTGGCCTCATCGATATATGATCTGATTAATGCTTCAAAATGATATTTATTAAAATAATAACTTCCAATTTTTAACTTGTTATCGAAATCATCTAATTTTTTATAATATAATTCTGCTTCAGATAAATTCTGTGAATGATTATCATGAAAATCATATACTCGAGAGTCATGAATAATGTCCGATATAGCAACCAATATTGCGACTCGTTCAAATAATTGCTTTGGACCTTCGATAATTTCACCACTATTATCCCTCAATAAGTATCTTGAAGAAAGAACACGCAGAGAATTGACATCTAATGTTTTATCCACTTCGTCAAGATCCTTTTTATTTAAGATCTTCATTTTCATTTCTCTCAATTTTCTTCTTTCATGACGATATAGGATGTAGGCCTTAGCTGTCTCAGCCAAACCTTCTTCAATTAAAATTGATTCAACCATATCTTGAACATCTTCGACGCTCAAAACATGATCTTTATGAATGGACTCCAAGTATCCATTCTTAATAATTTTATTTACCAATTTTGATGCAAGTAATTCAGCCAATTTATGATCGGGTTTACCAGCTGCAACCAATGCTTTGTAAATTGCATTTGATATTTTTGATTGCTCAAAATCCACTATTGTACTATTTCTTTTTTTTATATGTACAATGGTTTTATTTTTTGAATCATGAAGATCAGTTTCAGCCATATAACATTTATATATTATTTATAGATCGTTTATATTAATTTCGATAGCTTATTTTATAAATTAACGAGTTTCAAATAAGAGCTTACATTCAGGCTGGAACTATACCGTACGTAATAGACTCTTGTATTATCATGTATCCAGTTTCAAATAATTATATATAATATATATACAAAAAAATAACTGAAGGATTCTAAAATAGATAGATTATTCCACGGGTACTGGGTAATAGATATTATTTAAATGTGAAAATATTTCGAGATCCACATATAGAACAAACATCGCTACTAGCCACCCGAGCTCCGCATATGGAACATATACGATTCTCCTCAAATATATCAAAGTATGGAACAACATGAATGGATTTTTGTAGCAATTCCACCATTTCCTGAGGAGAAACATCGCTAGTGAATAGTTTTACGTGCAAACCACCAGTCATAAGATTATCCAATTCGATCAGATTTTTAGATAATGATTCTTCATCATCAAGCATTTTTTTGGTAATAACTAGTCCTTGTGAATATGATCCAAAATCATGAGTCAATTTACCAAATTTCTCAGAATCAAGGTTAACAAATCTTGTTGAACTAGAATCATTTATAATGGAAACGCCAAATTTGTCTGTGTTATTCTGGCCGAAATCATGTAGTACGTCGTTAGCCGTTTTAACCACTTTCTTTACAATATCAAATCCCATCTCTTTAGAAAATCCCAAAATATCATGAATAGACTCATTTAATCCAATCAAGTTAACGATTATAGAAGTAGAACCCAATTGTGGAAAGCCCATGGTATGGGATATAGCGGGTAATATATCTTGTCGAATGTTTTCTAATAATATTTCCTTCTTTAGTAATAAAGTACTCACTGAGGGCCTCATTAACAAGGCTAATTTAGTCCTAAAATAGGTTTCATCTTTATTTGACTGATAAGCTAGACGTGGCAGATTTATAGAAAGTGAATGTAGTACGATGATCGGCAACCCCATATCTTGATGCATCTTATGAATACCTCTACTACTACGAACCGATTTTTGCGAGAGAGATATTCTACCTCCTAGCTTTATGATCTTTGTAAGAAGTGAC
Source organism: Candidatus Nitrosocosmicus oleophilus (assembly GCF_000802205.1). Lineage (NCBI taxonomy): Archaea > Thermoproteati > Nitrososphaerota > Nitrososphaeria > Nitrososphaerales > Nitrososphaeraceae > Candidatus Nitrosocosmicus > Candidatus Nitrosocosmicus oleophilus. The sequence continues at coordinate 814,237 of NZ_CP012850.1, read as the reverse complement.
AACAAGTCATTTGATAAGGAATTTGCAAAAGTTATAAAAAGTCCAAAATTGGGTAGAGATACTTGCTCTATATAATACAAATATCCGCTTAGCATTTGAAACAAACGTTCGTTATTTTCATTTCCACTCAAAACTAGTGTTATAAAGGGAGTTCCTGCATATCGCATTGAAATAGAAGATGAAATCAGTGAAAGTGAAAAATATTCAGATATTTTATCAATAGCATAATCATCAAAAATTTTATCGATATTTTCTATGACAATCTCTCTGGAAACCTCTCTTTGAAGTAGTGAAACCATGATGGGTAATGTGATATTTATTTTATGAGCATGTGTAGTCCTAGGTAAAAAAAGAAAATGGCTTTTAAGTTTCAAGTTCTTGTTTACTTGTTCGATATCAACAAAAATAGTATCAGCGCCAATACCCCAATGACCTAGTGCATCTAAATGAATCTCACCACTATAATGCATATCCATAATATCTTTTTGGAAATTATTTGCAAAATAATCAGAAAAGACTTTTTCCGAAATATCTGTAATCAGGTCACTTATGCCATTTCTTAATGCATTATCATTATGGAGGAATTTTTTATTTAAGTCAAAAATGGGAACTCCGATTCTGATTAACTTATTCATTTGTTCCTCTAAACCATGTTCTAACAATACATTGTTTACACAATCTCTTATTAGCCTAGATGTCAGGTAAGAGGTTGAGAGTTTATATATTTTATTTTCCACTTCTTCAGTAATTTTTGTAGCTTGTTCTAATGACATATTTGCTTCTCTAACCAAGGATTGAATTATTTTGTGTGGATTGAATTCTTCGATGGTCTGATGGCTGGTTCTAACATACATCTTTCCACTTTCAACTATAGATTTTTCTTCTATCTGTCTAGCCAAGTTTAATACCAATTTACCCAGATTAGTAATGGTATACCGCCTTTCTCCCTTATTTAGACCTACTAAGGATTGTCTCAATAGTTTTCTTAAATGATATGCAAATTTCCCAGATTCTTTCTTTGATTTAAATCCTGCTAGTGATTTTAGTTCAGAGTAGGTTAGAGGTCCTTTATTATTAAGAATGCGTAAGATATCAATTCGATTAGGACTGGCCATTACTGAAAAAATCATTCTTACTCGTTTGGATGTGGATTCCAAAACTCCGCGTTTAGTTTCGGATGGGGGCAAATATGTATACCTCAACTACAAAGAGCAGTCTTATTATTAGTATATAAATAAAACTATCAATCAGAATAAGGATAAGATGCTCTAGTTTGATGAAAACTAGCTTTCTAACAATACCTGTCCGCTATTAAGTATATCATCCTTTAAATTAATACTGGGTCTCTTTGAAATGACAGACACTGGAACTTCGGGTAGTTTTTCTTTTGCCTCGTCTTCCAAACTATTTTGAACATCACTTAATATGGCCAAAGCATCTTTGTCGATAACAGATGCTATTTTACCATCATCGGTGTTAATATTAGAATTAATTAATACATCGCCAGTTAGTGTATGAATGTCATTCAAAACATCGGTTGCAGACGGAACAGCCTTTGAAAGATCTTTCTGAATATCTTGGAGCATTTCTACTGTCGGGTTAATTGTATCCATAATAGTTGAGAATTCGGTTATTGTAGTGAATCGGATTGCAACCACTTCTAAAGCCGTTGTTGCATTGTGAGTGTTCTTTCTAAGTCTTCTCATAGCAGATAACTCATTTGCAATGATATTTGCACGTGCATTATTTCCTGATTTTATATTTTGAGTTATTTTGGAGCTAAAGTTAGCATCAATATTAGAAAATTTTTTATCCATTAGTTTGAGTTGCGAGATTTGCGTATTTATCACAGAGATAGCGCTGTTAACATCATAATAGAACTGGCCACTTTTTTCCATCAAATCATCAGTAATCAGTACATTTGTTAAAAACAAATGTTAAACTCTGTAAACAAAAAGGAGGATTAAATTTAGCTAGGGTGATGCGACATTAGACTACTGATATTTTTGCAATATTAAACCATGTTTTTCGTGGAAATCAACCACTTTGATTTTAGAACCCAATGGTAGATCAGAAGGTGAAGATATTCCAGGTAGAAACCCGGAAACATTTATGTTACAATCATCTAATTTAAAAATAACCCAAGCATACGAATTGACATCTTCGAATCCTTCTGGAGCGACTGCTTGAATTGTATATGTTACAACTGTGCCCTTACCGATATATGATATTTGTTTAAAAGAGCTAGAAAAACATTTATCGCAATAATATACAGTTTCTAGTATAATATTATTGCATTTATTGCATTGATTAAGAATTATGTTCCCATTCTTTGCAAATTCGATGAACCGATCCCGGGAGCTTTGATTCTTTGGCTTTGATTGGGTCAATTACAATATCACTGTCTATTTTATTTTCTTGAATATATGTACTGCTGCGCTAGCCCCGGTAGCTCCAAAATTATGAGTCATGGCTATCTCAGCATCTTTAACCGTTCGCTCTCCAGCTTTATTTGTAAATTGCTCAAATACTTCTACAACTTGACCAACACCGGTGGCTCCTATTGGATGGCCTTTAGATTTCAAACCGCCTGAAGGGTTAACAGTAATATCGCTATTTAATCTGGTCCGCCCCTCTCTAACAGCCTGAGCAGCAGAACCCTTTGGATAGAATCCTAAATCTTCGATATCTATTAATTCGGCTATGGTAAAACAATCGTGCACTTCAACAAAATCAATATCTTTTGGAGATAGATTTGCCATTTTATAAGCTTGAAGGGCCGCTTCAACGGTACTTGGAATAGTGGTTATATCTTTTCTAGATTGGACTGAAGCAGGTGATGCACCCCTGCCTGAGCCCACTACTTCCATATATGGATTTCCGCTTTTTTTTGCGAATTCCTCATTACATAATATCACAGCTGAGGCACCGTCAGAGAAAGGGCAGCAATCATATAACTTTAGTGGAGAGGCAACCACAGGAGATTTTAACACATCATCTATAGTAATTTTCTTCCTTACATGGGCTTTTGGATTAAGAAATCCATTTTCATGATTTTTAACAGCCACTCGGGCCAGATCTTCCTCTGTCGCTTTATAAGTAGCCAGATAGGCTCTAGCCATCGAACCAAAAAGACCGGGAAACGATGCTCCGTTACCCCCCTCATAAAAAAAATCAGAACAATAGGAAAAGAGTGTTGTGCTTTCAACAGTACTGGTATGAGTTACTTTTTCAACTCCCAGTGCTAAAACACAATCATAAAATCCAGCAGATACATTTGCAAAAGCTTCTCTAAACATAACAGAGCCAGAACCACATGCAGATTCAATGGTAAGTCCAGGTACATCAGGGATCCCAAGGTTACTCATAATTACCGGAGCCATGTGAACCTGTTTATCAGCCACACCAAAGACGTTCGAAATGTATCCAGCTTTCACGTCTCTTGGAGTTATACCAGCTGATTCAATGGCATCTCTTGAAGCATTCAAGGCTATCTCAATAATACTCTCATGTAATTTGCCATACTTTGTACTGCCAGCACCAAGTACATAGACCTTTTCACCCATATATCTTAGAATGGCTTTAGCATAATAAAAATGTAAAGTGAGTGCATAAAATCTCAATATTATTGATTCTGCTTTTGTTTTTAATTGAACAGTATATATGTAATAAACGGAAACGCCCTCATAGAGACATTTTTTGGTAACATATTTAATTGCATGCAACTCAAAAAGAGAAAATTATGTAAATCAAGTTCAGTAACACTTGATGCAATAAATCCTAATTCAGAAAGTCTCTGACACTGTCAAATTCAATTACTATCTAGTGTATGTGGTACAAATCCCTCCGCCTATTCTTTAACAAGGGAAGGCTTTTTCTAATCACGTCAATCCTAGATAGATCCAAATCTATAATCTCAAATCCTTCTGAATTACCCATATCGACGACGACAACGCCAAAAGGATCAACAACTAAACTGCGACCACAGAAAATATTGCCAATTTGATTGGGAGCAATCAGATAAACTCCGTTCTCTATTGCTCTAGCTCTGCACATTATTAACCAATGATCTTCTTTCATTGTTCCCTGTACCCAACCAGACGGAGCTATCAATGCATTAGATCCCTTAATAGCAAGGATTCGAGAAAGTTCTGGGAACCGCAAATCATAACAAACCAAAGTCCCAAGTTTACCCAAAGGAGAAATAATAGGGGAAAATAGTTTACTTCCAGCCAATAACTTGGTGGATTCCTTAAAACCAAGTGCATCATAAAGATGTAGCTTCCTATAATAAGAGATTAATTTTCCCCGTTCATTTATTAATACCACTGTATCATAAACACGGTAAGAATTTTTGTTTATTTGATTCTCCTTTTCCTGCTTCATATTGGTTGATATTAGATTTGTATGTTCATAAATGGAACCAACAATAAAGATATTGTTTTCTTTGGCACTTTTCTTCAATTGCTTAACAAAATTACCATTCAGGGATTCGGAAATTGAAAACAATTCTTTGCTAGATTGTGATGGGGGAGAAAAAGACATTTGGAATTCGGGGAAGCAAATAATCTTTGCTTCTTTTTTTGCAGATTGCTCAATCTGTTTCAAAGAGAAAGCCAGATTTTCCTCTTTGTCTGGTGACGACTTCATTTGGACAATCGAAACCCTTACCATAATCGTACAAGAGTGTTGTGAAGTTTAATATTAAATTAGTTGTCAGTGAATAGAATTGGTTGACAAATTGACTGAAAGAATTGAAGAATTATCTACTTGTTATTCTTACTTTCGTCTCAACAAATAGTATTATTAAGTACCTCACTCCGTGAATCAAAGGTAATTATACAGGTTATTACTGATCTATTTAATTGATTAATTCCGAATTAAATATAGAAATACCATGGTTCAAAGTTCATGGCTCAACAATGTTTAATAATTTTTACACTCTTAAAGTTTCATGGAAGACTTTGAAAAAGAGATAAAGGATTTAGCAGGATGGGAGAAAGTAGAAAATAAACTGAAAAAGGACTTTAAATTTAAAGATTTTATTGAAGCTTTCAGTTTTGTTACAAGGATTGCGTTAATATCTGAAAAGATGAATCATCATCCAGACATTACAATATCATATAATAGTGTTCATATTGACCTAACAACGCATGATATAAACAGTGTAAGTAAAAATGATATAATATTAGCAGGAAAAATTGAGGAATTGATATGAATTGATAAATTCCCCAATCTTATCCAACAATAATTCATTCAATAAAAGAATCTAAATATAGTCCTAATTGTAAAAAAAAATAAAGCAATGAGCGTGAGAGAAGACTCTAATGTAATTTTACAGCGTGATTCAAGAATAAAATTTATAGGGATATTAAAAAATGGTAATCAAGATATAAGTTTCAGCCAAAATAACAAAATTGATGAGAATGATGTTAAACTAAGTATGACTCAGACGCCCATTATATTGGAAGCTGGAAAAAGGTTTACGGACTTGGGAAATTTGGAGTCTGTAATATTTGAATATGACAAAATGAAATTATATAATTTGCCTCTGGGCAAAGAAACAGTCATTTTCGGAATCGATAACGCGATCAGTAATAAAGAGATAACAAAATTGGTTTCAAACAATGTAATAGGTATTCAAAATGAATCAGGGTCTCAGCATCTAGGGGAAAAAGTCCAAACAGATCTAGGTCAATTTGAAAATCCATGGCAAAATTATATCTCTAATTTAATTGAATTTTGGAAGGAGTTTACAATAACTTCTATCAGAATGAATGAAAAAATGGTCAAAGAGTTTTGGAAAAGCTTTAGTAATAAATGAGTTCCGTCACGTTCATGCTAACTTGTTAATCAAAAGTTGAAAGTGTTAACCATTTTATTTTTATTTTAGAAAATCAACGCTTTCCCATTGAGGTAAAATAAAGAAATTTATCAAATAGTTTCCAAAAATAATTGAATTGTTGTTGACATTACATTCTATATGAGGATGAACAAACGAGAGCAATGGATAGCTGTTACTTATTTTTTCAGACATTTGTATAAGGTTCTGTATTTCAGCTCCACGAATCTTTGGTATTTTTGTGCTAGATTTTACTTGGATCAATAAGAGGATATCGTCCCTACGGGCTACTATGTCAGCTGGTCCTCTACTACCCTTTGAAAAAAATACGGCCCAACCATAGTTAGTAAGACACGATCCCGCAGCATATTCTGCTTCGCGTCCAAAACTACTATAAGACAAAACTAGAATCTTTTAGCAGTTAAATTATAATAACTTTTTAATCGATAAGGTAATACAATATCGGTCTACAAGTATACAGGTAGTTTAGATATACTTTTAATCAAAAAGAATATAAAAAAATTATTGAAAAGAGGATTGTACATTGGAAGATTTCAACCATTTCATAAAGGGCATTTATATTCGCTCAAATGGTGCAGCGATAAGGTAGATGAGTTGATAATTGCTGTGGGAAGCTCGGACAAAAGTTTTGAATTAAGAAATCCTTTCACCGCTGGAGAAAGAATAGAAATAATTAGAGAAAATATAACCAATGAGATAAAAGAAAAAAGTGATAAAATTATTCTTATCCCAGTACCAGACGTAGGAGTACACTTACTGTGGACATATAACATGGATCTATTAGTCCCTAGATATAATATTGTATTTACAAACGATCCCTTTACTAGTATGTTATACAAAGAAAGGGGAGTTGAGATTATATATCCAGACTTAATTAGTAGAGAATTCTTGTCTGCCACAGAAGTAAGGCACAGGATTGCAAATGACAAGAACTGGGAAGAGTTGGTACCCACTCCGACGATAAAACTGATAAATGAAATCGAGGGTGTAGACAGGATAAAGAATTTATACAATTTAACAAAATCACATGTTACCAAAGAATATCATAATTAAGTCAGACTGGTCAGAATTTTGAGGAAATAGCTGTAAATGTTGTTAGTAGATGGTTCAATCGGCGAAGGAGGTGGACAGATTCTTAGAAGTGCAATAACGATTTCAACAATAATCGGGAAGCCAATAAAAGTGACAAATATAAGATCAAATAGAAAGGATCCTGGTTTGAAGCATCAGCATGTTTTAACAATTCAGCTACTTTCAAGGATATTTAACATACATACCGAAAATGTAAGTTTGGGTTCGGAATGGATCAGGTTTGAAGCATCTAAAGATAACAGATTCAATGAATATGATAAACCTGCAAATGATGCCATTATTGCGGACATCGGAACTGCAGGCAGTATACCACTACTGTTACAGACATTAATTCCAACAATAGCAATTTCTCAAAAAGACTTGGTAATTAGATTGTCAGGTGGAACCGATGTGAAATTTAGTCCAACCATAGATTACATAAAATATGTATTAAGAGATGCATTTTCTAAAATTGGAATCGTATTTGACATAAATGTCCTAAAAAGAGGATTTTACCCCAGAGGACAAGGGTTTGTCGAAATCAAAATAAGAAAAGCCACTGATCTTCATCCAATAGAGTTTTGTAATTTCAAAGAAGTTGAACCGAACATAATAAGCATAGCAGCAAGGTTGCCAAAACACATTCCAGAGAGACAGATTGGAAGTGCAATAGCAACTTTGGAGAAAAAAGGCATAAGGTACTCTAAACACAAATCTGTTTTAGAAAATTCAGAGAGTCCGGGATCTTCAATTCTAGTATACACTACTTCAGAATCAGGTATATATTTGGGGGCTGATTCTATCGGCGAAAAGGGCGTCAAAGCAGAAATAATAGGAAATAGAGCTGCAAAGAAATTCATAGATGATTATGAATTTCAAGCATGTATTGATCAACATCTAGCGGATATGCTAGTCTTGCCATTGAGCTTTGTTAATGGGAAATCCAGGTACAAAATATCAAAAATAACGACACATCTATTAACAAATTTGGAAGTGATTAGAATGCTCAATTCTATAGAATATCATTTTGAGAAAATCTCTGAAAACGAATTCATACTATCGATTGAAGGTAATCCAGTTATTTGAAAAATTTTTTTGTTTCTCCAAGAGTCAACATATCAACGGGTTTTATTTTAATCACCATTGGCAAATTTGACACGGCCTTTCCGATTGCTAAACAATTTCTGTGCGAAAGTGTCTTGACCAACGACTTGATAGTTGAGGAGTCTACTAACGACACCTTTGAAATTTTTTCGAGATCAGAATCGTTTGTAAAATTGAATAAAAAAATATTATCAACCTGTCTATATATAGTATCATTTATAGCATCTGGCTGATTTGTAATAAATGTAGAATAAATTCCAAAATGTCTCATTCTGGTTATTAGATCTTCCCAATATGTATCACGAATATACAGTTGAGCTTCTTCAGCAAATATGAAAATTGGTGGAATTAGGGATTTTTCCAATAATTCAATCAATTTATTCATCACGAGCTCAACAATCATTCGTCTTACCACAGGAGAAATCCTGCTCATATTAACTATCATAGCAGCCCCCTTTGGTTTTGTTTTTATTACATCCTCAAATTGAAACCCTCTTTCGTTAACATTATTGGACGAAAACAATCGTGAGGAATTAATCATGTGGAAACGGGATAATAGTGCATCCCTCACCAATTCATTAATAGTCCAAGTTCCAAAAGCCTTACCAAGCTCAAATAGACTAAGTATCTTTTTGTTTTCTAGCGAATCCCATATCCTAAAAAACTCTCTTAGTGAAGCAGAAGGCATATCTAATGCATTTTTTAACATATTAGAAATAGAAGGTTTTCCAAAATATGTTAAGTTGAATTTCAATTCTCTTCCAGGATTTAACAAAAGAAGCTTATCGCTTATAGATGAGGGCATCCCATCAACATTACAGGACAGCCCACTATACTCATTATTTAAATCAAACACTATTACATAGGCTCCATATTGCATGAGAGAGTTGATCAATATTTTTGAAAGATGAGATTTACCGGTTTCTTTCTTACCTGTGATTATATTTAGCTTACCATCTAGATCTTCAGCAAAAATTTCAAAGTTTTGATTATCAGATCCGCATTTACCTAATGATATTGGATATTGCATGTTTTTCTTTAATAAAGCCTTTATCTCGTTTAACCCAATTTTGACTATCTTGGAGTTTACTCTTGATGGTACCCAATCCACATCAGTTGATATTTGATTTTCATTATCAATAGAAGCCCTTATTTTAGTTTTAAAGATCCTGACATCCCGTATTGTTTGAGATAGATTGGTGATCTCCAAGGGATCAAAAATATTTTCAGTACTAAATTTAGAAATCACCTCATCCTTTATTATCTCCTCCACAATGGAAGATGATGAAAAATACTCTTCGTCATAGAATTGAACAAGTAGTTTCTTATTATTGTTAAAATCTTCAATAACAAAATAGTCACCCTTATTTGCAAAATCATTTGTTACCGCAAGTAAGAGAATTTCATCGCCTGTTTTTGATAGAATTTTCATCTCCAGACAGTCCCTAAAACAGATGATCTAGCATTCTCATGAGAAATTTCTCTAACAGAATAATTAGACTTTATGAAACTCTTCATACTTGCCAAGTCCGTATTTGAAAAAACAGAGACATGATGTGAAAGTTGGAGAGTGCTTGGATAGCCAAAATGAATTAATTCGTTATATAGTAATGTTCCTAAAGTACTACTCACATCGTTATTATATGATACTACGTCAGCCCTTAGTATGTTTGAGTATTGATTGTTAGACAACTTTACTAGAAGATGTTCACCATATATCCTAGAAATCAAGCTTCTAATAACCAGATTTATGTCAACATAGGAACAAGTCTTAGATCTTATTAAAGGATATGACAAATACTTTAGTATCTTTATTTTGGAGTTTTTACTTATTCCAATTAATGAATTTTTGTTGATAACAGAATTTTCTATGGTTTTTGAAATATCATAAAAATGATTCTCAAATATTGAAGATTTCAATGACCCATCAACGAGTATTATAGAGTTTGAAACTAATTTTGATAGCCAAAACTGAATATACCTTTCTATGTTTACTCTCAAAAATTTTTTTGCATAATCGTCATTAAAGAGTATTAGTTTGGAAACATTGTGCTCAAGTCGAAGATTCTGAAGAGCTTCTTCGTTAAGATAAAAAATTAACGGGCCAATTTTTAAATGCGCAGCAGGTTTACCCTTAAAAGATATACAGATGGATCCTTTCACAGCATATAATCCACCATCCTCGACTTCTGCAACCTTAATACAACTAGAGTCGATACCAAAAACCAACTTTTCCTTTTCTACTAGTTCGATTCCATTTATTTTCAAATTAGCGTACTTTTCGGAGTGAATTCCCCAATTTTGAATGGGTACGCCCTCGTCATCGTCCACAAAAACCAGCTTCTTATTTTCAATTAAATTTCTATAGTCCTTACAAAAGTAGGAATTACTAAAGTTATTAATTAAAGATTTTTTCATATCCTCTATATTTGATTCCAGATCATGAAGATTTAATTGATTGTGCATGTTGTTCAACAACAACATGATGTTAATAAATGTTGTTCATGATGTGCATGTTGTGCAACAACACCTTTATCAGACAGGAAGTACATACAATATCAAACATGAGTGAAGCGGTATCGAAATTATCTTTGGAGGCAAAGATAAAATTGAAATATAAAGAATGGGAGGTCGAAATTACATGTGTAGAAGATAAAGTTAAGAATGTAGTGGAGAATGTCCTTACCGGAATAGATATCGCCTCGCTCTCAAGTACAAATACCAATAGTGAAATTGAAAAATTAAAGACTGAAATTGATTTATTAAGATCTAAAATTGATGGAGACGCTAATTTGCAAAATATAAATCAAAAAAGAAACAATGTTTCATTAAAGGAACTTGCAAAGAATGGAAATACGTGTAGAAGTTTGATGGAAAAAATCTTTTATGAGAAATTTTTTGAAAGTGAGAGACTACTTATAGAGGTTCACCAAGAGTTGTCAAGAATTGGATATAATTACGATAAAACAGCAGTATCACATTCTTTAAGTGACATGGTAAGAGAAGGGATATTAACTCGTGTAGGAACTCTAAGAAACTACAGATATATTCAGAAAAAGCCATTGTTTGAAAAGTAACTAATTTAGAGTAATTTTTTTGCCATAATATCATTTAACCATTTAATTCCGATAGTGGTAATCCCATACACTACTGATTCTGCTTGATTTTCCTTATTTACACTTTTTATAACATATCCAACTTTCACTAATTCAGACAATCTTGAACTAATAGATTTTGGATTTAGGTTTGTTGTAGATTGGATTTCGGATATAGGAGATGATTTTTCAGAAATCTTGCCCAATTCGAATGCTATTTTTGACCCCAACAAAAATAACATCACTATTTCCTTATCGGAAAATTTCTTATTATGAATTTCTCCAACGTTGGGCAATATTTTGGGCCCCTCTGGTGTAATTTTGATTATGGATGAATACATCTCGATTAATTCGGACACAGAGTAATTTAAGGAAATTTTCTGAGCCAAGCGTATCTCTGGAATATTTTTGGTAAGAAAAGAAATGGTAGACAAAAGGACATTCTCAGGCTCCCCACTAAATTGCACTTTTATATCGTTATATTGAATAGAGATATTTACAATATTATTTTTGTTTGGATCATCGTAAACCATGTAAATATATTCAATAAATTGATAAAATGTTATAAACTTATGAATGTATATCTATTACCCTTATTATGAACTTTTATCAAAGTAGTTTAGGAAGTAGATGAAAAGTACATTAATGGATGAATTGCCAAAGGTCTTAGGTCAAATTACTAGAAATGTCTAAGGATAGTGATAATAAGAATAATTTCATTAAAACAGGATTTACCAAATTATTAAAACCTTTTGAGGATTCAATGAACGAAGTAGAAAAAATTTCGAAAGCCTTCGGATTAGCATTGAGGATTTACAGTAGTATGACTAGAAAATACCAATATGATAAAATTGAACCTCAAATCAATCATTCACTAAGAGTAGCATTAATTCTAAACGAAGAGATGAACTCAGATAGTTCAGATCTGGTTTGTTCTGCACTACTTCATGATATTTTCAATAAACAAGAAGTACCCAAAGAGACGAAAGACTACATAAAAAAAGAGATTAGCGAAAAAACATTCACAACTGTATCATTTTTTAGCAAATATTCCGATTCAGAATCCAACAAGAATGAAGAATTAAAAATAGAAAAACTGTTTGGCAAAATAAAACAATCAGACAGCATGATAAAAAACATTATTCTGGCTGAACGACTAGATGAACTTCGATCGTTGAAAAATTCGAGAAGGAAGGACAAAATAGCAAGAATTAAGGAAGAAACACAGAAATATTTTGTACCATTGGCAGAAACAACTAACGAAAAAATCTTGTTAAAACTGGTGATAGCGCTTTATGAATTGAAGTAAGATACCAGTGATTAGTGTTTACCACACATACCGTTATTTTTCTTATGACCCGTCCAATGAGAAAAACAACCGAAAAGAGAATGACCAGAGCATCCACATATTATGCACTTTTTGTTTTTATTCAAACCTATTCAATATATCCAATTCATCAAGATAGTTAAATTTATTTAACTATAATTAAATATTTGATATTGTCTATTTAATTTTTCAAGATTCTTAATTTGTCCCATTCACATTTTGTCAAATAATACCTCCGATTCGAATAAAATGTAAATACTAAACTTTTTGTCTATAACAAATATAGTAATACTTAACCTGCCTTCAGTCGAGATGAGATAATCATGGTAGGTCATAGTCAATCTAATCAATTGACTAATAATACATCTCTTGTAAGTTATGAGATTTAATAGTCTATAAAAAAATCTTAGTTGTGGGCTTAGTTTGAACAAATTCTCCTCAGTTGCAAATGTTTAGATATTATCTCTCCTGAATTCTGCTACCTCAGTTACTTGTATTTGTTGTATTTTTGGTTAAAATCCAAATAATATCTTGTAAATTACAAGTTATAGCTTATAGAGAATGTTTTTGCGATCCTTGTTTGAGATGAATCACAAATTCAAAGTTAACATATTATGGGTGTTATATTTGAACTCCAAAATCATATTCAGCTTTTACATATATGCCTGAGGAGTTGGCTATCTGAAAATCTTTTATTCACAAAGGACAGAAGATTTGCCTCCAGTATTAGAAAGAAGGTATTACGATTATGCGCCTCCAGCTTCAGCAGGAGAATCACAATCATCTAATCCAAATGAAGGTAGGATTAAAAATTTGATAAATAGGGTTACAATAACTTACGAAACAGGACCGAAAGCTTAATCATATAATGTAGGTGCTTCACCGTCTACACTTGACCAATATTTCAATCCTGTTGTTCTAGATAATTTTCAAGTATTAAAGCCATAAATCCTTTGCACATATATTTTGATTCGCTAATTACTCTTATCTATATCGTAAAAAATCATGGGATTCTACGAATGAACAATAATTCTTTATTGTTAGTCTTTACATCGATAATCATGAAAGCTTCTTTTAATTTACGGGGTTATTGGAATTCTTTATTTTACGTTTATCACACTCCTATGTGCCACTACTAACTTAGTTGTTATATTTGGACAAGAATCCTCTATCGATGCTTTACAGAATGACTTATCGCAACCTATGAATAGTCATAATATGACTCAGATAATGCAAAGAGGTAATCTTGCCATGGGGTTTGATCAAACCAAGATATCTCATGAATTCTCTTCAACTAAGGATAGAGGACAAATAAAGATAACAGCATTAGATGAGAAAGACAATAAAACAATTAATCAAATTAAAAGCCACACAAGAGATATACAAAATGACTTTGCTGAAGGAAACTTTAAAAACCATTACTCATTCATGCACAATCAGTTCCTGGCACAGACGCTCTGACCCAAAATAAAGATCACATACAATACAAGATACAGGATTTAAAAAATGGCTCCATCTTATTATTAATTACAAATAATTCAAGTCTAGTTAGTTCTATCAATCAATTTATGACCTATCAATCTATAGGGCATACAGGTCACTGAATAAAGGTCAAAAGAATTAACATGATAGGTATGCGTTGCTTAAACCTGAGATAATTGTTAGATGCTAAATCAAATATTCAGGCTATTCGATTGCGTCTTGATCAGACTATGACAAATCAAATTCCATTAAGCGACAAAATTATAAGACTACCATTCTTATCGATTATCCGAAAACTGAAAAATGGATATCTGCGGTGTCGGCCAATGAAAACCGATGTTCGCTATAATTAAGTTCCAACAAAGGTTGAAATACTGTAATAATTGTGCAACATTTTACATTTTAAAAAAATGATATTAGGTAACATAATTTAGATAACTTTAATACCCATTTTTGTGTGTAAATTCATTGGAAAGGAAAGATTAAGATAGCTTTGTCTGGAAAATCCCAATTAACTGAGCAGGAAACTGTATTTACTACGCTTGATTTAGGTACAATGGAGTTTATGAAATGGTTAATAGCAAAAGATGCAGGTTCGGGAGATACTTTGATTGTAGTCAAGGATTTTCTTGTTAATAAGTATGTAATTTTGTTTGATAAAAGTATTTCAAAAGATGTTATCGTTGATTATAGAGAGAGCATGCCTTTGTGTATGTCTTGTAGCACGGATGATTGTGGTCATGTTGGATTTGCAATTTGCTTAAAGCAAGATTATGATAGAGACGACCAAGTGATTTTTTAAGATATTTCTGGTTGATGTACACAAAAAGTGTTTTGAATTTATTTTTGATTCAAAAATTGTCAAGAAGTTGACCTCATATCCGAATTGTAATCTTGTAAATATTGCAGATTCAAGATACTGTAATGAATGTGGGATGGATCTAAAATCAAAATGAGGACGGTCTAAGAAAATTAAAAATTGATAGTAACGAACTCTAAAACTTACAAGATTTGCATCTCATTATGTTATTTTCTCCTTTTTAGAACCAAAAATAAAAAAACAGTGCATACATCGTCTATCTATTTTCTAAACGGTGGACTTCTTTAATATCTACATTAGTCAGACGATAATTGTTGGCTGAATAATCTATACTTTAAGATTCTGAATAGAAAGAGAAAGAATCTAAAAATATAAATGAAATAGTGTAGATGAGATTTTATGAATTTTCTAGGTTATCTATCTTTTTTCCTAGCTGTGATTTTCGCAGTTTTTTTCATAATTTGTATGATTTTTCAACAAGTAGTAAATTATCGTAATCTCCTAGAAAAAGCAAGAAAATTTTCTAACAATAAATTTTCTCTGAAGAATTAGTTTAACAAAACTAATTATTGATAACTAATCCGAACAAACCTTTCTGTATATGAAAAGTAATTGAAAGGAAATAATTCATAAAGAAACTAAGGATATGGTTGATTGCAGTTTATACAGAAGAGATCCACTTTGGATGGAAATTGACGATTTTCCATAGACAAATTGCATTTATCACATACAAATTCTACAATAGGAATTTTAGCAGTATCCATGTCTAAATAATTAGTTTTATCACTGATTATCTTTAGATTTTCTAACTCTAATTTATGATATAGCATTACTTTTTCAGGTTCGCCACTCATAAATTCTCATATTTTACCAAATGATCTTGAATGTCCTCATCAGGAGACATTCAAAAAACCTCAAGCTCCTGAAGCTTATAAGTTTACGAATGTCATAAATGTCTATAACTTGACCTTTAGGTAAAACAATTTGAATTTCATTATTTCCTGTTTTTACAAGTCATCTATATCAAAACATCCTTTTATCATTCGTAGTGATATACGATAAAATGGAAAACCCCATCATTCAATAAAGCTTAATCATTATCATTGCTCTACTAGGTATTTTATTCAGTAGGACTGGTATGAAATTTTATACTAATCTATTTGATATCTAGTTGTATGGGAATTCATATGTGCTTTGTTGCATAATTCCTTATTCTCCGGTTATCATCATGATCATCATGTTATATTCTTCTAAAAATGTTATACAATGATACTTTTATCATGATCCCCTTTACCATGTTTTGAAACCTGTTTGCTGATGTGTATTCACCAAACATTCTCTTTATAGCTGAGAACACAGTTTCAGATATCCATCTCTGTCCGTATTTTCTTTTTGTCTTCCATTTCAACAGATCCTTTGCTTGTAACTTTACTTCGTTGTTCCTTAACCTATTGTTTTTAGGAGAAACAATAGAGTTCCTTCTTACCTTTATACCTGGATTGATCTTTTTGTCCTCAAGATACACAAAGTTTGGATTTGAATCATAGGCTCCATCAGCTAGTACCGATTTTATCTTTACAGTGTTTGGTTCTCTCGAATCCAAAACATGATTGACTAGTTTCTTTAGCATTTTCCCATCATGTACCTTCTCATCTGTCACTTCCAAAGCAATGATTTTCCTGGTCTTTATGTCTACAGCAACGTGGATCTTGAGATATCCTTTTCTATTTTGTGTATTCCATTTCTCATCCATCTACTGACCTCTGTTAGTAATCTTGATACCTGTACTGTCTATTGATAT
Organism: Candidatus Nitrosocosmicus oleophilus; assembly: GCF_000802205.1. NCBI lineage: Archaea > Thermoproteati > Nitrososphaerota > Nitrososphaeria > Nitrososphaerales > Nitrososphaeraceae > Candidatus Nitrosocosmicus > Candidatus Nitrosocosmicus oleophilus. The sequence goes on along the minus strand of NZ_CP012850.1, from coordinate 797,674 downwards.
TATTAGGTCATCATCGTCATCCATCTTGTCTCTTTTAATATCGATGTTTAGCTTGTTGATTCGTTTACAGATGTGACCATAACTTGGTGGATTAGCAGGTAACCTTTTTCCTGTGGCCTTAATTATACCTTGGGTTTGTCTGTATGGTAGGTGAAATAAATAGCGAATGTAACCAATGGCCAAGATGAAAGAATCTGGAAATACAAATGGTTTACCCTTTTTGTTTATATTCATATTCTCTATCTCTGAACCCCAACCATCAAGGAAATCATACGAGAAGAGGATCTCACCGCGTTGAACTAATGAGCGATTGTAAGAGGGCCAGTCTATCACAAATAATCAATCTGTTCATTCCAGCTAAATATGTTGAGTTAGGCGACAAAGCAATTCATATGCTATGAACATGACAGAGAGAATGACAAGTATTTAAGAGAGAAAATAAACCCTAGAAAATAAGCAAAAGGCATCAGTAAACTTGTGACCACGTCATCATCCAGATTGATCTCATGCCTCATGTTTTTGATAGATTTTGATAAGAAATCTATGAAAGTAGTTTGCGACTTACCTTTCATTGCCATAACCCTTATTACAACACTATTTATGACATAAATGTAGCCTATTACTATTCTCTAGGTTGTTAGTATTTACTAAAATAGGTAATTAAACATATCATATCCTTTTTATAATAGTAATAAAATACACCCCTATCTTCGTATTTATGAATATAAAATAAATTTATCTATTAGTAACATGAAGGCGGAGATACACGTATTCTGTTTCAATATCGTTCTCGCCAAAATACAAAATAATAGTCTTTTATATTATTCTCTGTTTACTAAGTCTATTGCACATGACTTCTGGTGCATTATTATACACTTTATTTTCTATTTGTATTAACATTTCAGATAAATTTTTATCCGTATTGTCGCTTAAAACAGAATTAACTATTGTATCTTTGGCAGCAGGATAATTAACGCATTTTAATATAGTTGATAATTCTATTGCCGATGGATATTCTTTAACATTCACTTCATTTACCTGTCCCATAGTACTATTTTGTTCGCTTGTCGTTGCAGTTGTCTTATTGTCATTATCTATATCTTGCTAAAATGATATATAATTAATTAAGTGATCTTACTATCATTGTATAACCATCATTTTGTTCATTTATTACTTACACTCGCCAAATAGATATGCTAAGAAATTAATCCTGAAGGATATGTTTTTTGTAGTTTGTATTTGTGCTTTCTTTTTTGTTTATTACTTAGATATGAGGCCAAAATGAAATATCTTCGTCTGTCAGATCTAACATATCCTACTATAGTCTATGTAGTTTTGTTGTAATGGTGCTTCTAACACAGAGACCATTGAAGGCATCAGTGCTGTTGTGAGAGGCGTAATAATAGGAATAGAAGCAACAATAGGAATAAAAAATAATGATTTTAATCGAGATGACATTAATTCGAATCTTTTTGACTTTGAGTCTATCTCGTGTAAATGTATCCATTTAGATAATAACCTACCATGAATTTCATTTAGTATTAACTCCATGAGTAATATATCAAAAATATTTAAAGATATTACTGATTTTATGCAAATGAAGAATCAGTTAAACTCTAAAAAATAATGCAAACATGAAAATACGTATTTTAATTTTTCATTCTTCACTATAGGGTTCCAAATGGATACAGATCTTTGAGCGCAATGGAATTCATAAAGGAAATGGGAGAGAGGTGACTTTCTTCAATTTATTCAAAATCTACAACATAACAGGAAATTCATTACAGGCCAGGTGGGTTTAGCAATAGATATAATACGAATCTGAAATCGATAGATGAGCTAGTCGTTTCCATAATCATCCATATTCCCATGAAATTATGAACAAAATAAACTGATTATTATGTATGTCAAATACATACAGGATCGCTGGATGTTAATTGATTAAAGATATCCTTAAAGAGATACGATTAACGAACGTAACAAAATGGCTAAACGTAAACCAGAATTCCCCTTTTTTGTTCCCAGGAATCCTACATACTGGTTTCTTTTGGGAGCTTCCATTGTGGCATGTTCATTTGAAGTAAATGAAAGAATTTGGCGGTTTCAGTAACAATCCTGAATGTGGATATGAGACAGTAACTAATATAAAAAAACACGGCTTCCACCGGGTTGTCTAGTTTGTGGAGATGAATTTGATTGGGAGGAATAACACAAAAAGCAAAGGTATGTTGTATATGCAAAGCTATTTATCCTAAATAATTCAAAACCTATGAGACTTTTAACAATAATTAAATTGACTATGAGAAATTCCGTCTGAATTTATGAGTATAATGCAATACGATGTGATTCGTACAATTTTTTGTGAAGGAATTATCTTCTTGGACTAGCCATACCAGTTTCGATATAATTAACTGAATCTGCAATATAGCATGCATGATCAGAAATGCGTTCCAAATACTTTAGAATTAAAGCGGTGGAGATATTGCATCTGTTATCTGAATAATTGTTTGCGATGACAATTTGAGATGATTCACGCGTACTTTTTCTATATAACACATCAACCATTTCCTCCATTTCATAAATTTTGGCTAAAATAGAATTATCCCGCAATCGTAATGCAGATATCCCAAGATCCATCATCTCTAATACAAGTTTTGACATGCGCATTACTGAAGACTTATCGCACAATTCTAATGGTCCTAGAATTTCTAATACTGTAATAATATCAAAAGCATATCTACCGAATCTTGAAAAAACATAAGATAGCTCCATACAAGATTTTATGTATCTCAAGTCTGTTGCCACAGGCTGGAATCGAGCAATCAATTCGATACATAATTCCGATACTTCATCCTGAAGAAAACGCAGTTTTGCAGACGACTCAAATATTTGATTTTTTGTGGAGGTATCATCATCCTTATAGGATGTAATAGCTTTGGACACTGTATTTTCAGCTAAACCAGCCATATCAAAAATAATGCTGCTAACCTTAGTCAGCCCTAAATCAAGTAATCGTACCAATTTGACTAAAGCGTTTAAAATTTATAGGTAGGCGGCTTATCCGAATTTGCCGGAAATATATCTTTCAGTTAATTCTTTCTTTGGATACTTAAATATTTGATCGGTTGGACCGAATTCGATTAACTCTCCTAAATACATAAATGCGGTGTAGTCAGAAACTCTGGCTGCTTGTTGCATATTATGAGTTACAATTATCACAGTCAAATTCTTCTTGAGATCATTCATCAACTCTTCAATTTTTGAAGATGCAATAGGATCTAAAGCAGAAGTTGGTTCATCCATCAAGAGAATTTCAGGTTGCATCGCAAGGGCTCTGGCAATACAAAGTCTTTGTTGTTGGCCACCAGACAAACTTATTCCTGGTTTATCAAGATCATTTTTTACTTCTTCCCATAATGCAGCTCCCTTCAAGCTATCGTGAACTATATCCTTTATCAAATTTTTATCCTTAATGCCATTGAGTTTCAAGCCAGCAGCTACATTATCATATATACTCATAGTAGGAAATGGATTTGGTTTTTGAAAGACCATCCCCATTCGTCGCTTTATAAGGACAGGATCTGATTGTTTATCATAAATATTTAAATCATCTAAAATAATTTTGCCGTCAGCAGTAGCATTTGGAGTTAAATCATGCATCCTATTAATACATCTTAATAGGGTTGTTTTGCCACATCCCGATGGACCGATTAATGCGGTGACACAGTTTTCCTTAACATCTAGATTAATACCCTTTAAAGCTAGTTTACCACTAAACCAGGCTTTCAAAGATTGGATTGATAGTTTAGGATTCTCTATTTTGAGTTCTGAATCAAGATTGCGCTCAGTCTCTGCTTTAAAAGAAGGTAAAATTCCATTTTTAGTAGGAGTATCAGTTTCGGCCTTGATTTTAGTGTACTCTGAAATGGCATCAATTTCATCTTTAATAGAAGACCTTAAGGAGTTGTCCAAGTTACCCACGAGATATCTTTATTAATCAAAAAATCATAATATTTGTTTTCTATATGAAATATATAGTATTATATAGATAAGTTAGATAAATTATTACGTAGTCGATTTATACGTACTCCTTTTTTGTGCAAACATCCTCAGGGCAACGCTTAACGCCAATATAAGCAATATAAGCACCAAGGCAGCACCCCATCCCTGTTCATGAGCCGCGGGATAAGGCTGCGAGGCCAATCGCCAGATTCTTAAAGGTAATGCATCAACAGGGGAATTAAAGCCACTGAAAAATAGACTTGTTCCTAAAATAGTCATTATCAATGGTGCGGTTTCGCCAGCGACTCTTGATACGGCAAGTACGATGCCTGTTAATATACCGCTTTTAGATCCCTTTATCACAATATGCCATACCACTTTCCACTTTGGAAGGCCTAGACCATATGCTGCTTCCCTTAAAGAGTTTGGTACTAGTTTCAATGTTTCTTCAGAGACCCTTGCAACAATAGGAATCATTATTATAGATAAAACAAAGGCCCCTGCCAGGATTGAAAATGAGCCAAGCGTTAGTACAAGTGAGATATATCCCGTAATTCCTATAACGATAGAAGGAATACCAGTCAATACATCATTAAAGAGTCTAAGGAAATATGCAAAATGTTTGCTAGAACTGGAATATTCGGACAGGTATACGCCTGCCAGAACCCCAACAGGGGCTCCAATTAAAGAGGCAAGTCCTACAGCTATCAAAGTTCCTTGGATGGCTGGACCAATACCCCCGTCGCCTGAACCGAATGCACCCGGAGGACTGAATAGAAACTCAAAGCTTAGAGCGCCAACACCATTCTTAAACACTTCAAACAAAATGGAGGCTAAAGGTATGATCGCTATTACTACAAAAACAAACAACAAAACGGTCATAAAATTATTAAAGATCTTTCTTTTTCTGGAATTTTTCGCAACACGTTCCTGAATTAATGATTTGTAATCTTTAGTTTTGTTTTCTTTGATCATACTATTCCCTCAAGTTAGAATAGGATTTGGAAACCTTTGAAATTATATAGATTGCAGCAACATTTATGAAAATAGTAATTACAAAAAGTACCAACCCCAAACCAATTAATGCTGAAAGATGAAGATCGTTTGATGCTTCATTAAATTCATTGGCAATAATACTAGAAAGAGTTTGACTTTGGGAAAACAAAGATGTCGGAATAGCAGCCAAACCAATTGCATTTCCTATAACCAATGTCACCAGCATGGTTTCTCCAATAGCTCTTCCCAATCCCAAAAATGTTGCTCCCATCAAACCAGTTCTTGAAGAGGGTAGAATAGCAGTTTTGACCATTTCCCATCGTGTTGCACCAAGTGCGTATGCGGCTTCTTTCTGTGAATGAGGAATAGCCTTAATAACTTCCCTCGATACGGCTGTAATGATAGGAATAATCATTATCGCAAGAATTATTCCTGCTGTAAAAACATCCAAACCAAAAGGAGCCTGGGCAAAAAAAGGAAAACCTCCAAATGTGTTATGAAGAGGCTCTTCTACGTAGTCTCTAATCCAAAATCTGAAAACAAATAATCCCCACAGACCATAAATAATACTGGGGACAGCTGCTAAAAGCTCAACTATAAATGATAAAACGGTTCCAATTTTATTTTTCATCATTTCTGTAATAAATATGGCTATTCCTACGCTGATAGGAACCGCAATAGCCATTGCAATTGTTGAGCTAACAAGCGTTCCTATTATGTAAGGCAGGGCTCCAAAGGACTCTCGTCCCTCAACAGCATTCCAATCGGTTCCTGTTATAAAGTTAAAGCCTTCTTCTTGAAAAATAGGTATAGAACCTTCAGCTAAAGCAAAAAATACAAGGGCAACCATAAAAAGAGTATAAACAGATGCCCCAATTACTAATCCTTTGAAAAATTTATCTCCAAAAAACGATTTTTGAGATTGTAAATCTAGTTTCTTTACAAGCTCGGCATGAGTATTTTTAGAGTCTTTAGGAGGCAAAGTATATCAATAAAGTAAAACTATTCAATAATATATTTTACATATAGAATCAATATAGAAGATATATTCTATATAGAAAAAAAATAAAAATTAGTTGGTAATTAGTGGGTTTCCCTTAAAAGTCAGTGATTTCAATGTTGCTTCATTGACATCAACTACAGACTGAGGTAATGGAACATATCCCAATGGTTCTGCGAACTGTTGTCCATCAGTTATGGCCCACTCTATGAATTCAGCTATTGCTTTTGCTTTTTGCTCATCTATTGATGGATTGGTGCTCAAGTCTTTATAGAGCAAAAGGTAGGAGAAACTAGAGATTGGGTAGGAATCAGGTCCTGATGGATCTGTTATTGTCACGTTAGACCAAGATGCTGAGCCGCTGGGCAAAGTAGATGCTTCTGCGCTTACTGCTGCCCTGGTTGAATTAACTGATGGTGTGATAAAATTACCTTCTTTATTTTGAACTGATGCATAATTCATCTGCGTTGTTAAGGCATATGCTAATTCGACATACCCAATGGTATAAGGTGTTCCTTGAATTGATGCGGCCACGCCTTCATTTCCTGGTGCGCCTATGCCAACTGGCCATTGTACTGATTTGCCCTTACCAATAGTTTGATTCCAGTCAGGACTTACTTTTGATAAATAATCAGTAAATACAAATGTTGTACCAGAACCATCAGAACGATGAACTGTAACTATATTTTCAGAAGGCAAAGTTACATCTGGATTTAGTTCTTTTATCTTTGGATCATCCCATTTAGTGATTTTTCCTAAAAATATGTCTGCAATAACGGGCCCTGTAAGTTTAAGAGGTGTAGTAACTTCTGGAATATTATATGCAAGAACAACAGAGCCTAGGGTTTCTGGAATGTGTACTGCACTCCCTGCTTTTTGGAATTCGGTTTCCGAAAGAGGAGCGTCAGAAGCACCAAAGTCAACTGTTTTTTCAGTGAACTGTTTAATTCCTCCACCACTGCCTATAGAAGCATAATTAAGATTAACATCGGGGTTTACTTTTTGATACTCTACTCTCCATGTATCTATTAAAGGATAAGGAAAGGTTGCTCCAGCTCCATTAATAGAACCTTTTTGTGCATGTACTGAATTCACATAAATTGGAACTAATAGCGATACGGCTAAAAGTGATATACCTAATATCCTATATTTGATTAGATTACTCATCAAGTTTGTATAATTATATAATTATTAATCAATTGTCTATATATTATTCATATACTATATAGAATAGATTAATTTAGGATAAAAAATACCAAAGATATTTCATAATAAGATATCCCTCTTTTGATATAATAAAACCATATACCATTAATACATCCATAAATAATTTCTATGCAAGACAAGCTTTTCTAATCTTATTACAGAGAACCCTAGTAAATCATGTCTTAAAAACAAGACGGACCATCCAGTAACAGTTGAAAATATTAAAAAACTAATTCTATATAGAAAACTATAACAAGTCTTAATTTGGTCTGCATTAATAATCAATTTACCTTTTTCCTTCTGCAATCACACTTAGTGGCCATTCCTCCCATGTCATCGAATGGTCACTATTTCTACCTGATTTTCGCATGCCATAAATCGTTCTGTTCGTCATACATTGTTCATCAACATCGATAACAGAGTATGATAATAAACATTGATTCTCACAAGCGTTATCTCTATTATAGAACCGTTTAGGATCATCATCGATCAACAAGCACCTCGAAGATCACTCGATAAAGTTTATACGCTTTATGGTAACTATATAGATAATGGTTATATCATGACATAGATTATAGAAAATCAGATTGCGCAAGATACATATCGCAATTGATGTAGACGGATCACCATCGGGATACATTTCCTGGCATAACCATTTTCAAAACAAGAGCAAAATAAGAACGCTAAAACCTTACAAGAAGAATGAAAGATATGGCGTCCAGAGAATGGAAATGCTAGCAATATATTTTGCAATTTCAGATAATCTCAAAATATTTAAGACCAAACTAAAAAAAAGAGGAAAAAGAAAAATAATAGTTATTAGAAGCGACTCAAAATCTACAATAGAGCAACTAAATAAAAGGTCAAAAGTGAAGGATGAGATTATCAAGCGAGTCTACAATTCAATAATAAGAATTATAGAAAAAATATCCTGTACTCTAGTATTCGATTATTTGAGGAGAACGAACAACAGGGCCGGAAAAATTCTAGAAATTATAAGAAAAGAAAATAGATATGGATACCATTTCCCTCATGTAAAAAATACTACCGATTAGGAACGTAATTCTTCCGGTTTTTTTTTTGTAAAACCGGTCAAGTTAATGAGTCCATAGAGTGACATACATTGTATGTTATCAATGATAATAACATAGAGCATTCATATTTTGTATTTGTAATTTAATAGTGACAAATGAGATATTATGAAAAAGTAGTATCAAGTTTTAAGAGGACATCTTCCAAATAGTCATCAGTTCTAAAATAGATATAGAGGAAGCGATCGTATAGTTGATTTATTGGGATATATGCCAAAAAAACATCCTCACATAAATTAATTAGTTTGAATTCTGTATCATCATCAATCAAATTGGACTGGAGAGATACTATACTTTTTATGCTATTTGATGACAAGGTTTTATCTTTAAAAAGTGGGTTACCATAATGGCGGGAACTATTAAAAGAAGGACAAGTAATTTTCCTTTTTGAGAAATTGGGATTATAACGTATATTTCTTGATTTCCCTACTAGCAATTTGCCATTAGAGTCAATAACGCCAGCAAATTCGATAGAAGTATCAACATGAAGCGCAGTAGTGCATAATCTATGGAGAAATTGTCTTTCTTCCATATCCGATCTTAATCTATAATATATTAATTATTTATCTAAATGTTCACTATAGTATATGGATCGATGTTTTAATGATAAAAACATTCTTCTGCAGTCTAAATTCTAGAATCATGATAGAGTGAGAGCGTTATTGTAATATGTGAAACCAGCGAAAATCATGAATATATGAATCGATATCCAGCACTAAAGGTCTTACTTGCAAGTAGTAAAGACAATATCAATATTATAAACTTATGATCCAAACATATTGAGAATAATTTATAGAAAGAATCAATAATTGATCATGTATCTTGTTGATCTTGATCTATAAATTGGAGATTTCATCTTTGATCTGATCTAAAACGGTTCGAGTCCATGATCCTTTTTTATTTCTAAAATTTAAACCATATTGAAAACATAAATTAAATTGAAAAGGAAACAGGATAGTCTGACGACCCGTTTGCGAGATGAGGTCCTATCCTATTTCCACAAAATCATCGTGTAGTTTGAGTAAGATGAGTATACCAGGAATAAGATATATCCATATCCTATATTATCTAAATGAAATATTAACATTGAAAACTCATTTTCTTATCAGGTAAGATGTTAAGCCCAAATTAGGTACGCTATTGCACCCATATACATACACGACCTTTCGGTCTTGTCTTTTTAACTCCTTATGATGGATTAGTAAGAAAATTGCATCCATTTTATTACATAAGATTGCCAGATACTGCTTCTTGTTATTGTTACCATATCACTATGTATGAATGTGGTATTTTGGTATGAAAAAACGTCAATGGAAATAATGAAAAATTCCTTGAATAAGAAGGATTAATCAAATATAAGAAACATCATCTGATAGAAATCATAGATTAGAAATAGGATAGTAAATAGAGTGATGACAGGTCAAGATAACTAACATTCTATATTCGATCCCAATACTGGAGGAGGCTTGAGCCGTTAAACCAGAGATCTTCTATTCTGCAAATCTGTTTTTATTTTTATACTATAGTATCTAAATGAAATCAGTTCAAAGGCCTTCCCATCTATAAATCATAATTTGTCTTGATCAAATCAAAGACAGAGGTAACTGCACGGTTTTTTCCTTCTAGAGTTTACGTGGTCCGACAATTATTGTTGATAAAAAATTCAATACTAGTCTTTACAAAGGATGATCCATTAGTAAAGGTCATTTTGTTACCTAAAAATATTATAATATTCTTGAATATCATCAGGTGAATTTCAAACCATGATGAATGAATATATTAGTAATATTGCTGCTAGTCCTAAACAATAATATGCGAAATAGTAAAGTTTTCCTCTGTTTATAATATTTATTAACAGTTTGATTGTTAAATACCCAACTATTGCGGATGATAAAAATCCAACTATATAAGAAGAAAAAGGGATTTCCCCTATCGCAGATAGCTGTGTAGAATCCATCAGAACAAAATCAAATACAGAGCCACCTAGAATGGCCGGGATGGATAACAGGAATGAGAACCTGACCAATTGAGTGTGATCAATTTGTCTTATCATTCCTAAAGAAATTGTAATCCCGCTTCTAGAAATGCTTGAGAATACAGAGAATCCCTGGGCTATTCCAATTAATATAGCATCAATATTATTGATATCTCTAGAACCTTTCTTGAAATATTTGGTGATATAAATGAATATACCGCTTATCAGAAATCCTAGAGACAACAGGAAGAAATCATAAAATGAAAATTCGAAGAAGGACTTTAATGCAAATGCGATAATTGCAGTCGGGATTGTTCCAATTATGATAAGCATTAATAGTTTTCTATATTCTTTGACAGCTTGCAATGACATGGAACGAGAATAGAAAACAGACCTGAAAATCATTAGCAAATCAGTTCGATAAAACCCCATGAGGCCTGCTAGAGTTCCTATATGAAGAATCAAATCAAAGAAAATAGGTACATGAATATTAAGTAATAATTGGGTTAGTGCTAGATGTCCTGAGCTAGATATTGGCAACCACTCCGTTATTCCTTGCACGATTCCCAAAATTAAAGATTGAACGATATCCACCGTCATTTTTTATCTACTGGGTGATAGTGATTACTCATTTGCTATAAAATGTTTACATTATCCACTATGCGTTATCCCAAAAAAAATAATGCTTTAGCAACGACTTGTACTCGGGTGAAATGATTCTAATTATCAGGGCTACCGGTACTCTGGGAAGTGGAGTTAGGTCTTGATTTAAAGTAGTACATAGATGACGTATTCAATCGGTATGCGTAAAAATTACTCGTAGTAAAGAAATAGATGGGCTGAAAATCATCAAATATTATTTAAGGTCATGATTGTACTGACTACAATTACATCCAAGTTTCATGCATGGGCGTTTATTGTTATCCTGGCTTTCATAATATAGATGATATTCTTTTGTATGAAAACAATTCATACATGGTTTATATAGTTCTGTGCCGCTTCTACTGGCCATGGTCTTTATCAATATAGATAACCAGAATGTCGATAGATATCAATCTAATATAATAGTTATGACGATTTCAATGGAAAGTTCTTCTTAACAATTCGACTAATCGACTAGGAGATTTTCAAGATTCGAGGTTCGGATCGGTTGAGGATTTTATATACGGTTCATAGTCACATACGTAATAGTTAAAATTGATTTTATTTATTATCTTATTATGACCAAAATTTTTCTAAGTAACAGTATTATCAATAGGTCGGGTCAGAGGTTTATGAAATGTATGTTATTTGAATAAACAATGACAATTAGAGGCGAATATACTTACAAGCAATAGATATGAATATTTTTGATAAGTTATATTATTGGTTTGTTCTCCTTTTTCTCATAATTGTAACACAAGATAGGAAATTGGAAATGTATAATGGATTTGATTAAAACTCATTTTGAGTTCAGATCAAAACATAATAGATACTTTGGACAGCCCAGGGTTAGATCAAGGGTCTTCCAGTACCAACCTCCTATCCAAAGTGTAATAATGCTGTTGAGGTAGAGAAAACTATCTATGTAGGTAAATGCATACAGACTATTTTCATTATACTAAATAATCTAAATGAAATATAAGATCTTCAGAGTTTACCAATACCATAATACAGTTTATTAAACCCTAAGGTAATTGTTATCTTTGTGCGTTGTTTTAATTGTGAAGTAGAGTTTGTTCCTCAATTTTTAAGTTGCGAACCAACTTACAATGTTAATACACGATTATGGCACAAGTTATACTATCAATATTGCCCAACATGTCATACACACATTGTAGGAATATATGAATTTAGTAACAGTGAAACTAGGTTTGCTGATGTATCGATGTTAGAACAGAGACTGAAAATATGTGGATGTAGTCAAACACGCAATAAGAATCAATAATTGAATTCGGATCTTTGAAAGTCTACATCACTAAATGATGAAAAAGGATAGGGTTACTAGAAAGCAACAGTGTGCCACATGACCCGATCCTAATTCTATGAAGCATGTCTCGTAGAGTATAAGAGATAATGTATCAATATGATTTAGCCTTATCCTATATAATCTAGATGAAACATAGACAATTATTCATAAATCAAGAAAAAGTTACACAAACTAGCTTCCCCTTGTTTATATTCATTAAACCCAGCGAATCATGTTATTTGCTAATATCGAAACTATATCTACAATAATTTGAGTGGATTTTCAAATTAATAGTTTTATATAAAAAATAAAATCTATTCTGTATACTGATTACAAACGCATCCAAATTTGAGACAAGGATGTGTATTATTATCTTGTTTTTGATAATACAAATGATCTTTCTTTACATGGTAGCAATTTATACATGGTTTGAATAGGTAAAAATCTATCGTTTCATCATGGTCAATTACTGAATTGCCAATAGAGAGCCATTACATTTAATGATTATGTTTATTTATCTTTGGATAAGGTTATGCTGTGCTCACCGCATTATAGTCAATCCAATCCCAAGATGTAGATGATGATGTTCAAATCACCAAAGGTTAAGTAATCGATATTCGGTCAAAAAAAATTAAGGCAGATTCATACATTCAATTTAATATTGACTTGAAGTAGTGTCATTGGTTTTGCGCATGAAAATGAATTATCAAATAGTAACAGTTATCAGTCGTGGAGATCAAGTTGATATTGGTATTATAAAAGAGATTCTAACTGATTATGTGACTATAACAGGTATAGATCTTTCGATCAGATAAAACATGGTGATCAAGAATCAATGTACATAAAAAAGATAGAGATGGTCTAAATCTGTTTTATCATATCATGAAACTCTTCGTCTGACATTTTCTTCTTAGCTTCTACCCATTGTTCGACATCCTTACCGGCTAAATATCTCAGATTTGGTTTATCAGATGTCATTGCGTCCAGTGTTATTTGTGCTACTAATTGTGGTGAAGATGCATTTTCTAGTAATTTGTTAAATCCTGTTTGCATGTTTTTCATTAGAGGAGCGTAAGACGAATTGGGATCAATAGATTTCTTTGCCATGATGGAAGCATTAGAAAAGTTTGTCTTTATCATACCGGGTTCGATTAAAATGACTCGAATGCCAAATGGTTCCACTTCATATGACAACGATTCGCTCAAACCTTCTACTGCAAATTTAGTACTAACATAGGCAGAACCCATGGGAAAACCAAATCTGCCGGCACCAGAGCTCATATTGACAATAGTACCTGATTTTTGTTTACGCATGATAGGAAGAATAGCTTGAGTTGTTCTTATTAATCCATAAAAATTTGTTTCAAATTGTGTTTTTATTTCATCAATTGAAAGATCCTCGAATGCTCCTGTTAGTCCATAACCCGCATTATTTATCAACATGTCAATTCTACCTACATCATCATAAATTTTTTGAACTGCAGTTTTTACTGAATTCTCGTCGGTAACATCCAGTTGGATAAACTCTAATGGCAAGTTTTCTTCATCTTTAATAGACTTTAGCTTGGAATTTTTTTGCAAATCTCGCATGGTAGCATATGTAAGAAATCCATTCCTTGCAAGTATTAGTGCTATTTCATGGCCTATTCCACTTGAGCTTCCAGTAACTACAGCCACCTTTTGATTTGAAGTCATATAGACAAAAAGTGATCTCGCACATAAAAATTGATACAAATTAATGAATGAGGCAGTGGTAAAAAAATAACAAAATAGATCGTGATAGCGAAAGAGAAACTGTTCATTTCACATTATTTAAGGAAAAAGGAAACAATGGTTAGTCGCATGAAATAATACCACCAAGTTTCATATTTCTATTCCAATGTTGACTAGGCGGGTTATTTATCTATTACCAGCGATATGGCATTGTTGGATAATAATATAATTTCAAATATTGAATGTTGTAAGCTTTCTTAGCGTTATCTAATTGGTATTGAACTTTGAAGCGGAGAATTCAGATAAGTAGTGTAAGGACAAGTAAATAATCACTATGGCATATGCGAATTAATTAGATCCTATAGATTAGGCTTATCTATTTGAGAATACATTAATCAGATTACACAGGACTTTTCAGCCACAAAACATGCTAGCTAAGAATAGGATAGGAAAGAACTCGTGTGTAACTTCTCTTAGACTTCTCTTATCCTATTCATCATTACATCTATGAAATTCAATTACCTTCAAATCCGTAAGAGATACCCAAGAATAGAGATCGAGTCTTTGATCCGACATATAAAATCCAGAAACAGGTCTTTTATAGATAATTTAGAATAGGAATAATAAGTTGATATCCCGACAATATTTGTCTAGGTTTTTGACTTAGACTTCACTATGCCAACCGGGAGGTTGTACATACATCCCTCAACCCCTCGTTAGAAAATTCAAGATTAGAACATTACATAAATAATCAAGACAATGCAATAAACTTCTATCAATTAGTATTAATATGAATAGTTTTCAAGCAGTATTCATCGCGAAGTAAGAAAGGAATAACAATCCCATAAACTGTGAATAACATTGACAGTAGTAGAATTTACCTTATTGATACTTTTCAAGATACTACTAAAGGTACATAATTTAACCTAAATAATGACCCGAGATAGCCAACGAGGATACCCAAAGGACCACTCTTTTTTCAAATCTACTTCAATGTGTGGTGCAAGACAGGTTTCAATAAGTTTATCAAAAAAGGAATGATTCTGGTCTGTAAATGAGTCAAAGCCAATTGTCCACCATAATTTTCTATTTACTTTCAATTCGGTAATTTCCATAGCAAGATCAGAGTACAACACTCGAGAAGGAATTGGGATCAAGTCATTATCACGAATATTAAATTTCTTTTGCCATCGTTTCTTGTCTACCCGTATCCAGGGATTTTTATCATCCTTAAAAACCAATTGTTCAATGTCGTTACACGTTGTCTTATCATTCCACTCCCATCTTTCCCACCATTCAATATTGCCACTAATATTCAGTTTAGATATGCAATAAGGTTGTACATCACGACGACGTTTGATTTCCAACCTAGAGTTTCTTATTTTAATGCCAATATTGTCACAACCTAGCACTAATAAATAGTGGTCAGTTCTGTTTTCAGAAATATCCAATCTTGCCTCTTCCAAAATTTCAGGTATGTGAATAGGTATCCTACCTTCAAAAAACCACCGAATTTCTGCGGACTTTAACATTTAATTTATTTGAATGTTTAAGATAAATCAATCTATTTCCGGAAAAGATGATTCCAAATGATTAGATTCATAATAACATAGTATCAGTCATGATCATTGGTATCCTGTCAACATTATATGCGTACCTCTATTTAGACAGGTTAAGTTTAATTTCTAATTTTAGGAATATGAGGAACGCCTACGGCAAAAGCTATTGAAACTATCGCTACAAAGTAAAAGTTAAATCCTATTGCCATTCCGATTGCACCAGAAAACCATATGCTTGCTGCAGTAGTCAAGTTTAATACTTTAGTATGTTTAGAATCAGCTGTATCCTTTTTATCAAAAATTTCATCTTTTAGTATTATCCCTGCTCCAAGAAATCCAATTCCGGTTACGATTTGGGCAGCGATCCTTGATGTAGAATTCGGATCAACGATCGCAGAAAGATAAGTAAATATCATTGAACCACCAATAACGAAACAATGTGTTCCAATTCCAGAGGGTTTCCCCTTCAATTCTCTGTCGGCACCGATTAATACACCTGCAAGTAGTGACAAGCCGATATTTATCAGAAAATCAAATTCCTGTATACCGGTTATGCTCATCGTTAAATCTTCCCCGTATTTAGAATCCCAAAGTTATTTAAAAACGTGTAGAACAGAAGTGATTTATTTATCGATCAAAACTGTTTCTTTGCTTTTTGATTTTAAAGTGAATTTAAGTTGATTATAATTAGTGGAAAACATTTCTAGGACAACCCCAATTGCATCCATCCAGATCCGTTAGTTAGCAAGGTTCATCCTGGAAAGTTCAAAAGCCTAGGTCGAGTTCATATTATTAACGGTAAAAAATTAAGGTAGGGTAATTGACTAAGTAATATATGAAGAATATGTTCCGATAATTCTTTTGACATTGACTTTGGTATAACATTTAAAACATTGATTCTTAACAAGATTAATTAAAAGACGATCAACGGATCGGATACAGTGGATTTAGTAATAGATTTCTTACGAGTCTGATACTTTCCAAAAGTTGTTAAATTAATTTTTTTATAATTTCATTGTTCATTATTATGGGATAGGTAAAATCGATCTTTGAAAAAATTTGCTATTTAATAATTAGATAACGTTTTAATAGATTTACCTAATTTAATTGGAAGAGTAAGGATTATTTGTCATCTAGTTCTTTTGATAGTTTGTCAGCAACTCTAAGAGGTTCGGGAATATATTGATTTATTTTTGTTATTGATTTAACTAGTTCTATCGATGTCAGTAGACCGATCTTATGTCCGACACTGACATATGCCACTTTTTTTGAGTTTTCATTGGACTTTAATGCATATCCAAGAATTTCACCCTTGTGAGTTACAAAGTTATCTGATTGAACACCACCGCATAACAAACTTTTTGCTACACCAATGGTAGGTATGTTTGTATCTATGCCAACATAACATGCTAATCCACATCTTCTAGGATGAAGGACCCCATGACCATCCACTAGCAAAAGTTGAAATGGTCTTGTGATCAATCTCAATGTTTGAAGAATAGGAGCAGATTCCCTTAGAATAAATAAACCTGGAATATATGGATTTTTTATCCCAGTTTTGCTGCTGACTGTCTCTATTATATCAAAATTTTCTTTATTGATTATTACTGCTGAACAGTATGCAATTTTTTTTCTATAGGATACATCCACTCCACAAATAAATTCAACGTTACTATCAAAATCGTCTCTTGTTATGACTTTTTTTGCCAATTCCTTTTGTAATTTTATTACCTTCGCGTAGGGAGTTCTGTTATTGTTGTTCAATTCTGATGTATTTTCATCATATATGGTAACTCTGATGTAGCATTTCTTTCAGAAGGATTCATAGGTACTCTACTACTAGTTGTTAACTTCCTTGAATATGATTCATGATAGAATACAATTTCGCTCCATGTGGTGTTTAGAGTGACAAAAATGACTCCTCTTTTTGGATCTTCATTAATTAAGTATTCATTCTCTTCACTATGCATACAGGCTGGTATTTTTCATTTATGATGTTTACATTTTCCTAATTTTATCAATCAAATCAAGTGCATCGCATTCAACTTCTGTTGTTATATATAACAAATGATCGTTGTCCAACGGCATTGTAATTCTTTTTATCTTCTCGTATTCGGCCAATACGTACTTTCCATTACCTATTTTTGGTGCCAATTTACTTCTAGTCTTCCATGCGTTAATCGCCAACTGAAGAGACTCCTGACTTTCTTCCCTTGATAACAAATTGGTAGCTCCGGGTTGATGTTCTGAAAACACTATACTTTCAGTACGAGTATCAAATATCGTTACAAATCGTATCGATGAATCTCGGTCCAAGATACTTCTTCCCATATTTCCGTATTTTCCGAACCCCATACCATTGATAACAAGGTACGTTGTTATAAATATTCAATTGACATGTAACAAATGGATACCAATTGTATTATTTTGTGGAGTTTAGATAGTTGTGAACCAAGGTTACATCATGGTTGAATATATCTTTCTTTTGAAATTTAAACATCTGAAACAGTAAAATTATATCAAAACATAGTATAATTGGTCGTTATTAGTGCCAGAGATGGGACTCGAATCTATGTCTATGAGAAATGGGTTCAACATTCAATTTAATAAGTATCTAGATATCAAAATAGTTTGCTCATTTCACAAGATAATTATTATTGATTACCAGAAATAAAACGCACGCAGAATGCATCTATCTTAGCTAATATTTGTATTTTTGACATATTGATGATTGTAATAATCATGTGAAGTCAAAAAAGGAAATGGGATAAATAATAGATTTTTTTCTAATTTTATTTCAAAATATTATTTTCTTAACCTGTTTAATACTAAAAAGCAGTATATTGCAATGGGTCAGGTGGGTGGGTTTAGTAATAGATTTATTGAATCCAAATCTATGATGACTACCGAAATTGAGTAGAAACAGGATAAAGGCCCATCACATCTAACGAATGCTTTCAGACAACCATTCTTTTGCGTCTAATATGTCTGACTCTGTAAGATTATGTCCCGATTGCTGCCATTTCAAAGTCACATTTGTTCTACTTTTTTTTAGAATATTATAGAGACTTTGTGTTTGACTTTCTGATACTATTGGATCATACACTCCTGCAGATAATAGCACCTTTTTATCAGATAGATCGAGTGGAGAATTTGGTATGAATGGGACCATTGCCCTAAATAGGATCGCACCCATTAGGGTTCCCGGATATGAAAGAAGAAGACTTGCTGCTATATTTGCACCATTAGAAAATCCTACTGCAATTGTCTTGTTTAGATCAAAACCGTAAATGCTTGATGTATCCTTAACAAAATCAGCCAATTCGTGGGTCCTAAACTTCAAGTCCTCCAAATCAAATACACCTTCGGCGAGTCGCTTAAAAAATCGAGGCATTCCATTTTCCAACACCTTTCCCCGAGGACTTAATAATGATGCAGAAGGCGATATCATTTGACCAACTTGTATCAAATCATCCTCATTTCCACCTGTGCCATGAAGCAGTAATAAAGTCAATGTTTTTGATTTATTGTCTTTGGGCCTATATGCTTGATCAGAATTGTCTGCTACTTGTTGTTGTGACTGGGAAGGAATAAAACGGTATTTAAAATCAGGTTGCTTCATTATCTTTCACTTAGTTTACTAGTTTGATCAGAAGGAGAAGGAGAAGGAGAAGAAAATTTATCAAGCGATGGTGTACTAATTTTGGGAAGCACTTTCTCAAGATATTTGCGGTCGGGTTCTAACCATTCAGGTAGTAAGAGCTTTTGTCCCAGCTCCTCCTCTTTTTGGTCTATCATAAATCCAGGTGGATCAGTTGCTATTTCAAATAGAATACCGCCAGGTTCTCTGAAATATAGTGAATGAAAATATGTTCTATCAATTACAGGGGTAGCATCCAAACCCGTATTAATTATTATTTTTCGCATATCCAACTGGCTTTCATCAGTTGGAGTTCGCCATGCAATGTGATGGACAGTACCCACTCCCATAGAACCTCGTTGAGTATATGGCAGACATACAAGATCCACAGTAGATGGAGAATTCAAAAGATCGAGTTCTCTTTTTTGTTTGTTACTGTAGAAACCATCTATTATTTTTTCTTTATCTTTAATTTCAAATCGGAATCTATTTCCTTCACTCTTAGTTTTTGAGAAACCCATGTTTTCAATTAAGAGATCCGCTGTTCGTTCATATCCTTCCAAGGAAAGGGTTGCTGAATAAAATCCTCTAGTAGCATATTCCTCGGGAATAGGGCCTTTTCTCCAAACATGATCTTTTTTTGTCTCAGCGTCCTTATGTGCAACTAGTTCTATTTCCATACCATCTGGATCATAAAACGTAATAACTTGTTCATCAACATCATCGAACCTCTTGGTCGGACCAGTATAACTTACTCCTTGACTTTTTAGTCTGTTAATCCAATATTCTATTGAACTTTCGGGTATCAAAAAGGCTGTGGTAATTACTTGGCCTGTTCCTCTAAAACCTTTTGGCATGTTCTGCCAAGGGAAAAATGTCAGTATTGTACCTGGTCTCCCAATATCATCTCCATAATAGAAATGATATGTTTGTGGATCATCAAAGTTAACGGTTAATTTGACTAGTCGTAATCCTAAAAAACCAGTGTAAAAGTCAATATTTTTTTGGGGGTTACCGGCTATAGCTGTGATATGGTGTATTCCAAGAATACCTTGATGACTATCCCTTGTCATGATAGTATTTTCCAATTATAGTATAAATATCAGCTATCCTAGATAAAATCAGAATTAATAATCTTTTTACCTAATGTCTAATTTGGTACTGTATTTTTGAAATGATTTATGCTTATTTAATCCATGCAAAATATTTCCAAATTATCTTAGCAACAGACTTGAAGATCAGATACCTGATAGCATCTTCTTATTGGTAATGTTTCAAAAGTAGGTTGTTTTTCAACCAAATCCGATAAACATAATGATATGATATTCGACCTAATTTTTGTGAAATGTTGCATATTTAGGAATAATAAAATAATTCTCCATCATGGTGCCTTAATTAACCTATTTTCATATTCATTCCTGAAGTACTTTATGAATAAATGAGATCGCAACTGATCCTTCTCCCACAGCGGATGCAACTCGCTTGATACTGCCAGCACGCACGTCACCCACAGCAAAAATTCCAGGCAAACTGGTTTCAAATGAGTATGGTTGACGTGCAACTGGCCAACCTATATTACTCAGATATTCTGGTGACAGATCAGCACCAGTTTTGATAAAGCCTTTAGAGTCAAGAGCGATACAGCCATCAAGCCATGAGGTGTTTGGAGCAGCGCCTGCCATGACAAACACATTACTAATTTTATGCTCCTCTATCTCCTTAGTTATACTGTTTTGCCACTGTACAGATTCGAGGTGAATGTCTCCTTCGAGTGTTATGATCTCCGTGTGCGTATGTAGTATAATCTTGGGAGTATCTTCGATCCGGCGGATAAGATAGCGTGACATGCTTTCTGCCAAGCCGGCAGATCTAATGAGCATGTGTACACACTTTGCCGACTCTGCCAAGAAGACAGCTGCCTGACCAGCCGAGTTTCCTCCTCCAACAACAATTACTTCATCCCCTTTACATAACTGTGATTCCAAAAACGTTGCTCCGTAGTAAACGCCCATACCTTCAAAACGTTGCAGATTTTTTAATCTCAGCCTCCTATACTCAGCCCCCGTTGCAATTATGACTGTACGTGTAGGTATTTTAGATCCATCCTCATTTTCAACTATGTAGGGTTTGCCGCCACAGGAGAGTCGTAACCCTTTGGTGATAAGGATCTCTGCACCAAACTTTTGCGCTTGAGTGTAGGCTCTACTCGCAAGATCCTGGCCCGATATACCAGTTGGAAATCCCAAGTAATTTTCGATTCTTGAACTTGAACCTGCTTGTCCACCCGGCGAGCTAGTTTCCATCACTAAGACATCGAGTCCTTCAGAAGCCCCGTATACTGCCGCAGCTAACCCAGAGGGACCGGCACCGATAATAACTAGATCTCTCAGTGCGGTTTGGTTAATTAATTCATTAAAGCCCAAGCAATTAGCGATTTGTTGGTTATTGGGATTTCGTAGCACAAATTTACCTTGACATATCAGAACAGGTATGTCGTTGGCTAAAATATGGAAATTATCCAATAGATGTTGTACTTCTGAATCGTTTTCAAGGTCTATGTAGTTGTAGGGGTGTCCGTTGCGCATGAGAAACTCTTTGATCTGAAACGTGCGGGCCGAATTGGATGAACCAATGAGCACAACGTCTCCGACTCCAGCTGCCACTAATTCCACACGACGCAGAATGAAAGCCCGCATCAGGATATCACCTATCTCAGCGTCGCTTTGAAGCAAAGCCATCATATTTTGACGATCCATTTCAATTACGTTACCTGGTTTTGTTGCACGTGCACGAAAGAGAGCCCGACGTCCAGAAAGCATGTTGATCTCTCCTGTAAACTGACCTGGGCCATGTACGGTAATAAGGGTCTCAATGTCACCGGAAGGACGAAGAATCTCAATTTCGCCTGATACCACTACAAAGAAAGGAACGTTACTATCCCCCTGCTCAACTAAGACTTCGAGTTTTACTGAACGTAAGTGACCTCGCTCTTGCATTCTACTAAGCTGTTCATCGGTCAATTTAGGAAATATTCGCTCTATATGAGCTCTAGTTAACGGAAGACCTCTTGGATTATTACTCATAAAGCCACTCCCATCCTCCTTATTGTTTGGCGGTCTAATGCGTAAGTCAATAATCTAAGGATAACTATAAAAGAAAATGACCGACGGACATTTTTGGATGACGATATA
The DNA here is from genome assembly GCF_000802205.1 of Candidatus Nitrosocosmicus oleophilus. Classification (NCBI taxonomy): domain Archaea; kingdom Thermoproteati; phylum Nitrososphaerota; class Nitrososphaeria; order Nitrososphaerales; family Nitrososphaeraceae; genus Candidatus Nitrosocosmicus; species Candidatus Nitrosocosmicus oleophilus. Next base: position 775,353 of record NZ_CP012850.1, on the reverse strand, counting down.
ACACAACATAGGGAGATTATTTTCAATTTTATTATCATCTATAGACAAATAATAATCATTATTTATCACTATCGATGAAAATTATTAATTGGCCATAATTTTTATTGAATTTTTAAATAATATTAAAATGCATTATAAATTATTATGTAATGTAGTCACTTCTTTTGAAATTTCGATCTTTTTACAGTATAACAGTTAACATACACTCTCATAAATAATCAGTTCATTATGATTCCTTCACAGTAACATAACATGATCTTCATCGCGAAATCCTTTGCGCAAATCATGCGTTTCCAGGTACAAAGACTCCATGTAGTTGTACAAGAGTATGTATAAGGAAAATTCATCTATTCTAAAAGTTTGAGATATGTGATCTACTGTCAAAATATACAACTACCTTATATTTGAATTGGACATGATTATACACACAAGAATACTTGATTTCGCATGAAAAGTAAAGACTACATTCACGTCATAAGTGTAATAGTAATGTGGGATGTTAATACCAACGTTCCGATAACCTTGACGACGGTTTACGACATTATGATACACAAAAGCATGAGAAAGTTGCACCAAGTGGGCTTCTAATTGATGCCTTTATCTTTGATAGAAATAACTGGTTTATTTTGGTCCTGCAATTTACAAATATTCAAAACTTGGTGTCGGTGGTTGTGTCATGTAATTTAGAATCGTGGTATGGGTAATTTAATGTGAATACTTTTTCTTGAAATATTTTTTGATTATCGCAATTCTACTACATACTAATTCCTATTTTAATGAAATCTCTTGTTGTAAATAGCGTTTCTATAATTAATCAGGATACTTTTTTAGTATGTTATCGATAATGCTTTCATGCGTGTCAATGGGGCTGAGAATATTCACAAAGTCTTATTAATACTCAGACATGCAAAATCCAGTTGGAAGGATAAAAAGGTGGATGATCACGACAGGCCACTTAACAAGAGAGGCAGAAGAGAGGCAATCAAAATGGGAGAGCACCTAAAAAAAATGAACATATTACCGGATACCATCATAACCTCTTCAGCGCTTAGAGCCATTGAAACTACCAAATACCTGTGTAGATATTCTGGGTATAATAATCTCGTTGAAGTCAACTTTTCATTGCACCGAGGTGGTGTTGAAGCTTACATAAATGCACTAGATACTGTATCAAATGACAAACAAAAATTACTGATCATTGGACACAATCCCGATTTAGAAGAATTAGCAAGTATTCTGATCAACAGAAAAATAAGGATACCAACCTGCACTATCGTTCAACTAAAATTAAGTATTGAAAATTGGAGATCTATCGATCTGCATTGTAATTTTAGATCTGAACTTGTAGATATTTGGAGACCAAAAAAAATTGAATAATGATTTAGGATATAAGATTCTTTCCAAGCCGAAATGGAAAACAAAATATAGAAATTATGTAAATATTTAGTCTCGTTTATAGATCGCTTTTGAGAGTAAATGGATGATGATTACTTCATTCATCCCATCCTATTGATAATTAGCATATTTACTGTAGTCTACCCATCAACTTTCAAAGGAGATTCAAGTCTCTTAGTTATGTATATAATACTTAAATTAGTATAATAGTAGCGTAGTATTGTATGTTGGAATATTACTATATCCATTTTGATGTCAATACATATATTGATAACTGTACTCAAAACATTAAAAGAGTTTATACAAAATTGGAAAAGTATTTGGAAAATCCAACGGAAGATAACATTCACCATATGCGAACATCACTTCGAAGACTCGAAGCAACCTACCAGTCAAGTCCTAAACAAATCCGGAAAAAAAAGAAATTCAAAGAGTTTGCTAGTGTAGGTAAAAGACTTTTCAGAATTAATAGTAATATACGAGATATTGACATAATTCTTGAAAAGTTGACTAGGGAAGGTAAGATGCATGAACAACAATTAGAGCATTATGAGAACCCTCTAGTCCAAGAAAAAGAAAATCAACTTGAAGAAGCTAGAACAATTGCTTTAGATTTAAGAAGAATAGTTGTCCCCAGTTTGTACGACAAAAATAAGACTGATAAGAATTTTGAAGGAAATTCAATGAAAAGGTTAGCAAAAATCTCCAGAAAATTAAAGAATAAAATAGAAACGAGGATCCCAATCGTAATTGGCGATGATAGTAAAATCACGGAGTTACACGAACTAAGAAAAGATTCAAAGAAATTGCGCTATTTAATCGAACTTGTAATAAATAAAGAGGAGAATGATACCAGCAAAAGGAATATAAACGATGACATGGATGTATTAATTGACAATAATTATCAAAAGATCCTCGAACATCTTGAAAAAATTCAAGGAATGCTTGGCGATATCCACGACTATGATATTGCCTTGAATTATTTGAGGCAACATAAAGCATCTAACAATCCACTAATTACAAGTACAATAACAAATATCATCAAAGTACGAAAGGCAAAATTTGATGACTTCGTTAATTATGGTAAATCTACTAGAACTTTAGTTGTGAATGGTGGCTTATAATAGTCTAACATAAAATAATTAGCAACAACATGAACCTAGTAAGAAGAAGTGGGAGGAAATGAATACTTTACCCTTCCTATGTTATTATGTAAAACGCTCATGACATTTGTCTATAATTAATTTAAACTCAAGTGTGGGTGGTGTCATATTGGAGAAGACATAATCGACAAGAATCAAACATGATCCTTTACAAAGGAGTCACTTGTCTTTCGCCATATAATATATCAAAATATTCTATCGAAATTATTAACATTTGGATCGATCTGTAGGAATAAGGCAGATTTTATATTATCTTGTTTTATTTTTGGGAAATAAATAATATCATACAAATATATCTTCGTATACCGATTATTAGGTACTATCAAAAACCATGATTAAGGCAGATCAAATCCATTCGATAAACTGGATACAATCGCATTTCGGGTGATCACATAAAAGGCAATTATTTTGCTCTCCCATGTTATATCGATGATTAAATCTTTGATGAAAACAACCCATGCATAATTTTCCTTCCTCCGGATATAAATTTGTGTTCTTACTCACCTTGAATAAACTATCTCGATAAAGGATTTAACAATTGTCCTAATAGTTACTATGTACTCTATAGAGGTATACTTTCAACTGGGTATGCAACAAATATTGTAACAAACTAGGCATCAAGATCTTAGTTGTAAATTAAAGAATAAAGTGGATTTGATATGAGAAAAACATTACAAAAAATTTTATCGCCATAAAGAGAAAATAGATGATCTATATCCATCCTAAAATTTCAAAGATTATGATTGATTTCGTTGATTCGTTGAATGGTACAAATTCATAATAAAGGAGTAGTAGTAAATAAATAAGTCTTTAGATTAATTGATTGTTACAATCATTTCCACTACAAAGAATAGCTACTCAAAATGTTTTTAATTCTACAACTAAACTCGGGTCCCATTATGTTTATTTAGATTAAGAAATTCACTAATTCTCGATTGAATTTGATCATAAATATCTTCAATGTGCTTATCACCATCTATATCAATAAGTCCATATTTTTTTTGCATAATAGCAAACTCTTTCTTCAACAAATATTGATATTTAATAAAGGAATCAAAAATATCTGCAGATATGCCTAGATCCGCTCCTGATTCATAATAATCAAGAGATTTATTCTTTTTAAATACTCTATGTATCAGATTATATGGATCCACATTCAGATAGAAAATAAGATCTGGTTTGATCGCAAAACTATGTAATTGATGTAACCAATTTTTATTTATCCCTCTTACAGAGCTTCTCGCAATAAGTGTGTAGATATATCTATCAGAAATTACTACAAAACCAGCTTTAAGTGCAGGGATTATTTTATTTTCCAATTGATCTGCAAAATCTGCTGCATAATAAAGTGCCATCGTTCTTCTCCCAACCTGATAGTTTCGTTTTGCTTCAATTATTCCTTTTGATATGAGATCAGATCTTTTTAATCCGGCATTAACTACTGCATGTCCATCAGCCTCCAATTTCTCAGTTATTTTTTGAATTTGGGTACTTCTTCCCGAAGCATCTGGTCCTTCAACTACTATGAACGATCCATGTATTTCAATGTCTTTAAGATATTTTATTCCCGAATGGTTAATAAATTTAATTTTATTACTGCCTTTGCTATCATCAGCCGAATATTTTTTCTTTGTTAATGTTGAGACCACGTTCTATTCCCTAGTAACCCTTTCTAATATTATTCAAGTATATGTCCTTGAATCGGATTTTTCAATTTTAATGTCCTCAATACGTGTCTTCTTACAATATTTTGTTGTTTTTCTATTTCAAGTGTACCATCAATTACTATAAAATTTTCGTCATCAACCATCGATTCATATTCATCAACAATTCTTCCCTGAAAGATCCTATAGCTTTCATATTCATCTTTACTCAATCCAAGATCCATTCCAGCTTCATAATGTTTCAACTTTGGTCTACCAGAAATGATTCTATTTACTGCAGTTTCTATTGGTACCCTGAAATAGAAAGTTAGATCAGGTTTTCGAGCATAACTGTACATATTCCTCACCCAAGATTTGTCACACCCTCTCACTGTGTCTCTAGCTAAAGCAGTGTAGATATACCTATCTGCAAGAACGATATATCCAGCTCGCAATAATGGATAAATATTCTTTTCGTATCGATCAGCAAAATCGGTTGAATGTAAAAGTGAAAAAGTCATGGGCGTCAATCTTGCTTTTTTTTTCCCTTTGGAGGTAATTTCTCTCACGGTTTCCGAAGAATTCCATTCTGTAAAAAAAACATCGTATCCTTTAGAGTTTAACCATCTATCTACCAAGTGAATTTGCGTAGATTTGCCTGACCCGTCAATTCCTTCAACTACAATAAGAACTCCCGATTCGTCGTTCTTAATATTGTTAGGATTATTATTTCCAATTACTTGCACCACAATCAATCACCACGAATACATAATTTCATAAAATCGATTAACATTAGAACATAAATAAAGTTTCATTTCTCACCTTAACATAATTTTGGATGTATTTATTGTGTTTGATAATATTATATATAGAACATATTTTGTAAATTTTTTCTAAGTGAATCATATATAGTTAATGTTATTCTCTTAGAAATTAGATACTTTCAATATTCCTTGGGAAAGATCCTTTGTATAAATATTTGTTTAGATTGCTAAACACGATTATATCAAAAAAATAAAATTAATCAATAACGCGTAATCATATTTGCCTCTTCCTTAAGTCTTAAAGAATGATGTCTGGATTTTCTCTTCCTTAATAATGAATTACAACAATAACATCTACGGGCATCAGAATAATATCTGATCCCACACATGGAACATTTGGAATTAGCGGTATTATCTTTATGAGATCCTTTTATAGGTTTTTCATTTGCACATTTACCTTTACAAGGCATAAAATATAATGTTTCTTAACATTGATATCCTTTTCTTTTTATATTTGCTGTTTTTTGCATGAATATCATTGATGAAGAGACAACATTACATTCTGATAATTCAAATCCAGAGCGAAAAGATTTGATTTTGTACAATCTTATGGTTTTTGAATATATGGAAATAGATTTCTAATTAAATTGACTAAACTGGGAGCCATAGTTCATTATAGTTGTTTACTAAATCATATTCTAGCGGCAAGTTTTAATAAACGTGACTTACACCGATTGTTATGAGGTTTTATTCTAAGAACATGGTCACAACAAGACACCTCATTCCACTCCAATCCAAAAATAAATTACACTCTATACATCTTTTATGCCCCTCCGAATAATATCCTTTAGAATATTCATCTTTATAGGCCGTGTAAAGATGGCATACATCCCTGCAAAACTTCCTCAATCCTTAGGAGTTCCAACAAGCATTACTGAATTTAAGGTTAAAATTAAACATTTTTTGGTTGGGTATCTATTTTTGTATCATTAACAGATGCGGTTTTATTCTCCGAAAAGTGCTTACACATATCTATAAACTGTCTTTGTTTCTCTTGTAAATCATCATTTACTTTATCAACTGCCTTCATCATATAGTGTTCGGACCCTGCTTGCTTTAGTAAACTTGTAGCATAGTTAATACTATTGATGTCTTGAAGTAATCGGTGTATCTTGTTACAATTCTTTATGACGACGTTTTCGGTATTTTGATATCCTCCATCTCTTATATCAGATTGTTGTGGAAGATGAGTTAAAATATCTAGAGTTAATTTTAGTTTCTCGCATCTTTTTTGTAGTTTGAATATATTTTTTGAAACATTATTATTTTTAGGTACAATGATATTATCTGAATCGAATTTCATGACTTTCTTTCCAATTCCTCTTGTTAGTTTATCTACATTAGCTGACAACTTTTTTGTTCTTTTATGTAGAGATCTGTCATCAAACTGCATATCAATTATTGGTAAATTAACAGATTCTATTTTTTGAATTATGCTGTTTGATTCTGACAATAGATTTTGTTTTCTCACTTTAAGTATGTTTTCAAAATTCTTTATATGATTTTGATCCCTACTTGATCCTTTTTTATTTAAGATCTCCTTGTCGATCAGATCATATGCTCTTAGATCTCCCTCAACTTTTGACAATGATTTAGAGATCCGTCTCATTGTTTTCAGGTCTTTTTGATCTCTAATCTTCTTAGGAAAAATCAGCAAGTTATATTCCAATTTCTTTATATCGTGATTTAAATCGAAAAAATCTTTCTCTGTATTGGTTTTTAAATAAAAACTACTTTTACTTTTTATATCTGCAAAATTCTTTTGAAAATTTTCAATATAAGGTAGAATCAGTTGTGAGGATGACATAGTAGATTTGCTTCCCATCGTTCTAAGAGAACGATACTTATATTTATACATTATAGTTAATATAGATCTATATAGTTCTTCTATCAGGTTTATATAAACACAATTAAAAAAGTTGAAATCAATATAGACAAGAACATGATAATTAGTATTGTACCACCATATAAGGTATTGAATTGAGAGAGCAATAAAGACTAGATATGTGTTCTTCAGCTACATGTTTGTAAAATACTTGTAAAGAAAAATAGATATGATTAGGATCCTGCAGGCATATAGATTTAATTTGTATATCTATTGGCCCCATTGATATTGTTACCACACAAGCCTCCTTTCATCATATCTAATAGCATGGTTTGATCCGTCAATCCTGTAAAATGATCTGAGTAAGGTCTCTCGATCTACCAAAATGGTAGAATAAGTTTACTCCAATACCCTATCAAAGAAGGAAATGAGGAGATTTCTTAGCATAAAAGGAGAAAACAACGATATGATTTCTTCATAGAAACCAGATGTATTTAAGTAGATTGAAATGAAATCAATTACCATCTTATTGTCTACGGACATTATATTGAAGCACGATAATAATGTCAGAAGCTAATTGTAATTAGACTAGAAAAAAATGAAAAAGATGACTAACGGATTAAAATTAAAGATATCCGAGATCCTGAATGAAAGTTATGTGGATATTCATGGACATGAGATAACATTTGAAAAAACAGGAAAATTTGAATACACATCCGTATATAACATTAATTGTAACAGAAAATATATTATTGATTTGTCACCAGCTGCAGTATCAGTGAGGGAGCACATTATTCCTGGAGAAGACGTAGTATACAGTAATAATTATTACTCGAGTATTAATCAAAAACGTAAGACGCAAATTTGTAATTAGTCTATGAGAACATAAATCTTGTACCATCAATTCGACAAGATTTGAATATGAAGAGAAATTAAGACAGACAGTAAGATCCTTTTTACTATTTCAGATTTGTACAATTAATGAGTATGACAATAGATAATTTATTCTCTGAGGAAATGTACATAAAATGATATTTATAGTCATAACTTTAGCATGATGAAAAATTTTTTGTTTATTACCTATCTTTGTACTTTTAAAAAGTAAAGAAATTAACCGTAAATATACTCAATCGCAATTGGTCCATTGAAATTATTCTGTTTTAATCTTTGCAACAATCTCTCAAGGTCAATGTCATTATCTAGATGTACTTCATCCTTTATTGCAATGAATTGATTCTTATAGTTTCTCTTAAAAACTTCATAATTGGAATAGAGCCATTTGTAATTATCTTTTAATTCTCTTAATTTATCAAGTTCAAAGTCCATGAACATTTGTGGATTCATGATCAAATATAGTTTCCATTTCTTATAGTTATGTTGTATATAGTCTATAACAACATCAATACTTTACATACCTAATCTATTGAAACTTTGGGTTAAAGAAATCCAACCCTTCTTATGCGTAGTTAACTTTAGTGAGTGTTTCAATTATTCCTCAGCCCACAAATCCCCTGGGATCCTGAGAGCTTATGGTGAAGTTAGTTTGTGCGTACCTCTATGATTTGCTACTAGTATGATCGAGTATCTGTTCTAGAATTACATTTTTATCTGCAATAGAGTAAGTAAGTTTAGTTTCCTTTTCAGATCATGTTTTTAGAATAGAGGTTGTAAAATTCGATAAAAACTAAAATAATTAAGATATTTATTATGAGGGTTAGATCATATAACAAATATGGTAATTAGTACTAATAATAATAAAAAAAATGTAGAAAGTAATAAAATAAAAAAGGAAAATAAGGATGCGGTTGATGCTACAAAAAGTAATAAAAAAAATGTAGAAAGTAATAAAATAAAAAAGGAAAATAAGGATGCGGTTGATGCTACAAAAAAGGACAGTATAAGCCTATCAAGTTCTATTTTAACAGATTCAGAAAATAAAGAAAAAGAACAGCTCTCATATTATGAAAAACAAGTCCTAAAGGAATTAAAAGGTATTAAAAAAGCATCCAAAAACATCCTCAAAAGTATGAAGAAATTCAGTAGTTAAATAAATTTAAAGATGATTTGGATATCCACTCATCATCTTCAAAAAAAACTACAAATAAATGAGTAACTTAATTTGATTTATGATAAGAGTCGCTAACCAGACGTTGAAAATACTACATTTTAAACGCCCTACTTAACATGATTAATTCTGGTCCAGTAGTTAGATTCCCTACAATCAAAGACCGGGTATTCCAAACAATGCCCGATGATAGATATGGAATACCACCATTGATGGTTAAAGGTTCTACTTCTACCTTTAAAACTGATGAAATAGTTTCAACCTCTTTCTCTGTGGCCTTTGGATGTACTGCTGCACCATCATTTGTTGACACAATCATCGAACCAGTTTGATTGAAATCAGCAACAGACATGGTATGAGTTTCTATTCCTAAAACATCACATATTTGTTTATCAAACTCATTCTTAAATAACGGAGAAACTATTGCTCCTTTATCATTAGTGGATATTAGATTGCCGATAGCCGTTAATTTTGATTCTAGTTTGGACACATTCAATCCGGTTACACGTTTTAGATGTAACACCTCATCCTCTGATGCTGTTGAAGGCAGCAGCATCCCATTATTATTTAAGACAACCATAGGACCAATTATTCTATTTCCTGCTATAGAAACAAAAATTGGATCCACTTCTAAAATATCCGTTATTTTCTTTAATTTCGTCTCAGCATAACCATGTGGAAGTAATACAATTTTATCGTTAGATTTTGCAAATATACCTACATTAGGACTTTTATACAAGTCATACCTGAAAATACCCAAATAATTTAGAACATAGGTAGATTATCATATGAACCTATTGATTAAAGTTTAATATAATAATAAATAGAAATGTAAAAAATACTAATTATAATATGGTAATAGAATTTAGTATGTCTATTAGGAAAGTCAACATTATAATTTTCGCATTACCATGTGTATTGCTCCTGTTTTTGTCTAGTTGGTTTGGCCACAATAGCCTGATAGACACCGCTCAAGGTCTCACTTTGTTTTCGGTAAATAAAGCATTCGCTCAAGAAACTACTTGGTCAAATTATACAACCAATGATAGCAGTCTAAGCATAACCTATCCCACAAATTGGGAGATTGTTGAAGATAAAAAGAATGATGATGAAAATCAAACTAACAACATAATAGTATTTCTATCACCAAAAGAAAATCCAGAAGATCTCTTTCAAGAAAACATTGTCGTAAATGTTTTGATGCCAAAAAATAACTTTACAATTAACGAAAGCATCAATACGCAAGATATAGTTCAGAAACTTGTAAACCAGAACCAGGGATTTAGAATTGATAACATATCCACCATACATATTGATAGCATAAACAAAACAGCTGAAAGCATAACATACAGCTTTGAAAATGCAGGTTTCTTGTTTAAAACTAAACAGGTTTTTTTGACTATTAACAATAATATCTATATTTTTTCCCTTTTAGCTGAACAAAAGGAATTTGACAAATACGCATTAATTTTTGACAAGATGCTCATGAACATTCATTTGTCGTTCTAAAAAAGGGGTTTTACTAGTTCGTAATCTTGTCTAAACCAGTATAAATTTGTGTATCAAGAATGTTTGTAAAACTAGCAGTCAAAACATCAGTCATTTTAGAAGTACCTGGATTTGACCAAACAAAAGAGGTATGATATTGATTTGAACCAGAAGTGGTATCAAGATCTTGTGCAGAAATAGGATGTAAAGATACAGAATTTTCATCAACATTAGTAGCAACAGTAGCAGTAGTAGCAGCCATACTATTCTGTGGGATCGTCAAACTACTAACAACAATAATTGTCGACAGTATGATTAAAAGAGTCAATTTTGATGTAATTATTTTCATATCTTAAAAAATAGTAGTTATATATCTTATAAGAAACTCTTCAATCGTTACAGTAATAAATCTAATTAGATTTACCCTTTGTAAAATTAACTATTTTTTTTTCTATAGCATTTTATCTGAATGTTTTTATATCATACTTTCTGTTTCCACAGAAACTTTATGTTTATCCTCATATTTCTTGATATGATTTCCTAGTTCTAGAGTTTTGGAAATTTCATCTAACCCATTTACCAAATAACTTTTTAATGTAGGATCAATGTCAAAATCAAAGACTTTAGAATTTATCTTAATTTGTTGTTGTATCAAGTCTATTTCAAAGTTTTCGTTTGTTTTTGAGGAAAAGAAATCTTCGATTGTATTCTTGTCCATTTTGATGACCAAAACTCCATTTTTAGAACAATTATTGTAAAAAATATCTGCAAAAGATACCCCAAGGATTACTTTGAAGCCATAATCCTTAAGTGCCCATACCGCATGTTCTCTTGAGCTTCCTATACCAAAATTTTCACGCGTTAACAGAATCTGTCTTCCACTAAATAGGGATGAGTTTAACACAAAATCCTCTAATGGTTTACCTTGTTGATCATAACGCCAATTAAAAAATAAATATTCACCGTACCCAGTTTTGCCCAAAAGTTTTAAGAATTGTTTTGGAATAATCTGATCTGTATCAATATTCGCAATATCAAGCGGAACTACCTTACTTGTCAAATTCTTAAAAGGTTCCATAAATACACCTGTAATTTTTATCTATAATAAATTAAATTTAAACCCATTCTCTCACATCAACAAACTTTCCGGCTATTGCAGCGGCCGCAGCCATAAAAGGACTAACAAGGTGAGTACGTCCCCCTGTACCTTGGCGTCCTTCGAAATTTCTATTAGAAGTGCTAGCACATCTTTCACCGGCTTGGAGTATATCAGGATTCATACCTAAACACATACTGCAGCCAGGCTCTCTCCATTCAAAGCCGGCATTGATAAAAATTTTATCCAATCCCAATTTTTCGGCAGCAATTTTTACCTGTTGTGATCCCGGAACAACCATTGCTTTAACACTAGAAGATACCTTTTTTCCTTTCACTGCATTAGAAGCTTCGATTAAATCTTCTAATCTTGCATTTGTGCAAGAACCGATAAAAACTCGATCCACTGAAATATCAGTAATTGGTAAACCCGGTTTTAAATTCATGTATTCGAGGGCTTTGATAGCAGATTTTTTTTCATCATCATTTCCCTTAGAATATTCATCAGGAGAAGGAATTGCAGAGTCCACATCGGTAGTCATAGCTGGATTAGTACCCCAGGTAACTTGAGGTGCAAGATTGTCGATATCAATAGAGAAGGTTTTATCGTATTGCGCTCCGTTATCAGATCGGAGATTCTTCCAATCGTCTATTTGTTGATCAAATAATTCATTTTTGGGAGTATAGACTCTTCCCCTTAAATATTCAAAAGTAACATCATCTGGAGCAACAAGACCCGCTCGAGCACCGGCTTCGATAGACATATTACAAATAGTCATGCGTTTTTCCATTGTGAGGGATGAAATGTAGTTTCCCTTATATTCAATCACTGATCCTGAGCCTCCAGATGTACCTATTTTTCTAATAATGTTTAATATAACATCTTTAGATGTTACAGCCTGGTTTTGTTTTAAACCGCCATTCAAAACTATTTCAAAATTTTTTGACTTTTTCATCCACAGACATTGAGTCGCCAATACATGTTCTACTTCACTGGTACCTATACCAAAAGCCAGGGATCCGAATGCCCCGTGAGTGGAAGTATGGCTATCACCACAAACAATCGTACTACCAGGAAGTGTCAATCCTAATTCTGGACCGATTACGTGAACTATCCCTTGATACTTATCATGAATATCAAAAAGTTTTATTCCAAATTCTTTACAATTATTTTCCAATGCTTTTATTTGTAATGATGAGATTTGATCTACAATGGGCAAGGACCTGTTAGTAGTGGGAACGTTATGATCTACCGTAGCAAAAGTAAGATCTGGTCTTCTAACTTTTCTCTCGTTAATCCTAAGGCCATCAAAAGCTTGAGGCGAAGTTACTTCATGCACATAATGCCTATCAATGTATAAAAGCGACAGATTACTACTTTCATCAGAATATACTACGTGATTATCCCAAATCTTGTCGTATAGAGTTTGTGCCAACTATAATATATTATAACAAAACGACTATAATAATTATTTTATAGTTAATTGCGAATTAACAATGCTTAAATGTAGTCTTTTATCATTTGATATAAATGCATGTTAATGATGATCGATATCCTCAACAAATTTTAGATCAAATTAAAAAAGGAACAACTACTTGTGCTCTTACCTGTAGTGATGGTGTAGTATTAGCTGCAGATACAAGAGCAAGTGCAGGATTATTTATTGCAGATAGGCATGTAATGAAAATTCAAAAAGTTGATAATCATTTAGGTATGACAATTGCAGGTGGTGTTGCAGATGCCCAAAATCTGGTTGATACAATGAGATACAACTCAAATATATACAGGTTATCTAAAAAAGAGCCCATCCCAGTCAGTTCTGCTGCAAGGTTATGTTCTAACATTCTATTTAATCAAAGATATTTTCCATTTTATGTTCAAATTATCATGGGCGGATTTGATTTTCGTCAACAAAAAGGACAAATTTATAATATAGATCTATTTGGTTCGATGACTACAGAGAGCTTCATTTCAACTGGGAGTGGGTCTCCTGTTGCATATGGATATTTAGAGTCGGAATTTAAGGAAGGAATGAGTGTAAATGAAGCATATAAAGTAGCAATTCAAGCCATTGCCGCAGCGATTAGAAGAAATGCAGGTACTGGAGACAGCATAAATGCAGTGATAATAGATAAAAATGGATATACAGAATTATCCAAAGAAATTAAAGATAGCGTCGGCGCTAAATTTTAATCTTTTTTATCACATAGTCAAAAAATAAAAATCCAAATCAACTTTAAATTTATTCTAACTCTGTCTATAACTCAATCTAATTTATAACCAATAAAATCTTCAATTATTACTTCTGTTTCCTTTGGGAGTTCAATGATGGGAAGCAGTTTTTTAATGAACCTATTCGCAATTATATGAATTGATTTAAAAGTATTATTTTTTAGGAAGGAGTTTAACAATTTCAGAAATTCAGTATAACTTTTAGGATCATATTCGTCAAAATGTTTTGTAAATATATTATGGGATGTTGGATAAATATCCGATATTTCAACCGGAATCAAGCCAAAAAAAGGATTATAAAGACAAATTGAAGCGTCAGGAAAAGTACTGGAAAGTTTTCGCAATACAGAGGAGGAATAGAATGGTCTTATCCCCTGATCTGGATATAATAGTAGGATATTATTATTGGGCGATTTGTAGTTATTAATTAGCATGTTGCGATAATTTTTTAGCTCCGGCCTAAACTGATCTATTGGTTCAAACAAATAGATTGCTTTTTGCTTAAAGACGGGAGTATTTTGTTGAATATATTCAAAATTCTTAATTGTGTGAATTGCATCCATTAATTTGGGATGAGATCTTGCTTTTTGCAGCACGTATTCCCAAAGCCTACCATCGTAAATTGATTGTTTTACTGCAGACATCTCCTGTTTTAGAACATACAAATTGTGTTTAGCGAGATTAATAATCCTGGTTTGAGGGATTTCATCAATAAATTCTTTAACTGAATGATCGGAACAAACAGGGCAGCAGCACGGTAAATATGAAAGATCTTCTAACCTCAGTGTTCCTGATGAACTCATGTAACGATTAGCTTTTGCATACAAAATATACGATGCAGAATCAAATGTGTCACAACCTAGTGCAACAGCAAGAGGTATTGTTAATGGATGACCTGCACCAAATAAATGGATAGGTTTGTTTGGTATGGATAATTTGGTAGCTTCTATAAGTCGAGAGAGTGTAGAAAACTCATAAGCTTCCATCAGTTCAACCGGGCTACCAATTGCAAAAAATGAAAAGCCCTTTTTATCTAAGAGTGAGGCGGAATACCGCACGAGATCAAAATGCTCAGCTCCCTGAATTGTTCCAGTCCATATTTCACCCTTTGATGATAAAATATCATCATTCTTATCAGTTCGATTTTTTCTTATGATATCGATTGTTTCATCTATATTTGAAGTAGTTTCATCTACATAGGACTTTGCCGTATTATAAGGCAAACCATAGCCTGTTGGTTTATCTAATGGAACGGGAATATCACTACCAATATCAAGTTCAAATTGGGCCATTATCGAAGGCGTTACGTTGACTTTACCATATTCTAACACTTGGTAACCTCCTGAATCTGTCATGATGGGTCCATCAAAATCAACGATTTGATGAATTCCCTGCTTTTCGGCCTTTTCACCATAAAATTTCAAAGCGATATAGGCATTTGTTATTATACATTCAAAGCCAAGACTTTTTAAAAAACTTGGACTGATTTGTTGTTTGACTGGATGAATTACGGGTATAAACGATGGAGTTTCAAAAGAACCATGAGGAGTGGTTAATTTACCGATCCGAGCAGCTAAATCAGTACATTTCACCTCAAATACCAAGATTAACTCTTGGACTCCCTAAGGAATTCATCGTAAATCGCTTTTACACGAGTAGCAGACAAACCAGATCCTTCTTCGATTCCAGATTCGGTCACCTTAATTTTATCCATCACAATGATTGCGCCTACGTCCTCTCGAATCTTTACTAACCCAGGGAATACTCTTGACAACCTTTCAGCAAGAGCTTTCAAATCAAATGGCCTCTCTAAGAGCTTTACCTCTTTTACGAATAAACCGTTTATCATTAGTTTTTGGATTTGTTGAGAGTCTACATGGTCCAATATTAAATCAAATTTTTCATTTAGACCAGTCAAAACACCAGAATAAGTTTTATTATCTGAGGTCTCAATTGAAACTTTTTTTCCTAAAAATTGTACACTTTCTTCAGCAAATCTTCTTGAAATTAAAGCAGCCATTATCCAAGAGGATAATGTCTTAAGGTATATATATATGAAATCAGTTCAGACTAGATTTATTTCAAAAATTTCAACATAACTGGATCATTTTGGATAAGTGGCAACCAATCAATGTTTCCAAAAGATCTTTGCTTTTTATCACCATACATATGGACAATCTTTTGAGCCGATAAGGATGGTAAAATACTGGTTGCGATCTCTAATTCAGAAAGTTTGGAAAATTCAAAGTTTTTTAGTGCATCATATGATATAATACCCAAGATCTCAGCGACCATATTGTCGCTAATTTTAGTTTGTGAATAAGATCTTTCTTCATATATTTTTTTAAGTTCGTAGGGAGATCTTCTTAATATTACCGCAAGGTCTACTAACAGTGGATCTATTACATAAGGAGCAAGATGTCCAACAATTATACTATCTTGATATTCTTGCTTAGAAAGCAACAAACTCAAAAAATCAAACGACTTTTGAATATCTACATCATGATTGCCACTTACGGGAGAAATTAAAAGATTTTCAGATAAAATTATCTTATTTATATCAACAATTGGTACTTTATCAAACAAAGATGAGAGGATGATAGCGATGGTGTGTTTGCCAACACCAGGTGTTCCAGAAAGTACTATTTTCAAAATACTATTACCATTATCTCATATTCTTAGTTTTCTCAATCTAAAGTATGAATCAACAAAGTTAAGAATATGCATTGAAGAAATTATTGAGGTAATCGTTAAGATCATCTCTTAATTTTATTACTTTTGTTCTTTTATCACCATCTAGATTTGTATGGAGTAATACGTCTAAACCCTCAACCAAGTATTGGATGTTTGAGAATGTAAGCAGAGTTTTTTGATTTCTGTCAGTATTTTCTTCCACGTCGATAATGTTATTTCGGAATTGTTAAAGTTTATGGTTTATTTGGTTTGAAAAATGAACACAGATCACCTTTCAGATCGAGAGAAAAGATTACCTTAATAAGAACACATCACTAGTTTTATCATATAGAAAAATCTATTCAAACTTTAATATATATATAAATATCAAAATAATCATGATAAAAAGGCTTGGTATTATTTTCTCAGGACTATTAATACTGTTATTATTATCAAACATAAGTTATAATGCAAACATCCAAGTATTAGCACAGCAAAATACTACTTCTGCAAGTACTACAAACACATCTGTTCCCATTGCTTCTGACACAGTATCAAATATTACAAAGCTTACTGGCGGAGTAAAGATAATTTCTCCAGATAAAGGAGATCTAGTCCCATTAAATTCAAACAATTCGCTAGTAATTAAAGGAGTCTCAAAGGATAATGTAACATCAGATTGTGATGTTTCTGTTATCATAAATAATGTAAAACCATATCAGAAAGTTAAACCTACAGGCAGTCAAGGAGATAGCGATTATTCTAACTGGCAATACACAGTATCAAGTAATTATACAAACATCAATGAAGGAAGCAACAAAATAACATCAAAGATTCTTTGTTTAGAAGGTCCTCAAACATTACAAGCCTATTACTCTGTAAATGTTACAGCTTCTAACTTTACACAAGCACAGTTATCTAGCTACAACACGATGTTAGAGTCTTCAAATTCAACAAATACTGGTAATATGAGTCAGGTATCAGGCGGATTACAGCCTTTTGCACAAATCCAACAATTCAATCAAGATACAGGAAATGGCCCAATCTGTTGTAAGATAGCAGGAAGTAGTCCAGGACAGGTTAGTGCATCTACCACTGGTACAGACGTCCCAGCAACTGATGCTACAGATACTGCTACCACGAATGATGATGAGGAAATTGAGGAGGATAATAGCGATGACAACAGTAACAGGAATGACGAGGATAATAATGATGACAACAATAATGATGACAACAGTAACAGGAATGACGAGGATAATAATGATGACAACAATAATGATGACAACAATAATGATAATGACAACGGCGGCAGTATAATGGACTCTGTAGAAGACACTATAAGAGACAGTGGAATAGACTTTAGTTTTGATTAATAGTAATTAGCTATTGCTTTTAATCAATTCATTTTAAATTTTATTTTTTCATTATTATTTGTCCAATATTAATAAAATTATTAAGTTCATATGTAATAACTTCTACTAGGCTTCCCAAATAATCTAGTTATCCAAAATATTTGTTAAATCAAGGTTAAAATCTCACACGTTTGTGTCTGTCCATGTCGAAATAATACTCTTAATTTTTTGCTTGTATACTTTTTCGGTGAATATTCGATACTTCTTGTTAGGGTAAAATTGTCTTATAAAATCGAGATCCAATGGTTCTAATTTTTTAGATTTAGTATTATAAAACATTAGCCTTTTCAATGTGGTTTCATCAACAGGTGGTTTTGTCACCTTCTTACTTGTAATATTGATCACCAACACTACCCCATCATCAGGCAATCCTGCTTCCTTTCTAATTTCATCTTGTAATCCCTTTGATCCTTTTGAATCCATAATCCTTGTAATCCTGTTATTATCACTCAAATCAAATTCGTGAACGAGTGATAAAATATTTCTATTTAAATAATCATCTACAAGTTTCCTTGTTTTTTCATTTTCTACTTTGGTTAATTCATGTATCAAGACATCATCAGATAATTCTAATATGAATTCCATCTCTGGATTGGCTAGTTTCTGAAAGGCCGAGTTGGGTTCTTTTGCAGCCTCATTCATTAAATAAGACAAATGGACGTCAGCGCCTTGGGATATTTTATGCAAGTAAATCGACCTGTGCATCTGGGCATAGGCCTCAAAGAATCTCATTGCTGCTTCTCTGGCTTGGGTTGAAACAGTTACAATTCCATCTTCTTTTAAATAGTATAAATTTTGAACAATTCTCCCTACGTCTACAAAACCATACTCTTTTGCCCCAGTTCTATTAGAATCCAATATCAGGTAGTTAAATCGGTCAACATTGTACGGATCTTCCTTTATAAGATAGTTCAAATACCAATTAGACTCCAAAAAGGTATCCATCTTTGTAATAATCTCTTCGCTGACGCCTATCCTTTCTAGAATTCTTTTTGTATTTTCAATAATTCCAAAATTAGGAGATAGATCGCATAATAATGCCATTATTTCATAAGACTCTACCTTGTTTTCAGAAGATTCTTTAACCAAATTGGTGAATTTCTTGTATATTATCTCTAAACTCAAGTATTCATGTTTCCAATCTAAAGATGGGTTGACTAGTTTTAAAAATTCTTCAAATGTATGAGAAAATGGAGCGTGTCCTATGTCATGTAGTAGCGCTGCCAGTCTTGTTAGTTGAATTTGTTTTTTGATCTCGGCTTTGCAGTTAATTGAATCCATCAAGTCGATTATAGATGTAGAATTGATCTTGTTATTGGAATTCAGGATAATATGTGTGGAAGCCTCACCAGCGATATGCATGGCGCCCAAAGAGTGTTCAAATCTTGAATGAGACGCTCCTGGAAAAGCCATAAAGAGATTGGAGCTTTGTTTTATTCTTCTGAGGCGTTGAAAATAGCTTGTATTGATTATGTTTTTCTCGATATCTGTAATTCCAACATATCCATATTCAGGAAGCCTTATACTGCTGGTGAAATTTAAGAAGGGATGATATACTGGCAATATGCTTAATGGTTAGACAATTTTTAAAAACTCTATGTTTCATATCTTTTGCAATGCATTTTGCCTTAGCGATCAACAGGCTAAAAAAAATAAATCAAAATGGTTCTGCTAGAATTCATGAGTATTCCTAGTTCGCGATGTGATGAATCTTTCCGTTCATAATTTTGCCATAATAATTTTATCATCATCAAACAAAATATTTCCTCTAATAATTTTTCATATTTGCGCTCAATTCAATAAGAGATAATTGGGGAAATTTTTGACGGAAATGACGAAAATATGAATCTCAGGACCATGGATAAAAGCAATTGATTAGTAATCAGGTTGAAGAGTTAATAATACAGAATTACATACATGGGCATCCTAGAGATGAAATAGCAGAAGAAACTGGTGTAGCACCAGGAACGGTGTCCAATAAAATCAATGAATGGAAGAGAAAACTTGAAGCTCCTGATATTGAGGAATTAAGGCGATTTGCCGTAAACATGAATAAGTCAGGAATGACCATAAAACAGTGTACTAAAGGATTCAGATTTTTACAAATATTGAAAGGATTAGGAATAGCAATTGAAAACGATGATATTGATTCTGATCTAAATAGTTTATCTTATTTTGTCAATGAAATATATAAAAAATGTGAAGAGGTGGGAATAACTCCTAATGTTGTTACGGCATGGATAGATGACCTACTTTATTTCTCGACCGAGAATTATGGATACTTGTATGAAAGTAGTAAAAATCATACGGAAAGGCCATCAAATGAAAATCAAAATAGTGAAAAAAGAGCTTTGACATTTGTTTCTGTGGTTTCAGATTTTGTTGAACAGAAGAAGAGGAAACTTGGGGATCTGTCTGAGCAGGAAAAAAAGATACGAAAAGAAATCAAAGAATATGAATTACAAAATACAGACCTGATAGGAAAAATTAAGATATTAGAATAACAAAGACAATCCATCATCGGACTTTACAATACATTCATGAAACTGGATAAAATATTAAGGGATGATTGTGGAATCGATATAAAAAAAGATCTAGGGCCAATCACCAAATTATTTATCGACTTTAAGGAAAATGGATATAATGTCACTAACATAGTAACAGAATACAATAAAGCCGTAAAACTAAGGTGGGATATAGCACAGAACGAAAAGCAGATTGAGGCATATCAAAAAAAACTAACTGACTTATCGAATGAAATTCATGCATGTCAATCTATTTTAAATATTAATAGGAAATTGGGATACCTATCAAAAATTAGAGTTAATGAAATTTGGAATCGACGAACTTGAACAACTATATTTAACAGTTTCAGAAATTGTAAAAAATAGAGGCGACCCTTTGAGGGATTTTGATATGATTGAAAACCCGGTTGCTTTTTTTATCAAAGATGTTGAGGATAATTACTATAACAAACTAAAATTTGAGGACAGAGTCAAGGAAAAAAGAAATGAATTAGCAATGTTAAATTCACAACTAAATATAAACAGACATAATCTCTCCTTGCAGCCGGTCATAGGACCTTTGCTTCTTTCTCTATATAAGAAAGGTATTACTGAACAAGATCTTACAGATATGAATCGGTTGTTTCAAGATTACCTGTTAGAAACGACAACAACCGACAATAATTGGGATAACAAAAATGATTCAAAGACTTGTCAATAATACTCTCGATAAAGGCAGAGGCTACCAAACTTTCATAGACGAGTTAAGAAAATATGGTGGAATCAAAGCTGCAATCAAACACCAAAGCTGCCTCCTTGATGAAATAAAAAATAAAAATTCAGATTTGATTGAGCAAAGGAAAACCTTGTTAGCATTATGTCAAAATACTATTATTCTAATTAATATGTTAAATAACTACTATTTTTATTATAAAGGATTTTTTGATTATCATAAAAAGAATGGTGTAAGTATCGTGGCTGATCGGATTTCAATACCTGTTATCTTTTTGGTTCAGAATGCTCCAAAAGAAGATAAGAATAGTAAAGAAAAAGACACAAAGAGTGATACTACGATGTCTTCAAATAATAACATAAATAAAGATAAAGATAAAGATTAGACTATTCCTTTAATTTCCCTCTCTTTGAACTTGTTTCTTCTTCCAAATCATCTACACCTTTCTCAGTTACAGTAAATTTAGTGTCAGAATATGGATGATAGGGAGAGTCGATCATCTTTGCGGTTCGATTTTCACCTGACTTTCTTAGATAAATCCTATAGGTTGAGGCATGACCTAATACATTTCCTCCTGCAGCCTTTGTAGGATCTCCAAAAAAGGTATCGGGTGAAGATTGAACCTGATTGGTTATAACCACAGAAATATTATAAATCTCAGCAAGTCTAATGATTTTGTGCAACATAGAGTTAAGTCGCTGCTGTCTATCGGCAAGCGTGCCTCTTCCTGCAAATTCTGCCCTGTGCAAAGATATAATGCTGTCTATGATAACAAGCCTGGCTTTAAAATCATTGATATATTTTCCAAGATCTTTTATGATTAATTCAAGATGAGAGCTGTTGTAAACCTTACAAACTGCGATACTTTTTAAAACACTAGTTGGATCAAGTCCTCTAGCCACGGCTATTTGGTCTACTCTTTCAGGTCTGAAGGTCCCTTCTGTATCAATATATATGGAACCACTTCCAAATCCACCATTCTCGACTGGCTGACTAGCCGTCACACATAGAGTATGGCAGACTTGAGACTTGCCAGAACCGAATTCACCATAAAATTCAGTAATAGCTTGGGTCTCTATACCTCCCAAAAGAAGTTTATCCAAAGCATTTGAACCAGTGATACATCGCAACAATGATTTTCTTTTTTCTAATGCAACATCTGCAGTAACGAATTCCTTGTCCAAAAGATTAGAATCTCGTAAAAGTTGTTGAGCAGCAATAATGAACGCTGCTGCACTTTCTTTTGAAGAGTTGATCTCAACAGAAAGCTCTTCTGAACTTGTAACTGCAAGGTCCATCACAGTCAGTACACCAGCATCACGTAATTTTTTTGCTGTAGTTGGACCAATACCTGGAATATCTTGTATA
The DNA here is from genome assembly GCF_000802205.1 of Candidatus Nitrosocosmicus oleophilus. Taxonomy (NCBI): domain Archaea; kingdom Thermoproteati; phylum Nitrososphaerota; class Nitrososphaeria; order Nitrososphaerales; family Nitrososphaeraceae; genus Candidatus Nitrosocosmicus; species Candidatus Nitrosocosmicus oleophilus. The sequence continues at coordinate 752,932 of NZ_CP012850.1, read as the reverse complement.
TCTAAATCATCAATAATAGTAGGGATAGGTTTTGATTCTAAATCGTTATCAGAAATTTCAGGGCTTTCACTGGAAAGAGCGCTTACAACATCTTCGTCCTTTATTCTTTCACTATTTCTTTTTTCGACCATATTCTACTATATGTACTTTCTGTTATATTAAATAATTGAATATACTGACTAAGACTACGACAACCAGCGTAACAATATTGAAACCGTTGTTATTTTTCATCCTCAAAAATCAAAAGTTCATCACCTTTGAAATTCTTAAAGGAATCAGTAATGCCCAACAAATTATTGTTATAGAAAATATCGCTTACTGCTTCATCTTTTATGGTTATGACAATAGTATTAATCTTAAATATTTGAATTGTCAAAGGAAACTTACTTTGGAATAGCTCATCGTCAATTTTTATGTCAGCATATCCATTTATCGGAGTATTTGAAAATTGATTAAAAGTAACAGGAGAGCCATTGCTATTTTGAAAATTGAGTATTTCTATAAAATGTTTCTCGATACCATTTACGGTAAGCAATTTAAAATTGGCATGAAAATCTGTAACTAAACCTCTAGATACATTCAAAGACCAAGTTCCAGAAACCAGTTTTTGAAAATTATGGAGTACAACCGATTCAGAAGTTTGATTTAGAGATGCAGGATTATGTCTGGATAAATTTTGGATTATCTCACTATTATCAGGGAATAGTACAGTGGACAATAATCCTTTTGTATAAAAGGTATTAGAATTGTTGATCGGTGGTAATTCCTCATCAATTCCCCCATCTGTTTGAGTATTGATGGACAAGAGTAAATCATTATAATTCATGCCTTGTGCCAATCCTAAATGATTCCCCAACGTAGGTTCCTGGTTTGCAGATGATGCAACTAACCCAAGATCAGAAGAGATAAACAATAGTAAAAAAGTAAAAATCAAGGTAAGTGGAAATAATCCTGGCAAAAGAGGAAGAAAAGAGGATCGATTACCCAAATTTATTTCTTAGTTAAATTCATAATATAAATTGTTATTGTACTGAATTGATTAATTATTTTGAATCTACATGTTCAACTGCTAATATGAAATAAAATTTTGTATTTTTCATATTGTTAATCGATCAATCTTTTTGCATCCTGTTGTATGAAATTCAAAAATTGTTTTTATTGCGTCATCATTGGCATTGTGTGATTCATGGCTCCTCCCATTGCCATAGATCCATTTTTAGATGGAACCAGTGAGAACGTCATGAGTCCGTCTGCAGATGTTTGATTTGTTTTATTCAGGTATTCGTTGGAAATTTGTTGTACAACTGGTTTAGTTAGCATGAAATGTATGACATCTTTTGTCTGATTATTTCCATCGACCATTAAAACATTTGTAACATCTTTTCCATTGGTATAACCCTGGTATGCACCGTCAGCGGATAGAACACTAGGTTTAGGGACTTCTACCTCTTGATGAATAAATACTGTGTTCTTAGGGTCATCTAGTCTCTTAGGGTCATAATTAAATGGCATTGTAAAGTTGATGGAATTAGATGGTTTATTGTATGTTATATTTCCTATTTCATCATAATAGGAAAGAACTTTGGTTGGAATTATTTTGCCGTCTACAGTCAAGTTTGCATTCTTTGCTGCTCCAATACTGAGCCAACCATCAAAGACTGGTTGTTGATCATCTGGCAAGATTGTGCGAGAATAATCTACGGTTACAATTCTGACGATAAAGTGATATAAACCTCCATCCAAAAATATTGGTCCAGAGGCAACTACTGGGGACCCCTCTCTACTGGTATAAGCTTCAAGTATGGGATCAAGTTCCCCATATACTGATATTTTACTTTGATTTCTTGGTTGCATCTCAATTAACAAGTCGCCACCAGGATTAAAGAACCAGTCAGACAGCAGAGGCTTTCCATCCTTTTCAATCGTAATAAAATAAGTAACCTCTTTGAAAGTTTGGTTTGTTTTTGAATCAAGTAGTTTAAACTGTACGGTGGGCTTTTGGGCTTGATCCTTGATAGTTTCTGTGGTTACTATAGGAGGATTCATTTTTATCAGCAGATCTGCGTTTCTATCACCAAATGACGCTGATAATTCTTCCATGAAAAGTCCATCACCATATACATTCTTAGAAATAACAAAAAATGTCAACAAAGGACTAGATATCAAACTAAAAATCAAAATTATCGACAGTAGAAACTTCATGAAATAAAGTAGGAATTTTGACTATATAATTATTATTGATAAGATAATAAAAAAAATTATATCGACGAAATGATCTCGTCTATATCATGATCCGATTGATATTTACCTTAACATTATTCGCTTTTATTCTTCAATCTGTTGTTTTAGGATCGAATGGAACATCAACTATAGAATTGGCTTCAAGCCAATCAACTCAATCAACTCAACCAACTCAACCAACTCAATCAAGTAACGATCTAAGTAGCTACAAAACAGTAAACTACTATGCAAGATTTAATTGCGGTGCAATCAGTGACGATAGTGGTCCATTGAGACCTGGAAAATATGATTCAGATATTACGATATTCAACAAGAAAAGCTACCCAATAACCGTAATTTGGAAAGCTATTGCAATAGATCAGCAAGTCAAGAACAATTTCAACATTCTAAATATTCCTTCAGAAAATATTGCTAGTATTAATTGCTCAAAAATACTTCCAATCCAAGATAAAAATAATACTAATTCTAGCTCCACCTTTCCTAAAAAATTCACAGAAGGCATTATAAAACTAGAAATCAGTGTTGATAACGGATTATTGGTAAATAACTTTCTAAATAATCAGAATGCAAATATTATTGTAAACGAATCCGAAATTGGTAATCTAATCAACGTAGATGTACTTCACACAGTGAATACTTTAGACGATTTAAACAAAGAAGTGGTATATCTAAAAGCAGACTTTTCGATTCTATCAAAAGATAAGAATAAAATAAGTAATTTCACTGTTGTCTTTCATATTGATCCCGATGGGATTGTCGACCCATTGTCATTGATAAAGAATAAGATTTCAGCGAATAATACAGATCAGAAAATTGACATCAATGGCTCTGAAATAATAATCAAAGATACAGAAATTATCACAAATACATTGACAGATAACCATGCGCTAACTGTTCAAAGTGTTGACCCAATTATTTCATAGGAAAGGATCTCTTTTGTTTATCACTAATGATAATCATTGAAGATAAGCTTGGCAATTATGATAAAACAAAAGAATTTTAGTTAATTAATTAACTAATAGTCTAATAATTATACAATATTACATCAATATCTAGTATTATTTATAAATATTTTAGTTCACATCTTATATATTTAATCGACGAAGACATAATGATAGTAAAATGGCACAAATGCCTGCATTAATTCCAAAGGAAGTAGAAATCCAGAGGCTAAAAAAGATCTATTTAATGGTCATTATGCTAGGGTCTATTGCTGCATCAGTAGAAGTAGACAACTTTGTTGACGGATCATTGCATCAAACAGCCATCAGAGACAGTGCATTTACACCAGCTCATTGGTGGTTATACAGTCACTTTATTGCACTCCCACTAGGTTGGGGATTTGTTGCAATGTATGACAGGAGAGTACCAGCTTTAAGAGGGCCAAACAATTCAATGAATACGGGTCTAAAGATAACCATTATCGGTTATTTAGCTACCATGTTCACCATTGGTATCAATGAAATGTGGCACTTTTGGTTTGTTGAAGAAATATTTTCAGTACCTAACCACTGGATGTTTAACATGGGTGTAGTAGTAGCTTTCATGGGTGCTTTGGCCTATGTAGTTAGAGTATACGCACGTTTGGTGGAACTTGGCGCCGAAACTCCTGCAAGGAACCCCTATGTAGCAGAAATGTACAAACTAGCATTAGAAGGAAAACTCTACAGCAGATCAGTTCCATAATCTTTTTTTTGTTTTTAGTTTTTTGTTTTATTTTAGTTAGTTAATGTCAAATTAAAATAGAAACCGATAGTTAATTTAATTTCCCTAAAAGTCCTACCAATCAACCAACCAGTCAACCTTTCTTTATAAGAAATACATCTTAGAATAAACAGAGTGGTGCTTATAGTAATCCTTCAGCATCCTGATCTGCATCACTAGATTGTTTCAGTTTATCAGAGAAACTTATCGTTTTACCATGATCAGATATGGAAATGTGTGTATCCACTCGGATGTTCAAACCTATTGATCTATATACTGCGAGCAGGTCTCCGGCCGATATTTTAGAAATCTCCCCAAATCGAATCAATTCATTTAATTTCCTTATAAGAATTTTAGTTTGCAAAGGAAATTGCTGTTCAGCAAGTTTTAAAACTTCGTCACCTCTATCGTACAGATAGTGCAACAAGAAATTCCTTTCAGCATCGATTCCTTCTGATTTATCCTTATTTGTTTTATTCTGGTGTTCCAAATTGATCTTGTCTTTTTCTTTGGAGGCTAATTGTTCTCGTAGCTTTTTCATCTTTCTTGCCTTAATTAATTCAAGATCAGGATCATCCATGCCTGATTTTTTGTCGGCGCCCAATTTAACCTTTAATAACTCCTAATGGGACCAATCTAACAACTTTTGTGGCAATCCCCACCTTATGTGATACATCGGCAACCATATCGACATCCTTATACGCATCGGGAGATTCTTCTATCAATCCATTTTTGGTTAAAGATTTAACATATATGCCCCGTGATTCTAACTTTTTCTTTACATCATCTAACGTATGCTTTCTTTTTGCTTCTGATCTCGACATAGTTCTTCCTGCACCATGAGCAGTTGATCCAAAACTAAGATCCATTGATTTAGGTGAGCCCAAGAGAACCCAACTTGCAGTACCCATGGACCCTGGAATAATTACGGGTTGTCCTACGGATCGAAACTTATCGGGTAGTTGTTCCATTCCAGAAGGAAAAGCACGTGTTGCGCCTTTCCTATGTACTACTAAATCACGAGAGCCTTCCCCATCAACTCGATGACGTTCTACCTTTGCAATATTATGAGATACATCGTATACTAATTCCATGCCGAGATCTTGTTCGCTTAGTTGAAGAACTCGTTGAAATGTCTTCCTCGTCCAGTGAGTAAGCATTTGCCTATTCGCCCAAGCAAAATTTAGTGCAGAAAACATGGATTTTCTATAACTTTCTCCTTCCACTGACGTATTAGGAACACATGCCAATTCTCTATCTACAACATTTATATTATATCTTTTCATGGCTTGTTCTGACAACCGTAGGTAGTCACTACAAACTTGATGTCCAAATCCACGGGAACCACAATGTATTAAAATTTGTATTTCCCCTTCTTTTCTAATTCCCATTGTATTGGCTGCTTCTTCATCATATATCTTGTCCACTTTTTGGATCTCAAGAAAATGATTTCCCGAGCCCAAACTCCCAAGTTGCATCGAACCGCGTTTTCTGGCGTTAGTTGAAATATTTATAGGATCCGCTCCTTTCATTCTTCCACGCTCTTCACAAGATTCAAGATCGGTTTCTATTCCATAACCATTCTCTACAGACCATTTCGCGCCATCAATGAGTAGATCGTCCAGCTCAGAGCTGGTCAGCTTAATGGCCCCTTCACTTCCCACACCTGTGGGTATAGAGGAAAATAGAGAATCAACTAGAATTTTGAGTTTCGAATGAACATCAGATTCTACAAGATTAGTTCTAATCAGTCTGACTCCACAATTAATATCATAACCCACTCCACCAGGACTAATGATACCTTCTTCTAAATCTGAAGCAGCCACACCACCCACAGGAAATCCATATCCCTCATGACCATCAGGAAGTACAACTACATGTTTTTTTACCCCAGGCAGGGTTGTGACATTAACCGCTTGATCGAGTGTTCGATCGAGGGCCATTTTAGATATCAATAGATCATTCGCAAATATTGTTACAGGAACATTCATCCCGCGCGAATCTTCTTTAGATATCTGAAATTGATAGTCAGAAATTTTATTAACCATATGCTTCCCATTTTTTGTTACTAATGAACCAGACATTATTCCCTTTATGATAAATATTTTAATTTTGTCAAATATTAATCATCCTAAATAATAAATTAGATAATCAATATCTGATTTTAGACTAATGCCTATTTTACCTATAGATAGCGGAAGATATGGAACAAAAGAAATGAAAGACATTTTTGAAGAAGATAGAAAACTAAATTATGAATTAATTTTTGAATCTGCAGTTGCAAATGCACAGGCTGAATTACAGATAATCCCAATGGAAGCTTCTAAAAATATTGAAGAGGTTATTTCATCTAATAAAATAACAGTACAAAGAGTTAAAGAATTAGAAAGCATAAGCGATCATGATACTGCTGCAATAGTAGAGGCAATAAGCGAGTTATGTTCAGAAAGTTCAAAACCTTGGATTCATTATGGCTTGACAAGTAATGATGTGGTAGACAGTAGTACCTCAATGCAGATGCGAGATGTATTTAAGATATTGGAATCAAAATTGCACCAGCTTATCAACGAATTACTAAAAAAATCAACACAATATCAAGACTTGCCTGCGGTAGGCAGAACTCATGGACAACATGCAAGTATTACTTCCTTCGGACTTAAATTTGCCATTTGGTCAAATGAATTACTTGACCACCTAATAAGGATTGACGAAGGGAAAAAAAGATTCCTACTTTGCAAAACTCTGGGAGTTGTGGGAACAGGATCTTTGATGAGAGAGAATGCATTAGAGGTTCAAAAAATAGTTGCAAAGAAACTAGACCTCTTCCCCGTCGAAGCCGCAACACAAGTGATTCCAAGGGAGAGATATTCAGAAATGTTATTCACAATTACACTAATAGCATTAACATTAGACAAAATAGCCATCGAAATTAGAAACTTGCAGCGTACGGAGATAGGAGAAGTTCAAGAACCATTTAAGAAAGGCCAGATGGGAAGTAGCGCAGTACCAGTAAAAAAAAATCCAATAAAGAGCGAAAGAATCTCTTCATTGGCCAGAATCGTTAAATCAAATCTGAACGTTTCTTTAGAAAATATAGCATTATGGCATGAAAGAGATTTATCAAATTCGGCTAACGAACGTTTTATTATTCCAATGTCATCCATCCTGGTGGATGATATGATAACCACAATGATAAAGATCATCGCAGGTTTGAAAATAAACAAGGAAAAAATAGTAAATAATATAGAATTGACCAAGGGTCAAATATTTGCCGAATTTGTCCTGCAGGTTTTGGTATTAAAGGGTATTCCCAGATTCAAAGCATATAGAGATATTCAATCAATTGCCTTCAATGCAGTTGAAAAACAAGAACATTTTTTTGATGCTCTAATAAAAGAAGAAGAAATTATCAAAAATGTAAGCAAAGAGGAATTAGAAGTGATATTTAATCCCCAAAGTCAGCTTTCTGCATCTAATAACATTATAAGAAACATAGTGAATAAAGCGAAACAAATGAATATTTCCTAATGGTGTTTACTATCTTTTTTCAAAGTATTTCTACCAATTTTGAATATCGAATACTAATTCAAAATCAAAATCAAAATTTCAAAGCAGTTTCCTAACTTCTTATAGTATTTTATCATACGTATATGTTGGTATATAATTTTTAGTATCAATATGAGGTAATGCAAAAATAACATTCATAAGATAGATAGAGGGATAATTCAAGTTAAATATCAATAAATGGAAACTTAAACAGAACCCAATTTCCATTTGGGGGGGAAAATTGATTTGAATGTAGGCGAGTCGATTAAGAAATGGACTTTTAATTTGTCCTATTATGATTATGCGAGTTGTTTTTTCATTTCATTATCATTTGCTTCGATGATCACAACGGGTATTTTCGCCATTCCACTAATATCAGATCTTTTTTCTGGTAAGGAACTTGATTGGAATAGAGATTGGACCAACGTACTTTTCACTACTACTAGTGCGTTGGGTTGTATATGGGGTCTTATGGCACATTCACAGTTTGATAACACTGCAAAAATGATAAGGAATACATGGCATTCATGTCGTAAACTAGACCCATTTATAGGAGAATATGACTATGAAACGTTCAATCCGGAAACAAATCATTTAGAAGATGGGTATGCGTATCATAGTTTAGTAGATTTTTGGGATAGGGAAAACGAAGTACCCCACTGGCTTGATAAGGGAAAATACTGGAAGATATTATTAGAGTTGCGGAAAGTAAACAAGAACGTAAGACTGGAAGTGACAAAGGATGTAAATCTCCCTTTTAAAAGAGGAAAGGGTAACGTAGTTGTTATATTAAAAAAATTCAATCAGGTAGATTCTCCAGGAAAGAAAAATGAATCAACTGATAATAAGAATGCGATATTTAGGATTATTATTCCGCAATGGCTAGTAATTAACACAGAATATAAAAGATTTAACATTTTCTCTCAAACAGAAATAAACACAGTAACAAGTATACTTTCAGATGTTAATAAAAACATACCTAAAATAATTGATGAAATAATTTTCAAAGAAGAGCCTTTTCTGAAATATTCTGGAAATGTTCTTACATCCCTCTCTACGTACTTAAACAAAAGTCTACCCATAAGGATAGTGTACAGTAGAATTATAGAAATACTTCCGGGTGTTAAAGAGCGTCAAATACAATACACGAATGAAAATCTTTCAAGTGTATCTCTAGATTATCTAATTGATTCTATTTTGTTAAAAGCCAGAACCATAGGCATCAATGAGGAATCATTGACTAAATTGCATTTATTGACCCAATATCTAAAAAAAGAATACGATAAGCTAGGCTTAGGAGAAGGATCGAGTGAATATCATAATCTACATCATTCTCTAGAGGTCGCATATATGAGCCTAAACATGTTACCAAAGGAAATTCATGGTTACACCATTACCAAAAGAGACTATGAAATAATGCTAGTTGCAGCATTGTTGCATGATTACGATCCGGTGCAAGGTACCTCTCATTATGATTTGATGTATTCAAGAGTTCCCACAGTAGCAAACACCATAACGGAAATAAAAAGAAAAAGAATTCATGATGCATATTTTATACTAAATAGCGAAGAACTAGTAAGGTTTTTTAGAAAAAATGCATCCCCTCCTTTGGTAGAGGCGCAAGAATTTGCTACTACTCATCCAGAAATGTTAAATGACATAGAAACTAGAGTCGAAGGTAAAATAGTTGAAGCTTTAATTTGGAGAACCGACTTTCCCTTTAATGAAAATGCTTATAACAATTTTAATCAGTTACTAAAAGAGATAGATGGTCAAGATTTTTCCGTAGAGAAAATTAACCTAATTGCAGAAATTCTATCATTAGCTGATCTATCAGTAACATATCTTAGTTCTGATCCTCTTTTAGCATGGAACAGAGTGGTAAAATTGTACGAAGAATTAGATTTTCCATTGGTAGGAGCTGTTTCTAGAACTGACAGATTTTTGTCATTATTTTCAGAAGGCTCATTATTCAAGGACATAATATCAAGAAAAACCTTTCCAGATGTTTTCAGACAAAAATGGGACAATGTATATCAATTTTTTCACGAGGGAAATCCATCAAACAAAATAAACAATCTAATTTTAGATGCTAAAACAAAATATGAAAAAATTAACATGGATGTATTGGTCAGTAATTGCGATTATTTAATTAACACTGCTCTTCATAATAAGAACGAATATCATATAGGAATTATAAGAGATAAAGACGAAATAATAAAGGCACAAACCAAATTATCAGAGCTTCAAATAGAGAATTTAGAGATTCTTCCAGGCAACCCGGACAACATTCTACCTTTCATAAAAGATAAATCCGTTGATAATTTCATGATCACAATCTTTTGTGATAATTCTGAAAAAAGAATTAATAAAGAAAGGATTCTAAAAAATCTCCTTCATTCGTATATGTCTAAATTGAGCCAAGACGGGACTATTCAAATTATTGTGGAAAACGAACAGGATTTTAGAAAAATAATGTCATTAATACCTGAGCATGACTTTAAAATAATTGACACATTCGGTAAGGTTGCGTCAGGAGCACTGAATCCAGATAAATCAAGACACACCAAAGACGCTAAAAATGTCAAAATAATAACTATTCAAAAACAACAAAATAACAACAACAACATACAAAAATGACCTATAAAAAAAAGAATTAATAAAGAAAGAAAACATCCAAATATAATATAATTTTGGTCTACATCAAGAAATTAGATGTTTTTGGATTTAAATCGTTTGGATCAAAGAACATTTCACTAAATTTTCAAAAAGGTCTAATAGCTGTAACTGGACCAAATGGATCTGGCAAAAGCAATATTCTTGATGCAATAATATTCGCTTTAGGTGAGAACAGTCCAAAAGCACTTCGTGTAGACAAATTTCACTCACTTTTTCATGATAGTAGTTCAAATAATGCTCATAAAATAGTTAAGGTCAGTGTAACTTTTGATAATGAAGATAGAGGAATTCCCATTGATGACAATCTTGTTACCATAACAAGAGAAATGTCCGGAGCCAACACTGGAGAAAGTCAATACTATTTGAATAAAAAGAGAGTATCGAGAAATAACATCTTGGAACTATTGGAGATAGTGGTCGCATCTCCTAATAAATTGAATATAGTCCAGCAGGGGATGATTACTAGAATATCAGAACTGAATTCAGAAGAAAGGAGAAAAATAATTGAAGATATAGTAGGACTCTCTTATTTTGATGAAAAAAAAGATCAGGCCTATAAACAGCTAGAGGAATCAGACAGAAGGCTTGAAATAGCATTGGCTAAAATGGACGAAGTAAGGAACAGGATTGATGAGTTAGAAGAAGAGAGAAATGATCAACATAGATATATGCAAATAGAATCAGAAATTAACCGGCTAAAAGCCATAAAACTGTCCGGAAGTATAAACAATCTAACTAGAAAAATATCAGAATTCAATGAAGAGCAAAAAACTAAGGAAATTAAAAGTCAAGAGGTTTCAAAAAAACTAGAAGATATAACCACTCAAATCGAAAACATCAGCCAAGAGAAAAAGCTATTTTTGGTTCAGGCCAATTCTGCAAGCAGTGAGAGAACAAAAAATGAGAAAAGACTATCAACGGTAGCTTATGAATACGAAAGAAATAGAGCTACAATAAAAGAGGCAGAACACTATTTTGACCAATTACATCAAAAGGAGAAAACCAACGAGATCGAGCAAAAAACTTTTAGAGAAAAAGAGATTGAATTAAACAATCAATTAATAGATATTGAATCAAAGATCAAGATAGATGAGGAAAACCAAAATGAGTTGAGAAACAAGAAATCTGAGATAACAAAAGAAATAGATGAAATTAACAAGATAAATTCAGGCGAGATAACGTACAAGAATTTCTTGACAGATAGAATAAATAAATTAATTCCCATAAAAGGAAAAATTGAAATAGCCATAGCCAGATTTGAAGAAAATATCAAAAATTATTCCGAAAAGATAAAAGAAAATGACTCACAAATCCACAAGTTCCTTGCAAAGAATCAGGAAATTCAAAGTGTTATTATCAGTTCAAGATCAAAGATTAATGAGATCGATACTGAAATAAGTAAGATGGAAGCCGAGAAAGAAACAATTGATAATAAATTTTTCAAGGACACTACCGAAACTAATATCTCAAAAAGAGTAATAGAAAATGCAGAAAAAGTGATCGTCAAATATGAAGAGAAAATAAACCTTGCAAAGAATAGTTTAACTGAGGACTATTCAATTGCGACCTTATTAAAAGACTTTAAGAATTTAGATGTAATAGGATACGTATTTAATTTAATAACATGGAATGAGAAATATCAAAAAGCTGTAGTAGCATCCGGAAATGAATGGATGAAAGCGGTAATTGTAAAAGACATCAAAAGTATGATTACACTTGCAGAATTCTCAAAAAATAAGGGTATACATTTTCTTAAGATAATTCCATTAGAATTACTTAGTGGGGAAAAGATAAAAGACATTGAAGACAATCCATCTATTTTGGGAGTTCTCTCAGATTTTGTCTCAAGCAAAGTAAAACACTTACCTGAATTTTTATTTGGAAACACGATTCTTACGAAGAATCCGTTGACAGCATATTTATTATCCAATAATGGTTTCAAAGCTGTATCAACGAGTGGAGAAATTTTTTTTCCTAACTTGTCGTTAATGCAATTTGATTATGGATCTAAAATTGCAGATGTTACCAAGGATTTACTTCTTTCTGACTCTATTGAAAATTTAAGAACCAATATAGAAAAATTACAAGAATTGACAAGGATAAGAATTACGGAACTTGATATGATAAATAAGGAGAGGACATCTTTGAGAGAAAAACTGGATACATTTGCTCTAGAAAAGTCCAATATCGTAAAAAACATTGATGAGTTAGAAAATCTTTTATCTGCAAATATTAAAAATATGAATATACTATATGCTATAAACAAGGAACATAGTACACATTTGGACGATCTTTTTAGCAATTTTAACTACTCTAAAAGGAGGTTCAAAATTATTACTAATACCAATATCAGAATGAATAATGAAATGAAAAATACGGATGAAAGAATTGACATGCAAAGGATAATGAAAATTGAAGGAGATGAACGCAAAATTGTTGGTGAACTAGATATCATAAACACCCGACTAAATCAATTGAAATTAACACATTCGATGGTAAAGAATAATATAGAAAATACTACTCGAGCACATAATAAATCCATACAAGAAGAGGATCAAATCAAGATAGATAAGATCGAGAGAAATAGGATTCTAGAAAAAGCCTTATCAGATGGCAAAGATGTAGAATCAGAATTAAGAACTCTGAGGGAAAAGGAAGATGAAATAATTCAAGCAACGAGTACCACTTACTCAAGATTACAAGAGTATGAAACTGAGATCAAGAAGTTAACCGAACTCGAAAAAAAGCTTGACAAAGAATCAAATCAATTAGAAAAAGATATTGGATTTTTGAGAAAAGATATTCTGGATCTGGAGTATCAAAAAATGAATCAAACTAACGATCTTGCGAGATTAGGTCACAAAACCTTATTGGAGAGTTTTGATGTAGATAACTTATATCGCGAACTAAAAGAAGAGTACGAAAATGTAAGAGATAAAGTAAATTTTAGAGCAGATGAAACTTATTTAGAAATAATAGAAGGATACAGAGGTTTATCAGATAAAAGAAACCATCTTGAAGAAGAAAGAAATTCAATTGTGAATTTCATTGAAGAAATAGGTAAAGAAAAAGAAAATCTATTTACTGATGCTTTTAAGAAGGTTGATGATGATATTAGAAGAACATTCTCCGATATTACTGGAGGTAATGCCTATTTGGAATTGGAGGATCCTGATAACATTTTTTCTGGCGGGATCTTATTAATGGTACAGTTTCCTAATAAACCTGCTAGGGAATCCACATCCTTGTCCGGAGGTGAAAAAACAATGGCTGCAATAGTATTCCTCCTGGCATTACAATCGCTAAAACCGTCTCCATTTTATTTAATGGACGAGGTAGACGCCCATCTTGATGCTCAAAACACTGAAAGGCTATCAAAAATACTACTGCTTAGATCTGTCAATAATCAAATTATAATGGTAACACTCAAAGATTCCACAGTAGCAAAATCAGATTTAATATTTGGGGTTTATCCAAAGAATGGAATATCTCAAGTGGTAAAGTACAATCATCCAAGCAAAGTCAAATTAGAAGTAGAATGACACATAAATTAATTAAACGAAGAATAAATTGAATCCTAATCGATATTACGATTACGATTTATGTTCTGGTTTCTATAATAAAAACAAGAAACAGAGTGTCGCTTACTAATATCAAATTGTTCTAAATCATTAGTACAATCCGTAAAAGATAACTTACACCTATTATAAAATTTACATCCTTTTAACGGTAATTCAGATAAATTTATTCCATCGAAGCTCTTATAGAATTTAGATTCATTGGTTGAAAAAGTAACCGCATCCAGCAACATCCAAGTATACGGATGAAGCGGATTATGTAATACTTCATCAATTTCCCCATATTCGATGATGCTTCCAGCAAACATAATCCCAATCTTATCACCGATAAATCGTGAGGTTGCCAAATCATGTGTGATATAGATAATGGAAATATTCAGAGTCTTCCTTAGCTCATTTAATAATGATAAGATTTCAGCTCTAACAGAAATGTCTAACATCGAAACAGGTTCATCTGCTATTATTAATTTTGGGATTTTTACAATAGATCTTGCAATTGAAACACGTTGCCTTTGACCACCTGAAAGCATGGTTGGATATTTCTCTAAAATTTCTTCAACTGGTTCAAGTCTTGTTCTACGTAGCGCAAGACGCACTTTCTCATCTTTTTCGTTGCGACTCAAATTGTTCTCATGAATTTTTAGCGGCTCCATGACTATGTCTTTTATTTTGATGTTGGGATTTAGGGAACTATATGGATCCTGATGGATCATCTGGATCATCGAATAAAGTGCCTTCCTTTTTTTTAGAGAGTGTATGTAATTCCCTTCAAAGGATATAGTACCATCGTCAGGGATTAAAGCACCCATTATAAGTTTAGCAAGTGTAGTTTTTCCAGAACCGGATTCGCCGGCTATAACCAATACTTCCCCCTGTCCCAAATCAAAAGATACATTATCAATTGCCTTTCTGGCTGGATTTGATGAAGATAAAAGGTGGAAAATATTCCTATGAATTGGAAAAGTTTTGTTTATATTTTTGACTTGAAGCAAAGGCAAAGGTACAGGCAAAGATGACACAAATAAAATATGAGCTTGTCGGTATTTTAAAATATATCTATTAGTGTTCAGGAACTGATTTGATGCTGCTGCGGCTGCTGCAACAGATTGAACTCATTTTCTTATAGTTAATATTCAAAAAGGGTTAACAACTAGAATCAGTTAATTATTTGTATTTTGGTAGACAATCACAATAATAAAGTCATATTTAGCCCCATTCTAGATATACATTGTAAATTATTTCAACCATGTTTTTTTTACTTGGATTAAAGATGTAATAATAAAATATATCAGGATGAACTGATGCTAAGAACATCAAAAGTACACATACCATTTTTTGTGAATAAAAATCAATTACATCTGAACATTGGTCCTAGTCCTAGTTTTCAATAACTTTCGTAAAACTTTCGTTATGATCATATTCAGAATCATGAAAATCAAAAATTCGGCATAATGAAAAGTCTTACAAATTCGGCATCTTGATTTTGATTCGGATGAAATGGCAGCCATTAAATTTTTTTCAGTTATCATGATTTTCTTGATGGCTTTATAGAATTTTGGATATAGCATATCAATAATTTCCCTGTTATCTCTCACGATCGAAACAAATGGATAGTTTTCATAAGCCAGCATCTTTACATTAGCTTTATAATATTTTACTAAGGTTCCCTTAACCTCTTCTGTTTTATAAACACTTATCAAATCATTTTTTTTCAATATGGTTATGTGATGTCTCAGAGTAGTCATGGCGATGTTAAATTTTGCTTTTTTTAATAAATCAAATAAATCCTTGGTCGAGAGATTCTTATGATAAAGAAAATCTAAAATCTTTAGTCTGTGGGGATCGCTTAGTACTTTTGCAATATTTTCATTCATCACAATTGTAGTCAATGGTCTTTCATGAACTATAGTTTTTCCCATAGGTTACTTTTTTTCATCCAATTTTATTAATCTTGATTAATTAGAGTGATATAGGAATAATAATCATTTATTGAACAGTTGCACAAAATATTACTATGAATTCGATAAACAAGTGCGTGTTTTGTGAAATAGTTAATGGAAATATTAAAGCTAGAAAGATATATGAAACTGAACATTCAATAGCAATTTTAGACGCATTTCCCCTCAAGGATGGACATTCACTTATTATTTCCAAATCACATAAACCCAAAATTCAAGATTTGAGCTTGATAGAAAACAGGGACATTTTTGATGCATTACATTTATTGACCGAAAAAATAGAAAAATCAATGAACTGTAGTTCTTCACTAATAGGTATACATAATGGAAGAGATGCCGGACAAGAAATTCCTCATTTCCATATTCATATTATTCCAATTGCAGAATCAAATGAAAAGATTTCAATTCATTCTCTTTTTAGTAAACGAGATACTCAGGGGAGTGATTTAGATGAACAATGGAGAAAAATATCCAAAGAAATACAAAGAAACTAAGAAGAAATACGGGACAAAACTTTTGGTAATTCAGATAGAGAAGATATAGTGAAAAGTGGTGTCTCCTTTTTGTTTACAGGCTCTTGAATTTTGTATAAAGAGTCCAAAGTTCTTATGGTCTTCATTCCCAGCTCATTGGCAGGTAAAATATCGATATCCAATCTATCTCCAACCATGATGCAATTGTCGATACTTGAATTAGAATCAAGTAACGCCTTATGAAATATTTCATGATTGGGCTTTCTAGATCCAATGTCTTCTGCCAAACACACTATTTTAAAATGTTTATCTAGACCATTTAGAACCAACAAATTGGCTGAGCCGGATGAATTGTTGCTGATAATACCTAATGAATATTTCTTGGATAATAATGGGATGAGGTAGTTAGCCTGACTAAATAGTTTGACTAGTTTTCTTTTATTTTCTAATAAATCTGTCTTCAAATCATCGAAAATTACAGAATCATACCCCCTAGGAAGAATAAGACGTACCATTAGAGAAATAATTTCAAGAAATCCTGATGAACCAAATTTTCTGTTTCGAACTAAATCATTTCTCAACGCATAATAGTTTCTTTGATCTATCCTAGCCCCATAGTCATTAAGTGTCTGGAATAATAGTTTATCAAAATAAGTAACGTAGCTCCATTCATCAATGAGAGTTTGCCCAAGATCAAAGAAGATGAATGGTCTCACCAAGTATTTTTAAAGCCATTAATTATTTATAGTTTAGATTATTTTATCACCAATGATAATCATTGAAGATAAGCTTGGCAATTATGATAAAACAAAAGAATTTTAGTTAATTAATTAACTAATAGTCTAATAATTATACAATATTACATCAATATCTAGTATTATTTATAAATATTTTAGTTCACATCTTATATATTTAATCGACGAAGACATAATGATAGTAAAATGGCACAAATGCCTGCATTAATTCCAAAGGAAGTAGAAATCCAGAGGCTAAAAAAGATCTATTTAATGGTCATTATGCTAGGGTCTATTGCTGCATCAGTAGAAGTAGACAACTTTGTTGACGGATCATTGCATCAAACAGCCATCAGAGACAGTGCATTTACACCAGCTCATTGGTGGTTATACAGTCACTTTATTGCACTCCCACTAGGTTGGGGATTTGTTGCAATGTATGACAGGAGAGTACCAGCTTTAAGAGGGCCAAACAATTCAATGAATACGGGTCTAAAGATAACCATTATCGGTTATTTAGCTACCATGTTCACCATTGGTATCAATGAAATGTGGCACTTTTGGTTTGTTGAAGAAATATTTTCAGTACCTAACCACTGGATGTTTAACATGGGTGTAGTAGTAGCTTTCATGGGTGCTTTGGCCTATGTAGTTAGAGTATACGCACGTTTGGTGGAACTTGGCGCCGAAACTCCTGCAAGGAACCCCTATGTAGCAGAAATGTACAAACTAGCATTAGAAGGAAAACTCTACAGCAGATCAGTTCCATAATCTTTTTTTTGTTTTTAGTTTTTTGTTTTATTTTAGTTAGTAAACTTTGTAGTTAATTATTTAGATACTCAGGATAGATAAGATCAACTAGACAGAAATTGTACTCTTGAGGAGCATCATCCAAATAGCTTTGAGATCCAAAGTTGCAATTTAGCTGGGTTCATTTCCAGTATTTGTACATTTCCATGCCTTAGGATCTCGGTTCCGTCCTCGTCATATTTAGACAAAATAACCACTCTATTGATCCCTACCGTAATCGCCATCTTACTACATTCTATGCATGGAGCAAGAGTAGAGTATAAAGTAGCATTTTTGGTACTGCCAGCATTTCCAAACATAACACATTGCATTATTGCGTTGGCCTCAGCATGAACGCAAATACATCTCTCTAAAGATTCACCCGATTTAACAATACCTTTAATCCTATCTGTACATCTTCTGCATCCACCTTCAAAGCAATTTTGAAATCCAGATGGAGTACCGTTGTAACCAGTTGATATTTGTCTATTATCTTTAACTATTACAGCTCCGATTTGCCTGGTGAGACAGTTGGATCGTAGCTTTGCCAAAAAAGCTTGTATCATAAAGTAAACGTCCCAATCGGGTCTTTCAAATTCCCTGTCCAATCCATCCATAAATTCCTATATAAATAGCCATTAATTAAAATACAACAGTTCAGAGCTAGAAGGTTGTCATCATTACTGTAATATCATAAAATAATGTCACCTATAAAAATATTAAGTAGATTTTTGAGAAATACCAATGAAAAACAGCTAATTACCAAAGAATTTTGTTTTCAACTGCATTTAATTCCAATTTAAAACAAATTGACAATCTATTCTCAAACAAGTTGAAATCAATCAATTTATGGATAACAAACAATATCAACAAATCATATCAAAAAGGTAAATATAGGAAATATCGATGTGAATCGACTACTAGATTATTGAAATTTTTTTTATTTATTTTGATTTTTTACTTCCTCCTATCTTGAACATTTTCGTATTACACACTGTACATATACCTTGAGTAGCAGGTCTTCCATTTTTCATGGTTACCTCTTTTTCATCTTTCATTTCTCTTTTTGCTTTGCATTTAACACAATATCCTTCCATCTGTTTAACCTTCTGCATGAGTAGATAAAATACATGTAGTATAAAATTATTGTTATAAATGACCAAAAAATCATCACTAAAATAGTACTATTTTGCCAGATTACGATATTTTATATAAGTAATTATTGCAAAAAATGATATTGAATGCAAAAGAAATTCAGGATAACATTCTAAAATTAATTAAAGAACATCACGACTGGTTCAATAACTCCATTCCCCTCATAGCAAGTGAAAACATCCCCAGTCCAGCAGTCAGGGAAGCTGTAGCGTCTGATTTTGGAAATAGATATGCTGAGGGGTGGCCTGGAGAAAGGGTATATGCAGGCTGCACTTTTATAGACAAAGTTGAAAATATTTGCAATGATTTAGCAAGATCGGTATTTAAAGCTGAATTTGCAGATTGTAGAGCAACATCTGGGGTTGTCGCAAATTTGGCAATATATTCTGCATTTTCAAATCCTGGAGACACTATGATAGCATCGTCGATTCCCACTGGTGGACATATTTCACATGGAAAAAAGGAACACTCAGGAACGGCTGGCTTGGTTCATGGATTAACAATAGAACACTTTCCATTTTCAAAAGAAAACATGACCATCGATGTTGAGCTGACCAAGAAAAAAATAGATACAATGATTTCCGAAGGAAAAGGACCGAAAATAGCGATGTTTGGTGGGAGTCTTTTTTTGTTCCCCCATCCTGTGAAGGAATTATCAGAATTCTTGCATGAACGTAATGTGTATATAAATTACGATGGAGCCCACGTAGCAGGTCTAATCGCGGGGGGACAATTTCAAGACCCTTTACGAGAAGGCGTTGATTCAATGACTATGAGTTCGCACAAGACACTATGGGGACCCCAAGGGGGCATCATAGTATCGGTTGAAAAGTATTCGGATCCTATAAAGAAGGCTATTTTTCCTGGAAATACAAGTAGTCATCACTTACATCATGTTGCGGGCAAAGCAGTAGCATTAGCTGAATCACTAGAATTTGGAGAAGAATATGCTAAACAAGTCATCAAGAATGCAAAAATGCTTGCCTACTCCCTTGCAAATCATGGATTCAATGTTTTAGGGGAAAAGCGAGGTTATACCGAATCACATCAGCTTGCTGTCGATGTCTCAAACTATGGTGATGGCGGAACTATAGAAAAGGATCTGGAAAAATGTAATATAATCTTAAACAGACAATTGCTTCCTGGAGACATAAAAGAGGGAAGAAATTATTTTCATCCCAGTGGCGTTAGAATAGGAGTTCCCGAAGTAACCAGACTAGGAATGAAGGAAGACGAAATGCAAGAAATAGCAACCTTTATTAAGAAAGTTGTAATAGACAAGCAAGATATTCCTAAAGTTTTGCAAAATGTAACAGAGTTTAAAAAGAATTTTCAAAAGGTACATTATGCTTTTGATAATGAAACCTCTGCGTACCAATATATTCAATTGGTGAATAAGAAAGAATAAATCGGATCAAAGATTTATGCAAAATTTCTCGAAATATCTAGCTTCTAATAGATATTACTACACATGATTTATATATTATAGAAGGATCAGATATCACTGCAAAAAAATATGCCAATCGATCCAGATTTTCCAGCAAATCATCAAGTAATTGGAAAGATAAAAACGTCAGACGATGAACATTTTCACTATTTATGGGGTCCAGGTTCACTAAAAGAGGCAGCAGAAAATCCAGAAGTTAAAGAAGCATTTCAAGCAAAAGGAGAAGAGATAGGGCCTTTAGGTGTAAGTGGAACTATGGTAGCAGTCGACTGGGACTCGTGTGTAGCGGATGGAGCATGTATTGAAGCATGTCCTGTACAAGTTTTTCAATGGTACAGAACTGAACATGACGTATCAGCTAAAGAGGCAGTAAATGAAGTATTTGAAGGCACTGGTTCTTCAGTTAAAGAAGAAAGAAAAGACTACACAGATAAAGCAGATCCAATCAGAGAACACGATTGCATTTGGTGTATGGCATGTGTGTCGGTATGTCCACCTCAAGCAATTAAGGTAGATCAAGCCGCATTGGAATTCCACGAAAAAGCATCAGGAACATTTAACGAAGAATTATCAAAAGGTAGTGCACCACCACCTCACGCACACTAAATATTTTTTTTAGAATCAGCAATAAAATTATATAAATTTATTCAGTCAGAAATACAAGAGTAAATACATTAAATCAATACAACACAACAAATCATAAACTACCAAATCATCCAAGATTCTAACGTTTTTGAGAATGAATTTAGAATAAACCTACATCGTGATGAAATATTCGAGTGATCTTCACTGAGTAATTCATCAATGCATTGAACGAATAAAATTAAAGGAGAAGAAGCAGAATCTAGCCTAGCCCAATCATTGCCACACGATTCTAAAATAGCCTCCATCTTTTGATTATATAGTTTGGAAATTGTAAATGACACATCCTCCAGTTCTGTGTTTGAAATCTCGTGAGACGAGAGGAATGACTTCAAGTTCTCGGAATTTATGAGAAAGGAATCAACATAGTGATTCTTGATTGATTTAGGTACGCGAGTCATGCTAAGAAGATGAAGGAGATGAAGATCCTTCGTTAAGAAATGTTTCTAACTTATGCTTCAAATAGTCATTAATCTTGCTACCGTCTACCTTACCTCGCAGAACCGCCATACTTTTCCCCATCAACACACCCATGGAATTGGGCCCCTTTTCTCTTATAACGCTCAAATTATCATCAAATAATTTATCCAATGTAGAAAATAAGTCTGCATCATCCAATTTAGTTAGGTTGAGAGAATTTATTGCTTCCTCTACCGAGATGTAATCCTTTTTCATTAATTTTTCAAAAATTAATATTATAGACTCTTTTGCAATAAATCCCTTATCAAGCCTATTGAAAATGTCTAGAATCATTTCATCTGTTAAGAGGTCCTTATCAAGATTATTTCTGGAGAGACTAACAATATCTTCAGTAAGTTTTGATGCAACAAAGGTGGGCGAAATAGTGGGATTGGTTATCAAGAGTTTTTCAAATAAATTATAATAATCAGAATCAAAGATTTGTTCAGATAATTTCATATTCAATCCATACTTTTTCATAATTCCTTTGATTAGTTCATTCCACGGCAAAGGTATTTTATCTTTCAAACTATCAAGTAAGTTACTATCAACAGGAATTGGCATTATATCCGTTTCAGGATACATTCTGGATGAACCTGGTCGGGGTCGTGAAAAAATAGTAGTTCCGTCTAGAGTAACTGAACGAGTTTCAGCAATGACACCATATTTAAATTGGATTATCCTTTTAATTAATGGTTCAAGAAGATTGCTTATTTTTTCCCTGTTACCACCTATTAGTACAAATGCATCGTCAGAGGAAATATCAACAGATTTCTTAAGGTTATCTATCTCATTGATAGTGATTCCATAATTGGGTAACTCATCGGAATGAAAGACACCACCCAAACCAAAAAATCTAACAAACTCTCCCAACTCTTTACCGAGTCTTATGTCTTCTATAGGTTCATAGCCAATCAATCCTCTTAGACCCCTTAAACGGATACAATTAATGACCGGGTCTGGATCTTTTAATATTTTTTTTATCACCTTAGATGATGAATTTGAGAACAAGGATGTTATGTCTTCAATTCTGTCGCCAATAAAGGAATCATCGATATCTCTATTTTTAAATTCTTCCGCAATTTTGATTAATCCGTACTGTCTTTTTGTTTCGTAGTCTAAAACTTTGATAAGTTGTGATAATTGCTGTACTCCCTTGACTTCGACTACCTGACCACCATTGACAGATATATTCACATCCTGCCTTATGCTCCCAATTCCTCGAGTGACTCTTTTACTACTTCGAAGTAATCGACCTAGAGTTAATGCGACGTTTACAATTTCTGCAGGAGTCCCAGATATAGGATCAAGTGCGATTTCGACTAACGGGATCCCAAGCCTGTCGAGTCCATATTCCTTTAATAGAGGATTGGTAGAAATTAATTTTGCTGCATCCTCTTCTAAACATATACCCTGGACACCTACCTTGTTAAAATTATCGACTTCTAAGTAACCTCCAGTTGATATCAACATAGTTCTTTGAAATCCACTAACATTAGAGCCATCTATCACTAATTTCCTCATGACATGAATTTCATCAACAATATTTGAACTTAGAGCAAGTGAAAACAACAATGCTGTTTCAAGTGCATCTTTGCTTACTTCATGCGGGGGCTCCTCGTCAGCTTCTACTAAACAGCTGTATCCTACTTTAGAATAATACTTGATTGAATTCATTTTGGAGTGTTCAAATAATGCAGCTTTGTCAAAATCACCCAATTCACTTTTTGTAGGTCTCAAAATACGAATAAAGTTGAAATCATAACCCTCGTCGTTGGATCCATCACCTTTGCAACTACAAAAGAGTTTAGACGATGTACTTAGTTGTTGATGTATTTCAAAGCCAACCTTTACGTGTAATTTGTCGATATCTAGATTCATCAAACTTGTCCTCTTTAAATCTTAAACTAGTGGCAACATATTAGAAATTTCACTAGAACAATCAGTTTTCATGATCCTAACAAAATCCTCAGCACCCGTATTATTACCTAATGCCCACATTGCTTTAACGACAGCAGTTTCTGAACTCATATTTGAAAGAGGGATAACACCCAAAGCCAAAAGGTCTCTGCCGGTATCATAAACGGTCATCCGTACCGTACCAAATATACATTGTGAAGTCATAAAAACAAAAATACCTGCCTCTATTAGTTTTTCTAAAATAGGAAAGCAGTCTTTACTCACATGTCCAAGCCCAGTACCCTCCAATATAATGACTTTATAATCCATCTGTAAAAAGTTCTCAAGAAATGAAGAACTAAATCCAGGATAGAATTTCAATAAAAACACTTTATCACTGAAAGCCGTCTTTGAAGTAAAATTTTTTGAAATATTCGCACGTTCCATCCCGTTGTGTAGTAATTTATTGTATGTTATGTCCGAATTCTCAATTAATGCAAAAGGCATAGCATCAAGAGATTTAAATGCATCACGTTTGCTGGTATGGTTTTTTCTCACTCGTGTCCCAAGATGACATGCAATTACTTCATCTGAAGTATTATGGTGCATACAAACAAAAATACCTGAATGTTTTGTATCCTTGATAAATCTTATTGCACCAACTAGATTGCTAAATGCGTCTGAAGAAGGTCTATCGGATGATCTCTGAGAACCAACCAAAACTACAGGAATTGGGACATTTTGGAGAGCGAAACTTAGTGCAGAGGAAGTATAATGCATTGTATCCGTACCGTGAGATACAATAATTCCATCATAGTGTTCGTTGCGGATAGCAAATGAAATTCTATCCGCTAGAGCAGACCAATGATTGGGATTCATGTTTTCACTATATTCATTGAATAAGAATTCAGGATAAATGTATCCGTAGTCAGAAAGTTCTGGAAAAGCAGAATATAATTCGGATGCACTCAAAAGTGAAGTTACTCCACCTGTTCTATAATCAATTTTACTTGCAATAGTGCCACCAGTGCTAATTAGCAATATTTTTGGTAATAATTTAGAACCATTGCGTTTATCGAATAAATTGCGGCTGTTATTATCATCGTTAGCAGTGGCATTATCACGTGGATCTGATTTTGCTATAGGTTTTTTTGATAATTGATCAACATTTTTACTAATAATTTCTATAATATTTTCTATTTCAATTCCAATATTGTAACCGCTTTTCAATTTTAAAACGATATATTTATCACTAAATGTTTCATATCTGGGTAAGATAATGCCAAAAAATTCTGCTTTTTTAGTAACTATTTTCACTTCATAACCTAAGCTAACATTAAATTTGTTTAAAATTTTTTGAGAATTTCTACTATAGTTTTTATCAGAGCTATCATGAGAATCGAGATCAATATTTCTTGTCAATTATACAAGTATGAAAAAGGTTAGAAAATATATAGTTAGATCATAAAAAGTAAATTTTAAGAAGGTAGTATATATAGCTCCT
The DNA here is from genome assembly GCF_000802205.1 of Candidatus Nitrosocosmicus oleophilus. Taxonomy (NCBI): domain Archaea; kingdom Thermoproteati; phylum Nitrososphaerota; class Nitrososphaeria; order Nitrososphaerales; family Nitrososphaeraceae; genus Candidatus Nitrosocosmicus; species Candidatus Nitrosocosmicus oleophilus. The sequence goes on along the minus strand of NZ_CP012850.1, from coordinate 728,124 downwards.
TAGGGTTTCACCAATAACTTTCCAATCATCCAAGGATGAAATAGACATGTATATTCATAAAATCCGGGTTTATTAAAAACAACAGTAAAGGAGTTGCTAAAAGAGTAATCAAAGGTCTGTTTTTTATCCAAAGATAGCAACGGTCCAGAGTTAACGAATTTTTCAGTTCCGTTAAGAGTATATATAGAGTCTTTTTTTAGTTCCATTACTTTATTATCTGCTGTAATTACAGTAGGAGTTAAAGCTCTTGCATTTAACATCATTACAATCCGTGTTCCATTTCCGGTCGTTTCTTCTAATGGTTCTCCCAGATTATTTAATACGGGAGTAAATTGTGTGTTATTAGAAACGTAGAATGGAAGCCCGATCTTTTCGGTATTACCTAAATCATTTATAAAGGTAACAGTATGAGGTAATGGAACATCGACTCCATTATACCACGTTATACTATCCCCGGCAGCTATTTCCACATAATCAGGAAAATACTTTGTATAAGATACAGTATGATTTCCTTCCCCCACTTTAATAGCGTAATTATCAGGTTTTACAGGTGAAGTGTTATTACCGGTTGAAGAACTATTGTTGTTTTTGGCATCAACTGTAGCATAAACGGAACTAATATGAATAGTAAAGATAAAAACAGTAAATAAGATTCCTAGATGAAAAATTTTAACAACTAGCATTACCTAAATCCATCTTTATTTCTTACCATAACAATATATTGGTTTTTATATTTAAGCTAAAAATAGGATTATTTGGTAAGCCAAAGCCCTAATTTTTTAAGATAAAACCATTATTTTAATAAAATTATTCATATCGGGATATTATAATTAGGTAAAATCATCCTGAAGTGATTTTGATTCGATTAATTCTTGAATCTCCTCATTCATCTTTAGGAACCTAATACCCTTTTCAGTAGTCCTGTATTTGCCGTCGGTGCCAAGAGCCAACAAGTTATTTTCCAATAATATAGGCAAGTATTCCTTTATCTGAGCATATGATAGAAAGGCCTTGTACATTATTTTAGTTTTTGAAATGCCTCCATTGGCGGCATTTAGGATATTAGAAATTATTTCGGTCCTATTCCGATATTTCACACAATAATATAGAAGAATGTATTATATAACTTGTATTGTTGATTATTCTATATTAATATACTATAGTCGATTTAATTATACATACGCAAGATTATACCAGGGTATTAATTATTGATTACTGATCATCTTTTCTATAAAGTTGACTAATAAGAAAATCAATTTTTCAGATTGTGAAGCGATTATTTTTGATATAGATGGTGTATTAGTTGACGTAAAGAAATCATATGATCAAGCAATAATAAAAACAGTTCAGTTTATTCTAATTAAGAGTTTTAATACAAATGTAGATAACTTTCCATTTCAGGATATTATTTCAAAACTTCGAAATACGGGTGGATTTAATAATGATATCGATACCGCTTATTCAATAGTCCTAATAATTTTATATTGTATCTTTATAAATAAAATGAATACAGACAAGACCATTCAAGTTTTTCATAATATATTAGAGAAATTAGATGACAAGGGCAAAGACTCGGTAGAAAAAGAACTCGGGAAGATCGGAAATATAACATCCATAACAAAAGAATTAAGGTATCCCAGTGATGACGATACGATTTCCACTCTTTTTAATGAGATCTTTTATGGTCCAATTTTATATAAAGAACGGTTCAATAAGGAGCCGATATATTATTTTGACGAGCCACTCATAAGCAAGGATATTCTAATAATTAAAGAGAGTACAATACGTCTTCTTTCAGAGAAATTTAAAGGAAATTTGGGATTGATATCCGGACGGAGCAAGATTGCGTCTTATTTCACTCTTAACAGTATCATAAATTATTTTAATGAAAATGCTTGTGTGTTTTTGGAGGATGAAAATAGAGAATTTTCCAAACCGAATGCATTTTCCCTACGCAAAGTATTTGATAAATTGAAATTAACTAGTGCATTGTATGTAGGAGACTCCATTGCAGATCTCTTAATGGTAGAAAATTTTAGGAAACAAACAGGAGAGGATAGAATATTTTTTTGTGGAGTATATGGGGATGATGATGGTGAAAACAACAAAGGATCAAATGATAAGAAAAGACTACTAAAATCAAATAATGCAGACGTAATCATCAAAAATGTAAACGATTTACCAAATATATTAAATAATACAAAAAATTAAAAGCACATAGTGATTATTGAGGATCATCAACGTACGTGTGAAATTGAAAGAAGGACAAAGGAAGTAAGTATAGTGATCAAGATCAATTTAGACGGAAAAGGAAATTCAAACGTTAATACAGGGATCGATTTTTTAAATCATATTGTAGTATCTTTTTCAAAACACAGTAAGATTGACATTGATTTGAAAGCAAAAAGCGAAGACGGTATCAAACACCATCTAATTGAAGATACAGGCATCGTATTAGGCCAAGCCATTGATAAAGCCCTGGGCAAGAGAGAGAACATTAATCGTTTTGGAAATGCTACAGTTCCAATGGATGAATCCGCTTCAAGCGTCGCTGTAGATCTGATAAAGAGACAATATAGTCACATCGACATGAAATTAGAAAGAGAAAAGATTGAGAACATGTCGCAAGAAGATATTATTCACTTTTTTCAATCATTTATTGGAAATATTAATTGTTGTATGCATATTATCGTACATTATGGAACAAATGATCACCATAAAGTTGAATCTGCTATAAAAGCCGCTGCAGTTGCATTGAGGAACGCAATAGGGATTGACCCAAACAGTGAGGGTGGTCCCACTACCAAAGGAATGATGTAGCATATGGTGAAAATATCAATTTTTGATTATGGAGCAGGAAACATTTTTAGTCTTCAATCTTCCTTGCAAAGAAACGGAGCACAAGTATCAATCATAAATGATTTTGAAGAATCATCAGAAGTGGATGGAATAGTATTACCCGGTGTCGGAAATTTTGATCCAGCAATTATTTCAATAAATAAATGTAAAACAGGATTCTCCCGATTTATTGAAAAAAACATTCCAGTTTTGGGAATATGCTTGGGAATGGAGATGTTATTTGAGAAAAGCGAAGAGGGACAATTAGCAGGACTTGACATAATTGAAGGAGAAGTGTTGTCCCTACCCAAAAACTTGGTAAAAATCCCTCATATTGGATGGAATAGTTTGGAGATAACAGACAAGAAGAGTAAATTATTTGAAGGAATACCAAATAAATCTTGGGTATATTTTGTACATTCTTATTATACTAAACCTAAAAATAGCGACATAATAACATCAAAATCGAATTATGGAGTACACATCCCGGCCTCAATAGAAATTGACAGTATTTATTGTACGCAGTTTCATCCAGAAAAATCAAGTACAACTGGCGAAAAAATGATTAAAAACTTTATAAATATTTGCAAACGATCAAAATGAAAAGCATCGCAGCAATTGATCTATTAGATGGCCAAGTAGTAAGATTGGTTAACGGTAAATTAGAAAATAAAACCGTGTACGGTGACAATCCATTAGAAGTAGCAAAAAAATGGGAATCCGAAGGGGTCGATATGTTACACATAGTTGATCTAAATGCAGCTTTGAATACGGGAAAGAACAATAGCGAAATAATATTAAAGATTATTGATTCGGTAAACATTCCAGTACAGGTTGCAGGTGGTATCCGAACTATTAACAGTATAAATAGATTCTTAGATATCAAAAAACCAATCAAGGTTGTCATAGGAACATTTGCCTTCAAACAACCTGAGATGATACAAAAGATATCAAAGAAAAGACTAAATCGGATCATAATTTCAGTAGATCATAACGAAGAAAATGTAATGATCTCTGGATGGAAGGAATTTTCAGGCATAAAACTATTTGATGCCATCAGGTTTTATCAAGAACTGGGTATTAATGAGTTCTTGTTAACAAACATTGGCAAAGATGGCACTTTGGAAGGTCCTGATATAGAAACACTAATTAAAATAAATAATACCTTTAAAGACATAAAAATAGTTTCTAGCGGAGGAGTTAGCAATATAATAGATATATTAAAGTTAAGGAACGTTAATTGTTATGCAGTAATCTTAGGGAAAGCATTGTATGACGAGAAATTGAAAATAGAACATGTTCAAGAATTGATTTAAAATGGCAGTGGCAAAAAGAATCATTCCCTGTCTGGATGTAAATAAGGGTAGAGTTGTAAAGGGTATTAACTTTAAGGAACTAAAAGATGCGGGAGATCCTGTCAAATTAGCCAAACAATATAGCGACGAAGGCGCCGATGAATTAATATTTTTAGATATTACTGCGGCTGAAGAACATCGTAAAACAATGAAAGATATTGTAAAAAATGTAGCTAGTGTAATAAACATACCCTTTACGGTTGGGGGCGGCATAAAAACATTGGAAGATGCACGCAATCTACTCTTAAGTGGTGCAGACAGGGTTTCAATAAATACCGCAGCAGTAGTAGATCCAGAATTGATCCAGGAATTAATGTGTATTTTCGGAAAGCAGTGTATAGTAGTTGCTTTGGATGTAAAAAGAAACTATGATCAAGGTGGAAAATATTTTTTTTCCAAGGATGGGAAAAAATATTGGTTTGAAATCAAGATTTTTGGTGGGAAAAAATCTACAGGTATTGATGCGATCGAATGGGCCAAAAAAGTTGAAAAAATGGGAGCAGGAGAAATACTTTTGACAAGCATAGATACAGACGGGACAGAAAATGGATACGATATTGAATTAATTAATTCGATTTGTGATAAAATAAACATTCCTGTTATAGCCTCAGGAGGCTGCGGATCGGTTGATGATATACTAAAAGTGTATAAAAAAACAGATGTCGATGCAGCATTGGCAGCATCTCTGTTCCATTTTAATAAGGCAAAGCTAAAAGATGTTAAAAAATACCTAGAGAAAAATAACATATTAGTAAGACCGTAACGCTCATTTAAGTTAATTTAAGTTATAAGGTAGTATTGGAAAAACAAAACAGTAACAATATTCTAAAATATTCTAAAATTAAAACTAAAAGTATTACTCATTAGAGGAGCATTCATCATGCATCTAAAGTGTTTTGACGATATCAAAAGTAGAAAACTCCTTCTTATATTCCTCATTCATAATTTTAATATCTGTCACTAAGGCATCTTTAGGTCCAAACTTACACCAACTAAGCATTTTATCAATATTGACATCCAAACCCTCCATTACAGATTCTACCCGTCCGTCGGACAAATTTCTAACCCAACCAACGATGCCTAGCTCCTCTGCTTTTTGAGCAGTGTTTTGACGATAATATACTCCCTGTACCTTTCCGCTTACAAAAATATGGACTCTAGTATAATTTATCAAAGTCAAAATCACCACGTGATATTCGAATCACATACAAAAAGTTATGAAATTAGGCCGCCTTCTTCTTCATAAAGATCCTTATAAGAGGTACCTTTTCTTATTAATTTTATATCGCCTTCACAAGTTTTCATCAGAACTGGGGGCTTAGTTTGACAATGAAAGGGCATATTAAACACTAGAGAATAGGCTCCCACATTATAAAACAAAACATAATTCCCAATGTTAGCATATGACAGGTCGGATAGTTTGGAGGTAGGAAAAACATCCAACGTATCACACAACCTTCCCACAAGATGAATATTCTTCCCAGTATACTGTTTGTTAGAATCGGAAAAGTAAAGATGATTGTTATTGTTTTTGGTTGATATTACTTCCTGAGGATATTCTTGTTTAAGTAAAGCAGCATCTAACAAAAGATGGTATCCTGTATCTAAAATAACTATTTTATGATCATTGTATTCTTTAGTGTTTACAATTTTTGAAACCATTATAGATGATTCTGCAACTAGGTATCTACCACTCTCTATCATTAGCGTAAATTTACCATGAGAGGACACTAGATTATTCAGTTTTTCTATATATACAGAGGACATTTCACTTGGGGTAGGAACGGGCTCGTTATAAAATACAGGAGTCCCGCCACCAATATCGAGTGTTTTTAATGAAAAATTTGGGATCTCTTTTTTTAGTTTATTTAATAACGAATTTAGTCGGTCTAGAGCATTAACATAACATACAAAGTCAGTAATTTGAGACCCCAAATGAAAATGAAAACCTTCAAACTCCAACAAGGGATTATTGAAAATGGATTTAACAATGAAATAAGCTGAATCAACTTTCCCACCGTTTAAAGGAACTCCAAATTTGCCATTTTTGTAAGATGCACGCACCTCAGCTTTAACGCCTACTTCAGGATTCATACGTACCATTACTTTAGGAATAATGCCAACAACGTTAGCAGCTTGAGCCAAATTAACTAATCCAAAGTAAGAACTTACGACAATTCTCGTAACCCCGTAAGAAAGGACCTGTTTATACTCATCTAGTTCCTCTGTTACACTTGTGTAGACAATATTTTCAGGATTAATGTTTAATTCCCGTATAAAAAACAATTCTCCCAGAGAAGTAAGATCAAAAGTAATATTGTCTTTCACGAATGTTCTAAGTATAGAGGGATTAAAATTGGCTTTAATTGAATAAGCAATCTTTACATGACCATGGAATTTTTCATAAGCTCTGTTAAGTTCTAAGACTTTATCATGCAGAGCCTCTTCGTCTACTAGATATAACGGAGTCCCATATTTTTCAACCAACTGGCTAATTTCTTCGTCTGTAAAGAAACGATTAATCTTAGATAACGTTACTTTGTTTTGAATAATCTGTAGTGCATTTTCAACCATTCTTTTTGTGAAAGTTATTCAAGAAATTATACTTAAAAACATTGCCCTTAAAAATTATTTTCATTTTAATAATTATGTTAAATAATTTATAATAATTTTTATGCAATATCAATAAAAAATATAAGAATACAACTTTTTTCAACTAATAAAGAAATCAAAATATGGAAGAAAATAGAAAAAATTACCTGTAATAAGGTACTGTAACTTTCTCACCCGACTTACTATCTCTTTGAGTTTTTATCTTCTTTACAGCATCTTCGAAATGTTTCATTGTAACATGTGCCTCTGTTGCGTGTTTTGCAGCGTCTTCAGGATTACTATATTTTTGAAGATACTCATGCAACACGAGTGAAACCGCCGTATTTGAAACAGCAGATACATCAGCTCCGCTAAATCCATCTGTAATTTCAGCGATTCTATCGAAATCAACGATGTCAGAAATAGGTTTTTCTAATGAATGAATCTCCAATATTTTCTTTCTTGTAGCCTTGTCAGGTAAAGGCACATATACTATCTTGTCAAACCTACCTGGTCTTAACAATGCAGGATCTATCATGTCCGATCGGTTAGTTGCGGCAATAATAACCACACTGGTTAATTGTTGAATTCCATCCAATTCGGTTAATAGTTGGGAAACGACTCTTTCAGTCACCATGCTGTCACCTCCCAGTCCTCTTACTGGTGCGATCGAATCTATTTCATCAAAGAAAACAACACATGGTGCAGCTTGTCTTGCTCGTCGGAAAATTTCTCTGATCCCTCTTTCAGATTCGCCAACCCATTTTGACAATAATTCTGGTCCTTTTACGCTAATGAAATTAGATTCAGATTCTGTTGCGACTGCCTTGGCAAGCATAGTTTTTCCGGTACCAGAGGGACCATGCATCAGAATTCCTTTGGGATTAGAGTGGCCAAGTTTTGTATAAAGATCTGGGTACCTTAACGGCCATTCCACTGCTTCCTGTAACTCTCGTTTAACATCATCTAATCCACCTATATCATTCCATTCAACATCGGGAGATTCCAGATAAACTTCCCTCATGGCAGATGGCATCACTTCTTTAAGAGCATTTTCAAAGTCAGACATGGTAACAATTAACTTATTCAATACTTCAGGATTTATTTTCTCATCTTCCAAGTTAAGTTCAGGTAACAATCGTCTAAGACATTTCATCGCAGCTTCCTTACAGAGGTATTCCAAATCTGCACCAACAAAACCATGACTTACAGATGCTATTTTTTCTTGATTTACATCTGATTCTAAAGGCATGTTTCTTGTGTGAATTTGTAGGATTTCTAATCTACCACGTTTATCAGGAACTTTGATTTCAATTTCTCGGTCAAATCGACCAGGTCTTCTTAGAGCTGGATCTATAGCATTTGGCCTATTTGTGGCAGCGATAACTATAACTTTACCTCTTGCTTCTAATCCATCCATCAAAGATAATAACTGAGATACAACTCTTCTTTCAACTTCTCCTGTTACCTCTTCTCGCTTTGGAGTTATAGAGTCTATTTCATCGATAAACATTATAGAAGGAGCCTTTTCTTTGGTTTCTTTAAATATTTCACGCAGTCTTGCTTCAGATTCACCGTAGAATTTGCTCATTATTTCTGGACCAGAAATACTCACGAAGTGTGCATTACTTTCATTGGCCACTGCTTTTGCCAACAAGGTTTTACCGGTACCTGGAGGTCCATACAACAACACTCCCTTTGGTGCCTCGATACCCAGTTTTTCAAATATTTCTGGATGTCGTAATGGCAGTTCTATCATTTCACGAACTTTTTGGGCTTCCTCTTTTAAGCCACCGATATCTTCGTATGTTACTTGGGGTACTCCACGAAGAGTTTCTCCCCTTTCAGCAATATGAAATACAGTTTTTTGAGTAACTAAAACGGCATCAACACCAGGACCTGGAGTGACACCTATGACTTGAAATGTAAGTCTACCACCAAAATATGGCACCATCACATTGTCGCCTTTGATTAATGGTACACTTTCAAGAGCATCAGCTAAATATCGTTCATCAATTGGAGGAATAGCTTCTAATGGTGCAACTATGACTTTTTCTGCAGGAACAGCTTTAATCTTTCTAACAATTATAGTGTCTCCTATAGCTACACCCGCATTATTTCTAACCAGACCATCAACTCGGAGTATACCCTTACCTTCGTCCGACGGATAAAGAGGCAAACATTTTGCAACTGTTCTACGTTTACCTTTAATTTCCACGACATCACCTGTAGATGCGCTCAAAGCATCCATAGATTCATAATCAATTCTAGCAACACCACGGCCTACATCTCGGGTATAAGCTTCAAGCACCTTTAGTGATATGGTGTTTTGGCTCATAATTATATAACTACACAACTCTTTATAACTTTATTATCAAGAATTGGTTGATTTCTCTCTCAGATATTCTTTAATTTGGAAAATTTCAAATTAATGTTGTGTCTGATTCCATTATAATAGAAATCGTCATACTATTAAAATTCCTAAATCTATCAAGAATAAATTTAATAGCGGGCCGTTGAGATCGATATATTAGATTTAATTGGGAAAGAGGACATTAGTAAGAAGAAGAGGGAAAGGAGGAAAGCAATTTAGAGCAATTATAACTGGAAAAATAGCTCCCACTAAATATCCTAATTTTGAGATTAATGAAGTTCATCATGGTATTGTAATGGATTTGGTACATGAAAGAGGGAGAGATGCACCAGTTGCTAAAATTAAATTTGATGACAATAATTATTCATATATTCCGGCCCCAGAAGGCACAACAGTCGGAAGCAAAATTGAGATAGGAAACGGAGCAAAACCTTTGTCTAAAAATATTCTAGACTTAGGATCCATACCAGATGGAACACTTGTTTGTAATATTGAAAAAAACATTGGTGACGGTGGAAAATTGATAAAAGCAGCCGGAACATCAGCAATAGTATTTTCACATTCAGTTGATAGTGTAAAGGTGAAATTTCCGTCAGGAATGATCCTAAACATGAATCCTAAATGTCGTGCAATGATTGGAGTTGTTGCAGGAGGTGGAAAATCAGAAAAACCGTTCCTTAAAGCAGGTAATAAAGCGAAATATATGCAATCCAGAGGAAGATTATACCCAGTTGTAAGAGGAATTGCTCAAGCAGCAGTATATCACCCTCATGGTGGAGGAAGACATCAACACATAGGTCATCCATCGTCTGTAGCAAGAAATACCCCACCTGGTGCCAAAGTAGGTAACATTGCACCCAGAAAGACAGGAAGAGCAAGAATTAAAAAGAGACAATAAATTAAGAAATCCAAAAATAATTTATTGTAATGTATGATATCTTAAAAATACTTGGTGAAATAGAATTTGCTTTAAACACCAACAACTTTTTGAGATTAACAGCTTTAGAGGATCTTCATAAAAATGAAAAAGGAGATCCGTTTAAAATTTTGATTGGCACAATTCTTTCGGCTAGAACAAGAGATGAAAATACCACGCAGGCGCTTTTAAAACTATTTAACAAATATGAAGGAGTAGAAGAGATTTCTAAAGCGAATTTGGATGATATTAAAAAGGAGATATCATCCGTCGGTTTTTACAATATCAAGGCAGCTAGGATAAAACAAGTTGCAAATATTATAAAAAGTGAATTTCATGGACAAGTACCAAATAATGAAGAAGAACTGTTAAAACTACCAGGAGTAGGAAGAAAAACTGCAAATTGCGTACTCGTGTATGCCTTCCAAAAATCCGCCATACCTGTAGATACTCATGTGCATAGAATTTGCAATAGATTAGGAATAGTAAATACAAAAAGCCCAGAAGAAACAGAAAAGGAATTGTCTGCATCGGTAGACAGAAAACACTGGATTAGGCTAAATTCTGCATTTGTGAGGTACGGCCAAAATATCTGCCTTCCGCTAAAACCAAAATGCAATTACTGTAATCTAAGACAAATTTGCAAGTATTATAAAGAAAACAAAGAAAACACAACCAAAGCAAGAAAAAGAAAAATAAAAAAGGTCTAAGTTTCTAGTATTTTGGACACCCATCTTGATAACTTTAATTTCGCTTTTTCCAAAACAACAAGAATATCAAGGTTCCTCCTACACCTACTATCATTACTAACGGCATATAGTAAAGAACAGATTCAGTTAGACTGCCATTGAGAACTTCGAATTGGATAGAGCCCCCAAATGTAGAATTAGACATTGAAGGTTCATCTTTTCCATAAACTTCTATAGATCCCACGTCGAATCCGTTTAATCCAAGTTTATCTAATACAATCCTTTTTCCGTTGGTGACAGACAATCCTTGGACATTGGCATGAGATACGGTTACCGGACCGTCCGTAGACCATCCATTTTGATTGTTTTCATACATTCGCATATATCCAGTGTCATTTGTATTCACAGATACTATAAATCTCTTTGACTGATCACCAAATAACATCAATTCGATAAATTTCTCACTAGGAGGTGGCTCCTTAATTTTTATGATGGTTTTAGAAGCATTATCATTGTAATAGCTAAGATTGTTATATATCGAGATAATCCAATTATTTACCTTTGGTTCATTAAAAACATATTCAACCGGATTCCGTCTATCAGTATTAGTATCATTAAAAGGCAAAACAAAACTTTCTGAGACATTGGTTTTGGCTGTTTGAAATTCTTGAGAAATATTAGTTAATTGAGAGAATGAGGGATTTGGGGAAAAAATACTCACCACCATAACAATAGTTAAACCTAAACCAAGAATTAAGAAAATGTGGTAATATGATAAATTATAACTCGAAAATTTATAATTTATTATCATACTAATTCTTCATAATGCGATTATATATTTGTAAAATGTATAGTAAATCATTCTACAAATGGTCTTGGATAGGATAATATTACTTTAGAAATTTCAGGTCTCATTAGATGAGAAGGTGGTAATTCGCCTGAGGAAAACATTTTTCGCATTTTGGTTCCACTTAATTCTTCCCTATAGTCCAAATAATGAGGACATGTGCGGTCGTTAACATAGCTTTGACATTTTTTACAGTAATAAAAGGCCGGAAAGAAGATAGGTTCAATTTCAAGTTCTGGATAATCTTTAAAAATATCGTGAGCTGCAAATGGGGAATAATAATTACCCACACCAGCATGATCCCTGCCTATTATTATATGAGAGCATCCAAAATTTTGACGCATAATGGCATGATGAATAGCTTCTCTTGGTCCGGCATATTTCATTTCGGTATGTAAGGTAGAAAAAATGATTCTATATTTGGGATAATAATTATCTATCAAGACCGTATAAGAATTCAATATTACTTCGTCTTTAAAATCTCCTACCTTTTTTTTACCTATTAAAGGATTTATAAATAAACCATCGTAAATGTTTAATGCAGCTTTTTGCAACATTTCGTGAGCCACATGTGGAACATTTCGGGTTTGAAATGCAACCGTACTTTTCCAACCTCGATCTTCAATCTTTTTTCGAGATTCTGCAGGAGTTAAGCGAAGGTCCTCTAAAAATTTATTGTTGGGTGTGGTACTGACTGTTTTAACCTCTCCTGCAATAAGTATATCCTGCATCGTAACAAATTTATTGAATCCGGGATGTGATGGATCGTCAGTTTGAAAAACGGATTTAGCGCTTTCAGTTTTATCAAATTTATACAAGTCTTCTACCTGCATTACTCCAAAAATTTGGCCGTCGTTACGTAAAGCAACTTGGGACGAATCTTTTACTTTTTTTGCTACCTCTTCATTGGCATCTAAAACAATAGGAATTGTCCATGGTAAATCATTAGATAATCTCCCTCTTTTTACTACGCTAGTAAAATCTTCTTCATTTAAAAATCCTTTTAATGGGCTAAATACTCCAAATGAAATATTCTCTATTTCCATTTTTAGTCCAGTATCCACATCTAGTGTAAATAAATCCTTGTCAATTCTAGACAGATCTATAAAATTATTTGTTAAGCTACCACCATGGGGTCTAGGCATCCTTCTATAGAATGATAGAAGAGGTTATTTCTTTCTTTTTTTCTTATATGATTTGTTTTGTTATGTTTTGCTTAACTTAAATTGGAAGGGATGTTTTTATCTTGCTAGAATTAATCAATTCTTATTCCAATGTAGTCCGCATTCTTTATGTAAATCATTTTCCCACCACCATCTGCCAGCTCTTAGGTCTTCACCTGCTGCTACTGCACGGGTGCAAGGGGCACAGCCTATACTCGGATATCCCTTATCGTGGAGTTTATTATATGGTATGTTATTCTTTTTTATATAATCCCAAACCATGTCATTGGTCCAGTCCACGATAGGATTGATTTTGATAATATTGTTATTTGATTCATCAATTTCAACTTTTTTTGCATTAGACCTAGTAAAAGTCTGCTCACGTCTTAACCCGGTTATCCAGGCATCCAGATCCTTTAGCATTCTTCTTAAAGGATGAACTTTACGGATTTCACAACACAATTTCCGTTCTTGAACGCTGTTGTACATTAGATTTACTCCGTTTTCTGTCACCATTTTCTCTACTTCCATATAGTCTGGAAACATAGTTTCAATGGATATAGAATACTTTTTTCTTATTTTGTCCATTACATCATAAGTCTCTGGATTAAGTCTGCCTGTATCCAAAGTAAAAACTCGAGTATTATCACCATGAATATTATACATCAAATCAATTATTACAACATCTTCTGCACCAAAACTTGATGCAAAGGCTATTTTTGGAGAAAAGGTCTTGATTGACAAAGATAAGATATCTTTTGCAGTTTCTGCTTCAAATTTAGATGGATTTTCAGAATAGAGTTTCATAAATTCAATTTTCCCATCATTGTTGGACATATTATTAGTTGGAACTATAACTCATATAATATTTTCTTAAGTTAAATCAACGTAGGGTAAGTAAAGTGTTAAAATGTGATATTGCAAAAAAGGAGGTTTTTACAAGGACATCTAGTTTATTAGGGAGGTTACCATAGTAAACAGAACTCGTGGTGAAAGTAGGGTCTGAGTTTAGAAAAGTGGGAATTATTTTCAGAATATAATAATTTGGGCTTTGATCCATTGAGATGGTTACCTGATTGTTCTAACGAGTTAAAGCATGAAAAGTTTGATGACATTGCAGACGAATTCAAAAATAGAAATAATTTAAGAATAATACCAAATCATTATAGCTATTTCCAATATCCAGAAAAAAAAGATGCAGAAATAATTAGAAGAGTTTACAAAATAGACGAAGAGTTTAGGCACGAAGATCTGAAAACTAAAAAAGCTGTATCAATATTAAAGTATGATAAAAACACAGTTAATGACGAAGACCTATTAGTGAGCGAGATCAAGAAAATATCTGGGTCTTTTGATACTAAAATAGAAGTAGATAAGGTATCTATCATACCTACAAACAGTAAAAAGGATTTCCAGTTTATTTTGTTTGATCATATTAAAACTCAAAGGGGAAACAAAACTGGATATACAATTGTTACTAATTCTAATACCCAGGCAACAGATGTTACTCAACCAATAGGCTCTCCAATTCATATGGAAATATCCTTTACCGAATCTATTAGTCTTTTAAATCTACTTGGGTGTTCTAAAGACATTAAACTTTATCCAATATATGATGCACCAAATGATGAATTATTAGATGATATAAGAAGAAATATTGATAGTTTTACAGCAAAATATAATTATACATTTGAAGACTATAGTTCGTTGAAGTTTGGCGGTCTTTTTTTTGGTACCACAGCAGTAGGTAATACTCATAAAGAATTGCCAAACAGATATGATTTGATAGAACAAGATATGCAAATTATAGCAACTGAAAGCTTGGGACTTTTGGCATGTCTTGGTTTATACATAATCACTAATCTAGATGACACAGTATTTCAAAAAATGAATAAATATGGTATAGATAGAGAGAAAGTAAATCAATTAAAGGATCAGGCTCTTAAAAGTCTCACAGAGCCAAAAGTATCGATTGGGAAAACAGTATCCAAGTATCTTCCTGATTTTGAAAACCAATTCGATTTACAATCCAATATATTAGTAACACATCCGATCTCAAAGAACGGTATTGCATCATTTGCGGAACTTTCAAAATTAATTAATAACCAAATAATAATTGATAATGTTCCATATGTGGATAATGACATTAAGAATTTTGTATCAAAGGAGCACCTATTGTCAAATGTTAGTGCTTCTACTCCGGATACAAATATTATAATAGTATCTAAAGACTTTGCAGCAACCATTATAGAAGAGTTATCCAAACACAAGTTTAATCCATCTATTGTAGGTAGAATTGGAAAACCAGGAAAAGCTGGAGTTAGTTTTAGTAACAGGGCTCACTAGCAAAAAAATTAGTTGGTAGTAGTTAGAAAAACTACGTAAGGAGTTATTTGGATATCTTCTCCTTTCACGTTTATCGTCCATCTATTATTTTGAATGTTGGGTATGCTTCCAATTTCATTAAATAAAAACATTTACTGACAACCTTTATATATAATTATTGTGATATTTTGGTAATGCTTAACAAGATCACATATTTACATATTAATACCTCGTCATTACATGAATTAATTGAACATGAAAACCAGATATTTTCATGCTGCTATCTATAAAAGATACACATTAGAAGAAGTTGCATCAGTTTAATGGTCCAGTTAAACCAGTAGAAAATGAATAAGAAGTTGGCGGATTATTTGGAAAATAAAAATAGTACAACAAAAGATGAAAGCAAAATACATCTTTCCCTAAAAGAAGATAGTCCACAGGATAATCAAATAACCTTTGTTGATTTTTCCAATAATTATTGTGTATGCATAATTGATATAATTGATTCTACAAACAATACATATGACATATTAGAATCTAAAAAGATCAAGCAATACTACTCTGTATTCCTCAATACCATGACCTCAATTATAAGTCGTCATGGGGGCAAAGTAGTTAAAAACGCTGGCGATAACTTGTTGTACTATTTTCCAAGTACAATGAATGAGAGTAACCATTTAGATTTTCAAAATGTAATTGAATGTGGATTATCGATGATTGATGCAAAGGATCAAATGGATCTGTTGTTGGATTTAAATGGTTTACCTCCTATAAATTATAGGATTAGTGCAAGTTATGGTAAAGTAGAATTAGCTATCGTAGCAAATTCTCATAGCGGTGATATTTTTGGAACACCTGTAAATATATGTTCTAAAATAAATCATTTAGCTTCATCAAATCAAATGATTATTCATAGAGATCTTTATCAAGTCATTAAAGAAATGCCATATTTCGATGACTATGTATTTGAGGAAATAGAACGTAAAAACCATGGTAACGACCATCATTCAGAGAATAATAGAAATGTATATACAACTTATTCTGTACGTCGATTTGAAGATATTAATAAACAAAAAGAAATAGAAAGTAAAATACTAGAATTACATGCTGAACGTAAGCGTATTAATCAAAATAGAAATAACTCGTCTTTTAACATTTTGTTGATAGATGATGACAAAGACATTCTTTTTACATATTCAGCGATAATTAAAAGTCAAGGCTTTAAAATAACCTCTTTTTCAAATCCATACAAAGCCCTCAATGACTTTTCAACAACGAATCCATATTTGTACGATTTAGTTATAATGGATATACGGATGCCGGGAATAAATGGTATTAAATTATACTCCAAATTTAGAATAATGAATCCCAACGTAAAGATACTTTTTATATCGGCCTTAGACGCTGTTTGGGAATTGTTAAGCTTATTTCCTGAAATTAATGATTCAGATATCTTGAGAAAACCTGTAGAATCCCAACAACTATTAGACAAAATAAATATAGCATTAAGAAAATAAGAAATTAGTTAGAAGACATGGCATGGAATTGACTTGCAGAAAAGTCAATAATTAAGACAACAGCAAGATAACTTATTTGACAATTAACAGTTCTAAGCAGTACATCTAGAATCAATTACTGATGGATTAGTGGCGACCAGAATACTACAATACAATTTAAAAGTAAATAAATGACAAATTTCTCCTTTATATTCAAAATATTCAAGATATCCCCCATTTACGCCCATACATTCAAAATTCTAATGTTAATAATTCTACCAAATATAATACTAGAAAATTATAATGAAATTATCACTCCAAATTATAATATAATTATGATCTACAATAATTTTTAATATGACTCAACGTAATGAAAAATCCAAGAATGAGAAAAAAAGCTCATTATTGTATATGGCAGTGCTTGGTGCAGTTGCACTAGCTCTTTTGACAACAATGGTTCCATCAACCTCACTTGCAAATGCATTAACGCAAACTGCTGGAAACGGTGGAGACGCTGGCAATGGTGGTGATGGTGGTGAAGGAGGCGGAGCAGACGCAACTGCTGGAGACGGTGGTGAAGGTGGTGCTAGCGAAGCTGGTGGCGCTGGTGGTAATAGCGGTAACGGCGGAGAAGGCGGTGCTGGAGGCAATATAGGCGAAGAATTACTTGATGCAGCATTAGAATTAGTCGGTGCAGATGAGTATGTAGGAGAGAACTCTGCTAACGGTGGCAACGGTGGTAGCACTACTGGTGGTGCTGGTGGTGACTCTACTGCAGGTGCTGGTGGTGACGGCGGTAGTACTAGTGAGACAAACGGTGGAAATGCTGACGGTGGCGCAGGCGGTAACGGTGGAAAAGGTGGAGATGCAATAGCTATTTGCAATGCATTTGCATGCAATGAAGAAGGAGAAGACTCATTAATACCTAAAGTCCCAGGAACAGAAACAATTTAAACTAGGTTAATTAATCCCTTAATCTCTTTTAAGGGATTAATCATTTTTATCCATTATTTAGTTACTTATTACGCTATTCGAAGATCCTATGAATATGATCATAATAATAGACTAAATTACTTATTTAGATATATAATAACACATGTAAAATAAACATGAGAATATTATTTGCCTGTTAGCGCAAGTATATTATTTAAAATAAGGAAAAATAAAGAAGACAGCATTCATATTATGGGACCTGGTCTGGATATAGTCAATCGTCTTTGTTTTCTTATGTTTAGTAACTATACAACAGATGATTGATAAAAGTGGATCAAGATGCATTGTAACTTAATTCAAATTGTTGTAATTTGTGGATAAGTATAAATACTCCTTTTACGGAGAACATAAAAGTATTTTAAACAAAGTAGATTGACATGCGTACTTTATATATTTTATGATTCCTTCAAGTGATATCTTAATAACACTACCATTAGTCGTCGAAATAAATTATCAATAGAACACAAATTTATAAAAATTATCGATCTAATGAATTGTTTTAGATGCTATTCTTTTTTTCTAACGTACACTTATATGGGATTAATAAAGTTTCAATTTCTTTTAATAATATAATAAAATAAAGATGAAAAGTTACCTTTTCATCATATTCTGTTCTGTTAGGCTAGTATGTAGTAGTTAGTTCAGGTTTAAGTGAATAGGTTATCAAAGTCAAAGACTTTGAAGTATGAAAATAAACCTGCGTTGCCGCCTGCACCGCCTGCACCGCCTGCACCGCCGTTAGCGCTACCGCTTGTTGCATCGCCGCTGTCGCCGCCGTTGCCACCGTCACCAGCTTCAGAGTCTCCTCCGTTGCCGCCTTCAGAGTCACCGCCGTCGCCACCATTGGCTTCGCTTTCTGCATCGTCACCAATACCTATAGCAATACCAGCGTCTTCGCCTGCACCGCCGTTACCAGCTGTACCGCCGTTACCGCCGTTTTCGCTGTTACCGCCATCAGCACCAAAGCCGCCTATAGAAGCTGCAAAGTTACTAAAGCCGCCTGCACCGCCAGAGCCGCCAGAGCCGCCAGAACCTCCTGTATTATCCTCATCATTGCTACTCAATACTGAGAAGAGTGAGCCGGAACCAGCGTCGCCGCCAGAGCCGCCGTCGCCGCCAGAGCCACCGTTAGCGCTACCGCTTGTTGCATCGCCGCTGTCGCCGCCGTTGCCACCGTCACCAGCTTCAGAGTCTCCTCCGTTGCCGCCTTCAGAGTCACCGCCGTCGCCACCATTGGCTTCGTTTTGTTGATCATCGCCAAAGCCTAAGATGAAACCGCCTTCGCCTCCGTCGCCGCCTGTAGCACTATTGCCACCTGCGCCGCCTGCAGCACTGTCGCCGCCGTTACCGCCAAAGCCGCCTAGTGTAAATGCTAGACCGGTTTCACCGCCGTCGCCGCCTGTACCGCCGTCGCCGCCTGTACCGCCAGTGTTAGTTCCTTCATTGCTACTCAATACTGAGAAGAGTGAGCCGGAACCAGCGTCGCCGCCAGAGCCGCCGTCGCCGCCAGAGCCACCGTTAGCGCTACCGCTTGTTGCATCGCCGCTGTCGCCGCCGTTGCCACCGTCACCAGCTTCAGAGTCTCCTCCGTTGCCGCCTTCAGAGTCACCGCCGTCGCCACCATTGGCTTCGTTTTCTTGTCCGTCACCTACGCCTATAATAATACCACCTGCAGCACCTGCACCGCCGTTACCAGCTGTACCTCCGTCGCCGCCAGTGTCACTGTCGCCGCCGTCGCCACCAAAGCCGCCTACAGCTGCTGCTAGACCGGTTTCACCGCCTGCACCGCCAGAGCCGCCAGAGCCGCCAGAACCTCCTGTATTATCCTCATCATTGCTACTCAATACTGAGAAGAGTGAGCCGGAACCAGCGTCGCCGCCAGAGCCGCCGTCGCCGCCAGAGCCACCGTTAGCGCTACCGCTTGTTGCATCGCCGCTGTCGCCGCCGTTGCCACCGTCACCAGCTTCAGAGTCTCCTCCGTTGCCGCCTTCAGAGTCACCGCCGTCGCCACCATTGGCTTCGTTTTGTTGATCATCGCCAAAGCCTAAGATGAAACCGCCTTCGCCTCCGTCGCCGCCTGTAGCACTATTGCCACCTGCGCCGCCTGCAGCACTGTCGCCGCCGTTACCGCCAAAGCCGCCTAGTGTAAATGCTAGACCGGTTTCACCGCCGTCGCCGCCTGTACCGCCGTCGCCGCCTGTACCGCCAGTGTTAGTTCCTTCATTGCTACTCAATACTGAGAAGAGTGAGCCGGAACCAGCGTCGCCGCCAGAGCCGCCGTCGCCGCCTGAGCCACCGTTAGCGCTACCGCTTGTTGCATCGCCGCTGTCGCCGCCGTTGCCACCGTCACCAGCTTCAGAGTCTCCTCCGTTGCCGCCTTCAGAGTCACCGCCGTCGCCACCATTGGCTTCGTTTTCTCCGTCGTCACCAATGCCCACAGCAATACCGCCTTCACCGCCGTTACCGCCGTTACCAGCTGTACCGCCGTCGCCACCAGTGTCACTGTCGCCGCCGTCGCCGCCAAAGCCGCCTATGGAAACAGCGTCACCGCTATCGCCGCCTTCGCCTCCGTCGCCGCCTGCACCGCCGTCGCCGCCTGTATTATCTTCATCATCATCGTCTCCTACTGAGAAGAGTGAGCCGGAACCAGCGTCGCCGCCAGAGCCGCCGTCGCCGCCTGAGCCGCCGTCGGAGTCACCGCTTGTTGCATCGCCGCTGTCGCCGCCGTTGCCACCGTCACCAGCTTCAGAGTCTCCTCCGTCGCCGCCTTCAGAGTCACCGCCGTCGCCACCATTGGCTTCATTGTCTCCTCCACCGCCACTGCCGCCGCCGTCGCCACCAGAGCCGCCGTCGCCGCTGTTACCACCGTTACCGCCAGAGCCACTATTGCCGCCAGACCCGCCGGAGCCGCCAACTGATATGGCGCCACCTGAGCTACCGCCGCTACCGCCTGAGCCGCCGTCACCGCCTGAGCCGCCGTTATTAGCTGCAAGAGCAGGATTTGTATAAATTGGACCTAATAAAGTCATGGCTAAGAAAAATACCATGCTAAATAGCATATACTTGTTATTGATCAAAGTTGTGTACCTTTCACAAAGTAGCTATATAAGGTTTTTTATTATGGAAAAATAATTGGATATAATCTATAGTAATAGTATAGTAGAAATTAGTTCCAATTTTTCAGTTGAACAATATTAGATAGATTCCAATTTTTTCATTTGAACCTTATTAGAGATATTCAAATTTAAGTTAATAATACGAACAAAAATTGAATATTCAGGTATCATTCTCTTTTTGAAAATGGATTATAACTCCGATATTTTGAAATGACAGATCACGGTGATATATAAAACATTTAAGGAACGTTCGTAGAAAGAGAACAAAGCTACAATAACAATAAATAGGTAATTCAATTCGGAAATACGTCTCACTCGCCAAATTCTCGGTTCATACAATGCTATTTTGGATATAGATTAGGCAAATGAACACCTATCAAAACATTCATTATCCATCTTGATTAATAAATAATCTTGTCTGAACCCTTGAGGGACATATTTGGATATACCATAATAATATTCAGCAGACGGACCTGATCAGTTTACTTTTCTTGATGCTATGTTATGCTATTCCAAATGAAGTAGCGAATCAGGTATAAAGGAAATAATGAGTGATGGTATTTAAGCAAAAAAAGAGATTTACAAAAGATTATGGTATAACTGTCCTTTCCGGACCTGATAAGCCGTCTTGACCATCTTGACCTGATAAGCCGTCTTGACCATCTTGACCTGATAAGCCGTCTTGACCATCTTGACCTGATAAGCCGTCTTGACCATCTTGACCATCATGGAACGACATACTAGGAATTAAAATATCATCTTGATTACTGCTTGTATTTTGAGATCCTGTATTTTCGGGTGTTGAAAATAGAGAACTAAAGCTGGTTTGATTATCATTAGGTGATACTTGCTCGCCTAAATTCAAAAAGTCCAATTGAGCGTTCGCACTTAATGGATTTGTAAACAATAGAATTCCTGATAGTAATTGAATGCCCAAAAATGTGAGTATTATTGATTTCTTTTTGATATTCATGTATTAGCACATATCTAAACGTGCATAGTATATTTGCAGTAAATATAAAATGACCTTTAAATTGTTCATGATAATTTAAATCTACATTTTTACCAAGATTTAAGATATGAATCCTAGTTATCTTAATGTCCCAATTATGAAATGTTTCAGCTTTTAAAAAATTTTTAGCTTGGTATACTAAAAATGAATACCACTGCAGTTGCCTATTATTAGAATTTTTTGCAAATTATTTATTAATAGAAAGGAAGAAGGTAGTATTTTGTAGATTTTCATTTAATTTAATACAGAATAATTTAACCCATTTTAGAAAAGATCCATTAAACCTTAAAATATAACCCATTGATTTTACGTAATAAGAATTAGGCAAAATACTTTATATCTTTGACCTGTTATTAATCACTATTGAATCAATTACTAATTTGGGGAATTTTTAGTACTTTATTTTTATGTTTAATTGGCAACCAAAGCGCTTATTCTGGCACTGGTAATGTAGACAACGAAACTTTGTCTAATTCTTCGAATACTATGACCAAAGATACGCTTTTTTCCTCATGTAATGTAAAGGGTAAAGATGGTGGCAACGGTCTAGATGGTAGCAACGGTCTAGATGGTAGCAATGGTCTAGATGGTAGTAATGGCACTGGAATTAATGGTGGCAATGGTGGCAATGGTGGCAATGGTGGCAATGGTGGCAATGGTGGCAATGGTGGCAATGATAGAGATGACACATGTTCAAGTAAATCGGACGATAGAACAGGAAAGAACAATGCTGTCGATAGTATAGGTAGCAATGGTGGAAACAGTATAGGGGGCAATGGTGGCAATGGTGGCAATGGTGGCAATGGTGGCAATGGTGGCAATGGTGGCAATGGTGGCAATGGTGGCAATGGTGGCAATGGTGGCAATGGTGGCAATGGTGGAAACAGTATAGGTGGCAATGGTGGCAATGGTGGAAACAGTATAGGTGGCAATGGTGGCAATGGTGGCAATAGCTAATCTCAGATTGATTACAATCGCATCGCAGGAATCTAAATACAATATATGAGTCTGTTTGCAATGAATTTGATATCTTTCAATGGATAGCGTTAGTAAATATAGGAATTTCTTTGTTACCGTCAGCAGATATCTAAATTCCTACGTATGATGATCATAAGGAGTAAGAGTCTTTTTTCACATAAACTCTTAAAAATATATTAAAGTATATCACTGGTTAGCTGACACAAGTTCTTTTCAAAAATAAGTAATCTTTTTTTGACACATCTTTAATAGGAGATTTATTATTGTTTAGAATTGACCATAAAACATGCATTAAACTTTTACAAAATATTCTTTTAGAAAAATCTATAGAGAAAAGCAAGCAGAATTAGTATTGGCAAGTTTAATGTAGTATATTTAACATTTTTAATTATGAATAAAAATCAAACCAGATTGGCATTTATGACAATATTTGTTGCAACAGCACTTATTGGTTCAGTAATAACTATAGACCATAACACAGTTTTTGCATCAAAAAACAAAAAAAATGTAGCAGAAGAAGGAATTGGACAGCAATCTGAAACATTACAGAGCTCCTCATGTTTTTCTGAAAATGGAACATCATTAGCATCGTGTAATAATGTAGATGCATCATTGAACCTTAACTTCGGTAACAATGCTCTAGGTCAACAATAATCCTTTTTTAAACAATTTTTAGTCCAGTCTCCCAGTACTACAACTTTATTTGTGTATATTAATAAATAGTAATAAAAGTATTCGAAAATATTTGACCATCTAATTATCAACGTTTCTTATCAAGTTAATCAAAAATAAGACATGAATAGATAGATAATTGGTTGTTTTGGAAACGTAAATAATTTGGTTAGGTAGAAAAATTAGAGTAATAAATTCATAGCATAAAAATAATCACTCCTGTTTACATATGGACATGTCACTATCACTTATTGATGATAGAAAAGTAAGCGTGACAGTATCGGATTATTATAGACCATCATTTCTAAATAACGGGTAATTTGTTTACAGTATCATTATTTCATTTTAGTCATAATGTATGAAAAAGATGCCTCTTGTCCAAATAATCGATTAGTTGATTTTCTGAGAAAAGAAAAAAGAAAGTGTTACTGGATGGTGTTGTTTAGTTGTGGAGAAACCTCATTGACTCTTATATTTATGGTTGATGTTGGCGGAAAGACAATATCATCAGTGGAGTTATTGTATATTGCAATATCCGTAAAGTTTGTGGTTCCATTTCCTATAATATCGCCCTTATACATACATAGTCCACCGGCTTGTGAAAGTAAAGGTGACAATGCTAATCCATCAAGAGGCACCTGAATGTCTGGCCCAAAAAGGAAGATTATTGGCGTGGTGTAGTCATCGTTACATGGAATTTTTGCAGCAATATGACTATTCATAATTTTATATGGGGAAGAGTCATAAAGATGAAGATAACTTGCTTGAGGTAAGGTTGTATCCTCTAATAACAAAGTTTGAGAATTACTTATTAATGGAGTATTTGTTGCATTCGTGCTATTGGATTGTACTTGCCCAGTTGACAATTCCTGACCTTGAGAATATGAGAATTGTATGCCAGTGGGCAACAATATCATAAATGCAAAAAACAATAAAACATATAGGTTATTTGCTTTTTTCATTAGAAAGTAGATAAGACACAATACATAAAAACATATCTTAGCTTTCAAGCTCAACCAAAAAAGGCCTTATGATAATAAAATATAATTTGTAAAAGCAATTTTGCTTATTAAAAGTCCATATAGAACAAGAACAAGTGAGCATTAATCCCAGATACTCGTGTTGGATCATTTGTTAAGAGATTCTTATTCGATACCAATTACATCCTTATTTTAATATTCATTTGCAAATAGGAAAAATTAGCAGGCGTACCGACAAATTTTAAATCTATTGATCCGTAGATTATGCTTGAATCAACTACCATATGACATCTATTGTTATGGTTATATTATCTCTTTCTAATAAGGAAAAATATGACGTTCATATCATATTGATGATCACAACAAGAATGATAATTTAGGGTAGTAATTAGAATAAATTTTTTTGATTTAAAGAAAAAGAACAACAGGATCTAACATGACAACTTATTCTAGTCGTCAGACAATTCAATAATCTACGCAAAAGCGCTAAATGTAATAATTCAGATTTTTTTGAAAATATATCATTAGATCTCCATCTTAATCACTCAGTTCATTATGAGATGAAGGGTATGATAGAAATACACAGAATCAAGAAAATTTCTATAACTCAATCAAAAAAATTGATAATAAGGATTCTAGTTCTTTATTATATCGTCTTTATCTATATGCTTGATATTAGTCACACATACCGAATTGCCTGTAGGTTCAAGGGTAAATGACACTACATCTTGCACATTAGTTCCAGGATTTAATGTAACTCGGTGTACATCGGATGGTGGTGAAGTACCTGTAAATTTAGCTGGAAGATTTGACATTACTGCTTTATTCTTGTTAACTACCACTTCACCTGGAGATTGGAATGTTATTGATGTGACTGCTGGATTGGAACCACAGGGATCACCTGGAACATCTGCCAACGATACATAATGGTTGTGCCACCTTGGGTCATTAGTACCTTTTTGATCTTCACTATCGTATACACCTTTATGAGTAGTGCTTACCATTACAGCGTTTAAACCTTGAGTAGTCAAAATACCATACCCGAAAGCACCACCATCTCCATTAGTTGGAATATGTCCATGAGCTTGCAAAACAGCCTGTACATTATTTGCAGATTTTGCGATTACAGCTTTATCAATTATTCTATAATCCGGAGTACCTATTGCAGCAGTAGAAGCTCCAGCTTTATCGTTAAGGGTTTCTTCAAACATGCTATATCCAGGAATATTTTTTAAGGCTGACAACCCTGTAGATTGTGCGCTTGAGGATTGAACTTGTACGTAAGATAACAATCCAATAAATAGACTGCCTAAAACTATTGTCATTATGAAGAGCTTTGAATTTGATTTCATCTTATTCACTATTTAAATTAATATTGTGCATATTTAGAATTCTTCTTAAAAACCTGTAACTCTAACATATATTAACAAGATATACAAAAGTAATAGATCAAATCCGATACTGTATTACTGTAAGGATATTAAGTAAAAAAATACGAGTAGATAATATTTTGCCAAAATCACAATTGCAATTTGATTTCATGTAAATTAAGTAGAATGGAAAAAAATTGTACTTTATTTCGAAATTAAGTTGATTAATTAAATCAGAATTTGATGAGTTGATCTTTTTATTTTATTATTGCTCGATCTATATATTATTATTTTTGGTATAAACGACCTTCAGGTTTTCTGGAAAAATGATCAAGATTCTTGATTACTGTGATGAAGACCTATAATATTCAGTTAAGCAAGAATCTGGATGCAAATTATGAAATTGGAATTAATGATATTGTAACCATAATGGTAACATAGAAAATAATTTAAGATCTAAAAACTATCAATAATGAAAAAAGTTACACGTGCTGGTAGCTCAATTGAGATTAGGTTTTTATGAGAAATTGAGAATAGGACTATGATTGTTAGGCCAATGCGGATACCAAGATATACCTTATAAGGATATTATCCTTCTTTTGTTTACAATAATTTTCAATAAATAAAATTTGATTTGATAGGGTTTAGTTCAGGCGCGATTTATTCCTGCGTTTGGTTTGGGTTCAGGTTTGGGTTCGGATTCTGTCATAGATCTTGTTTCAACAGGGATACTAAAGCTAAAGGTACTTCCAATTCCGTTCTGGTTGTTTGATGCCCAAATTTTACCTCTATGTGCTTCTATTATGTTTTTTGAAATGTATAGTCCTAAACCAGTCCCACTATCTGACCTTGAAATAAACTTTTCAAATAGATGATTCATTACTTCAGAATTAATTCCTTTTCCACTGTCACTGATACTTACTATTACTTCTTTGGCGTCCTTTTTTATCAATACCGTTACAGTTATTTTTCCTTCTTCGGTAAACTTTCTTGCATTATTTAACAAATTTAACAAAACCTGCGATATTCTAGTCTTATCTCCTTCTATCAATATTGATTGGTCAAGAACTTCTTTTGATTTAGTTTCATCGCGGAGATCAAAATCAATGTATACATTTTCTTCTTTTTTTTCTGAATTTGTGGTAAAATCCTCAATGGTATTTTTAATAAGTTCCACAAAATCAAATCTCGAGGTATTCAGATTTAAAATATGACTATCTATTCTGGAGACGTCCAAAATATCGTTGGTTAGCTTTTGTAATTTCTTTGCGTTTCTATATATCACTTTCATATCACTTTTCAATTCTGATTTATCGATCTCGCTAGTGTCATTCTGAAGACTATGATTAATCAGATCAGAAAGTCCTAGAATGGGTTGAATTGGAGTTCGTAGTTCATGGGCAGCTATGTTAATAAAATCATCCTTGAGTTTTTCGTTTTCCTGTAATTTTTTAAGATTTTCTTTGATTAATGAATTAGCCTTTTTCAGATAAGCACTGTATTGCATGCTTGACATAATAAGTGCAATAATATTTACAAAATATCCTACGTCTTTAAGAACATGTGCCATATTGTGAGCAGTATCAAAAGACATAGCAGAAAAGGCCATGACGACCTGTGTAAATATATCAATTACAAGATACAAGGCAAGTCCTTTATACACTACATCTTTTTTTTGATAGAGTTTTTTCTTGTAAAAAAAGAACAATACCAAACAAAAAAGTATTAGAGGTGGAATTTCGTACGGCCTATGAACAGAATAATCATCTAAAACTGATGAAGGATAAACCAAAAAGAGTGAGCTTACAGCCGTTACTATTGCAATAATCCCTAAAATGGATATATAGAAAATCATACCATCTTTTTTTTCAGTAATGGCCTTTTGTTCATTTTCTTCTTCTCGTGTATATGATGGTGCTCTGACATCAGACAGTTGTTCTATTTCTTCTCTTGGAGATACCGATGAATATTTTAAAATTGCAATTAGGAGCATCGCACCAAGGAAGAAACGTCCAGCAAACCAAGTTTGAGGAATAAAATACTTTATGAAAGATATATTCTCTATTAAAGCGAAAGACACTACAACATGGAACAAATCAATGGAAACACTAATGAAAAATCCTATACCAACAAAAAGACTAAATCGATCTCGTAGAACTCTATAGCGCAAAATGTAATAAAAGGATAGGGCCGAACCTAATATTACTGCAATCAATTCGATGTAAAAATGATGTATCTCTGAACTAACCCATAAAGTAGGATCTAATGAGATTGCTAAGAACAGCGTCAGCAGTAGACATGGAAAAACTACTAATTTAATTAGACTTGATAAAAGTGAATCCTGGGAGAAAATATGATCGAGATTTTTCAATAGCATCATCTTTAACCAATGATTATTATAAAATTCAAAATATTCGACAGGTTAGGAAAGTCTATTGGTCTACTACTAGTTATGAATTCAAGTACGAATTCAATTTCAACACCAAAGATAGCAAAAATTAACAAATCCAATACTGTCATTTACCAACTGTTTTAGTTTCAGCTAACTTCCTTTTTATGATCGATAAAAACTGTTGACCGTTTAAAGGTTTTCTCACAATTTCAGTCATTTTGATTTCAGGTAAAGCTTCGACGAACTCGCCAACCAGATCTAGAGCAGTTACAAAAATGATATTCAAATATGGATCTATCGCTTTAAATCTGTAGAATAGCCTTATTCCGCTCACCTCGCGCATTCTTATATCCATAACTACCAAATCATAATTATGAGAATTTTTTTTTGCCAAGTTTTCTAGAGCTTCGATAGGATTTGAATAAGAATGTACTTGATATCCTTCCTTTTTTAACAGTGAATGAAATGTGTATAGAATATCCTCCTCGTCATCTATTAGTAAGATATTGTACTTTTTGTTTTCTATTTGACTAGTTCGTTTGATTTCATTAGAAGGGACTTGGTGTTTGAGGGCTTCATCCCGTTTGTTTGCGATTAATAAATTTCTATTATCTATTATTGTATAACAGGAATTAATATTTTTGCTATTCCCATCCAATGATAGTTCAATCTCAGATATTTCAAATTCTTTACCAAATGTTGAATTGATTAATAAACTATGCAAGTTCTTTCCTATTACCAATCCATTTGATTTAGACAAGCTGTTTATTTTAGCGCATTCATTTACTACCGAGCCAAATAAATCTACTTCCTTGTTATTAGAGCCCAAGGCAACTTCTACTAATCCATAATCCATACTAATTCTATAATGGACTGGAGGTAAGTTTTCTGCTGCCAGTTCTTGATTCAAAGGTTTGTTTGATTTAATCATTGAATTGCTGCAATCAAAAACGTTTTGCAATGCATGTAGATCACCAGGATTTGATGTTTTTGGAAAGTAAAAAAACAAATTATCTCCACTATTTTTAATAATTTTTCCATGGTATTGATTAAGTATAGTACTCATCGAATTCAAAAAAAGTGAATAATATTTTCTTAACTTTTTAGGGTCTTTTATTTTTGCAGTTTCTTGAGTGGAATTAATTATATCGATAAATCCGATACAATATTGCTGTGTAAAATTAATAAAATTTATTTGTTCTTGATTACTTTCTTTAGTTAAACTATTCGGATCGGCATTTGATCTTGGAATACCATCGCTGGAACTATTGAAAGTACTCTCAGAGTTATTCTCCTTATCGTAATTAGATAGATCATTTAGACTATCTATCATCTTTATATGGATAATACAGATCATGTACTATTTATGACTTTTGTTTATTATTGCAAATATATACCAATATCATTATAAAAGAATCGTTTTAGCGCAATACTTGAAGCTTTGGTCACGGTGGTTCAATACACTGTTAACTTTGCTTATTAAAACAAGGTTTAAAAACATTACTATTGTAAATTATAATGCTATTGTCGTTAGAGTCAGATAATAATAATGAGGACAATGGTTTACTTATTACGGATTTGTGAGGGCTGTATAGGTTGAAGACTTGTCCTTTGGGTTGATGAGACACCCAATCCTGTCATTATGATTATTTCATCAAATAGGCAAGTCTTTTTAATAATTCTTCGAGTTCAATTGGTTTTTGGATAAATAAATCCCTACTTAATTCATGATAGTCCTTTTCCCGAAATTTTTGATAATAAGCCTCGCTAGCAGTCAAAAAACATATTTTGATGTTATCGTCCATTTCCTTTATTTGCTTGTACAAATCAAAACCATCTATATATGGCATCTTAATATCAAGAAGTGCAATATCGTAGTAATTTACTTTAAATTTTGACAAAGCTAACTTTGAATCATTAAAGGCATCCACTTCAAATCCATGAATTTCTAAGATACGTTTAAAAGATAAAGTAATATCATCCTCGTCATCTACGATAAGAATTTTTATTTTATTTTTTTTGATTTTCATTTTATATACTCACCCCAGAACTATTTTGAATCAGATCGGTCTTAATTAATGGAATTCTAAAAGAGAAAGTTGCACCTTTTCCATCTTTATTATTTTCAGCCCACATACTTCCACTATGAGACTCAATAATATTCTTTGAAATGTACAATCCCAATCCGGTACCTTGAAACGACCTAGTAGAAAATTTACTAAAAAGATGAGGAAGGATTTCTTCTGAAATCCCACTTCCACTGTCTTTAATTATTATTTCTGCGTATCCATTCGCATGTGGACTCTCTCCTTTTGATATCTTAAGAGTTATCCTAATCAATCCATCTTTTTCAATAAATTTTATTGCATTATCGAGCAAATTTGAAATAACCTGAATAATTCTTTCCTTATCAGCATGAATAAGAGCATCCGGTCCTAAGATTTCACTCTGTAGAGTATAATACACTTTTATGCGCCTTTTATAAGTAGGTTTTTTTAACTGTCTTGTGTAATCCTTTATGACGGTAGTTAATAAATCGTTTATGTTAAAATTTTCTTGATGTAATACAAGTTTGTTACTTTCGATTTTAGTAACATCTAAAATATTTTTTATCAAAACGTTGAGTCTTTTAGCGTTCCTATAAATCGCTTCTATAGATTCATTTTTATTAACATCATATTTTAATAAATTTGCAAATGTCAAAATGCTTTGTGTTGGAGTTCGTAGTTCATGGGCAGCTATATTAACAAACTCGTCTTTTGCTTTGTCGGCCACCCGCAGTTTTTTTATATATTCTTCTTTAAGATTATCTGCGTCTTTTAGTTTTTCATATAGCTCTGTTTGTTTCCATAATGTATCAAAAATGGTAACAAATGATATAACATTTGGTTGACTTGTAGAATATATCGCCGAGCCAACTGCTTCGGTAAATTTCTGCTTTGTGTCATTCTTTAATTCAACTATCAGTGAATACTTTTCATCTACGACTAGTATATTTATCGGCGCATCAAAAGGCGATTCGATACGTCTAACTTCAATTTTGTTCTTTTGACTTAGATTGTCAATCTCATTTTTTGCGTTACTAAATGACGGAGTAATTATTCTTATTTTTACATTTCTATTTGAAGCATCTATCAAAGATTGCATTAATCCATCGTTTTCCTCACTTAGAAAAACAGTGGATGTTGTAAGAATAAGCATTATTTCAGTAACACTGGATTTTAGAACATCAAAATAGATGTTTTTTATTTCGAGGGGATTTTTAATGACAGCTACAATTTCAGGAACAATACCCTTTTCAATTTCATCAATTTTCTCTGTTGCAGAAATTGATTTATCCCACAGATTCTCAAAAAAGAAATTATGTTGTTCTACAACTGCCTTTGAATTGCTGTATACCACTTGAGACAATAATTGTAAATTTTTCATTGTCGCCGATGCAATGTACTCATTTTCATTTACTGCAAAATTTCCTTTTAATCCAGGTAAATGATGTACTGCAGCTATCTTCAATAATTCTTTACAAAAAGCAATATTTTCTTTAGTTACTTCTGTAATAAACCTGCATTTTACATTTCTTTTCTTTAAGTCAAACATCCCTTTATTAAATACTTCTATGCCAATCGCGACTGAAGGCCAGTACTGGTCTGCACAAATTAAAAGACTGTTTGTTGAATTATTTAATACATTGAGGATTGTTTTTGTGGACTCTTCTAATCCTTCTGCAGTACCTATTTCCTCCATCTTATCTAAAAAGTTATGCAGACATATTAATTTTTTATATAAAATGGTATTAAATGGTTTAGATTGTTTTATATTGACAACAATATAAAAAGATGGCAGCAAGGCAGATAAGGAGATATATACGAAAATTGTAATCCATTGTACCATCACAATAATACATTCTACACTTTGACTAATATCATGTTTATTTTCCAAGCTCTTTAACTTTATTGCATTTACATTCCATAAATTTACATGCATAGTCATCATTAATGGACATGCAATCATAGTTTTAGTTAGAACCATTTTATTTATTAAAGTGTTATTTTGGATTGACTGTGCAATATTCATCAAGAGTAAATATCAATTATTTAATAAAAAAGGTATCGTTAATGATACAATGACTTTGTTACATTAACAAAACCAAAAAACTATACGACACAAAATGACAATGGTTTTAGTTATTAATCTAAGTTAACCCAATAGTTATAAAATAGAGAAAAATAGGCAACTTGGTTTGAAAATACTTGCAGTGATTTTTTTTACATAATGATGTTGCTCAAGTCTACAGATAATTGAAAAAATGTTATTCCCAAGTAGTTCCTTTCAATTTTGCATATTTTAAATACGCGTCATTTTTATCTAATCCTTCGGTATTGGCATTTCTGAGATCGGCCTCAACAAAAATAGTCTTGTACATAATGCTTTCCCTGAGATCTGAATTCTGTAAATCAGACCACATAAAATTGGTATTACTTAATTGAGTTTTGACAATATTAGAACCCTTTACTGTGGCGTACATAATCAAAGCTTCAGACATGTCGGAACCTTCAAAAGTAGTTTCAGACAAATTGGATTGCACGAAATTAGTGCCCACGACTATTGAATTTGAAAAATCACATCCAGTAAGATTAACACCATTAAGATAAGCGTTAGAAATATCTTTATTTGAAAAATCAGTTCCTGTAAAGTCTAATTTTATAGTGAGATTTTCTAAACGCCACTCATTAAATTCGTTTACTTTTTCCTCAAGAAGTAGAGTAAGGCCTTCATCTTGTTTGAGATCAGACATCTTATAATACTATTTTTTCGAGAATCAATATTAATTTGTCGATTTTTATAATTACCAACGCATCTATAGAGTATGGAATAATATTATATTTCCCTGTGTAAGATTGATGGTCTTAATTTCTTGAATTTGAATCAATAATCATCTTAATTATCCACCGGTCAAACTTGTAAACTTGTTAGTTCTTTGTACATGCGCGATATAATCCAGATTTGCTAGTGCTATCATTGCAGATTCCCTTACCTCTTCGCTCTCATCATTTAGTGCTTGTTCAAGGGTTTTGCGTGATTGTTCGGATCCTATAACTCCCAATGCTACTGCGGCCTCATGTCTAACAAAAAAACTTGGATCCTCTAGCACAGCTTTTGATAAAACGTCTATTCCCCTTGTGTGCCCTAATTGGCCTAGAGAAAAGGCTGCTTCGTGTCTTACAAGTTGGTCTGAATCATTTAATAGAACTCGTCCAATAGATTCAATGGCTTTTTCTCCAGAAATATCTGCTAGTATGCATACGGCTCTAGTTCTTATTACATAATCCTTGTGGTCAACTAGATTCTTAAAATATGTCTCGTCTTTATTATCAAAGCGTTGTTCCATTTCCATTAACAAGTTCAATCTATTATCCAAATAGATTTAGACAAATTACAAGGATTTATAACGGTTTGTAAAATTCTCCCTTAGGAAAATTCATTACAACTTTTTTTTCTAGCAAGTCACATTAAGGAATACAATGCCTTTGTAAACCAAAAAGTAGATTTAGAACATCAAAATAAATCTACAAATATAAAATGCATAATCCTATCCCTAAATAAACATGCGTGTTAGATACTGGAGGCTCAGCCTAAATGATTTAAGAGAGGGAACTTATCCGATTGACAATGTAAATCATTGGGAGATTAAATGTTTACAAGGAGACCATGAGCATTTTGGTGTATTTTGGTATAGGTACGGAACGCCATTTGATAAGGAACCTGTTAATGGAATATGTTTCTACTACAACGAGATACCGGTTGAAAAGGTTAAAGATATTGCAAATTTTCTCAATTCAAAGTTTGGTGGTAAAGTAGCATATAAACAAACAAGGGGATTCTTGCAAGGTTCTAAAGAATTTGCAGATAAACAATCTATAGCTCAACTTGCAGAAGAACTGAGTTTAAAATATAACGCACCTATTGAGATGACACTTGAATTTGAAAGAATAGATAAAGACCAACAAGAAAAAATAATAACTTTGCCCGCTAGCAAGGCACTACCTATAGTGGGTCCTGATTAACATTTTTTTCTTGTTCATAAAGCCTAATTTGTAACATTTAAACCAAGATACCTATATATTATTTGGATTTCACCTTTAATTGGCCTTGTAACCATGAGTAAGGAAAAAACATTTGTCGAAAAAAAATTAAGAGGTTCTGGAGGATATGCAATTGCAAAGGTTAGTGACGACGAGCAAAAGATAGCAAATTTGGGTGGTCCTGAACTTTTTTTGGCAGGCATAGGCAAGTTAGATAAAGAAAGATTTAAGAAATATTATTGTAACAAATGTGAAAAAGAATATCAAGGAGCACCTAATCTTGAATTTGAAAACCCCAACGAAGATCTGGGTGAGAATATAATACTAAAAGAAAAAGGAGAATACAAATGCAAAACCTGTGATTACATTATAGCACAGTATAGAAAATTTGATGAATCAAAAAAAGAAGAAATAGAAGAAGGGGGAGGAAAAAGAGAAGTAGAGCAAGAGCAAGACAGAGTTAACGAAGTACTAGAAACAGAAAATAGAAATGAAAGCAAGAGCGAAAACAAGAGCAAGAGCAGTAAACCAATCAATCAAATTGAAAATAACAATGATGATAAAGTCATTCCAGATGTAAAATCCACGTATGTGCATATTGAAAAAATAATTGGGATGTCAACTTATGATAATAATGCACACCTAATTGGTAAAGTACAGGAAATTGGTTTAAGAAAATTATTAGATGGGAATGTTGAATTCAGTTTCAAGATAAAAAATTCAAACAATGAAGTTAAAGAAATAGAATGGAATAAGATTTCTAAAATAGGAGACATAATTATATTGGCAGACCAAAATTCCCAGTCTAACGAGATTAAATCAAGAGGTTCTGGAAGTATTCATAACGTTAGTAGTGATAATGGTAATAGTAGCAGTAATACGGACATCGATAGTTCATCAGCAGCAGCAGCAGCAGCAGCAACAAAATTAGATGGTAAAACGTGTAGAAATTGCAAATACAATAATGAAGTAGAATCTATTTTTTGTGAAGAATGTGGCAAAAAATTGGAATGAAAAAGCTATTTATTTTTTAATCCAATTCTCACATCTACTACCCGTGAACCACGTCCTTCCTCTAGGACCAGTAACGGATTAATATCAAATTCTTCGATTTCTGGAAAATCTGTAATTAGTTGAGACAATCTTAGCAAGCAATCAACTACGGATGGGATATCTGATGATTTTTCACCTCTTGCGCCTTTCAATAACGAAATTGTTTTGATTGAATCCACCATTTCTCTGGCTTCGGATTCAGAAATAGGAGCCAACCTGAAATTTACATCCTTCAAAATCTCAACGTAGATTCCTCCTAATCCAAACATCAGCAATGGCCCAAATAATTTGTCTTGTTTTGCACCAAGGATTAATTCTTTGGAATTGGTTACCATTTCCTGGATCAATACACCTTCAATTCTTGCGTTTGGATTATAATTTTTTACACTAGACATGATAGAATTATACGCATTTCGAACATCATCGGTATTTTTTAAACCAACTTTTACACCACCCGATTCTGATTTGTGTATAATATCTTTTGAAGATATTTTCATGACAACAGGATAACCAATTTCTATTGCAGATTTAACAGCATCATCTTCATTATTTACTAGCATACTTTTTGGAACTGGAAATCCGTACGCTTGAAGTACAGCATAGCCCTCATCTTCCAAAAGATTTGTTCTGCTTTGTTCGTAAACGCTAGATATAACATCCTTAACCTTCTCCTTATTAACGGAGAAAGATGGTATAGATTCCTTTTTGTTGCTTAACCAATTACTAAACTTATACATCGAATCTAATGTTCTTATGGCAGGTTCTGCATACATAAAATGAGGTACTCCTCCTTCTGACAATATAGATTTGTTTTCAACACCTTCAGCCAAACCCATTAATGCAGCTAGCATTGTCTTTCCACTATTCTTTGATGTTCGAATTATTGTATTGGCTAATTCATTATAATCTAAAGTCGCAGAAGGGGTACACATTGTTACTACAGACCCAACATTAGAATTAGACAATACTTCAACCAATACTTTTTCAAATCTATTGAAATCCGCATCGCCTACTATATCAACAGGATTTCTGGAGGATCCATGCGGCGGGATAACCTTAGCTATACTTTCTCTTGAATTAGAAATATCTGCCATTTGTATATTATATTTGGAACAAGAATCGGTGGAAATGATTGCAGGTCCGCCTGCATTAGAAACAATTACCACCCCCAAGTTATTCATTGGTAAAGGCTGTTTTGAAAAAGCAGTTGCTAATTCAAATAATTCCTGCATTGTATCTACCCTAATCACACCAGCTTGCTTAAATACAGCATCGTATACTTCGTCTGAACCCATCAATGCACCTGTATGAGACATTGCTGCTCTGGCACCTTCTGGAGTCCTACCAGATTTTAAAACAATAATTGGTTTTCTTTTTTCCAAAGTAATTCTTTTAGAAGTATTCATGAACCGTCGTCCATCATGGATATCCTCCAAATACATCACAATCACTTTGGTATAAGGATCATCTTCTAATAATTCAAGTATATCAGTTTCATTCATGTCCACCTTGTTTCCCATACTAATTACTTTGGAAAACCCTATTCCCTGAGCTATGGCATCCTCTACAGTAGCTGCGCAAATGGCTCCACTCTGAGAAACAAGAGCTATTTCGCCATGTTTAGGAGTAATTTTCAAAAATGTTAAATTCATAAGATTTTGATCTGTAAGACTCATTATTCCAAGGCAATTAGGCCCTATTATTCTGATTCCATATTTTTTACCAACATCTTGTACTTGTTGTTCCAATTGTGCACCAGTTTCGTCAACTTCTTTAAAGCCTGCAGAAACAATTATGCAAGATTTTATATTTTTTTTTCCTATTTCTTCCATAACTGCGGGAACGATTCTATTTGGAGTGGCGACTACCGCAAGGTCAATGTTGTCATCGACATCAAGTACGCTTTTGTAGGCTTTTATGCCCGATACCGATGAACTAGTCGGGGTAATCGGATATATTTTTCCCTTATAGCCGTTCAATATATTGGAAAAAATAGCTTTACCTACCCCAGGTTTTTCTGATGCTCCTATTACAGCAATAGAAGATGGTGACAGGAAAATGTTCTTTAGATTTTCATTACTCAATAAAAAAAGTATATCATCTGGTTATAAAAATATTAAAAAAATTTAGTTTTTATATTAAAGAAATATTTATCATCATAGCTAAATGTCTTCAAACAAGTTGACCATAGATATTGATACTCATGGACTGATAAGCGATCTTCAGAAATTGATAAAAATTCCGAGTGTTTCTGCAAGAAAGCAAAACTTGGAAGAGTGTGCCAAAGAGATCGTTGTAATGATGAAAAGAATAGGAATCGCCGCAGAGTTGATATATTTTGATGATGATCAGAAAAATTCTACACCTCCTCCACTAGTTTATGGAGAGGTCAAATCCAAATCAAATCCAAATGGGAAGACTTTATTATTTTATAATCATTACGACGTACAACCAGAAGAACCTAGGGATTTATGGGAATATGAACCGTTTGAAGGTAAAGTAGAAGGGAATTTGATTTATGGGAGAGGTGCTTCCGACGATAAGGGCGAACTTGTAACCAGGTTAAAAGCAATAGAGTTTATTCTAAAACAAAGAGGCGATGTTCCAATGAATATAAAGTTTCTAATTGAGGGAGAAGAGGAGATTGGAAGCAAGAGCATATCAGAATATCTAAAAAAATACAATACAAAATTTAACACCGATTTAGTTATTTGGGAATTTGGATATATAGATCAGGAACAAAAACCCATTATCAGTTTGGGAATGAAAGGTCTTTTATACGTAGAATTGACGGCACAAGGTGCCTCCAGAGACGTTCATTCTAGTTTAGCTGTTTTGATAGAAAACCCTGCTTTGAGAATTGTCCAAGCTTTATCAACATTGGTTGACAGGGAAGGAAAAATTTTGATAAAGGATTGGTTTAAAGAAGTTAAAGAATTATCTGAAGAGGAAAGTTTGATAATAGACAGCGAACCATTTGATGAGGAAAGTTTCAAAAAAGAATATGGAATCAACAAATTTATCAATAATCTTAGCGGGAAAGGGGTAAAGAAAGCTTTGACTTGTGAACCAACTTGTAACATATCTGGATTAAATTCTGGATATTCAGGTCCAGGTGCAAAAACCATAACTCCTTCAAAAGCAATGGCAAAGATTGACTTTCGTTTGGTTCCAAATATGAACCCTGCTCTTCAGTTTAAAAGGCTAGAGAAACATCTAGTAGAAAACGGATTTGAGGACATTAAAGTCACACTTATTCATGGAGAAGCCGCTGGAAGAACTGCATTAGATAATCAGTATGTAAAAATAGTTGAAAAATCTGCAAATGAAATTTTTGGAGATTCAATAATATCGATTTCATCTGCAGGTACTGGACCTATGTATGATTTTATTGATTTGCTAAAGGCTCCTTGCATTTCAATTGGTGGGACCTATATATTCTCAAGGATACATTCACCCAACGAATTTGCTAAGATCGACCTTCTTGAAAAAACTACTAAATGTATGATAAAAATCATCGACAATATTTCAACGACTGCAACATGATACATTTTTTTGATTTTACTTATAAGGATGAAACAAGCTTTTACTAATATTGGGTTTTGAAGATAAGATAGAGAAAGACTATCTAGAAGATTGGAAAAAGACAGTAATTGACAAAGTACAAGAAAATGATGACATAGTAAACATAACTGAACATGTACTTCATATTGCTAGAATTATCGATTATCCCAACCTGAAAATATCAGAATATATGAACATGATGAATGAGATGGGAAAAGAGTTAACCGGCCAAATAAAAAATACAAAAGGTATGAGGCCAACCCATGTTATTGAAAAATTAAATGATTTTTTCTTTGATGATAAAAAATTTCAACCAAATATTAGTGACTATTATAATCCTGTCAATAATTATTTAAACATAGTATTAGAAAAAAGGACAGGAATTCCCATAACGCTGTCATTGATCTATATTCACCTTGCTAGTTATATGGATTTTAAACTCCATCCCGTTAATTTTCCATCTCATTTTTTAGTCAAATACGTATTAGATGAAGATTCGGACGAATCGATAGTAATTGATCCGTTCAACAAGGGCCGAATCATGGATGACTACGTCTTACAAGATCTTTTAAACAAGGCATATCCTAGATCTACCATTTCTTTGTCTAACGACTTGTTGAAGAAGACAAATTCATTACAAATCACAATCAGGGTCTTAAATAATTTGAAAAATGGATACATGGAAGTGGACGATTTAAACAAAATAATGAAAATAAACGAGATGATCCTCTCCCTGGATAGCACTAGTTCTGAAGCACTCAGAGACAAAGGTATAATTTTATATAGAAATAAGGAATATGAACAAGCTCTAGAAATTCTTTATAAATATATAGATTTGAATCCAGAAGCAAACGATATTGATAGAATATTGGAATTAGTAAAACAGATTAGAAATTTGCTTACAAAGTAGATTAGAAACTATATTGATCTTAAGATATTCTTAGAATATGGTTAAAATCAGATTCATTTTGCCTAGTCGGAATCATGTGACGAATACACAGGAATTTTGTTCTCCATGTCAATTAGTTGTTTGATAAATTATTAATAATATAAAAAAAGTCTCAATAAATCAATACAACGATGCAGTGTTGTGGATACTCCTACAATATAAGCATTAGTTGAAACTAGAAAAAACCTTAGTCGAATCACTGGCGAAATTGCATTTTTTCTCCGAGTGTCAGGTTTTATATATAGGTTAGAACGGAAATTCGTCAAATGAACAACAAGATAGACACATTTTGTAGATTCAGCTGAAGATTAAGCAAATGTGACAAGGAAACTCAAGATGCTACAAATATGATAAATTTCCTTCATAATATAGATAAACCATCAGAAATGGATCGAAATGGAAACTATTTACATCATAGATCCAAATGTGATTTTTTTACTAATTTGTAAATAATTACATTAAACACAATAAATTAGATATTCTTATTTATTTTGAGAAACAGATCTTTAGCATTTTTTCTGGCCTCTTCAGTTATTTCTTCGTTAAAAATAGTATTGCTCAAAGAATCAAGTATTACTTGCCACTCTTTTTCGGTTAATTGAATACTCTTTTTGTCAGTATTACCCATGTTAAAATTTTTCAGTTTCTGTAATAAAATCTTATTTGCTTTTAATATGTGAGGGCATGCGAGTCTCTAAAAATGAAGTAGACAGGCAGTAGGACAGCAATAGTGGTGGCATCAATAATGATAAATAACTAGCTTTTTTTGAACCAAAGTATCTATCTCTAATCTCTAACTTTATCGCCTTTTCAGGTTCTTTTCGATATTATGTAGAAACCATGAGCAGAAATAATCAAAGCTGCCAAAGACATCTTTGTAGCAAATACCAAGTTCCAAGGAGTATTAGGATTAGGATAGGGCATAAATAAATCGTCCAATCTTAATTCACCATTAACCAAGTCAGCAGTGATTAATGCGCTCCATATTATAAAATTATAAATGA
Organism: Candidatus Nitrosocosmicus oleophilus; assembly: GCF_000802205.1. Taxonomy (NCBI): domain Archaea; kingdom Thermoproteati; phylum Nitrososphaerota; class Nitrososphaeria; order Nitrososphaerales; family Nitrososphaeraceae; genus Candidatus Nitrosocosmicus; species Candidatus Nitrosocosmicus oleophilus. The sequence goes on along the minus strand of NZ_CP012850.1, from coordinate 687,360 downwards.
ATTCATAAATTGAAATTATTAGTATTGCAAGTACTATCAATTGCAAAATGGATCTTATACTTTTTGGGATATTTTTTACCCTATCTTCTCCAAGTTTAGTAACGCAATACCACGCTACCACAGAAACGATCATAAGATAGGTTACCAATTTTGCTAGCCCCTTAACTGGGAATTCAGTATTAACCAATACCTCTCCTATTATGACCTTTCCAGTATTCAAATATTCATAAAGACTTACATATAATGAATAAAACGTAATTGCAGCCATAACAAATGCACATAAATAAAAAATGACTAGGTAGAATCTCCTAGAAAGAAATTCGTCTTTTTCTATGGTTAATTTCATTTACATTAAACCCGACTTAAGAACTCACATAAAAATGGTATTTTATTGAGAAAACCCCAGTTCAAACTAATTCAAGTAGTATTTTTGATCACTGTAGATTATTCTCAAATGTTTTTAGAATTTTGTTAATATCGGCTTCAGTTATCAACGGGTGAACAGGCAATGACAACACATGATTCCAAGCCCAAACAGTATTGGAGAGAAAAGTATCAGAGTTAAGATCATTAGAGTGACTATAATAAGGAGTTTTATGTATTGGTGGATCATAATAAACAGTAGCACCAATTTCTTCCTTAATAAGAGCATTTTTGATCAAATCTCGTTGAGAGTTTTCCTTGAACCCAATAGTAAACAGGTACCAGTTGAATTTCTTATTCTCAGGTTCATAAGGCAATGTGAGTAAGCATTTCTGTTCAAATTTCTTTAATCCATCAAACAATAATTTTGCATTTGTTTTTCTCATTTCTAGCATCTTGTCTAGCTTTCGCATCTGAGCAATTCCTATGGCGGCACTTACTTCGGGTAATCTCAAGTTCAGACCAAATATCTCTGTATCATACCCATTTACCATACCATGGTTTCTTATCATTAGCAATTTTTCATATAAATCATCATCACTAGTAACAATTGCTCCCCCTTCGCCAGTCGTGAGCACTTTACTAGCATAAAAACTAAAACAACCCAAATTTCCCATTATACCAGTTTGTTTTTGATCATACAAAGAACCTAATGATTGACATGAATCCTCCACAACTTTTAATGAATTATCTTTTGCAATAGAATTGATCTCATCCATATCAGAGGGATGACCGTAAAGATGAACTGGAAGAATTGCTTTTGTATTTTTATTAATTTTTTTCACAACATCTGAAA